>NZ_CP069338.1:6962857-7573928 GCF_016859125.1 Archangium violaceum | reverse complement strand
TAACAGCACCCGCGCGGCTACTTTGAGCACCCGCTCGCGCACACGGAGCAGCCCCAGCCCTCGCCCGTGGCCTGCTCCATCAGCACGCGCGCGGCGTGCACCAGGTTGTAGGCCAGGGCATTGAGCAACAGGCGTACCTCGTTGTTGGCGAAGGCGTCGATGGACACCGCGCGCTGGACGGGCGGCTGCCCCCGGTACTTGGACTTGGGCCGTCTGGCCGAGGAGAGCGCCGGGGCCAGCACGTCCATGAGCTCTCCGAAGTGGCCCTCCGCCGTGCCGCGTTGGCGGTAGTGCTCCAGCAGCGCCTCGGCCGGCATCTGCTCCTTGCTCCAGCTCGTCACCAGCCAGAAGGCGTGCGGGAAGAGCTCGTCCTTCCTCTCCAGCACTACCAACACCACGCGCCGCGCACGGCTCCAGCCCTGCGCCTGGTACTCCCATTCGTACAGGTGGGTGCCCGGCTCCCCTGCGGCACTCCCGAATTCATGAAGCGCGGCAGCGCCGCCTCCCGCTGCAACACGCTGGTGTTGCGCACGCGCGCCACGTAGGGCGTGCCTCGCTCCTCCAGCTTCGCCAGCAGCTTCTCCTCGGGAAAGCCCGCGTCGAAGCGCACCGCCGCCACCTCACACACCTCCTTCTCCACTCGCCCCAGCAACTCGTCGATGAATTCCAGCGCTCCATTGGCGCTGTGCACGTTTCCCTCGCGCAACCTCACGTCCAGCAGGTCTCCCGTCTCGGCCAGACTGGCGACAATCGGGTGGTACATGCGTACTCCGTAGTGCCCGTTGTACGCGCTGCCCTCCTGGTGCCCATGCACCTCCACCGGCAACCCGTCCACGTCCACCGTCACCTGCTTGAGCTTCTGGCCCTTGGGCTGCTGCGCCTCAGCCTCCGCCCCGTCTGCCACACCAGCGCCTCGTGCAGCACCTTCCGGTTTTCCTCTCGCGCCAACATGGCCGTCAGCCGCGACAAGGTGGGCTGTGAGGCCAACCCCTCCGCTCCCCCCTCTTTCCCCCTCAGCGGCACGCTGCTCTTGCTGTCCGACACCGCCAACCTCAACGCCGCGTCCCTCCTGAGCGCGTCCGCGTCGTCGTGGTCTCTCCACCCTTGCCCCAACAGCAGAAGGTCCGTGCGCACCAACTCCCTCAGCGAGTGGGTTATCCGCTTCTCGTCTCGCGTGTCCGTCAACATCTCCCCCAGCCAGCGCGTCAGCCCCAACCGCTCGTCCACCTCCCTCAGCAGCACCGCACCTGCCTCCGACGTCAACCGCTCCGCCCTCGCCTCCAGCTTCACGGAGCCGTTGAACTCCAGCCCGAAGTCGTTGAGGATTTCACCCATGACGCGCCTCCTGCCTTGTGGTGGTGGATGTCTGAACAACACCCCTCTACCACTCGGGAGGTCAGGCGCGTCACCCTCCTTTTCCGGTCATCCTCCTGCACCTCTCGTGAATAAGGCGGGGTGAGAGGTTTTGTCACCAGGGTGTGGGGAATGGAGTAGTCGTTGCCGTCGAAGCGGACGTAGGGCGTCTTGCCGCTGTGCAGGGTGCGCACCACGTCGCAGCTGAAGGCATTCCCTGGCAGGGGAAGCAGTCGGGGCCGCTCCTCCTCCAGGGCCCGGTGCACGCGGCGAGAGGTGTCCTGTGGGAGGGGGCGTGCGTGGGCGGTGTCCTCAATCCAGCGCGACAACTGGGAGTTGAGGTCATCCAGCGAGGAGTAGGTACGTGCGGCGAAGAAGGAGTGGCGCAGGTAGTGGATGGAGCGCTCCACCTTGCCCTTCTCGTTGCCGCGGTAGGGAGCGCAGGGCTTGGGAGCGAAGTGGTAGTGGCCGGCGAATTCCAGCAGCTTGGGGTGGAAGCGGATGTGGTCGCCCACGCGCTCCAACACCACGCTCTTCAAATTGTCATACAGCAGGGAGCGCGGCACCCCGCCCAGCGCCTGGAAGGCCAGGGTGTGGCAGCGCAGGAAGCTCTCCAGGGACTGCTCCAGGACGAAGCGCGCGTAGAGAGCGCGCGACCAGGAGAGCACCAGGACGAAGGCGCACAGGGGGCGCTCGGCCCCGCCAATGCGCAGCCGGCCGAAGTGGGCCCAGTCCACCTGGGCCTGCTCACCCGGCAGCGTGGACAGCCGCAAGTAGGCCTCGGCCGAGGACACCGGCCGGTGCCGGGCCACGTAGCGCCGCACCTGGAGGGCGCTGCCCTGGTAGCCGCGAGCACGGAGCATCTCGTACAAGCGCGTGGCGCGCAGCTTGGGGTGCTGCGCCAGTGTCTGGGCAATCAAATCCCGGTAGGGGTCAAGCATGGTGGGCCTCACCCGGGCGGTGGTGCGCACGAAGCGCTCCACCTCCAGGGCTCCCCTCACGGTGTCGTGGTGCACGCCCAGCTCGGCGGCGATGGTGCCCACCTTCCAGTGCTCGGCGAAGTAGAGGCGGCGGATGCGGGCGCGCTGCTCGTCAGTCACCATGGCGCCCTCCTGGCCCGGGGCCCGGGGCGTGGCTCCCAGGGCCCATGACGGACGAAGTCCGCACGGCATCCGCACACCGCGCAGCGTGCACCGCTCCCGGCACTGGCAGGGGCGCGCACGCTCGCCACAGCGCCCTCGCCAGCCCGTCCCTCGTCCGCCTCGGCACCGGGCACTCGCCCGGTGTCCTTCTCTTCCCCTCTGTCCGCATCAGTCGGCTCCTGGCCGACGCGAAAAGTGGTGGCCTCCAGGGCGACCTCTGGCGTCGGCGGCGCCAAGGTGCCCGCGCCCTCCAGCGGCGGGCTACCCTGATGCGTGACTTTCCGTGCTCGCCGCTCACGGCTCCGGGCCTGGCGCCTGGCCGCGGCCCACCGGCCCGCGAAGCTGCGCGCGTAGCGCCGCCCCGACTCCCGCTGGCTCTGGCGGCGCGCCTGCGCACTACACTCACGCGAGCAGTAGCGCTGGCCCCGGTCGTGCCGACGGCACAGGTAGAAGAGTGCCCGGCAGGTGCCGAGCGCGCACTGCGCCATCCGCAGTGAATCCACGCGTCCCCAGGCTCGAGACGCCTGGAAACTGGACCGCCTCACGGCCTCGTGCGAGCGTGCTCCTCCCGCATCGCGTCCCCGTGATTCGGCCTGAGGGTCCGGAGGTACCAGCTCCGGGCCCTCTTCTTTTTGGCGCCCTCGTCCCGGCCCTCTTCGCTACCTCCACCTACCTCTGCCCGCCAGTTTCAGGCCGCGACGCCCGGCTCGTCCAAATTCCCGCGCTTCTCGGTGATCATCGACAACGTGCTCAAGAGAGAGCGTGACGAAGCACAGGCCGAAGCGCGCCAGTGCCAGGAAGACAAAGCGCGGCTTCTGGCCGAGCGTGGGGAGCCGGGCGGGCTCATGGAGGCCGCGTGGCTGGAAGGGGCCGGGGTCGTGGCGTTCAAGCAGCTTGGCTTTCTGACGAAGCCTCCAGCCAACGCGCTCGGGGTGAAGGGGGCCTGGAGTTACAGCTACACGCCCACGGGCGAGACCCACCCGGCAAGCGTGGCTGTGCGGCTGCTCCTCTTAAACCCCGGCGCCGAGCCCTGGACGCTAGCGGGGGCGGCGCTGGTGGACGCGACAGGGGGACAGGTGGAGCTTGCCCGTTGGCCACTGGCGCCCATCCCCGCGAATAGTGCCGGTGCCTTCGTGGTGGGCTTGGAGGCGGCGCCCGCGCAGCTCGGCTGCCCCTGCACCCTCAAACTGTGGGAGGCAACCGGGCCGCGCACCATCACCCTTGGGAACGTCACGTTCCCCGAGGGCAAAGCGAAGGGGCCCTGAGCAAGGCCAGCGCGAGCCGTGCCGAGCCTCAAGGGGCTGCGCGCCCGCCGATCTCCGGGAAGCGCTCGTAGGCCCGTTTAAGCGCGTCCAGGTGCGCGGGGTTGTCCAGGTCAAGCGGCGCGTCCGTGAGCCTCCCAGTCCCTTGCTCCCCCTCCATCCTATGGGTTGCGGCCTTTCGCTTCTTTCAGCAGTTCGAACGCGGCATCCCATTTCTGAGGGTCGGAGTCATCGCGTGGCGGCAGGCGTTCGCGGGTAGGCCTGCGGGAATCGTCCGGGGCTTCTGGATCCGCGCCTGCGTCGAGAAGCAATTTCATCATCGGGATATCCAACTGCCATATCGCAATCCCGAGCGCGGTGAATCCGAGCAGCCCGCCCCAGTCGTTGATCGTCTTAGTGGCCCCTGCCTCCAGGAGGAGCGAGGCCATGTCCAGATTGCCATCCTCTACGGACGACCGCAGCGGCGTGATTCCGTCGCTGCTGCGCACGTTGGGCTCGGCCCCCGCCTTTACGAGCGCATCGGCTGCTGCCAGTTCGTTTTCGCAGACTGCCACCAACAAGGGAGTCCTGTCCCGCTCGACGTCCCACGCGTTGACATCCGCGCCATGCTTGAGGAGCGCCAAGATGACGTCGAGTTCGCCTCCATCCGCGAGTTCGTAGATGGCCACATGAAGCGGACGCAATCCTGGAGGCTCCGACTGCGGCTCGTTCGGATCGGCCCCCTCGGCCAGCAGTGCCTTGATCCGGGACGTATCGTGCTGCTTGATTGCTGTGAAGAGTTCTTTCGACATGACTCACAGCTCCGACATTGGATGACCCGGGGCGCAATTCTTCGATTCGAGAGCCTTGGCTGCCGCAAGGCCCTTTTCGAGTTCTGTCATGGCTGTGTTGTGGCCCGAGTCGGGCTTGCCTCCAAAGCATTCTTTCTGAATCTCCCACCGCTTCTCCAGAACCTTCCTCATGGCTTCAAGACGCAGTCGGATCTTGGAGCACGGCACCTTGTCCAGCTTCTTTTCACTCTTCGTGTTGCGCTCCCTCGGATTGTAACGGGGGATCTCCCTGAGGAGCTGATCCTTCTCCGCTTCAAGCTTGTCGAGCAGGCTGTTCTTGCAGGTCTGCCCCGGGTAGAGGGGAACCCGCTCGTACTCCTCCTCGCTAGAATAGTTCTTGCCCGTCGCCGGATTGATCCGGGTCCGCCAATGGGGGGGGACTGCGACCGTCGCAACCAGTTCCGAATCAAAGTCCGGCACCGCCTCCTCTGCATCCTGTGGCACAAGCTGCTCCATGAGCCATCGCGACTCCTCCGCCACCTCCCGCAGACGGGCCTCGTACTCCCCTTGAGCGTCCACCCACTCCGGGCGACGGTCGATCTCCGGCCCGGCGGTGCTGGAGGGATAGAGCAGGACGAGGCCCACGAGCAAGGGGCCCACCCGGGGGAGGAATTCAGCCAGCGTCCTGGCGCGTCCCGCCTGCGCGACGCCCTCCGCCCCCCTCACCACCTCGGCGGCTTGCCCGCTCGCTTTCGCGGCGCGCGAGAAGCGCTCGAAGGCCCGTTCCGCTGCGGTGAGCTTGCGGTTCAACTGTTCCCACTGACGCGGCTCGATGTCTTGGCGTGCCCGAGATAGCAGTGCCCTGGCCTTGTCCAGGTCCGCCTTTCCAATCCACGACCGTTCCGGTGTCGGCTCCATCGGCGCGGAAGCGAGCCGGATGCGCGGGCCCGAGGTGGGAGTCGACGCGAAGGCATGGGGCCGTGGCATCGACTGCGGGGCGGGTGCGCTCGCGCAGGCTGAGGCCAGGATCAGAAGTACAAGGCAGGCTCGGAAACGCATGGATACGTCCTCCAATCGAGTCAGGACCTAGAGGGTCCTGGTGGGGCGGCTCGGAGTATGCCTGCGCACCCCGACAACCACGGACGCACGCCAGGGGAGAGGCAAGGGGGCCAGGGTGCCGCAGCCGCAGCTCGGGCCAGGGCGAGCGCCAACACAGCGGGCAGCTCATGCGCAGGCATGGTGCAGGCAACAGGGCGCTAGGTTGCACGCACCCGCCCCCGGGCCGCTGGGAACGGCGAGGCGCGCACCTGGACTGCGCAGGGGGCTCCAGCGGCGCGGCTGCTGACGCTCGGGGCTGGCGGAGGGGAGCGGCACACGGCAGCCGCAGCTCGGGCTTGTGGAGGGCTCTAGCGGGGCGGTTGCTGGGGCTTGGGACGGGTTGACGGGAACGGCACACGGCAGCCGCATCTCGGGGCTGTGGAGGGCTCCAGGGCGGTAACGGTGCCAGCCGGGCGCGCTCTCATGGACAGTACCGCGACAGGCGACCGCTTGCCCGTAGCGGGGGGATACCGGGCATTCAGGCCGCTCGCGCCTCTAATGGCGTCCCCGTCATCGCTCCGGTTGAGCCCTCACAGCCGTTAAGCCGATGCCCCCTGCCGCAGCAGCTCCGGCACAGGACCCCGGCAGCCGGGAGCGAGCTGCACGTTCAGGAGGCCCCGCCAGTCGCACACCGCCCGGCGTGGGGAGGGATGCAGGCGGGGAGGTGGGGCGCATGTGCCCCCAGTGTGCCCCGCCAGCGGGGAAAGGGGTGGAACACGAGGGCACGGGGTGGGACGGGACGGGATGACGAACCCCAGGAGAATCAAGGCGATAGCGGGTAACAGCGCGTCCTGCTTAGGGTTTTCTATCGCCTTGCTCACGGGTTCGAATCCCGCCGCCTCCACATCATCCAGGGGCCGTTAGGTACACCAGCACCCGGCGCCGACCTCCACACCGAGGGCAGGCAAACACATCCAACGCGAAGCTCCTGCGCAGCAGCCCGGCAAGAGCCTACTCGCGACGTGCACTCCTTTTCGGCTCCGCTCTCACCGCTGCCTCAGTCGGAACACTCGCCTCTTCCGGCTTCGGCTCCGCACCCGCTTGAGGGAACACGAGGCAGAAGGTGTCGTTTCCATAGAGGCACACGCGCTGGCGATTCAGCTCGGCGGGCTCCAGAAGCGGTCAAGCCGCAAGATTGCCCCTCGCCCTCCCGCCAAGCATGAGCGGCCGCATCCCTCTCGGGGTCCAACTTCTTGAGGATGAGCAGCAAGAGACCATCGAGCATGCACGGGACCTTCCGTGCCAATTCGACCTTCCGAGTCGTCTAACACCCGGCGGGCCCAAATGGCTCACACAGAGGTAGGCTGAGTGCGCACATTCATTATCGACCCTCTTCCAGAACAGCGCGGTCTCCTCTTGCCTCTAACCCAATGGGGCCATTTTACTGCTTTCGGTGCCCACCTCATGATTGATTCACTTTAGTTCTTGCAAAGAAGCGAGCGGCGATCCATCTTGAGCCCACACGATTGGAGTGGGCGCGTGGTGCGTCCATGGGACGGGGATGTCGATGAGAACGCTGGACGATCTGATGGGCAGTGCGGAGAACCGCAAGCTTTTGCGCAAATTGGTAGACGGTGTCGCGCAGGCGTATGCCGACGCGAGCGACCTTCACCAGCCTGAGGTAGGCAGCGACGCGCGCACTTATGGCATGAGCGTCTACACCTTCGTTTGGCACCGCATCATGGAATCGGGCCTCGTGAAGGTGACGGCGAAGGAGCCGTTCTGGTTCGAGTTCGGCGACCACATGGTGGCCGCTCATCGCGTGACGGGACCGGCCGGCGCAGGTATCAACGCCAGCTTCCCTCGCGACCGCTCCGAGTGGCCCACCACGGTTTCACGGCAGGGCACCTTCGACTTTGAGCCCCAGCCTGGCGTGACGAATAACGTCCTGGTTCTCGCCCACATGGGTAACGAGAAGGAAGGGTTTCTTGAGGTGCACCTGTGCCGTCCCCTCGTGGACGAGCACGGCCACTTGGCGTGCTGGTCGGAAACGGCGCTCCTCTGGAAGCGCGGAGTAGAGGAGCCTAGCCTGCCGGAGGCTGCGGTCTCGCAGCCGGAGGCGAAGCCCCAGGAGGAAACCAAGCCTGTGCCCAACGTCACCCTCAAGAAGCGCAAAGGCAAGAAGGATTCCGGGGATGCTTCCGCATAACGCCCTCTTCTCCATCGCCCACGCATTCAACCCAGAGCAACTAACGCTGGCGCGCGAACTGCGTGGCCTGCTCAAGCACGAACTCGCTGAAAAGGTGGGCAAATCTCCGAGCGCCATCGGGCAGTTTGAGAATGGGCGAGCGCGCCCCGAGCCACAGACGCTCTTCGCACTCAGCCTCGCGTTGGGCTTCCCACCTGGCTTCTTCGCTCGAGAGGCGAAGGCGCCCCCAGTAGTACCCGACCGATGTCAGTTCCGCAGCCAGCGCTCCTCCAGCGTGCGCGAGCAACGTTACGTGCTCGCTCGAGGGGAGCTGCTCAAGGAACTCGTTGCATTGCTTGAGGAAGATGTAGACTTCCCCGAGCCCAAAGTGCCGCATGCACCTGGGCCAGTGCGCAGCATTGAGGATGTCGAAGCATGCGCGGAGATGGCACGTCGCGAGATGGGGCTGAAGGATGGTCCCATCGGTAGCATGGTGAATGAGTTGGAAAATCTCGGGGTAATGGTCATCCCCATGGATGCTGATTGCCGACGCGTGGACGCATTCTCCACGTGGATCGACAAACGACCTTATGTGTTCCTCAACAGCTTCAAGGGTTCCACAAGTCGCGCCAGGTTCGATGCCGCGCACGAACTAGGCCACCTCGTCATGCACCCGGACGTGGTGCCCGGCAGCCCCGAACTTGAGCGCCAAGCGGACCAGTTCGCCAGCGCATTCCTCCTGCCACGCAGTTCCTTCAGTAAGGAATGTCCGCGTCGGCTCAACTTTGACCACCTGCGCGAGTTGAAGGTGCGTTGGAAGGTGTCGCTCGCAGCGTTGCTCTACCGCGGCCGTGAGCTGGGCTTCTTCTCGGAGGCAGCAGTGCGCCGCGCCTACATACAAATGAACCGTCTAGGCATCCGGCGCAACGAGCCTGACGAGCCACCCGTCGAGGTGCCGCATCTCCTTCAAGCGGCACTCAACACCATACTCACAGAAGAGACTACCGAAGGGGAACTCGCTGCGAAGATGGGCCTATCCGTGCAAGAACTACTCGCGCTGGTGGAGGGTCGGGACCTACCAAGCTCCATCACGAGCACCACCACTAGTGTGCTTTCCCGCCTGAACTCCGAGGTGGGACTCCCAACCCAATCAGGCCCAGAGAACCAAGAGGAGCATGTACATGAAGGGAACGATTTCTTCGCGCTCCGTGGAAATCTAAAGGAGTAATCGAGTTCTGAGCCTGCCTCAGTCGGAAAGAAAAATTCCCATGAATGCATCCTCGCCCAAGGTATTCGTCTCATATAGCTGGACATCCCCGGCTCACAAGGAGCGGGTACGCACTCTCGTTGACAGATTGATCGACCACGGAGTGCACGCAATATTCGATGACTATGATGTCAAGGAAGGACAAGACCTAAACGCTTTCATGGAACAAATGGTGCTCGATCCCAGCGTCACTAAAGTCTTGGCCATTTGCGACAAAACGTATTCAGAAAAAGCCAACAATCGCCGTGGCGGTGTCGGCACTGAGTCACAGATCATCTCGGCTGAGGTCTACAAGAAAACCGACCAGAACAAATTCATCGCGCTGGTTTTTGAAACGGCCGAAAATGGCGATCCCTATTTGCCAGTTTTCTTCAAAAGCAGGCTTTACATCGATATGTCCTCTCCCGAAAAGGAGAGCGCGAACTACGAACAATTGATTCGTGCCATATATGAAATTCCTCTACACAAGCGCCCGGCTCTAGGAAAACCTCCAGCATTCTTACTCGAAGATGAGCAGGTGCCCGTCAAAACGAGACATCAACTGCGCGCCGTCAAGGAGGCTGTGCAGAATTCAAAACCCTATGTCAAGGCAACCATTCGCGAGTACTTTGACCGGTTCTCCGAGGCTCTTGAAGACTTCCGCATCAAGGAGCCTTTTGACAAGAGTCTCGACGAACTCGTCAGCGACAACGTCGCCAATTTTCTGCCCCCCCGGGACAACTTCATCGAATTGGTTGATTTCTTGGTGAAGTATACAGACATTGCCGACACCATTCAGGACATTCGAACCTTCTTTGAGGATGCGTCGAAGTATCTTCATCGCCCTCCAACAATGAGTTCCTGGAATGACACATGGTCCGACAATTATCGGTTCATACTTTACGAGCTGTTCCTTTACACTGCAGCCATCCTAATCAAGAACGGCAAGTTCAGCGCACTGAACAGCCTTCTTGCACAAGAGTACTATATCAGCAATGACCACAGGGGTAGTTCTTTTGAAGGATTCGCTTGGTTTCACGGCTACACCAAGCTCCTGCAGGAGGTTCGCAGCCAGAAACTCCAAAGAGCGAGCGTGACGGCAGATCTTCTCAAGGAGCGTGCGACAACAAAGAGCGCTACATTTGACGAGATCATGCAGGCTGATTTTGTCTTGTTCCTTTACAGTCTGCTTCATTCAAACAGTTTTAGGCTTTGGTTTCCATTCAGTCTTGTTTACGCTGGTTACGGTCGGGTATTTCCGCTTTTTTCCAAGGCTGAATCCAAACGCTATTTCACGGACCTCAAGACGATCTTTGGAGTTGCCAGTAAGGAAGAGTTCCTCTCAAAATATCAAGAGGGAGACTCAAGGTACAATCTTGGCGGCAAGATCAAGACTTTCGCCACTATCGGCTCAAGGGACATCAAACAGTTGGGCAACTTTGACAAGCTGGACTCCAGAGCGTAAGGCTTTTTCGCGAAGTCCTTTGTCGCACCTGCCTGATTTGAAGGGCCCACGTTGCTGACGGTGAGGCGTGCGCGCTCAGGCTAGCCGAATCAGCCTGAGTACCGTTTCGCGCTGCCTCTCTCCCTGCCCTGTATCACGCCGGACTTGGCGCCGCTTGAGCCTGGAGGCATCACGAAGGTGCCCAAGAGTTCGAGCAGCACGACTGGCGCGACACACTGCGGGAAGGAAAAGCGCGGAAGCGCGCCGAGAAATCCCCCCCTACCTCCACTGATCCGCAGCCTCCCGCAGAGGGTGTCAGAGGATTCGTACGGCGCATCGCCACCGCAGACCGCCTCCGTGAACCGGAGCCACGGGTAGCTCGTGCCGGTGAAGCCCGCCTCGAAAAGGGGCAGGTTCCGACTCGAATCCTCTGACACCTCCGCCGACACCTCCGCATGGGACACCTCGACTTCCGTGATGCCTCGTCTAGGCGAATCGGTAGTCGGTCGGACATCACCCACCGAGCCGTTTCATGGCCTTGACACCGTCTCCGGGACCCGCTGCCCTCACCTATCCCGTCTGTACAGTGACCCGACATTCAAGGTAGGAGAAAGCACGAGCATTGGGAGGCACGAACATGAGCGACACCCCTGAGTGGAAGGGCGGGCGTATCGGCCAGTACCTCATTGGCGAGCGATACCAGGGTATCCCCTCGGATGAGGGACGCCTCTATGCGGCACACAACATCGAGACGGGAGCCTCGGCGCTGCTCGTGATGCCAGGAAAGGGCGAGGACTGGAGCACGCACATTCCCTGGAGCATACGAGCCCAGTGCTTCACCTCGCCGACCGCCCTCGTACTGGAAGTCGGGAAGGCGCCTCCATCGCAGTCCTCGGTCCTCCACGGATTGACGTTGATGCTCATCCGGCTCTCGGGTGCCATGACTCTCATTGATGACCGTGAGGACGCGCGAGCCCACTTCACGCGAAAGCCCTCCCCCTCGCGCTTCCGCCAACGGGTGATGCACTGGGGACTCGTAGGGGCCGGAGTGGCCCTCGCGGGCTTCGCCCTCCTCCTCTGGCCCCGCCCTACCGGGGATGCGGAGCCGCGACAGGTGTCCGGAGGGGTCGCTCAAGCCGCGCTCGATGAGCCCATCGCATTCACCGATACGCAAGACACCTCATTCCCCAGCATCATCGGATACCCCATGCCGGAGGGGCCCTTCAAAGAACAGAAGCGACCTCCCTGCATCCCCGTAACCGAGACAGAGATTCGAGGCGGCTGTTGGACCCAGCACAAGCTTGACGCGCCCTGCCCTCGCAGCACGGCCGAGCATCAGGGCAAATGCTACATGCCCGTCAAAAAGCCAGACCCACAGCCGCGCTCGATTCTGCCCTGATGACTCGCCAGCAAGCACCAAATCCCTGGAGCATACGCCTGACCAGTCCGCCCTCCCATGGGAGCTGCGGCCCCGCAGGTGTCCGCAGAAGGAGCCAGAGCCCCTGTGTCTCGCAGAGGGTGTCAGAGGATTCGTACAGCGCATCGCCGCCACAGACCGCCTCCGTGAACCGGGGCACGGCCAGCTCGTTGCCGGTGAAGCCCTCCTCAGAAAAGGGGCAGGCTCCGAATCGAATCCCCTGACACCTTCGCCCGGAAGGTGGCGGGTGCGGCGTTGGTGGACTTGAAGGAGGGAAGAGGTGGAGCATGACGCGCGGCAGAGGCACCCATTCCCCCCGAGAGGGTGTCAAAGAATTCGAGCAATGGCCCCACAGGAACACAGGTACTTCTATAGGAGCATCAGAACGATGGTGCGGAAGCTCATGGCGTTGAGCTTATGCCTTCTCCTTGGCTCATGTAGCGCCACCCGGCCGATGGTCGCGGGCTCATCCGGGCCGCGGGACCTGTCCAGGTACGTGCTCGTCATCAAGAATACGGCAGATGGGCAGGCGACCTATGCCTGGAAACCCGCCAAGGACTTCGACCCGACGGAGTACCGGAACCTGGCGAGCGTCCGGACCGACGAGGGTCGCATCGTCCGGGTCTCACTCGATGCGGCGGAATGCGAACGTCAATATGATATTTGTGTTCCGGAGTGCCAGGCCAGCACGAGAATCCATCAGGTCGACAAATACATATACGATACGAGGCAATACGGTCCCTGGCGGACTGGGAAATGGAGCTACTGCAGGACCGCTTGCATGAGGCAACTTGCCAACTGCCTGGGCGAGGCGGGCCGTGAGCCTGTGAAGTTCGAGGCCATCGACACCGCCGTCGATTGGCTCAAGCGCCACCAGGATGAGCTTGCGCTCGGAGCCGTTGTCGTCATTGCGGGGGTGGTTTTCTATGTTGCCGCCTGTAGTGGAGGCATTCTGCTGCTCGCTCCCGCCTTGCTCTTCGCCGAGGTACCACAATGAAGATAGGGGAGATTCTCAACTTCGAGGCTCCACGGCTCATCGGAAGGTACCTGACGGAGCAGACCTCTCCCGAGGAGAGAGAACTGCTCCTGGCGGCGAGAGATGCCGTACTATTCATCTCCGAGTTGGGTCAGGACTACCGCTTCGAGGATTATCGCCGGAGCCCCGACTCCCCTCTCTCCCCCTCTGAGGGGGAAACTTCCATCAAGACGCTCCTGGGTGAAGCGGCGGGGCTCATGGCCCGGATTCGAGGGGAGCTCCACTCACCGGAGGAGAAGGAACTGGCGTCGGTCCTCATCGACGCACTCCACTTCATCGCCTCGACCGGCCAGCACACGGCGTTCGAGGCGTTTCGCCGCGATGCTCTCGCCGCCAGACCGCCGCACATCGTCGCATCGTTCAGGACGCGCGAGGAGGCGGAGGCCTGGCTCGACAATCAGCCCGAGCCGCCGGCTCAAGGACAGGTGTTGGTCGCGGGTGAATACTATCAGTTCTACTATTTCCGCGAGCTGAACCGCCGGGGGCTCCGGCCGCAGTTCACCTTGGAGATGCTCATCCGGCAATTGATGGAGGAGGGGCCTCCTGCCACCGTGGCCTCCTTTGTCTCTCATGAGGAAGCAGAGGACTGGCTGGCGAAGCAGATCGCGCCACCGACGCATGCCTTCATCTCGATTGCCGGGGAGTACCACCTCGCGGTCTTCCACGAGAACATCCACCACCGCGCCATCCATCCCATCTCCATCGTCGAGAGGCTCGAGAAGTGGGAGCGGGAGCAGGGGATGTGAGTAGGGCATTGGTGCTAGAAGACAGCCGGAGGACCCGGAAGGCTCGCCGCTCTGATAGATGGGCGCCCCAGCTTCAGGGGGGAAGACGCGGTGAGCGTCAAGGTAGTTGTCGCGTGAGCGGGCTCAGCCAATGCGCCTCCCGTCCTCCGCAGCCCGGGGAGGGGGCGGCCCTTGTATTTCCGGCGCACCGGGCTGGAGTCGGGCCCCTGTGACGAGGTGGACCCGCCCCAGGCGAAGGGCTTCACCGGTGGAGGCAGGATTGTCTCGCTCCTCGGACGCCCAGCTCATTTCGGGACGCTTCGCGAGCTCTCCATGGTGCGCAAGAGCCTGAACTGACGGAGTGCCACGCTGGCTCGCGACTTGCCCCGTCCGCCCTCGCCGCACGCGAACCTACCGGACATCCGTTGCGGCAGGAGATACGAACATGACCAGCGTAGGTCCAAGACGGAACGATGACACCCTCGTGCTCGGAATGAATCCACACACCCGGGCCGAGGCCGATGCAATCCAGAAGTCCAACCCCACTGCCCGGGTCACCACCATTCAGGACACCCTCCAGAACGATCAGGTGCGAGCCCCGCGCCCGGATGGCGGGATACAGGTCTACGACTTGCGGATGGATGCCGGTATCCAGGCCTTCGTGGCGACCTTGGGGCTGCCGCTCGCACAGAGCCAGCAGGTAGCGGCTGCCATCGCCAGTGGCGGCGAGGATGCACGTGACGAGCTCGCGCAATTGGCGCAGGTGTGGGCCCGGGCGGAGAAGGGTGGTGTCATCCCCTCACGTCTCGTCCTTTCTGGTCACAGTGCTGGCTTCAGCCTTTGGGGCGAGAATGAGGAGGGAAGCTTCAAGAACGGGAATATCGAACGTGACAGCATTGCCCGGCTCGTGGCGGCAATGCCTGCCGCAGCAGCTCGGGTTGAGGATCTGTGCATTGCTGCTTGTTACAACGGAGGCGAAGCCACCATGAATGAGTGGCGCGCTCTCTTTCCCAATCTCAAGACGATGTGGGCATACAACGGCAGTGCTCCCGGTAGCTTCACTGGAGCAACCGTCCACCTTGCCCGGTGGGAGGTGGCAACACGCGGTGATGTGGATGCGCTCGGGCCCAGCCTCGCTAGAGGTCTGCGCAAGGGTGATGCCCTCGCGGTCTGGTCGCGCCGGGATGGTTATCAGGCCTCTATGGGGAGCATGAGTATATCCAACCAGGATGCCCGCTACGCCGCCGGTCGCGCCACGTTCGAGCGCTGTTTTCGAGGTGACGAGGAGGTGCGAGATTCCCAGCATGGTCCGCTGCGGGACTACTACAACACCCTGCAGGAGCTGCTGGGACAGCCGGATGTCCCCGCTTCTGACCGTCCTGCGCTGGAGCGGGCGAGGGATCAGACCCTCCGGCTTCTCTTCTACGGGAAGGTCGCCGTTCGCTTTCAGGAGACGTACCGGTCCAGCATTCGGAGGGGATTCGAGGCGCTGGGCCTGAGCGCCCCCGACTTCTCCCGGCTTGGACGTAAGGAGGCGCTGGCCCTCATCCAATCCTTCGAAGCCGAGCTCTCCCGCCACAATCCCCGCCCCGAGGAGGCCCAGCGATTGTTGCCCCTGCTCACCGAAGGATTGCGAGACCTCCAGCGCTCGCGCATCCCGGAGAACTGGATATGAGGACCCACTCCTGGCACTGGCTTGCTCTGGGGATGTTGGTGTGGCTGGCCTGTGAGGCGCGGCAGCCGACTCCTCCTACGCCTTCGGTGAACACCACCGCTGCTGACTCCAGCGCCGAGCTGGTGCGCCCCGTTCTCGCTCCATTCGATGCGGGGGGACCACCTCCGGCCATGGGTGCGGTCGGACTCGCATCCGAGGAGGCTCGCGCGCGCTGTCACGCGGATATGGACCGTGTTGTCCGCGAGGCGACGCGCTTCCAATCGGCCCGTCAGCGAAGCCGGATGCTGCTCGCCGGGCTTGCGACTGCGTGCGTGGAGGTGCTGCCGCCAGAGCTTCGTCAGGGGGCGGCGGAAGCCGCACCGCTGCGTGGGGACGACCGCTTCCGCCGCCTTCGCGAGGCGGTTCGTGCCTTCGTGCCGGAGGACTGTCTGGCAGCGCCGCTCACGACGGTGGAGACCGTGGTGTCGCGCTGTCCTCTGTCGAAAGAGGTCGATTTGCCGACAGACGTAGATTTCGAGAGGCCGCCTCGCTCTCTTGATGCGGCCAGCTATGTGTTTGCGCTTGTCCTACAGGATCAACTCCACGCACGGGGCGCTTATGACAACAGGGCGCGCCGCTGGGTCGCAGAGTTCGTTCTCCGTAGCGCGTTGGTGGGGGAAGAGGAAGCACGGCGAGCGCATTGAGCGCCCTCCAGGACATCCATGGGGTTGAGCACGGTGGCGGCTTCCCCATCGGGTTGATGCCCTGACTGCGTTCACTTGGGTCGGGCACCGCCTGTGCTGTGGACAGGCTGTTACTCGTCCCCAGTCGCCTTGCGCGGGGCCGTATCGGCCGTCTCCCGGCTCCTGGCCTTCACACTGCGGAGATGGATCGGGCCGCCGCACGGGAATAAGCTGGACCCCATGCGCCCCTCGCTCCTCGAAAAGGGCCTCGTGCTCCTGGTCCTGCTGCTGACCGCCTGCGCGATCTCAGCACCCGCCATGCAGGAGGACGAGATCATCGAGACCGTCTCCTCCTCTTGGGAGGAGGCTCACGCGGACCCGCCCTGCGTGGTCCCGCTATGTAGATGATGAGCGTTGCGCCATCTGGCGTTGCCAGGACGTAGCGGAAGTGGAGGAGGAGAAGGCCCATCTCCTCCTTGCGAGGGGAAACCTCCCGGTGGCCCGCCCTCCCATGGTGTTCCAGCCAGTGCCGCGGCTGCGCCCTCCAACAGACTCCAACGTCTCGACGGAGCTGCGCTCCCCGCGAGGACACACCCAACCGCTGGTGGGGGCACCCCGTGGCGGCGCCCATCTACGCGGATCCCGTCTTCGAGATCCCCTGGCACAACTGGAAGACGCACGACCGACCCTACTATTGCGATTAAGAAAGAAGACGAAGAGCTCCCGCTCATGAACTATTTCCGCATCCAGGAAGACAGGTCCGCGGGTTACACGGGCTCTGTTGACGCCTCGCATCGATGGAAGCTGCCAGGCCTCTACTGCCCCTTATGTCAGGACGCATGGAGCGGCGGCGCCAACGCATACCCTTCGGTTGATTTGACGCCGATAACCGCTCTGGCCGACTTCGAGACCTCCCGGGCCGAACCCATTGAGGAGTATGAACGACTATGCGAGCTGGTACGTCCCCACCTGCCCCCGGGTGCGCAGTTAGAGCCAGGAGCGGGATTCGGACCGCTCGAGGGCAAGGCCCAGGGCCGCTTCGGGCAATTGTTCATGGACTTCGCCGAGGTGCTGCTGATTCAGCGTGAGGCCTTGAACAAGCTCCAAGCCGTGGGGCTCAGAGGACTCAAGGGCTGCCCAACCGCCCTGCGCTTCCGCCAACGTCACTCGCCTGAGTTGCTCGAGCTGGAGCTCCTACCCGCGGGCCGCCTGCACCCCGACTGCCTTCCCCCCAATCCTCAACCCCCCTGTCCCCGTTGTGGTCGCCTGATGCACCCCCTTCCGGATGTCCTGATATTGGACGCCTCCACCCTTCCCGAGCACCTCGACTTGTTCCGGCTGGAGGACTACTGCAACGTCAACATCTGCACCGGACGCTTCGTGGAGGCCTGCCAGCGCTTAGGATTGGATGGCGTTGTCTTCCAGCCCGTGGAAGTGGCAGCGTCACGAGCGTCACAATCATGACGCTCGCCACCCTGCTCGTCTTCGTTCCTGTCCGGGTGTGGGACCGCGGCGGGCCCCTGTCGGTGGCCCGTCACGCTCCCATCACGCCCCGCGTGGGACGGATGCGCAGCACGAGCGGCGGAGGAAGAGACGTGACGGTCGACGAGCGCGAGCGACGCCTGCGGAGCTTCGAGAGCAACGGCGGACGGGACCTCGGCTGGTACGTCGAGAGGGACGGCCGCACGTGGGCGATGCTCACGGACTGCACCTTCGCGGACATGTTCTGGGACACGTACGCGGTGCAGCCGCTCGTGCAGGAGCCGGCGCTGCGCGAGCGGCTGTTCTCGAAGGACTTCTGGCACCTGGGGCCGCTCCCCACCTTCCGCAACCGCGTGACCGACGAGACCCTCGAGGCGCTGCCCGGCGGTCTCTTGCCCACGGAGGCCGACCCGCGCCTCATGGTGCGCGATCTGTACTCGAAGCTGACCCCGAGCCCGTACGAGCACCTCCTGCTCCTACTCCGGCTGGTCCGGCGGCCGCGCATGACCTGAATAAGCGGAAGGCTCCAACTCGAATCCTCTGGCACAGCGGCCCGCCCTGAAAGCTCGGGGCGGGCCGCCGCATGGACAGAACGAGAGGTGCTACCCGCAGTAGCCGCCATCGCCGTACTTGTTGCAGTAGTCGATGCAGATGGAAGGAGCGCCGGGGGTGCGGCACTCGCTGCCGTCGCAACAAATCATGCTGAACCATTGAGCGTGCTTCTTGCCCTCATCGGACTGGCCGCACTTCTTCGCACACTCGTCAGCGGAACCGGTGCACGCGGTGCCGTCGGCGCACGCCATGTACACCTCTCCGTTTCCTTCGGTCGTGGTGCCTCCACAACCCGCCAGCATCCCCGCTGCCATCAACCCTGCGATGATTGCTCTGCGCATACTGTGACGTGTCTCCTTGGGTGGGCACTGCGCGGGCCACGTTAATCGAGGTGGCCTGCCCCAGGTGGAAGGAAATGGACCTCACCGAATCGGCCCGCGCGAATGGGTGCGCGAGGCCGAAGGTGACGCGGGTCCACTACCGCTGACGTGGGCCGCCATGGCTAAGCCGCCAACCGCTGGACGCTGGCTTTGAACTGGGAATCGTATGGGAACCCGGGAGGCAGCACCGCGAGAGCCTCCTTCAACACCTTGATGAAAGCGGGGCGCTTCATGAGGCGGTCAAGATAAGCCGCGGCATTCTTGTGCCGGGACGCGAGGGGTTCCACCAGGTCCGCATAGAACAACGCCGGGGATGCGGCGATGTCCGCCATGGTGAAGATGTCGCCCATCGCCCACGTCTTGTTGGCCATGTCCTTTTCGATCATGTCGTAGGCCGTGGCCAAGACCTTGCGCGCCAGCTCCACGCCGTGGGGGTCGTTTTTTCCGGCCGGCCGGAAGTTATCCGTGATGATCTTGGCCGTCTGGTCCATGACGTAGAAATCGAAGAACCGGTCGCACAGGCGGGTCTGCCGCGCGAGATCCCGATCGGACGGAATCAGCGGCGCCTTTCCCGGATAGTGCTGATCGACGTACTCGATGATGATGCTCGATTCCGGAACGGTGTGATTGCGGCTGGAATCCTGGAGGACGGGGAATTTGCCGATGGGCCACAGGGATTTCAGCTCCGCGGCTTCCTTCTCGTTCCACAGATCGATGGTGCGCGCCGTAAACGGCACGTTGTTCTCGTGCAACGCCAACAGGGCTTTCCAGCAGTAAGACGAAAACGGGTGATAATAGAGAGTGAGTGACATCGGTGCGCTCCTTGATTTTGTAAAGCCGCGAGACGTTGATTTCGACGCCGGAGCATAGGCGGAAATAGGGGCCCTGTTGCCTCAAGGCCCTGGAGCGGAGCGGACATGTGGTGTCGGTCCGGAAGGAGGGGGGCCGCAAGGTCGTCCAGGTGGACACCACGGAGTGGTTGCCCTACGTGCTGCTCGCGCTGCCTGCTGGGGTGGCCCCAGGGACAGGCCGCTGTGGCCTGCGCCTCGGCCTCGACGGGCAGGTGCCCTACGCCCCCTCCGCCACCTCCTCGATGCGCGGCTCCATGCGCACGGCGGAGGTGAGGGACAGGCCGATGAAGCAGTACTTGTGGGCCTTCTCGAACATCTCGCGCACCTTGGCCGCGTCCGTCCCGGGGGCCACGCGGATGGTGGGCGCGAGGCGGATTTCGGTGACGCGCGTCACCCGGCCCTCTGTGCCGAGCACCACCTGCACGTCGTCCACGTAGCCACGCACGTCCAGGCGCACCTTCCTGGCGAGCGACAGGAAGGTGAGCATGTGGCAGGTGGCGAGCGAGGCGCCGAGCAGGTCCTCCGGGTTCCACCGCGTGTCGTCCCCGCCGTAGGGTCCCGCGGCGCTCACCGCGATGTCCGGCTTGCCCGGTGCGGAGGCCACCGCGGCGCGGCTGTGCTCGCCCGTGGCGTAGTCGGTGGTGGTGCCTTCCCAGCGCAGCGAGAGGGGGTAGACATCGGACATGCCCCCCATCTATCAGGCCCCGAGTACGCGCGAAGTGTCGGAACGAGTTTTTGACACCATACAGCCCCATCCAGCCGACAGCACTCGATGGAGGCGATGCGATGGGTGTCACTGAATCGCGGCAGGCTCACCCTCTCGGGAGGCAGTTCGCATACAATCCAGCCTCATCACCCGGAAGAAGGAGAGGAACCCATGGCAGACCTTCCCCAGGGCCGGAGGCCCTCCCGTCGTCCCACCCGTCCCCTGCTGCTCGCCACCGCTGGCATCGCGGTCGTGAAGATGGCCAGTGGGTGCCTCATCTCCGGCAACCTCATGGCTCCACCTCCGTGCGATGACAATCCGGACAACGATCCCTACTGCGAGCCGGTGCCTGACGCTGGCGTGGATGGTGGAACCTCGGATGGCGGTACCGCGGACGGCGGTCGATGAGCACGTCCGTCCTCCCCCTCGTCCCTGGCGAGGAGCTCTTCGAACTGGGGATGCTCGGAGGCAACATCGAGCGCCGGTACCGCAAGCTCCGACCCGAAGTGGAGACGCTCCCGTGGGGGACGCTCCACCCGGAGGACTTCCCCGAGCACCTCGTTCTCGCCGCGCGCAGGGCCTGGACCGAGGCCGCCTTCCAGGAGTACCGCACCGCCGCCGCCTGCACCGCGACGCTGCAGGCGCTCATCGCCGCGCGGGCGCCGCTGGATCTCATCGGCATGGGGTGCCGCTTCCCGCTCGACGAGATGGTCCACGTCGAGCTGTGCGCAAGGCTCGCGTCCGAGCTCGGTGGTGGCATCCCCCTTCTGCATGATCCGCTCGGGATGATTCCACCGCCCCGGCCGGGCCGTGCGCTCGTGCAGGCGGCGGAGCTCGTCGTCCGCTACTTCTGCGTGGGTGAGGCGATCTCCATCCCCCTGCTTCGAGGCACCTGGCGCTCCGCGACGCACCCGCTGGTGAAGGCGGTGCTGGGTCGGATCGTCAAGGACGAGGCCGCGCACGGGCAGTTCGGGTGGGTGTTCCTCGACTGGGCGTTGCCGATGCTGGAGGAGGACGAGCGGGAGGTACTTCGGGATGCGGCGGGGAGGACGATCGCCGCCGTCCGGGAGAACCAGGCACGCATCGCGGCACAGGGGGAGGGAGAGTCCAGCGCGATCCATGCGCTCGGGTGGATGCGGTCCCGGGCGTACCTGGACCTCGCGCGCAGGTCGATGGAGACCGAGGTGCTCGCTCCGCTGCGGGCACGTGGGCTCGAACCTCGCTGACGCGACATGCGCGGGTACCTCACGGGCAGCGCGGTCGACCTGGCGGTGTTCCGCATCACCGTCTTCGTCGTCGTGCTGCTCTCGCGCGATGTGTACGAGGCGCCCGTGTGGGCGCCGACGGCGGAGGCGGTGAGGTCCGCGCCCATCGGCCTCGGGTGGCTCGCGCCCCACCTTCCGCTGTCGTCCACCTGGGCGTGGGTCGCGCTCGGGGTCCTCGTCCCTTCGACGCTTCTCTCCATCCTGGGCCTGTTCACGCGGGCGGCGACGGTGCTCGCGGCGACCTCGTTGGCCTACGTACTCACGGTCCCTCAGTTCGCCGGGACGGTCCTCCACACCCACCATCTCCTGTGGTTCGCCGTGCTGCTCGCGGCGAGCCCCTGCGCGGATGCGCTCTCGGTGGACGCGTGGCTTCGAGCGAGGAGGCACGGCAGCCAGGTTGCTCCGGACGACGCGTTGGGGTACGGGCTCCCCATCCGCATCGCATGGGTCCTCGTCGGGCTCATCTTCCTCTTCCCAGGATTGTGGAAGTGGAGCGCGGGCCTCGACTGGGCACTGGGCGGAGCGCTGCGCGGGCAGCTCTACTGGAAATGGGCCGAATACGGTGGCTGGCGCCCCTGGCTCCGCGTCGACGAGTGGCCGGGCGTGCTCGAGGCCGGAGGTGTCGCGGTGATGCTGTTCGAGCCCCTCGTGCTCGTCGGTGTCCTCGTGCCACGTCTCAGGCCCTGGACGGTTGGCGCGGCGCTGCTCTTCCACGCGGCAACGGCCCTCGTGTTCCGGATCGAGTTCTCCTCGCTCTGGGCCTGCTACACCGTCTTCGTTCCGTGGAGCCGTGTGCTCGCACGCGTCGGGCTCGGCGGCACCACGCTGGGGACACCACGGGCCGGACACGTGCGCCAGTGGATGCCGGCCGCTGTTACAGGAGGCGTGCTCGTGTTGGGCGCATTGGTGTCGGGCGCTGCGGGCATCCGGTCCGGCTTCCCATTCGCGTGCTACCCCACGTTCCACACCAGGGCCCCTGCGGAGATTCCCGCGCTGGAACTCGAGGCGCACGTTGGCGATCGCCTCCTCCGATGGGACCTCGCCTCGGGTGCGTCGCAACGGGCGTGGGGCACCCTGTGGCACCTGGCGCTACGCCCGGAGCCGTCCCGGATTGCCCGCTGGATGGAGGTCGTCCGTGCCCGTCACCCGGAGCTCGCGGCGGCGGGGCGCCTGCGCGTGTTTCGCACCTGGCGCGCCGCGGATCCTCGCGCGTCCGCCGAGGTCCTCCGCCGCGAGCTCATCTGGGAGCATTGAGTAATCACGACATCGCGATTCGAATCCATGACGAACCGGACGACGGCGGTCCGCGTTCATGAGCTCGACCGAGCGCTCGGAGAGGAGACGTCTGCCGCCGTGCTCCCCCTTGTTCAGCATCATCCGAGCGAAGGCGAGGGAGTCGTCGGCCGTCGAGACCAGGCCACCCGCCGCGGACGGGAAGCCCGGCGGGCGGCTGAACCGGCTGTCCTGGCCGGCGGCGTCGAAGACCTCGAACTGCCCCGTCGCGGGATTGCGGTGGTAGCACGTGGGCAGCCGGTCGAGCTTGCCGGCCGGAACGCTGAAGCCGGTGTCCTTCATGCCCAGCGGCTCGAAGAGGCGCTCCCGGAAGAAGTCCTCGAGCGGCTGGCCAGAAGCTCGCGAGAGCAGCACGCCCAGGACGGTGATACCGGTGTCGCACACCCATACCTCGCCCGGCTGATGCATCAGCGGCAGGGAGGCCCTGCGTCACTCCTTCACGGCTCCTCGTCCCCTCTGCACCCCGGGCTTTTACCTCCGACGTAATCGAAATCCCCCGGGTTTGCTGGTCTGGTGCCACCGCATCTGACGGGCCGGCCGGGTGCGGCATCACGGTCCGGGAAATCGATGGAGGGATGTCATGAACGCTTCGGGCAAGGTCGTCTTCGTTGTGTCGCTTCACACCAAGCAGGGCCGCCAGGACGAATTCCTGAGCCTGCTCACACCACTGCTGGATGCAATGCGGCACGAGAAGACCTTCATCAACGCCGTCCTTCATCGTGACGCGGCCGATCCCACCCGGTTCATGATCTACGAAACCTGGGCTGACCTGACCGACGTCACGGAAGTCCAGATGAAGCGGGACTACCGCGCGGCCTACGAGGCCGCTCTGCCGGACCTCCTGCGTGAACCCCGCAAGGTGCAGCTCTGGCAACCCCTGCGCGGGGACTTCGAGGGAGAGCCACGAAATCGGGGCGGACCCATTGGCGGATGACCCGAAGAATGAGGAGCGGCTCTCTATTCAAGGGAGGACCGAACACCTACAGGGTCATCAGGAGTCCCTCATCATGAAGTTCCGTTCCGCTTCGTTGTGCTTCGTGCTGTCGCTTCTCTCCTCCACCTCCGTCTGGGCACAAAACGCACCCGCGACCTGGACGGAGCACTGGTTCGAGCACAACCAGACCGTCTCCCGCGTCTAGCGTGCACGGCTCGCCCGCCTTTCCCCGGTGGGGCGACAGCAAGTGGGCGGAGATCTTCATCTATGACCTCTACCTGGGGATGGGCCGCACCAGTGATGCGAACCGCGCGTACAACGAGAACATCAACAAGGTAGACAACTTTCCCCGCGCCAACACCCACTGGTTCAGGGATTGGTTCTACCCCATCTACAAGAATCACGGCGGCGCTTCGGTGCTCAACCGATTCTTCGTCCTGCTCGCGCAGTACTTCCCGAAGGAAGGAAAGAACTACCCGCGAGATATGAACTGGGGCGAGTTCGTCCACTTCTGGAGCGGCGCGGCGGGCGTCAATCTCAAGACCCAGGCCACCTCCGCCTTCGGATGGCCCGCCGAGTGGGAAGCGCAGTTCGTCCAGGCGCAGCGTGACTTCCCCTTCACCTACGCCAACCCAGACCCCACAGCCGTCTCCGTGTTCCAGGACCACAACCATGGCGGTTACGGGGCGGCCCTGCCCGTGGGGCGTTACACCCTGTCCACCCTGAATGCCTGGGGCGTGCGCAATGACGACATCTCGTCCCTGAAGGTCGCCAGCGGCTACCAGGTCACCCTGACGCCGATGACAACTTCGGCGGCGCCAGCCTCACCAGGACGGCGGACGATGCGTCGCTCGTCGACGACGGCTGGAACGACGTGGTGTCCTCGCTCATCGTGAGCGCGTCCGGGACGTCCAACCCCGGAACCCTCATCCAGGCGGAGAACTACAGCACGATGAGTGGCATCAGTACCGAGGCCAACTCCGACTCGGACGGGGGAACGAACGTGAGCTACATCGATACGGCGGACGGGTGACTGGCAGAACTGGACCACCATCTCCCATACCGTCACCGTGACGGCGGGCACCTATAACGTCGGCGTCTACGCCCAGGCGGGTGGCTGGAACTTCAACTGGTTCCGCATCACCAGGATTTGATGGAAGGATCTCGCAGCCTGCCATGCCGCGCGGCAGAACAACCAACGCCGCACGGCGGCGCTCGCCTTCGGTCAGCCCTCCGCGTCCGACCACGGTGCGTGCAACCGCGACTCGCGATTCCAGAGCTGGCCCCAGCGCCCCCGTCCTCGGCCTCCACCCTGTGCGGCATGCCCGAGTCCACCCACACCACGCTCGAGGACAAGTCCTTCCCCAACATGGTCGTCGATGCGCAGGGCAACCACTGGGTGGCCGATGGTGGCAACAACCGCGTCCTGCGCTTCGATGAGCTCCCGCCCCCCCCAGGTTCTCTTCAGGAGCAGGTGCCGCAGTCCGCCGCGCAGCTGTCACGCGTCGTCCCACTGCCGCACTGCTCGGTCCACTGGCACACCCCGTCCCCGCACCGGAACACCTCCTGGGGCCGCAGCCTCGTGGTGATGGGCAGGTACTGGCGTCCGTTCAGCGTGCAGCTCGTGTAGTACGGCTGGGTGCCCTCTCGCGTGCACAGGCTCTCGCACGTTCCGGCGTACGCCACCGGCGCGCACGCGGATTCGGTGGTGCTGGACATCAGGGCGCAGGCGCGCGGCGAGCTCTCCGTGTCCTCCAGGCCGCTTCCATCCCTTCCCGCGAAGAGGCCCTCGCCCGTGAAGAGATTGCCGAAGAAGCACCCCTCGGGCCGTGAGTACGTCTCCAGCTCCTCCTGGCTGTATTCGAGCTCCACCCCCTCCGTGGTCCGCCCCAGCACGGACAGCGAAACGTGCATCCCGTACTTGTTCACGTGCGCCACCAGGCACGCCGTCATCAACTGCTGCTCCGCCTCCGTCACCGCCTCGCCCCCCGCCCATCCCGGCGTGAGGCCCAGCAGCCCCTCCCAGGTGTAGCTGCGCGTCGTTCTCGGGTCCGTGTATGTGATGCTCTGGCCCTCCCGCACGCCACAGCGCACCATGTACTGCATCAGCGTGTCCTTCTGCTCCGGGTCGCTCTGGAACCACGTCACGAACTCGGCCGTGTTCACCCCGTTCGTGGACAGCCCATTCGTGGACAGCCCATTCGTGGACAGCCCGTTCGTGGACAGCCCGTTCGTGGACAGCCCGTTCGTGGAGATGCCGTTGTCAATCCGGCTCTCATGGGTCTGGATGGCGAGGTCCGGTGGCCCGTGGAGCTCCTGCGCGGGCCCGCAGCCCACCGCCAGCACCTGCGCCGCCAACAACAACTCCAAGGTTCCCTTGCATTGAATTTTCTTCATGATGTTGTACCCCCCTGTCTTCGTGAATACGCGTTGTCGTTACTCCACCGGCCTGGGCGCACGCGTTCTCCCGCAGGAAGCGTGACGGCGCCGTGACGGCTGAGCGCCCTGCCTGGGGAGGGGCAGGCTGGGCGCGACCGGTCGGGCCCTCGGCTGCCCGGGAAATGGGTCGCTGTAATGCCGGACACCGCTCTTCTTCTCCATCCAGTGAGCCCCGCGCTCAGGAGGGAGCAGAAGATGAGTGAGCTCTGGACGAAGCTCGCGAGCTTCAACATCGACTCGGGCGATGAGCAACTGACGTTCGAGAAGCGGCTGGCGAGAGAGAACGGATGGACGCTCGGCTATTCGCGGCGGGTGGTCGAGGAGTACAAGCGGTTCGTCCTCCTCTGCTGCGAGGCAGGTCATCCGTGTACACCCTCCGACCAGGTGGATCAGGCCTGGCATCTGCACCTCACGAACACGCGCTCGTACTGGGAGGAGTTGTGCCAGAAGATTCTTCAACGGCCTCTCCACCACCACCCCACCAACAACTCGTCGCGGATGGCGGCGCGCAGCGGACGCTCGTCGCCGGTGATGGAGACCTTGACGAGGTGCTTTCCATCCGCCAGTTCCCGCGCCGCGCAACCGAGCGCCGTGCCGAGCGGCCCGTCTGTCGCGCGCAGATTGGAGACCCGGTCGCGAGCGGCGGCGATCAGGCCCTCGGCCTTCACGATCGCGCGCTCAATCCTTTCATTGAGCTCGGGGTCGACGACGCGCCTGGCCAGGCTGTCGAACTGAAGCACCAGGCCTTGCACGCCCTGGAGCAGCGTGTCGTGCAGTTCCCGGGCAATCCGCTCCCTTTCGCGGTGGCGCTCTTCCAGTCGCAGCTGAACCTGGTTTTCGATGACGCGGGCCCGCATCCGGTACGCGCTCCAGGCGATGGCCAACAGAGCGACCACGCAGGCAACGGCGAAAGCCTTCGTCTGGACCAGGGTGGGCTCGATGGTGAAGTCCAGCGTGGCGCCGGTTTCGTCCCACACGCCGTCACCGTTGGAGGAGACAACGCGGAAACGATAGTGGCCGTGGGTGAGATTGGCGCAGGTCGCCTCGCGCAGCGAGCCGCCGTCGTGCCACTCGCCGTCCACGCCCTCCAGCCGATAGCGGAAGCGTGCCCGGTCCGCCGCCGCGAGCGTGACCGCGGTGTAGCGCAGCGTCACGCTGCGGGTGCCTTCCGGCAGATGCAGGTCGTCCCCGGCGAAATAGGTACGGGCGTCGGCCCGCACGCTTTGGATCTCGGTACGGGGTGGGCGCTCGTTCCTGAGCAACGCGGCCGGGTCCAGCCACGCGACGCCGCGGTTGGTTGCGAACCACAACCGACCGCGCTGGTCCCGCACCGCCGTAGCAGGCGGTAGTTCAGCGCACCTCCGGGCTGCGAGAACATCCTTTCGATATCGCCGGCCTTCACCTGGACCACGCCCCGCGCGCCGTTCATCCACAGGTCCCCGTCCAACGACTCGACGATGCCGGTGATGAGCCCAAAGGCGATGTCCTGGCTTTCCAGAATCGTTGCGAAGCGCCGGCCGTCGAAACGCGCGATCCCGCTTTCGCCGGCGACCAACAGGTTCTTGTCGGTCGCGTGGATCCTGGTGGCGCGGCCGATCGCCAGCCCATCGCCCGTGCCGTATCGGGTCGGGTGGCCGCCGGACCACCGGACCACTTCGTCTTCGAACGCCAGCCAGACCACGTTGCCGGGACCAGGCGCCATGGCATTGGGGGCGGGGCTGTCGCCGAACCGACTTTCGGGCTGGATGCCCTCGGGTGTGGCGACGAAGATCCCGTGGCCGACGATGGACAGCCACATGCCGTCCTCGCCGTACGGGATGAAGGCCAGCACATGCGTCTCGACGGTGTCGGCGGGGAGCTCGAACTTCCGCAGCGTGTCGCCTACGCGCCGAAACACCTCCCGTCCGCTGAACCACCACAGCGCGCCATCGGCGGCGAAGATGGCCATGTGTGTCGGTAATGGACCGCCGTAGGCGCGAGGTGGGGCGGGAGGGTCCACCACCAGCGCGGTCTGCTGATTGCCCACCATCACCCGGGTATCCAGAACCGCGAGCGTGAAGCCCCCCTGAGACGCTGACGACAGCTCGGGGAGATCATGCAAGCGCTTCTTCTGGAACCTCGCCAGCGGAGGGCGACGAAGGACGACCAGGGACGCATGGAGTCTCGGACAGGCGGCGAAGTATGGCCGATCGCGCGCGGTGCTTCCATTCAGGACCCGGGCGCGAAGTGGTCACTGTCCGTGTTCGGCAAGAACCCGGACTCGCCACCAGTCCCGCTCACTTGCCCTTGCGGAACTGCTCCAGGCAATCGGGCTGGGAGAGCTGCTTGCAAATGCGCGTCAGCAGCTCGCGTGCACCGGGTTGGCCGGGGTCGCCGCGAAGGGACTCGTCCAGCCAGCCCAACGCCAGGGTCGGTTGTTTCACGCGCTGGAACCCGAAGGCCATGACGTAGAGGAGCGCGGGAGTCCGTTTCTCGCGCAGCAGGGCCTTCGTGGCACGGAGCGCGGCCTCCGGATCCGACTCGGCCTGGTGGATGAGCCGCTCGGCGGCAGCGAGCCCCGGATGGAGCGACTCCGCACGTGCGAAGCATGCCTCGGCCCGCTTCGGAAGCTCGAGGTCCAGGTAGTAGTGACCGCAGAACGCAAGCTCCTCCGCCGTCTGCTTCCGCTGGTACGCCTCCATGGCGCGGACCCAATCCTCACGTGAGCGCTTGCGCCGCGCCTCCACGGTGGGTGTCAGCCCGTAGTCCGCTGCCGCCTTCCACGCCTCGGCGGCCTCCTCGGGCTTGCCGAGCGAGCGCAGGAGGAGGCCGTGCAGGAAGTGGCCAGCGGGGTTCTTCTGTGAGTCGGCGAGGCTCGCGCGAATGAACCGCAGCGCCTCCGCGTCCTTGCCTCGCAGGTAGAGCACCAACGCGAGGGTCTCGGGCCCGTTCTTCTTCGAGCCGTGCTCGAGGGCGGTTCGGCACGCCGCCTCGGCCTCCTTCAGCTTGCGCAGATGGAGGAGCGCCCGGCAACGCATGGAGAAGAGAGCGCTCGCTCCCTTCACGTTGCCCCGGCTGTCCTTCAAGGTCACGGTGTCCAGGGAGACCGCATCCAGCGTCCGCAGGGCGCCCCTCTGGTCCCCGAATAGAATCTGGATGTTGCTGAGATTCACCACCGCCTCCAGGTCATCGGGGCTCTCGCGCACCATCTGCGTCAGGAGGGGGAGCTGCGACGGATAGTCCTTGAGCCAGGACAGGAGCCAGACGGAACCGCGGTCCGCGGAGAGAGGCTCCTCGACGGCCTCGCGCAGCTCCTGCATGGAGTGGATTCCAAAGCGGGGGCCGAGCTCGGGGAGGACGCGCTCCACGGAGAGCCCAGCGCCCTTGCCCGACGCCGGACGGCGGCGGCTCCAGGGTTCCGTCATGAAGAAGAAGACCCGGCGCGGGACGCCCGGAGGGCACTCGAAGCTGTAACTCCCCAGACCCGGAGCCCGCACGTCATCCGTGTCCAGCTTGTCGAGCCGGCGCTCATGGCAGACGACGTCCGTCAGCCAGAGGTTGGCTTGTGCCACCCCCCGGACGTGAAGGGGTGCCTCACCCGAAGCCCCGAGTGACACCACCTGCTCCTGACGCGCGGGCGAGAGTCGCGGAAAGAGGCCGACGAGCATCTCGAACGCTCCCGGTGAGGGGGCCGGGGAGAGGAGCTCGCGCTCGAGGAAGGTGCTCGCCTCGTCGAACCGCGACTGGTGAGCCAGCAACCTTGCTGCAAGGAGCCGAGCACCCGGGCAGCCATCGGCGCTCTTGCGTGCGAGCGCGAGCGCCTCGTCGAGCCGCCCTTCGTCCGCGGCGCGCTGGGCCTCGCCGAGCTCCGGCCCACATTCCGCCTTCGCGGGAGGAGAGGTGCCCGCATCCGAGGTATCCGCCGCGAGCGCGGTAGTTCCGAGAAGCGAGAGGACGAGGAGAAACAAGGAATGAGACCGAACGTAAGAGCTTGGCATCGCGCCAAAGGCTACCATGCGTGCCTGGCTTCAATTACTTTTCCCCCTTGGCGACACCGCGCAGCGGCCAGCCCCGGATCACGGTGCCTCGCCTGCGCTGCGCATAAGTGACCCGCAGCATGCGATTGACCCGGTCGATGAGCGCTGGCGTCGCCCCTTCGCGCAGGTGGTACTCCGCCGCCTGCATGATGCCCTGGTTCCGCTCGGCCTCCGCGAATCCCTTGACCCCCTCACCCGCCATCGGGAGTTCCCCCATCCGGTGATGGCTCGTCCATGACGTAAGAAATGGAGAAATCCCTCGGCAGGCGGGCATTGTTGAAGTCGATGCGAATGTAATAGGAGCGCTCCAGGCCCTGCTCGGGTCGAGGGCGGGCATCGAGGTCGTAGCTGTAGATGCTGGACAGGTAGCCGCAGGAGAAGGGTGTCCCCCGCTTGTCGCGGTTGATGTCCTGGACGGAGGCACCGCCATGCACCCAGGCCCCATCGACGAGCAGCCGCCCCCGGAAGAGCGTGCGAGGTAGATGCTCGAAGGCCTCCGTCCCCGGCTCCCTTGGATTGAGAACGACCTCCAGGAATTCGACTTCCCGGCCTCCTGGTGCGGTACCGGCATAGAGCCCCAGATCATCCCAGATGTAGGCGTCGTTGGACCGCTCCACCATGCGGGAGGGCTCGCCGAGCACGGCCTTCCACGTCTCCAACGAGCCGGGCAGCGGCAGAGGCTGGCCGTTGTAGTGCAACGTGGCCCCCTTGACGCTGAGGGTGGGGCCCGAAGGCGCGGCTCCCGCGTCCCCGGTGCTGGAGCCACCTCTGGAGCAGCCGGCCAGCCCCGCCATCAGCAGGAGAAGCAAGATCCTCACGCGAGCGCCTCGGCGGCGGCCGGTGCCAGGAGCTGAGCGGCCCGCTCCCCCCGCCCCCTCACCCGGCATCGGGAGTTCCCCCGTCCGGTGGCGGGTCGTACAGGGCGTACTCGATGGAGAAATCCTCGGGTCGGCGGGCGCTGTTGAAGTCGATACGGATGTAATAGTAGCGATCCGAGTACTGCTCCGGGTTGGGGCGGGTGTCGAAGAAGTAGTGGTAGATGCGCGGCAGGTAACCACGAGAGAAGGCAGTCCCCCGCTTGTCGCGGTCGATCTCCTGGATGGTGGCATCGCCATGCACCCAGGCCCCATCGACGAGCAGCCGCCCCTGGAACGTCGTGCGGGGCAAGTGCTTGAAGACCTCTGCCCCCGGCTCCCTCGGATTGAGGACGACCACCAGATTCAGGATGAGCTGACGTCCCGGAAGGGTGCCGGCATAGAGCCCCAGGTCATCCCAGACGTATGTGTTCTTGGCCCTTTCCACCATGCGAGAGGGCTCGCCGAGCACGGCCTTCCACGTCTCCAACGAGCCGGGCAGCGGCAGAGGCTGGCCATTGTAGCTCAGCGTGGCCCCTTCGATGGTGAGGGTGGGACCTGAAGGCGCCGTTCCCGCGTCCTCGGCACGAGAGCCCCCGCGAGAGCAGCCAGCCAGCCCCGCCATCAGCAGGAGAAGCAGACTCTTCACGAGAGCGCCTCGGCGGCGGCCGGTGCCAGGAGCTGAGCGGCCCGCTCCCACCGCCCCCTCACCCGCCATCGGGAGTTCCCCCGTCCGGTGGCGGGTCGTACAGGACGTACGCGATGGAGAAATCCTCGGGTCGGCGGGCGCTGTTGAAGTCGATACGGATGTAATAGTAGCGATCCGAGTACTGCTCCGGGTTGGGGCGGGTGTCGAAGAAGTAGTGGTAGATGCGCGGCAGGTAACCACGAGAGAAGGAAGTCCCCCGCTTGTCGCGGTTGATCTCCTCTATGGTGGAACCGCCATGCACCCAGGCCCCATCGACGAGCAGCCGCCCCTGGAACGTCGTGCGGGGCAGGTGTTTGAAGACCTTTGCCCCCGGCTCCCTCGGATTGAGGATGACCACCAGATTCAGGATGAGCTGGCGTCCCGGAAGGGTGCCGGCATAGAGCCCCAGGTCATCCCAGACGTATGTGTTCTTGGCCCGTTCCACCATGCGAGAGGGCTCGCCGAGCACGGCCTTCCACGTCTCCAACGAGCCGGGCAGCGGCAGAGGCTGGCCATTGTAGCTCAGCGTGGCCCCTTCGATGGTGAGGGTGGGACCTGAAGGCGCCGTTCCCGCGTCCTCGGCACGGGAGCCCCCGCGGGAGCAACCGAGAATCCCCGCCATCAGCAAGAGAAGCAGGGTCCTCATGCCCGCTCCACCTCCGCCCGGAGCTCAGCGAACCGCACCGCGAGCGCCTCATTGGTCCCGCTGCGCTGCTCGAAGCTCTTCTGGAGCAGGGCGTGCTGCTTCTTCGCGTGATTGTCCTGACTCTCGGTGATGGCCTCCTTGGTGAGACGAGGCAGGGCGGCGGGGTTTTCACGTGCCCACGTGCGGAGCTGCTCCAGCACCCAGGCGCGGCCATCGGTGGCCGAGGACTGCTGGATGTCCTCCGGATGGACCAGGTACTTGAGTCCCGTGCGGACCACGTCATCGGCACTCGCCTGCCCAAACCAGGCCCGCGACATGACCCCTCCCACGTCCATCACCGCTCCCGCGGCGATGTGTGCGGCCGGCACGTGCAGCGGGTGATCATCATGGTCCTTGGAGAGCTGGCTGTGCGTGGGGTTCATGGACTTGGGATCCGCGAGATGCTCGTCCTGAGCTCGGGTGACGGCCTTGGCACGGCTCCGAGCGAAATCCGCCTGCAAGACCCCCAGCCAGAGAGAGAGCGCCTCACCCACACGACAAGCCAGGGTCGCGGCCGTAGGGTACTTCATCTGAAGCTCCTCCAGGTTCTCCAACATGCCCTCGAATCGATTCGTGAATCCACCGGGTATCACGTCGGGGACGTCCTTCATGAGGATGAGGGCGATCTTCGCACCCGAGCTGCGCTCCCCCGCCTTGCATTCCTTGACCGCCTGCATCTTCTCCGCCAGGACATAGAGCAGGCTGACCTGGGTGTCATCACCGCCGAACTTGCCCGTAACGAGCGGGAAACGGGGCGTAGGCGCGGGAACCTTCTGCCACACCCAGGGGCACACGCGGACATGGCCGAGGCGGATGAGTGACAGCTCGAGGAAGTTGCTGTGGGAGAAGAAGTCCTCGAGCGTGTGCAGAGCGGCTCCGAGCCGGCGCATGCCCTCCGGCGTACGCCCGTTCGCGACGGCCGCACGCAGTTCCTGCTCCATGAAGCCCGCGGCGCTCTTCCAGGTGCCGGGAGTGGCGATGTAGTTCAAAAGGCCCGTCTTCATGTTGAGAGCGACTTCCGCAGGTGTCCACCCGGGATGGAAGGCGGGGTCCTTCTTCGTCCCATCCTCGATGCCATGGGGGTTGTCGATGTGCTCCTCGGGCCGGTACAGCCCGAGCTTCTGCGGTGTCACACGGAAGTCGGCATTGTTTCCGAACTCTTCCCGGGCCATGACATCGATGCAGTCGGTGAGTGCCTTCCGGCTGAACGGACTCTGGAGGAGGGTCTTGCTTCCTGGCTCACGCACGAGCTTCGGATCCACCACCTGGGAGATGTCCCGCAGCCAGTTGCCAAAGTAGATGGAAAGCCGCTCATCGTCGTCGAAGAATTCAGAGAGGGCATCCCCGATGGACTGGTGCCCGAAGGAAGTCTTGGGGTCACCGTGGCCGCGGCCAGCGCCGAAGAACTCGGTGGAGCCGGCCGAGTCGTCGACCTCCTGTTGCGCCTCGTTCAGCCACAGGTCCGCCGTGCGCTGGACATCCGAGAAGTCCGCCCTCAGGGGGTGCTCGCTCCCGTCATGCACGGAGGTGGCGAACTCCACTGGAGCCTCCTCGGTCAGCCATTGCGTGTACACCGAGTGGGCGAAACGGGCGCCCTCATCCAGAGGGGCGTCTCCACTGACCTTCGAGTATGTGTTCCGCAGGAGTTGATCCACGTGGTGCCCGAACTCCTCCAGGAGCGCGAGGAGCAGCTTCGAGGCCTCCTCGGGCTTCTCCTCGGCGGCCCGGGCGAACTTCTGCCGGACCTTGATCGTTCGGGCCACGCTGTCATACCCCGCTTCGTGGCCGTGCAGCCCGAGCTCCACCACGCGAATGGGCGGAGGCTCCACCTTACCGTCCAGCAGCTCCCGGCGGAACGCCTCGTAGGCGTCCGCGGGGATGTCCACGCCGAACAGCACGAGCAGCCACGACAGGAAGTCGGGCTTTTCCATGCGCCGGGCCAGGTCCGTCAGCCGTTCCAGTGCGAAACGGCTCTCGAGCCGCTCCACCCGGGGCCGTACCGCTCGCACCCGAATCACATGGCGTAACCCGGTGTCCAGCCCGCCGCGCTCCCAGGGCTTGGGAATGTAGAGGATGCCGGGCTCGTCCGAGTCGTCGAAGACGTAGTTCTTCCCATCCGCCGTCTTCCGGGTGCAGCCCACCGCGTCCTTCAGCGCGGCATTGATGCCGTCCGGATCCGCCCTCCCCCAATTGAAGAGGGCCAGTTCCTTCCAGGAGAGGTCATATTGCTCGGCCACGGACTCCAGCGTCTCGCCCGTGCTCACCTTGTGCCGCTGGACCTTCAGCAGCCGGTTGCGCGTGCCCTCGTCGAGCACGGCCTCCGGTTGGATGGCTTCGAGCGGGCGGCGGGATGGAGTAATCCCCCACCACACCAGGTCGAGCACCTGATTGAGCTTCGCGTCGCCGACCTCGGCACCCACGGAGAACAGCCCCTTGCTCACACGCTTGAGCTCGACCTGGCCCTGAGCGTCGGACTTCACCTTCTGGCGCTTGCCGTCCGGTAGCTTCAGCACCAGCTCCACCCCGGCGACGGGCTCCTCCGTCAGGTCATCCACGAGGTTCAACAGCACGTAGCTGGTCTCCTCGGGAATGGGCTCGGGCTCACGCGCCACGTTGCGGGCCCGCTCTGGAGCGGGCAGGAGTCCCGGAGCCAGGGCGGATCGGGCGTCGCCGGATTTCTGGAGATGCTGCTCCACGAAGAGTGTCAGCACCTGACGATCGTCGATCGGCACCAGGCTGGTGCTCGAACGCAAGGTCGAGCGGGCATGGGACACCAGCCCCGGCTCGTTCGAGAGCCGCCGCAGGACATCATCCACACGCTCGTCCGTCGACTCGAGCGACTCCCACTGCTCGAGGTCGAGGTACCTTGACAACAACCGGTTCAAGGCATCATTGGAAAATCGGTTCATTCCCCCCCCAGCCCCAGCATACCCGGGTCTTCGCCAATCAAAGTCGTGCGGTTGCGGTGTCCTTCGCCAACTTCATCGAGGGCCGCATTCAAGCCCTCGCTGACGCCGGCGCTGCGCCTGCGAGAGATCGCGACGGATTTCCCCCTGTGTCGGGGAGTGCAGTCGCCAAGCTGCGATCTGCCAGTTCTCCCGCATCGATGCTGTGAGTTGGTTCACACTCGCGAAGACGCTGTACCGGCCTTTCATATGATTCCGTCCTGGCGCAGCGGACATGGGAACTGCGAGCAAGGACTCGCGTTCGACTCCAGCTGGTAGGCCGGCGAATCCGACCGGCCTGGCATTCGGGATCGAGCGCCAATAGCCGCATGTGCGCGACACCTCCAGGAGTGTCAGTCAGGGAGGCAGTCACAGGCCCCAGAAGGGCTCCTGGACTTGGGGCACCTTGAAACACGTCAAGGGCCCGAACATCGCGGCGTCACATCCCCATGAGCCTCGCGGTGACCCACTTCTGGAAGCCTGGTGCCCTACTGGCGCCAACCTTCGGGCGCGGATGCGGCAGCGTGTCCGGCCGCTCGAAGTGCATCTCCTCGCCGTCTTCGGGGATGTGCACCTTCGCGAGCAGCCCCTCGGCCTTCATCCGCTCGCGTAGCGCATCGCGCGTGGTCGGGCAGTGGTCGAGCGCTTCCAGGTGATTGAGGACGACCCGTCCGGGCGCGCGCCTGACGAGCGTCACGAGCTCGTCGACCGAGAACAGGATGTCGCCGCCCACCCCCATGTTCGCCGCGCCCGCCGGGGCGATGATGACGTCGGGCTGGAGGCGCTCCACTGCCTCCAGGACTCCGTCCGTGAGCACCGCGTCCGACGTGATGTACACGCTCGGCTCGTCCGGGTGCGCCAGGTAGTAGCCCGACACGGGCCCCATCAGCCACGAGAGCAACCCGCGACCGTGTCGGGCCGGGATGATCTCCACCGCCATCCCGAGCGCGCCATCTTCGAGTTCGTGAACGTCGAGCCTCTTCTTCCCGAGGTTCGGCGCGTCCACGCGGCTCGCCCACACGGGCAGCCCGTGCTCCCGTATCCATCGGAGGCCCGCCGCGTCCAGGTGGTCCGGGTGCTCGTGGGTGATGAGTACGCCCGTCACCTCCTCCAGCAACGCGAACGTGTCGGGCGGCAGTGCGACCAGGGGGTTGGGGCGACGGCCGCCTCCGAAGAACTTGAAGCCCGGGAGCGTCCCCTGCCGGGCGAGCATCGGGTCGACCAGCAGACGGTGCGTTCCCAGGGTCAGGAGGGTCGTGGCGTTGCGCAGGTGGCGGATCTTCATGGGGCACTCCGGTGTGAGGTTGCCCCGGATGAATAGAGACCGCACGAACGGATGGATACCGCTAGATTTGGAAGCCGGGCATCCGTTTTCGCATGGAGGTTCGGGTGGAGTGGGATTTGTTGCGCACGTTCGAGGCGGTCGCTCGCCTCGGTAGCCTGACCGCCGCGTCGAAGGCCCTGGGCTTGAGCCAGTCGACCGTCAGCAGACACCTGGCCCGGCTGGAGGAGAGCGCCGGTTCCCCGTTGCTGCTGCGCGAATCCCCTCCGCGGCTGACGGAGCGCGGGTCCTCGTTGCTGGCGGCGGTGCAGCCCATGGTGGACGCCGCGCTGGCGGCTCGGTCCGCCCTGGAAGACACGCCGGAGCTCCACGGCGAAGTCACCCTGACCACCGTCGGCGAGCTGGTGCGCTGGGAGCTGACCCCCCGCCTGCCGGAGTTCTACCGGGCCTTTCCCCACCTGCGCCTGCGCATCCTGGCGGAGAACCGGATCAGCAGCCTCGCCGCTGGTGAAGCCGACGTGGCGCTCCGGATGTTCCGCCCCGAGCGCGGCGAGCTCGTCGCGCGGAAGGTGCACTCGGTGTCCTACGCGTTCTTCGCGGCCTCCTCTCTCGAGCTCCACCCCGAGGTTCCATGGCTGGGCCTGACGGGCTCGCTCGCCGGGGTCCCCGAACAGCGCCACGCCGAACGCGTCTTCGCCACCCGCCCCCCGAGACTGCTCGTCGAAGACATCGAGTCACTCGGGCTCGCGGTCCAAGCGGGCCTTGGGGTGGCCCTCCTGCCCCGAGGTCTCGCCGCGCGGCTCGCCCATGTGGTGGAAGTTCCTCCTCGGCGGCTCGGAGAGCGGAACAGCGACAGCCTCCCTTCGCGCGACATCTGGATGGTCGTCCATCGCTCGAAGCAGCACGTGCCCAGGGTGCGAGCGCTGATGGAGTGGCTCAAGGGAAACCTGAACGGCGAGCGCCCATGAGCCCCTTGTGCGCCGCGACCGATAACGGGCGCTCGCGGCTGTGCGCTGGTTTGCCCCAGGTAGGCCGAATACCGCCGCACCTCCCGCTGCGCATGACGGTTCCGCGCTGGCTATTCGGCCAACTCTCGCTCTGGAAGCGCCAGCAGGATGGTAGACCCGAGCAGCACCTCCACGATGTCCATGGCCGTCTGCTTGCCGTTCCAGGTCGGTGATTGCCACATGGCAAACCACTCGCTGCCGACGACGATGAAGCCGAAGAAGAAGAGAACGAGACCCACAGCGTAGGCCACGAACCCATATGCCTTGGCCTGGCTGAACGCCCGCGCATCCGCATTCAGTTTCCGGTAGAGCCGGTAAGTCCCAACCCAGGCGAAGGCGGCCAGCGCGGCCTCGGTAAGAATGATCAACCCATAGGCGAGGGTGTGCAGGGCGGGGCTGGTGATGGCGCGCCACATCAGCTTGTTACCCTCGAACGTGGTGTCCATCGACAGGACGTGCTGGACGAACGCGTAGTTGGAGCCGTAATCGGTCAGGTTGCCGAACACCACCACGGAGGCGAAGAGCGCCGTCATCAGCAGGAGCAACATCTTGAGCCAGCGCAAGGCGAGCGTAGTGCTCAACGTTCCTTCCCCTTTCAGTCTCTTGTTCGATTGTGGGGGTTGTTACCACTGAAGACCTCCCTGCACTCTACTTCGTTCCAGCCGGCCGCTGCTCGAGTGGGCGGTCCGCCAGCGCCTCCAGGAACTGTCCCATGTACACGTCGGCTCTCGCTCCGGCGGCAGCCTCCAGCCAGCCCAGGAGGACCAGATGCAGCACCAGGAGCAGGGCCAGGGTAAGCATCCTCTCGGCCACGGCGGCCAAGGCCGTAATCCAACATCGAGTCGGTCAACCCGGATACGTACCTGTTCTGGGACGAGCTCCACCCCACCAGCTACACACCCACGGCATCCTGGCCAACCACGCCTACGACATGCTCGAAGCGGCGACGTCTCCCTGACGCACGGCTCGGAAGAATCCCCGCCGCTCGACGCGAGCAACGGCGGACACGACCTACGGCGCGAAGCTCGGCGGACGATCCGCCTCGCCGCTGCCCCACGACTCGTTGGCCGTGGGGCCCATGACGTACTTCAGCGTGGCGCCCGAGGCGATGTCGGCGAAGCGGACGAAGTTCTTCGTGGTCGCCATGCCGTCGATGGCCAGACTCTGGATGTAGCTCGAGGTCGGGCCGGCCCCCTGGCCCTCGATGGTCAGGACGTTGCCGTTGGCGAGGTGCACCCTGGCTCTGGGGAACCACGGGCCGTTGATCACGAGCACGTCGGTGCCAGGGATGGCCGGGTACATGCCGAGGTAGCTCCAGACGAGCCAGGCCGAGGTCGAGCCCAGGTCGTCGTTGCCGGGCAGACCGCCCGGATTGCCGTTGAACTCCTCGTCGATGATGCGGCGCACGATCGCCTGCGTCTTCCAGGGCCTCTGCGCGAAGTTGTAGATCCACGGCGTGCCGTGCTCGGGCTCGTTGCCGATGTAGAAGTGTGGCCGCTCGGTGCCCGCGTTGAGTTCGGTGAAGAGGTCGTCGAGGCGCTTCTCGGCCTTGGCGTGGCCGCCCATGAGCGTGAACAGGCCCTCGAGGTCGTGCGGAACCATCCAGACGTACTGCGCCGCGTTACCCTCGATGTAGCCGCACTGCGATGACACATCGAGGGGCTGGCAATCCCACGCACCGAGCGTTCCAACCTGAATGGCCGTCTGGATGGAGAGCTTCACGTAGCGGGCATTGCGCGCGGTGAAGTCGTGCCTGGTGATGTTCGCGGTGTTGCCGGTGACCGTGGCGACGGTCTCGAAGGTCATGTTGTCGGTGCTGACGCTGAGCGTGAAGTCCTGGGTGTTCCAGGCGGTCGTCTCACCTCCCGCGCCCGCGTGGTAGAGGACGATCTTGTCGATCGACTGCACGCTGCCCAGGTCGACCTGCCACCACTTGTCGCTGCTGGTGTTGTCGCACCACTTGTCGCTGGAGCCGCCGTTGATCGTGCCGTTCACCGCCTTGGACGGGCTCTCGCTGGCGTTGCACGAATCGCTCGCGGTGGCGGATTGGTTGAGCGCCAGGTTGGTGGCCGGCGCGGCGGCGCCGAAGACCTCCACCTCGTAGATGCGCGAAGCCGTCGCGCCCGGCTGAGGGGCGCCCACGCGCGGCTCGATCAGCTTGTCGGCGGGGTTCCAGCTCTCGGTCCAGTAGTGCGAGCGCGTGAGGTACTCGTCGCGCACCGCGGTCTGGCCGAGCGCGCCAGCGAACCGCGAGATGGCGAAGTCAGCCATCGCGTACTCGAGCGACATGGCCGCGTTGCCGCCCGCGTAGTGGTACGTGAGCCAGTCGGAGAGGTTCCAGCGCTGCGTGTCATACGGGTTGCTCGCCGACTTGAGCATGAGTTGCAGCGCCGCGTCGGTGTCGAAGCCGCGCACGCCCATGGCATAGGCGTTGGCGACGTTCACCGTACCGGGGTCGCCGACCATGACGTTGGTCTCGACATTCTGGTGCGACCAGAAGGGAAGGAGGCCGCCCTGCACGCCGTCCTCGACCATCGAGCGGATGATGTCCGGCGCCTCCGGCGCGATCGCGGCCACGAGGTGCGTCCACGAGCGGATGATGTCCCAGCCGGAGTAGTTCTGGTACACGGTCCAGCCGTCGGCCACGTGCACCGAGAGGTCGAAGCCCAGGTACTGGCCATTCACGTCGCTGGCGACGTTGGGGTTCTGGAAGACGTGGTAGAGCGCGGTGTAGAACTGCTCGAGGTCCGCGTCGCTGCCTCCGGTGAGCTCGACCCGGTTGAGCACCTCGTTCCACCGCTCACGCGCGGCCGTGCGCACGGCGTCGAAGTCCCAGCCAGAGTTCTCGGCCGCCAGGTTGGCCTCGGCGTTGGCGATGCTGACGAAGGAGATGCCGATCTTCATCTGCACGGCCGGGTCGCGGGTCGTGTCGAAGGTCACGAAAGCGCCCGAGCCGGTGCCTTCCGCGGTGGTCTTGCCCGGCGACAGCGTCTTGCCCAGCCAGGTCCCCGAGGACTTGAACGGCCGGTCGAACTGCGCCGCGAAGAAGATGGAGAAGACCTGGCTCGAGCCGCAGAAGCCGCCCGCGACGACGCTGCCGCGGATCTTGTCGTTTCCGACGATCTGCACGGAGCCGATGCGCACGCCGGTCGCGCTGCGGCCGGTGTGGAGGAGAAACTGGGCGACTTCGGAAGCCGGGTAGTGCAGGCGCACCATGCCAGTGCGCGTGGTCGTGGTCAGCTCCACCTCGATGTCGCCGTCGAGCGTGACGCGGTAGTAGCCGGGCGAGGCCGCCTCGGTCTCTTTCTTGTATCCGGTGCGGAAGCTCTCCCAGTTGGCCGCGGGCGACGAGGTGAGCGCGCCGACGCGCGGCAGGAATGGCAGATCCTCGTTGTTGGGGCAGCCCGCGCCGTTGAAGTGGGTCAGGCTGAAGTGCTCGATGAGCGGGTCGCTGTAGCGGTATCCCGAGGGCGAGCCGGTCGGCGAGTCGGGGCTGAGTTGCAGCATGCCGAAGGGCACGGTCGCGCCCGGAAAGGTGCTGCCACCGGCTCCGCCCGGCACCGGGAAGGGCGAGTCGCTGTCATCGGTGCCGATGAACGGGTCGACGTGCCTCGCGAGGTCCTCGATGGGCGGCGGGCCGGCGTCGGGCTGGCCCACACCGGCGTCCGTCTCGACCCCGGAATCGGGAGGGTCAACCCCGGAGTCCGCGCCCCCCGGGCCATCGTCACGGCAACCGGGAGCCAGGAGCGCGAGAAGAAGAAGTGATCCGTACGCAAGAACAGCGCGCTGCAGGGTCTTCGACATGAGCCTCTCCATCGACGCGAACCATGAAAGGGACGACCACGATGCAGTCGCGTCTGATTGGGTTTCATGGAATCCATGCTGTGGGGAGGCATTGTCAAGACTCCGTGTCCAACTGGTCACCACTCCATGTGAACACACACATCCACGGAGGAATTTTCGTCATACAGAGCGGAAACGCGATGAAGGGCATGCTCCGCCCGAGGGGATGCACGAGCAGGTGAAGCCGGATACCTCGAGTTCACGGGCTTGTCCCCCCGGTCACCCTGGTCCGTCGGTACCTTCCCCCGCCCCGCTCATGCCCGCGGTGCATCTGGCTATTTCCCATACTCGTCCCGAGGATCTGATGAACACACGCATTCTTCGTTGTTGGTGGCTGGGAAGTCTCATCGCGGTCATGGGCTGCGGAGCGGAGCCGGTATCCGCCGGGGACTCAGGCGAACACGCCCTGGAGACACGAGCGACGGCCCTGGTGAACGACGGATATTGGGCTGGCGTCAACAAGCCCTTCCCCCTTACCGCGCGGGGGCACGTCGTCGGCATCTGCAGTCACAACACCTACGTGGACAGCATCCTTGGTTCCGCGAGGAGTCTCGAGTCCACGCTCTCGCGCGTTCAGGCCGCCATCGCCGCCGACGCCGACATCATCGAGTTCGACCTCAAGGAGCAGAACGGCCAGGTGTACGTGGACCACGATGACGACGGAGGCACCACCGGCGCGCTGCTCGCGAACGTGCTGGACTCCCCGGCGTTGCAGGCTGACGACGCGGTGCTCTATCTCGAAATCAAGGAGACGAGCTCGCACGCGAGCATCGCGCGCAAGATCCTCGACCTCCTCGATGCCCGCCGGACCTGGTACGCACGCACTGGGCGCCCGGTCGTCATCCGCTCCTTCCACGCCACCCGAGCCAACATCATCGAGACGCAAGCGCTCCTCGGGCAATACCCGGCCATCAGCCCCCACCTCCGGCTCCACGTCCTGTTCTCGGCGAATCAGGCGACGCACGGACTCATCCAGGATGCCTACAGCCGTGGCTGGCACGGTGTCGAGTTCCCCTACGCCGACAAGAACATCCTCTCGAAGATCGCCTACGCGAAGTCCCTGGGGCTGGGCGTCACCCTGTGGACCATCCCGGCCAGTTTCGGCGAAGTCTACCTGTCCAACCTGCGCGAGGAGGTGGACGCCTTCGTGGTGGACTACGACGTCGCCAAGGCACGGGCCGTCGTCTCGGAGAACAACCAGCTCCTCTACCTGAGCGTGTGGAACCAGCCAGCCTCGGGAACGAGCATTCGCTACCACCAGACGAACGCCACCACGTACACGGCCCCCGTCAACGTCGCCGGTGCTCCGAGCACCCTGACGGATGGCACCGGAGAGAACCTCTACGGCACCTCACTCGCCTTCAGCGCGGCCTCCGCCCTGTCGATGCCCTTCTACGACGCGGACACCGCCGCGGGGCAGGGGTACTTCGTGAGCGCCTACGTCAACTTCGATGATCTGCTGACGAGTTGCCCCGGAGGTGCCAGCAGTTGCACCATGGCCCTGGTGAGCAAGTCGGAGAACGGTGCCTTCGCGCTCGAGCTCTTCCGCTCCAGTTCCGGTGCACGGACACTGCGCTTCGGTGTCCACGTGGAGGGAGGCTACCAGTATGCCACCCGCTCGCTGTCCGCGCTCAACGGCACGAATGGCTACCTCATCACCGGCGCATATGACGGGAATGGCCAGGTATGGCTCTGGGTGGACAACTCCACATTCGGCACCACCCAGGCGGGCTCCTTCACCGAGGGGGTCCGCAACTCGGATGTGCCGGTGACGCTCGGTGCGGATCCCCAGGCAGGAGCGAGCCCGCGATTCTTCCTCAGCGGCAAGGTGCAGATGGTGCAGGTGCTCCGCTGGGGCGACCACTAAGCTCCTATCCCCCGAGGCTCCGCCCCATCCTGCTCGACGAGTCGCAGCCGGCCCACCACCGTGCCGGCTGCGAGGCTCGTTCCGGAGGACAGGAAGGCATTGGCGCCGATGCGCGCGCCATCGCCGATCAACGCACCGAATTGGGCGCAGCGTCCCTCCGGTCCCGGGCTCTCAGGTGCGCGCGAAGGCGCTCGCGTCGGGCAGCCCGCTGCCGGAGGTATCGACGCCCATCGCGGTGAGGATGCCCGAGAAGATGTCCGCCTCGTTCGCCTCCATCTTGCCGGGCAGAGGCGCGCCGGTGCGCGGGTCGAAACCGTAGGTCAGCGTGGTCTTCGGATCCACGCCTCCCAACACCGTGTTGCCCCGGACCATCGGCGACAGAATCATGAACCCGTTGTTGAGGTCATGCCCGGTGCCGAACTGCGTGGCCCCTGCCTGTCGTGTGCGCGTGCGCCCGAACTCTGTCGCCATGTAGATCAACGAGCGGTCCCACAGGCTCTCGCCGCTCGAGTCGAAGGGCTCCGACTCGAGCAATTCGATCAGCTTGTCGATCGTGTCCATCATGCGCGACCACATGAAGGCCTGGACCGAGCGGTGCTCATTGTGGCTGAAGTCGTAGGCCAGTGGAGGGTTGGTGAACTGCTTCGATGAACCGTACGCGATGTTGAACGACGGGCCCAGTGTCACCGATACCGATACCCGGTTCTTGATCAGCAGGAAGGCCAGCGCCGCCTGCCCCTCCACGGGATCCGTCATGTAGTTCGGGAACACCGCGCGCAACCGCTCCGCGTCGGGGGAGCTCGAAAGGCCGTATTCCGAGAGCGGCGTCTCTTGCGGATTGTCGGGCATCATGTTGAGGCGGCTGATCAGATCCTGCACCTCCAGCGAGGCCTGCCCCGAGGTGCGCTGCTCGTTCCACAGCTCGAGCGCCGCCGCGTCGTCGAAGGTCTTCCCGAAGACCGACTGGGCATCGAGCGAGTTGCGCACGACCCGGGCCAGGTTCACCACGTCGCGGGAAGGCACGTCCTTGAGGCCCTTCATGCCATCCAGGCCCAGGGGCCAGAACGAGGGGTTGGTCACCACCTCTCCATAGCAGTAGGCGGGCAGGGAGTTGTCGGTGCCGCGCTCGGAGAAGCCCCCGTTGCCCATGTTCACGTTGGGAAGGGGGAAGCCCGCGCCGTACTGGAGGGCCACACACTCCTGCAACGTGCGGCCGCGCCAGGCGGCACTGCCGGTGAGGCTGCGCTTCTGTGCGATGACGTGGTTCACCGACGTGCCCACCGAGGTGGCCACCAGCATGGAGTCCTTGTACTTCTTCACGAAGGGCAACTGGTCCGTCTTCAACTTCATGGGGATGCTGCCCAGAACCTCGGCTTCCACCTTCACGGCACGGAACGGAGAGCCGTCCACGTTCTGCACCTGCGCATCGGCGAAGGTGTTGAGCTTCGCGGCGTCGCCGCCCGCCGCCGTTGTCTCCGAGGCCCGCACCGCCAGCATGCTGTCGACGATGGAGGCGCCTCCCACGGCGCCCACCACGATGAGGAAGCGGGGCTTGCCATCCAGGCGCGCCTGGCGCACGCCCCCGAGTTGCTCGAGTGCCGCCGGGGTGGTGAGCGCGTCCCGGCAACCCGTCAGCAGGGGCCCCATCGCGGAGCCCGCGGCGCACATCGACAAGGCCTTCAAGATTTCCCGGCGCGAGAGCCGTCCATTGTTACGCAGTGACATGACGTTCCCTTAGAAGAAGATGGATTCGGAGGAGGAGAGGACGGCGAAGCAGGACGCGGTCATCCAGTCGCGGCCCGGGGTCTGGCTGCCCATGGACTCAATCTGGGTGGCCAGTTGAGACAGGGCGCCCACCTCGGCCTCCGTGGGATCTCGCAACAGGGTGCGCTGGTAGAGCGAGGTGATGGCGTCGTGGAACGGCGCGCCCTCCCGGTTGGCCAGGCGCCCCTGTGCGTCGAGCTCGAGGCCCTTGAAGAGGACAGCCTCCCCAGGAGTGGTGACGTCGAGCGAGACGCGCCGGGCGCAAGCCGCCAGCGCCACGCGGTCGATGACGTTGGGAGTCGTCGCGCCCGTGACCTTCAGAGGCTCGAAGAGGCCGACGACATACGGATCGACGCCGTTCAGGACCACGTTGTGCACGTTCGTGGTGCAGGCGTACTTGCCCAGCTCGTTGCACACCTGATCCGGCGGCAGGGACAGCGCCGCGGCGAAGTGGGCCGTCAGCTGCTCCGGATTCTTGAAGCGCAGGTTGTTGCGCGAGGAGCGGGCCACGTCACCGTTGGAACCCGTGCCGGCATCGACGGGCGGCGGCGTGCCGGCATCCGGCCCCGAAGGCGAAGACGAAGGCGACGACGGGCACGCGGAGAGGACACAAGCGGAGGACAGCAGCAACACGCGAAGGAAATCAGGGCGCACCGTAGGCCTCCGTGCGGATCAGATCATGAAGCATGCGCTGCACGCGGTACTGGTGCGTGCCCTTGAAGCGCTTCCAGATGGCGACGAACTCGGCGTTCTCCTCGGGGGTCGGGGGATGGCCCACGAGCAGCTTCCAGTAATCGGTGACGGCGGCGATGGCGAAGGCATCGCTGTTGGCGCCGACCTCCGCCCACTCGACGAGGTTGTTCACCTTCTGGCCGAAGAGGTAGCCGGTCTCCGGTGTCTGGGTGATGATCGGAGAGACGTAGGAGAAGTACTTCTCGAGCCGGTTGGGCACGTAGCTCCCCCAGGTGCTGCGCGGCTCATAAATGTAGATACCCTGGTAGTTGCGGAAGGGGTAGGTCAGTGGGTCGAGCGTCGCGTGGCAGGCCGCGCAGGCGGGCGCGGTCACGCCCGCGTTGTCGTAGTCGCGGGGCTCGCCGGAAACGCTGAAGAGGCCCTCCTGTTTGGCGATGTCGAGGCCCAGGTAGGCCCGATAGGCCTGCGACGCGGCGTTGCGTGGCATCGCGCTGAACATCGCGAAGTAGAGGATGCTCCAGTGGGAGGTGATGTTGCCCGCGCGGTGCTGCTCATCCAGGACTTGCGTCGGCAGCGACGGCACCGCCGTGTAGCGGGTGGGGTTGCTCTCCCGGCGCACGTAGTACTTCGCCGTCATCACCTCGCGCGCGTCGTGGTCGTCGATCTGCGTGTAGGCGTAGAGCGCGTAGTCGTCGTAGTAGTCGGCGAGAGGATTGCTCCCTCTGTCCTCCTCGCCAGCCTTGAACGTGCCCAGCGGGCGGATCTTCGGGTGAGCCAGCTTCCACAATTGCCCGTCCTTGCCGCGCCAGAACTCGCTCTGGACGCACCGGTCCAGCTCGGCATCCATCCGGGCGAGCTGGTCGTCACGGCTCAATGCACTGAATTCCTTGAGCTGCGCGTAGGTGGGTGGCACGCCGCAGACGTCGAGCAGCAGGCGCTTGTACGCGAAGCGCGCGTCGTAGCGGCACACGTCGTATTGGGGATTGTTTTCACCCCCCTGGCAGCGGCCGGTGTCCACGGGCACGCTGGTGGCATCGCCCGGGAAGGTGCCGCGCTGGATCTCCACGAGGTTGGACACCCCGTCACCGTCAGCATCCTCCGCCTCGACGGCCTTCAGCGCCGTGGGGAGTGCGTAGGCGAAGTCCGTGTCGGACAACGGGCGTGCCGCGCCGGGAGCCAGGTGGGGCTCCAGCCCGGCGCCGAAGACGTTTCGCTGGGGTGGCGCGACGTGACAGTAGTTGCAGGACGGCTGCTGTCCCGTGCACGCGGGCGCCGAAGGATAGGTGGAGCAGAACACGCCTCCCGCGGGAGGTTTGGCCAACGCCCCCCCCGCAAGGCAGAGGGTGGCTGCCAGAATGAGTCGTCGAAGCACCAGTGCTCCTCATGAGTGGAAGAAGGTTCTGGTGGAGAGACACGCCAACCGCGTTCAAATGAAAAATCGCGATGCCCTTTTTCCAGGAAGCCATGCCCATGAAGATCGGCTTTTCTGTTTCAGGGCCCTGCTGTGTCCCTACGGGTGAACGACCCTCCCCGGGTAGAGCGGCCGGCGCTCACCTTCACGAGCGATGTCCACGGGCTATCGCTGGGAGGAACACGAGTGCTGGGACGCTAGCTTGCCAACCGCCGTATCCTCACTACGCCAACCGACTCCTCGTTGTAAGCTCCGGGCCCCCTATCCCCGCAGCGAGACGAGGCAGTTCGTGGCAGGACCCACCCCACCCGCCTTGAAGGCCATCACCGGAGGGAAGAAGGACCGAAGCGAGTTCCTGCGCGAGCTGTACACGGCGTATGGCGGCAGCGTGTACGGGCGCTGCCGCTACCTGTTGAAGGACGCCACGAAGGCCGAGGACGCGACGCAGGAGGTGTTCGCCCGCGCCATCACCCACGCGGACGAGCTCCGCGCCGGATCCTCGTCGCTGGCGTGGTTGATGAAGATCGCCACCCACCTCTGCCTCAACCAACTGCGCGCGGAGCGGGCCCCCTGGCGGCGCTGGTTCGAGCGGGACGCGCGGGCCCGTCCCGAGGGAGATGGGGGAGAGCAGAAGATGGAGGCGCGGGAGCTGGTGCGGTCGCTTCTCTCCCGGGTGGACCTGGAGACGCAGGCGGCGGTGGTGCACTACTGGGTGGACGGAATGACGCTGGAAGAGGTGGCCGCGATACTGGAGCGCTCGGTACCCACGGTGCGCAAGCGGCTGGAACGATTCGCAGCCTTGACGAACGAGGAGCTGAAGGCCCCATGAGCGGTCACCCGTCGGAATGGACGCTGCGGCGGCTGCACGCCGGAGAGCTTCCCGGCCCGGAGACCCAGCAGGCCCAGGCGCATGTGTCCTCGTGCCCGGAGTGTCACGAGGTGATGAAGGGCCTCGAGGCGGACCAGACCCGCTTCGAGGAGGAGGTTCCCTTCGAGCGATTCGCTGCCGGCGTGGAGCGAGCCATGCGCGAACCGACAGCGGCGCCTTCACGGCCCCGGTTCAATGGCTTGCTGGTCGCGGTGGCGGCCACGGTCCTGCTGGCGGTGGGGGTCCGTCCGCTGCTGTCGCCCTCTCCTTCCCTCAACCGGCTCAAGGGCGGAGCCTCCGCGGAGCTGCGCATCGGCGGCGATGGGCCCCAGCGCGCCGTCCTGCCCGGTGACACCGAGGAGCTCCTGCCGGGCGAGCGGGTACGACTGGGGTACGTGGCGGGGCCCTACCCGTACGTGATGGCGGTGTCCGTGGACGATACCGGCGAGGTGTCGGAGCTCTACTCCGCGCTCGGAATGAGCCTCCCTGTCGAGGCAGGAGCCGGGAGACACTGGCTGCCGGAGAGCGTGCAGTTCACGGGCACGGGCCATGAGCGGGTGGTGCTCGTGCTTTCCGAGAAGCCGTTGAGTGTGGAGATCGTGCAAGCGGCGGCACGGCGGGCCTGGGAGGCCGCGGGAGGCAAGGTGGAGACCATGTCCACGCTGGGCGTGGAGGGCGAGGAGATCCACTGGCTCCTGCGCAAGCCATGAGACGATTGACGGACCCTGCCCGGGTGCTCGTCCTGGGGTTGTTGCTGGCAACGGCCGTGCAGGCACAACCGCTGCGCCGCTTCGCGCTGGTGGCGGGCAACGACGAGGGCGGTGCGAACACCCGGCCCCTGCGCTTCGCGAGGGACGATGCGCGCAAGATGCACGACCTCCTGGTGCGGCTGGGCGGAGTGGAGCCTGGCGATGCGCGGCTGCTGCTGGACGAGACCGCGGAGGACTTCCTCCAGGCGATCTCCAGGCTGGAAGCGCGCGCACGAGAGGCACGGGCCCGGGGTGAACGCACCTCGCTCATCGTCTACTACTCGGGCCATGCGAAGGACGGCTCGCTGCGGATGGGAGACAGCGCGCTGGAGCTGGAGACGCTGAAGCGCCGGCTGACGGCGACGCCCGTGGACATCCGCATCGCCATCCTGGACTCGTGCCGCTCCGGGGCACTCACGCGGACGAAGGGAGCCCGGCGCGCTCCGGCTTTCGCCATCGACACGGACGCCGTGCACGAAAGCCGGGGGCTCGTCATCCTCACCTCCAGCTCGGCGAACGAGGATTCGCAGGAGTCGGACCTGCTGGGCGGCAGCTATTTCTCCCACCACCTGGCCAGCGGGCTGATGGGGGACGCGGACCGTTCCGGGGAGGGCCAGGTGACACTCTTCGAGGCCTACTCCCATGCCTATGCCCGCACCGTGGCGGACACCGCGGACAGCAGCGCCGGTCCCCAGCACCCGACCTTCAGCTACGACCTGGCGGGCCAGGGCGACCTGGTATTGACGGATGTGCGAGGGAGCAACGAGGGGCTGCTGGTGCCTCGCACCGCGCCTGCGGGGGACTATTACTTCGTGAACCCGCGTGGCCTCGTGGTGGCGGAGCTGCACAAGGCCTCGGACTCCGAGCGGAAGCTCGCCCTGGCCCCGGGCACGTATACGGTGAAGCGGAGGATGGCGGACCGGCTGCGCGTGGGCGAGGCCGAGGTCCGGCGCGGGTCCACCACGGTGCTCGACGAGTCGCAGCTGCGGGACACGCCCTTCTCGGATGATCCGGTGAAGGGCGTGCCTTCCCGGTGGCGCGATCCCCGCTCATATTGGACGGTGGGTCTCTCCCTCGGACATCAGGCCTTCTTCGATGCCCCCACCCGCGAGAGCCTCTTCCCCTACACGCCCATGATGGGCCTGGAGGTGAGCCTGCACGACTACTTGCGCGAGGGCTGGAGTTGGACCGTCGACCTGGCCCTCGGCACGAAGAATGCCACGCTGGAGCTCCCCACCCTCTCGGTACCGCGCTACCGCTATTCGCTGCTGACCGTGGGCACCTCGCTGGTGGCCGAGTGGCCCCTGGGCCGCGTGTCTCTCATCATCGGACCCCGGCTCGCCTACAACGCCATGCGCCGAGACTTCGAGGACGCGAGCTTCCCGGATCAAAAGTATGGAGTGCTCACCCCAGGTCTCGTGACCGGCTTTCGCTGGCGGTTCTCGAACCGCTTCGAGTTCAACGGGAGCACCCGCGTCCACTACTTCTTCTACAACGTCGATTCTCAGCGCTCCCTCGGGTACTGGGAGTTCATGATGCAAGTGAAGTACCGCCTCTGAAAGGAAAGACATGATGCGGACCAGGCTTCTCCTTCTGGGCTGCCTCGCCACCGCGTGCGGTGGGAATTTCTCCAACGGCGATCTCGAGTTCCTCAATGCGCTGCCGGCACGAGAGGACCTGTCCGCCAAGCTGCCCGGAGCCGAGAGTTTCGAGAGAATGGGACTGGCCCTGGGTGAGCTCTCCCAGCTCTACGCGAACACCCGCCAGGTCGCGGATGGCTTCAACAAGATGCCCGCCGAAGGGCTCTTCCTCATGGAGGAGCTCCGAAAGGATTCTCCGACGACACGCGCGCCGACGCTCCGAATCTGGGGACCCATGGAAAACCCGAGCCATCCCGGCGTCGAGATGCGACTCAAGATGGAGCGCAAGCCCGAGGGCTTCCAATACAGACTCGAGTTTCGCCCCATGGGTTCGAACGAGGGAGCGTGGTGGCCCATCGCGGAGGGCAGTGCCCAACCGGACGGAGGGCTCCGCAAGGGAAAGGGGACGTTGAGCATCCTCACGGCGGAGATAAGGAACCACGGCATCGACGAGCCCTGGCTCTCGGGCCTGGAGCGGGTGGACATCGACTACCAGACGAGTGCGCCGCCCATGAGCGTGCGGATGGACTTCGTACCGACTGCCACTTCGAGTGAGGCCAGGCAGCGCTACGCCTACCGCGAGCTTCCTGACGGCCTGGGTGAAATGAGGTTCCAGAGTGAGGACATCGACCTCGTCCCCGGTGGACAGAAGGAGAAGGTGGTCGCCCTCAGCCGCTGGACGCGAGACCAGGGGGGCATCGGAATCCTGGAGGCGACAGGCGGAGACGTGCCCGCGGGCTCCACCGCCACCCTGGTCGAATGTTGGGATGCCAGCTTCCGTGTCACCTACAGGAAGAGCGCTACGGACGAGGTGGGCAATGCCTCCGCCTGCCCGGACGTCTCCGCGCTGGGGGATTGATTAATTCCTGTGTGAGGTGGACGGCAGTGACATCCACCTCTGGCATGTCCGGGGCAAGGGGCTCTCGCCCCTGCCGCTGCTGAGACGAACCGCTTAGTGGACCACGACGCGAACGCGACCCAGGTTCTGGACCTTCGCGAAGGGCGTGCTCGTGTCCCCCTCACGCTGGGCTGTCACTCGCAGCGCCGGGAAGTAGGTACCAGGCGTGGTATAGGTGAATGTCGCCGATACCTTCACCGTCCGACTGGGGCTTCCGAAGGGCGATGCCGTGAAGTTGCCAGTGCCGACGAAATCCCACTCGGTGCCCACGACCTTGCCGGCCCCTGGTGGGACCTGGATCTTCGCCACGAAGGTGACGGTCTGGCCGGCGGCGACGTCGATCCGGGCAGCGCCGTTGGCGGTCAGCTCGACGACGGGCTGGATACCTTGGCGCGCCGCGGCGTTCTCCGGCACCCGGATCTGACTGTAGACCACGTCGTAACGGGTCGATCGCGCGGGCGCCACGCCCCTCTCCGCCCAGGCGCTCACGTCCCGAAGTGCCTGCTGGAGGATGCCGTGGTACTGCACGAGACGGGCAGTGCGGGGACCGATATGATCCGCATTGTCGTTGTACCAGAGCCGGAAGTTGTCGTCGTAGCGCGCGCCGAGGGACTCCCTCACCCTCGCGCTGTACCAATCGGCATGCCAGGGGTAGGCGTCGGTGTCGAGCAGGTTGGCGACCACGATGACCTTGCCATGGATCATTCCGGTGTGCGTACCGCCATCGGTCACGCCGCGGGAGATGATCGGGCCAATCTCGATGGGACGCTGAGGGTAGAGCAATGTTCCGTCAGGTGCCCTGAACTGGTTCCAAGCGGAGAAGCCCGGCCGCGTCGGAACCTGGTGCCGATGGTACGAGAGCAGCGCGAGAGACCACCGGTTGTCGATCCGCAGCCTGGCTCCGGTGCCGATGGCGCTCAGCACGCTGGCGGGGTTCCCGCTCCCGAGGGTGAAGACCTTCGTGGCCGGGTCCAGTGAACCCGACAGGGTCCCGACCTTCGTCGTGCCGTCGGCTGCGTAGAGCGTGTAGTCGAGACCGGTTGTCGTCGGGACCGCTGGCACGCTATCGAGGGACAGGCGTGTCGGTACGTTCTGTGCGTTCCGGTTGACCTCGGTGATGGTGGCGATGCGGTCGATCCTGGCGGCACGAAATAGATCGCCGAGGGCCGACTGCTCCGTACCGAGGTACCCCGGCTTGCTCCAGAAGTCGTCGACATACGTGGGATCGCTGCCCCGGATCACATTTCCGAAACCGAGGAGGCCCTGAGGATCGTTCAGACCGAGCACATACGCGAAGTCCTCCCAGGCCCGCAGCGGTATGCCCAGCCTCGTCACCTCGAGCAGCACCGCCCGCTCCACATCATCGAGCCCGGCGTAGGGGTTACCGCTACCACCTGGGCTCACCGCGCTCGCTATCCGCGGTGCCTTGTCCTCCAGCACGAAGCGCGCGAAGGCCCGGATGAAGAAGTCGTTCGGGATGGAGGTCGGCACGCCTGGGATGAACGGCACGGCACCGTCCCACACCTCAGCGCTGTTCTCGATGGCACCGAGGGTCTGGAAGGAGCCACCGCTACCGCCGTAGATGTAGCCATGGATCCGTCTGGACGAACCGTAGTAGCTCGCCGCGACCGTCTTGGAGAACTTCGCCGCGGCCGCGTCGACCCGATAGCCACCGCCGCCGTTCGTCTGCACCGTGTACGCCCCGCTGTCCGCGCCGAAGCTGACGTCCTCGTCGGTGGCGTTCTCGTCCTGGAGCGGGTACACCAGATTGAAGAAGCGGCCCTCCCACTGACTCTTCGGAAAGTAGAAGTTGAACCGCTTATCGGTGCCCTCGAAGTGGCCCGACACCTTGAAATGCGGCACCGGGGTGGTCAAATCGGTCTGGCTGTCGATGACCGGGCGGTTGTACAGCGGGTCGACACAGTCAGCGGAGACCCACATGGGCCCACCGACTTCCCGAGGCTCACACTCCGGCAGTGACGTCGCAGCCGAAGTGCTCAAGCCTCCCGCAGGAGGCATGGCCAACGCGTCCTCCGCGAGGCAAAGGGTAGCTGCCAGAATGAGTTGTCGAAGCACCAGTGCTCCTCATGAGTAAAAGAGGTCTCTGGTGGCGAGACACTCCAACGGCGTTAAAAAGAAAAACCGCGATACGTTTTTTCCAGAACGCCACGCCGATTTCTTCTAACGCCAGCGATTCGTAGGATGCAGTGGGCGGGCCCAGCCGGAGCCGTTACCCTGCGGGCATGATGATCCGACCCTCTGCCAGCTTACTGGAGGATTGAGGCACGCCGCCCGAGACGGTATTCAAGAAGCCATGGCCGAACGGATGATTGTCTCGGGTGAAGTGGAACTGTGGAGCGAAGACCTCGGGGATCCTCGCGACCCCACGCTGTTGCTCATCATGGGGGCCAATGCCTCGGGCGTCTCCTGGCCGGAGGAATTCATCGCGCTGCTTGTGGCCGGCGGTCACCACGTCATCCGCTATGACCACCGCGACACGGGCCGCTCGACGTGCCGGGACTTCACCCGACACCCCTACTCCCTCATCGATCTCGCCCGGGACGCCGTCTCCGTGCTCGACGGCCATGGCGTGCAACGCGCCCACGTCGTGGGGCTGTCCATGGGAGGCACGCTCGGCCAGGTGCTCGCGCTCGACCACCGCGAGCGCCTGCACACGCTGACCGTGATGCTCACCGCCGCGCTGGGCGTGGACTTCGTGGGCAATATGGAGAGGGCCTTCAAGGGACAGCCCACGCTCGATGGGCTGCCCACGCCCGACCCGCGCGTCCTCGCCGTGCTGGCCCGGCGCGCCGAGCCCGTCCGGGACCGGGCCTCCGAGCTGGACCGGCGTGTGACGGAGTGGCGGGCGCTCTCCGGCGACAAGATCCCCTTCGACGTGGACGAGTTCCGGCGCTACGAGGAGCGGGTCATCGCTCATGCGGGGAGCCTCGTCCAGCCGAGTGCTCATGCCCTGGCCACGCCGGTGCCCCTGGCACGCGGCGCCGAGCTGCGTGGCATCACCACGCCCACGCTCGTCATCCAAGGGGGGCAGGATCCGCTCAACCCCCCTCCCCACGGCCGGCACCTCGCCCAATCCATCCCCGGTGCCCGGCTGGTGGAGCTCCCCGACATGGGGCATGCGCTTCCCAGCGCCATCCATCGGCCCCTCGCCGATGCCATTCTCGACCACACCCACCGTTCCGCGTGACACGCCCTGGATGACCCGGTGCGCGCCCATGTCTCCCGTTCAGCCAAGAAAGTCGGACAGGTGGCGCAGGAGCGCATCCGGGCGTTCCTCCGGAATGGCGTGGCCGCATTCGGGAATGATGTGTCCGACGACGTCGTCGGCGATTGGCGCCAACTGGCGATACAAGGCATCGCCGACCACATTTCCTCCCAGTGCGCTCGGTCAGACGCTCGCGGTCAAAGTGGATGCGCTCCGCGGCTGGGCCGAGGAGCACATCGGTGAGGTCGTCCGCGCCCAGCAGAGCTTCGACGCGCGCACGTAGTGCGCACCCTCGCGGCTCCGGCGGCTACAGCAGCAGCGCCAGCTCCGTCACATGCGCGTCGTACTCGCCGGCCTGGGCCAGTGCCTCCGCCAGCCGATGCACGTAGTCGCGGTTCGAACCGCTGGGGCCGTGGGCGGAGCGCACCACCGCCGCGATCTCCTCCAGCGTCGCGGGTCCCAGGTAGTGGGGGTTGGTCGGGCCGGCCACGTAGACCAGGGCCTCCATCTGCGGGGGCTCGCGCGTCTCCAGCTTCACCAGGAGGCGCTCGTACCCACCCTGCTCACGGAAATCCAGGTGGGCCAGCACCTCGTCCACGCGCTCGGTGGCGATCCGGTACGCCACGCCCCAGCAGCGCGCGCCGGACTCGGGCACCAGCGTCACCACCCGCCCGGGCGCCTCCGGCACGCCCCGGTGATCCGTCGAGCCCTGCCAGAAGCGCCGCCCCCAGTCCCTCAGCCACGCCCCACGGCGCTCCTCGTACGGAAAGGAGGGACGGAAGATGAGTGAGCCATAGCCGAAGATCCACATGCCTGCGCGGTCTCGAGGCTCTCGAGGTAGAGCCCGGTGATGATGACGTTGTTCCCCTTGGGAGGGGGAGCCCGGGAGGCCACCCTCAGGACCTCAGAAGTCCTCGGGCTTGGGGGCCTCGTAGGTCACCGCGAAGGGATCGAACTTCTCGTCCTTGCGCTTCTTCTCGCCTGGCTGCGGCTTGAGATAGGGGTCGATCTTCACCCTCAAGCCGAACACCTTCGGGTTCTTCTTCGTCTCTTCCGGCTTCCGTCCGAACTGATCGCCCTTGGGGGAGTCGCTCATGGTCCGTGCATTCTAGCGCACCCGGCCCCGAGCCAGGGTAGGAGGGCGCACCCCCTACCCCGCTCCACCCGGTTCAGCTCACCTCAGGCCGGGATGGTGTGCCTGTCGGCGCGGTCCCAATGCCGGTGCTGCGCGATGGCCGAGACGAACGTGGCGGCGAAGGCGTTGCTCCCCGCCCCCTCCTGGTTCACCACGATGCCCGGCGCGGAGGCGGAGATCCCGCAGGCCTCCAGGAGCTCGGCGCCCTCCTTCGTCGCGGCGATGGCCTTGCAGTGACGGTACGCCTCCTGGACGAAGTGCAGCGCGTCTCCGTCTTTCTTCAGCACCGCCACGCTCGCGGAGCCACCCGGAATGAAGACGGCGTCGTATTCGAGCGAGGCCGTCGTGAGCGCGCTCTTGTCGACCTCCACCTTCCCACCCGCGCCCTTCACCGTGCCGAGGTGCTTGGCGATGACCAGCAGCTTCGCCCCCTCCTTCTCGAGCGCGGCCCGCGCGGCCTCGACCTCGGAGACCTCGACCCCCTCCGCCACGAGCGCCGCGATGCGCCGCGTCTTGATGGAGCTCTTCCTCGTGTTCTCGATGCTGAGGGCCGGTGACTTCTCGATGTTGCCCTTCACCACGGACAGCTTGGGCGCCGGCAGTCCGAGTCCCTCGGCCACCGGTATCGCGAGCTCCCCGTCGATCCTCGCCAGGATCCGCTCCACGACGCGCTGGCGGATCTCCTTCCGTTCCACCTTCCCCAGCTCGAAGAGCAGGGCGGCGATGATGTGCTCCTTCTCGGGCTTCGACATGCTCCGGAAGAACAGCCCGGCCTGGCTGAAGTGGTCCGAGAAGGACTCGCTCCGGGCGCGCGTCTTCTCTCCGGTCACCTTCGCCGGGAAGTGGGTGAAGCCGCCGTTGCTGGCGGCGGAGAGCATCGGGCAGCCCCCGCTGAGCGAGTTCGGGTGGTAGTTGGCCCTGCCGACGTCGATCGTATGCCGCTTGATGCCGTCCTGCTGGTGGTTGTGCACCGGTGCCAGCGGACGGTTGATGGGGATCTCCGCGAAGTTCGGTCCGCCGAGCCGCGAGAGCTGCGTGTCCAGGTACGAGAAGAGGCGGGCCTGCATCAGCGGGTCATCGGTGAAGTCGATCCCCGGCACCACGTTCGCGACGCAGAACGCGACCTGCTCCGTCTCGGCGAAGAAGTTCGTCGGGTTGCGGTTGAGGGTGAGCTTGCCGATGCGGCGGACCGGAACCAGCTCCTCCGGGACGATCTTCGTGGGATCCAACAGCTCGATCCCCAGCTTCTCCACGTCCGACTCCTCGATGATCTGCACCCCGAGCTCGTACTCGGGGTAGTCACCCGCCTCGATGGCCTCCCAGAGGTCGCGCCGGTGGTAGTCGGGATCCTTGCCGGCGAGCTTCTGGGACTCCTCCCAGACGAGCGAGTGCACGCCGAGCAGCGGCTTCCAGTGGAACTTGACGAAGCGCGACACGCCCTTCGCGTTCACCAGCCGGAAGGTGTGCACGCCGAAGCCCTCCATCATGCGGTAGCTTCGCGGCAGCGCCCGGTCGGACATGACCCACATGATCATGTGCGCCGTCTCGGGGACGAGCGAGACGAAGTCCCAGAAGGAGTCATGCGCGGAGGCGGCCTGGGGCATCTCGTGGTGCGGCTCGGGCTTCACCGCGTGCACCACATCCGGGAACTTGATGCCGTCCTGGATGAAGAAGACGGGGATGTTGTTGCCCACCAGGTCGAAGTTGCCCTCCTCCGTGTAGAACTTGACGGCGAAGCCGCGCACGTCCCGCACCGTATCCGCGGACCCGCGCGAGCCCGCCACGGTGGAGAAGCGCACGAAGACGGGCGTCTTCACCGAGGGATCCTGGAGGAAGCGGGCCTTCGTGTACTCGGCCTGCGATTCGTACACCTGGAAGTAGCCGTGAGCGGCCGACCCGCGCGCGTGGACGACCCGCTCGGGAATCCGCTCGTGATCGAAGCGCGTCAGCTTCTCTCGGAAGTGGAAGTCCTCCAGCAGCGTGGGCCCTCGGGTCCCCACGCGAAGCGAATCATCGGTGTGCTCGATGCCGATGCCCTGGTCCGTCGTCATCCGCTGGCCCGTGGGGTCCGAGCGGTCCTTCGCGAGGGCCTCGTCCTTGCTCCGCTCATTGATGCGCAACGATTGCGTGTCGTTCGTGTCCACCGTGCTTCCTCCCGGGCGTACCGCAATGCGCACGGAGCACCGGGGATGCGAGCCATTCGGTGTACCGGGTTCGGTCATTTGAGCATTGGCGAACGGAGCGGCGCCGGGATGTCGCATCCAGGGCAGGTGTGCCCTCGCTCTCACGGCGACCAGCCTGAAGCTTTCGAGACGGCGACATGCCAGAATGACACCTCCCCGTGCATTGAAGGCTCATGAGCGACGATCCCTCCATTCCGAGTGGCAGACTCAAGCGGCTCACCCGTATCGCCGGTATGGCCACCCAGGTGGGCGCCAGCCTCGCCACCGACCGGGTCAAGCGCCTGCTCGGCCGGGAATCCGACGGGCATGCCGTCATGGCCCAACGGGTGCTCGAGACCCTGGGCTCCCTCAAGGGCGCCGCCCTCAAGGCGGGTCAGGCCCTCACCCTCTTCTCCTCACAGCTGCCGCCCGAGGCCCGGGTCATCGTCGGCAAGCTCTTCTCCCAGGCCCCGAAGCTCCCCTTCGCGGAGATCGCCACCGTGCTCCAGGAGGAGCTGGGCGCCCCTCCCTCGGAGATCTTCGCCGAGTTCTCCGAGGAGCCCTTCGCCGCCGCCTCCCTGGGCCAGGTGCACGAGGCCCGGCTGCGGACCGGCGAGCGCGTGGCGGTGAAGGTGCAATACCCGGGCATCGCCGCGGCGCTGGAGGATGACCTCCGCAACCTCGAGTCCCTGCTCAAGAGCGTGGGCATGGGCGGACTCCTGCTCGATGTGAACGAGTACGCGGAGGAGATCCGCCGGGAGCTCTCCGGGGAGCTCGACTACCGGCGCGAGCTCGCGCAGCTCGAGCACTACCGCGGGCTGCTCGCGCCCTGGCCGGACCTGGTGGTGCCCAGGGCCTGGCCGGAGCTGAGCACCGGCCGGGTGCTCACCCTGGAGCGGCTCGAAGGGCCCACGCTGAACGAGCTGGCCCATGAGGTGGATTCGCTCCCGGAAGAGGTCCGCTTCCGCCGCGGCGAGCAGCTGCTGCGCGCCGTCTGCGGGCCGTGGATGCTCCATCGGACCATTCACGCGGACACGCACCCGGGCAACTACCTGGCGCTCCCGGACGGGCGGCTCGGCGTGCTCGACTTCGGCTCGGTGAAGACCGGCTCGGAGCCCTTCTGGCGCTGCACGCTCGTGTGCGCGCGCGCCCTCATGGAGGGCACCTCGCTCGACTGGGTCACCCTCCATGAGCAGGGCGGATTCCACATCGGGCTCTCCCGGGACAAGGCCCAGAAGCTCCTCGAGGAGATCTCCCGCATCGCCGTGACCCCGTTGCAAGAGCCCTACGACTACGCGACCGACACCATCATCGAGAAGCTCTCCGAGCTGAAGCTGCGCCACCCGCTGGATGTCATCCGCATCCGGCCCCCCGCGGAGTCCCTCATGGTCGGCCGGGCCATGGCGGGTCTGCTGCAGAACCTTCGCGCGCTCAAGGTCCGGGGAGACTTCCGCCCCTTCTTCCGTGACACCTTGAACACGGCGCTGCATGGCACGCGCTGAAGAGTAGACAACCGAGCAGGCGCTCTCCTTCCGCCGTCACACGGGGAATCGTCCGGGGAGCGAACGGTTACGATGGCTCCGCGCCCCATGCCATCCCAACGCTCCCGCCTCCCGCTCCTGCTCGCTCTCTTGCTGCCCCTGGGAGCGAGCGCCTTCTCGGTACCGGACCACGAGACGATGACCCGGGTGTCCGTCGACGCGGCACTCGCGGCGGGTGACTTCCCCCAGCTCGCGACCCACCGGGAGGCCGTGGTGGAGGGCAGCCGGGCGGAGGACCTGAACCTCCCCGTCAAATGGGCCGGCTATCACCACTTCTTCCACCCTGGCGTTTCGCTCGACTCCTCCTTCCGTAAGGACTCCGGGGCTCGCGTGCGAGGCCTGTGGCAGGAGGCCGAGGAGGCCGCGAGCAACGGTGACCTGGCGCGGGCCTTCGATCGCGTGGGCCACCTGGTGCACCACATCCAGGACATGGCCGTCCCGATGCACGTGGTGCCGGTGATGCACGGGCTCTCGGATCGCTTCGAGCAGCACTCCGCGGGGCAGTTCTCCCTCGGGAGGGAGATCGCGCCGCTCTCCGGTGAGGAGGCCCAGCTCGCGCTGGCCCGGGAGACGCTGGAGGTGGTGCGCACGGGCTCGCTGAACGTGGAGGGGGGAGCCATCCCCTGGAGCGCGTTCTGGGCCGCGCCCGCCACGAACAAGCCCGGCGCGTTCGGCGGCTACGGTGTGGTGGGCAACGCCTTCGATTCGAAGGAGGTGCGCTGGAAGGGCCGGACGTGGAAGGTGGACCCCTCGGAGTACGACGACTTCGTGGACGCGCGAGTCGAGTCGGCCGTGGCCTACTCCCGCGCCTTCCTCCTCTGGGCCGCGGCGAGGCTCACCGCGCTGGCGGAGGCCCGGAACGTGGCCATGCGGCCGAACTGGAACCCCTCCCCCTCCCTCACCCTGGAGCTCATGGGAGGTGCCGCCACCTCGCTGCGCGGCGCCACCCCGGTGGCGGGTGCGCGAGTCCTGCTTCCCCTTCCCTGGTCCATGGGACTGTCGGCCAGCTACGCGCGGGCCCTGGGCAATCCCCTCCTGGGACGAAGCGGGAGCGTCTGGTCGCTCTCGGTCCTCTCTCCGCCCCTGCTGACGGCGCGGCTCGGCTACCTGGGAGGACTCGATCTGCGCGCCACTGCGGGCGCGGGCCTGTGCGCCCTGAAGGGCTCGCACCATCCGGAGCTGCCGGTCGGGCTGCGTGTCCAGACGCTGATCAATCGAAGGATCTCCCTCAGCGCGGAGGCGCAATACCGGGCCTTCGCGCCCGCCACATCCCCGTGGTCGCACGGCGTCAACTTCACACTGGGAACCGGCTTCACCTGGGGCGACAACTAGGCTTTTCACTCGTTCAGTTCCAAGCCGCTCTGGGTTAGATCTGGCCTGGCATGTGCCGCACTGCATCAACGCTCCTGGATCGGCGCCTCCCCCCCGGAATGGCGGCCCTGGCTCTCCTCTTCACCTGCGTCGCCGCCGCCGCGCCCATCAAGCAGGTCCCCGAAGGTGGACGCGCCATCCCCGTGGTTCAGAAGGGAATCGTGTGCGGCCCGGTGGGCGGAGGATGGTCGCTGTCCTCGGATGGGCGGTCCGTCCGGCCCCCCTCCAGGGACGCCGGGGAGTTCGCGCGCACACTCGATCTCAAGGTCGCGGAAGAGGCCGAGCAGTGCGCGTCGAGCCAGGAGATCGTCACCGTCATCGCCACCGGGGCCTTTCCGAACATCGACGCCGCGGGCACGACCTTCTTCCCGGACGAGGGGCGCATCGAGCTGAAGGGTCAACGCCTCCAGGACGTCCCCGTGGCCTGGTCCGTCCCGGCGAAAGGTGAGCAGGAGGCCGCACGTGAAGGGTTGGACGTCTGCCTCAACCCATCTTCCGGAAACCGGCAGGAGTGCACCGTCCCCCTGACGCCCGGACTCCCCTCGGATGCAACGCTCTACTGGGTTCCACCCCATGGCAGGCGCGGTCCCGAGGTGACGACCTACGACGTCAACGGCACCCTCGTGGCGCCCGAGTCCTTTCAAATCCGTCCCGGCCGCATCGTCCTGACCCGGCCGCTCGTTCAATCCAGTGGTGTGGACCTGTCGAAGGGACCGGGCCGGGTGGCGATCTCCCATCCCGAGGCGGTCGCCTCCGTCGATTGCGCTCCCGCCCGTTGCGAGCTCGCCGATGGCGGCATCGCCATCCGCAACGTCCCGGGCGGGGTGGAGGCCCAGGTCACGCTGCGCCTGCGCCTCGTCCCCCGGGTCCTGCTCGCCCGCGGGGACGCCTTCGACACGGCGGTCTCCGTGACCCTGCCCGTGCTCGCCTGTCCCCTGACGGCCGTGGAGGACACGGTGCTCCGCGACGTCGCGGAGCCGGCGCTCGTGGTCCGTCTGGGCGCGACCTGTGGGCACGATCCCCAGGGCCTGCTCTGGACGGTCAATGGCGAGCGCGTCGAGGTGGGGCGGGTGGTGAAGGTCCCCGACGGCATCTATGTCCTCCTGCGCACGGAGGGTACCTCGGCCCGGCAGCTCACCATCTCGGCGGCGAGCTCCCCCCTGGAGCGGACGGTGGTCGCCTCGACGACCGCGAAGACCCTGCCGCTGCCCTACCCTCGCGCCAACCTCGAGCTGCCGAACCACGGCGCCATCGACTTCATCCCCACCAACCGCCCCGCGCTCGTGCAGGTCGCCGGCAGCGGAGCGCAGGGACGCTTCGCGCTGCACCCCATCGAGGGGGCCTACCGCGTCATCACGAAAGACAACACCACCCTCGTTCGCGGAGACACGACCGCGGGAGGCTTCGTGGCGCTGCGCTTCGGCTACCGGGTGCCCTCGCTGCCCGGGGAGCTCGCGAGCATGGACCTCGCGCTCGTCGACGAGCGCGTCCAACGGGCGGTGCGGGAAGCCAGCGTTCCCACGAACGTGGCCAACCTCATCGAGTTCGTCTGCACGGGCAAGGACGGAGTGGATCAAACCATCGAGCCGAGCAGCCCCTACCGCATCCACTTCTCCATGCGGCACACCTGCCGGGTCATCATCCACCGCGAGCGGCTGTCTCCCGAGGAGGGCATCCAGGAGATCGTCCTGAGGATCAACGTCACGAAACCCGACGGCTCCTCCCGGGGAGAGAGCCACGTCGAGCAGCGGATGCTGCTGCGCCCCGGGGGAGAGGCGCGCGTCATCCCCATTCAGGGCAACCTCGGCCAATACGACCGCATCATGGTGCAGGTCGCCCATGTCGCGGACGAGTCCCGTTACGCCTTGAGCGCGACGGATCGGGCGGGACTGCCCTCGGCGCAATGGACGGCGCTCGTCCAGGGAGGAATCCTGCGGCTCTATGCGACGGGTGCCGTCCCCGCGGGCCTCTACCGTGTGACGAAACCGAGCGGTCAGCTCACGCTCAACTTCGGAGTGCTGTCCCGGCTCGTCCTGCTGAACGATGAGGGCCAGGAGCGGCTGGTGGGAATCGAGATCGGCCTCATGGGACTGGGGCTCATTCCCCAGTCGAGCGACATCCACTTCCCGCCCACGTTGGCCCTCGTTGGCGGGCTCGGGCTGCGTGTGCCGATCGGCACGGGAGCGGCGGTGGGTGTCCAGGCCTGGATCGCCCACGAGTTCCGGGGCGACATCACGCGGAACCTGAAGGCCGGAGAGGATCCAGATACCACCGACCTGCGGGTCCCCTCGAGCAAGTGGTCCTTCATGTTCGGGCCCAGCATCTCGATCGGCAACGTGGGCTTCAATCTGTAGCCCGTGGCGTGTCCGCCTACGCCCGCCAGGTGACGCGGTAGGCGCAGCTCTCTCCCCCGTGCTTGCGGCACGTCCTCGCATCATGGGTGAGCAGGGCGTTGGGCTGGAACCGCTGCGCCATGGCGGTGATGATGCCCCGATCGAAATCACACGGGTACGGCGTGTTGCTCTTGAGGGTGATCTCATTCCTCGTCGGCACGTGCGCGTACTGGTAATGGCCGATGCCCTCTCGCATCTGGCCCGTGCCAGGGTTGAACATGGCCTCGCCGCGCAAGGCGTGATTCATGTGGTAGGCGACGTCGATGCACTTCAGGGCGCTGTGAATGTCAGTCACCGCCGGAGGAAAGACCGCGTGCTTCGGCGTGGTCATCCCCGACTGGAAGAGGAGCGCGGCGCCGAACTCCTTCTCAATCCGCTCGAGCGTGTTCAACCAGCGTTCGAGCGGATACCAGCCTCCGGGTTCGAACTTCACATGCCCGGACTTCTCGGCGGAACCCAGGTTCTCCTCGAGGAGGACCTTGCTCGCGATGAGCGTGAACGAGCCGAACCCATCAATGACGATCTGCAGGTTGGAGCCCAGAACCTGGAATTGCTTGCAATCAATATTGCCCCGCATTGATCACCTTCCTGGCCGGTTTGAATCCCGCTCGGAACGTCAGCGGCACCGGCTACTGCATCACGCGGCGGGAGCATCCACAATGCCCCCACCCCAGATGAGCCATGTCATCGAGCACACGGCGCAGCGTCAGGAGAAGTGTTTGCCCGGGTCGAAGTATCTTTCCAACTCGCGTGGCAACTTCCACCGCGGCCAAAGAGAGAGAACCCCGAGTCACCAGGGGAGCACGGTCAGTACCACTGCTCCTGCCCCCCCACCCACGTGGCGAGCACCGTGAAGTCCGGGCCGAGCAGCGTGAGATCCGAGCGGAAGTCCGGCGCCAGTCGGCCCAGGTGTCCCTCCAACCCGAGGAAGCACGCCGGGTAGAGCGACGCCATGCGCAGGCTCTCCTCGAGAGACAACCCGAGCAGACGCACGCAATTGCGCACCGCCGTGATCATGTCGATGTCGGCGCCCGCCAGTGTTCCGTTCTCCGTCACCAGACGGCCGTCACGGCGCAGGATGGTGTGGCCATAGAGCGAGAACGAGACCGCGTCCGTCCCGACGGGAGGCATGGCGTCGGTGACCAGGAACACCTTGCCGAGCGGCTTGCTCTTCAAGAGCAGTCGCAGCAGCGCGGGATGGACGTGGATGCCATCGGCGATGATGCCGCACCAGGCCTCGGAGTCGAGGCCGACCAGCACCGGCCCCGGTTGGCGGTTGTTCACCGGCGGCATGGCGTTGAACAGGTGCGTGAAGCCACGCACGCCCGCCGTCAGCGCCTCGCGCGTCCGCTCATACGAAGCGGCCGTGTGGCCCGCGGCGAGCACCACGCCCGCCGAGGCGAACCGGCGGAGGGTGGCATCGTCGACACGCTCCGGCGCCAACGTCACCAGGAGACGGCATCCCTTGCCGGCCAACCGCGCCGCCAGGCCCGTCAGGGACTCGAGGTCCCGGGCATCGGGCGCGCGGATGTAGCGCGGCTCATGGACCCCTGGCCGCTCACCGCTGATGAAGGGCCCTTCCAGGTGGATGCCGAGGATTCCACTCGCGGGCCGGGAGATCGCCTCGGTGACGGCCTCACAGGCCCGGAGCATCCCCGCCTGCTCATCGGTGATGAAGGTGGGCAGCATCCCCGTCGTGCCCGAGCGCCGGGTGGCCGCCGCGATGGCGATCGCCGCCTCGGCCGTGGGCGTCTCGTTGAACAGCACGCCGCCAGCGCCGTTGACCTGGGTGTCGATGAAGCCCGGCACGAGCAGCGCGTCCCCGGGCAGCCGCACCACCTCGGCATCGGCCGGCGCGTCCGCCGCCGGGATCACCGCGGTGATGCGTTCGCCCTCGACCACCACCGCGTGGCCCTCGAGAATGCACTCGCCGGTGAAACACCGTGCTCCCTTCAGGACTCTCTTCATCACACTGTCTCCGTCACCTTGCGCAGGTGAGCGGGCGCGTCGGGATCCAGCTTGCGCGCCACCGCCAACCGGTGCACCGCCATGTAGAAGCTCTGGACCTGGCACAGCGGAGCGATCGCGTTCGGCACACCCGACACCGACGGCAGCAGCTCGGCCCCTGGAACCTCGAGCACCGAGCGGACATCCGCGCCCAGCTCCACCATCCGGCGCACCACGCTCCGGGTGCTCTCCGCCGAGCCATCCTCCTGCCCGAGCGCCAGGACGGGGAAGCCAGGGCCCACGAGCGCGAGCGGGCCGTGGCTCACCTCGGCGGTGCTGAAGGCCTCGGCGTGCATCCGGCAGGTCTCCTTGAACTTCAGCGCCATCTCGAGCGCCGCGCCAAGCCCGCTCCCACGTCCGAGCACGAACAGGCTGTGGGCCCCGGAGAGCCGCGCGAGCGCCGGCCACCAGTCCAGGGCACGCGCCTGCTCCAGGGCTTCCGGCAGCCGGGCGACCGCGTCGTGCAATTCCTTGCTCCCCGACCAGTGCGCCGCCAGCTGCAGGAACGCGAGCCCGGAGAGGATGTAGGACTTCGTGGCGGCGACGCTCCGCTCGGGGCCGGCGCACAGCGGAAACGCGAGGTCGCACAGGTCGAAGAGCGGAGAGCTCTCGTTGTTGATGAAACCGACGACCAGGGCCCCTCCCGCGCGAGCCGTCTCCGTGAGCCGCAGGAGATCCGGACTGCGACCCGACTGGGAGACAGCGATGAAGAGGCACTCCTTCAGGTCCAGGTTCGGGGTGTTGTAGACCGACGCCACGCTCGGTCCCACCGAGGCCACGGCCCGGCCCAGCGTGGTTTCGATCAGGTACTTGCCGTAGCTGGCCGCGTGGTCGGAGCTGCCACGCGCGCACGTCACCACGAAACGAGGGGGCCACTGGCGCAGCCGGGCACCCAGCTCGGCGAAGGTGTCCGCGCACTGCTGGATCTGCCGGCGGGCGGCATCCGCCGACTGGGCGGCCTCGAGCGCCATGGCGGGGACGGGAAGACTTCCGGTGCTCACGGACACAGGACCGATGCTCATCGGATCACCTCTTGGGAGTGGCGGGGCCAGCCATGTTCAGTTCAACGATGAAGTCGTAGGAGTCGCCCCGGTACTGAGACCGGACGAACTCCAGGGGCGTGCCGTCCTCGAGCATGGTGCGACGCTCGATGTAGAGGGCCGCCGCGCCCTCCGGCACACCGAGCTGCTCGGCCTGGTCGACCGGCAGCTGGATCGCCGACAGGCGCTGCAGGGCGCGGTAGGGCGTGAACCCCCGGTTCCGGAGCGTCTCGTAGAGAGAGCCCTTCACCTCGTTCGGATCCGGCAGGAAGCGCGTGGGGAGAACCGACAACTCCAGCGCCATGGCCGCGCCGTTGGCCGTGCGGAGCCGCTGCAGGCGGCAGACCGTGGCCCCCGGACTGAGACCGAGCGCCAGCGCCTCCTCGGGCGTCGCCACCGCCACCGTGCGATTGAGCCACACCGAGCCCGCGACCAGCCCCCGCGACCCCATGTCCTCGGAGAAGCCCGTCAGGGTGGACAGGCGCTGCTCCACATAGGGGCTCTGGCCCCGGTTCACGAAGGTGCCGGCCCCCTGCCGTTGCTCGAGGAGCCCCTCGTCCAGCAGCTCCTTCAAGGCCTTGCGGACCGTGACCCGGGAGACGCTGAAGCGTTCCGCCAGCTCTCGCTCGCCCGGCAGTGCGTCACGGTGGCCGAACCTCCCACTGACGATCTGCCCTCGCAGATACCTCGCGAGCTGAAGGTAGAGCGGCAGCGGCAGGTCGCTCGATAGCGCGGCCCTGTCCAGGTCATCGACTCCGCTCGGATGGCTCGACATGTGTTCTCCCCTCTTGCGACCACTAAGATACCAATCTAGGACCACGAATCAAGCCGGAAGAGGGGCTCCCGATTCCAAAATCAGAATCAAACCCTTGAAAATATTGGTATTCTCACGATGCGTCAGAAAGGTTCTAAAAGATCTTCCGGGGTGTCCGTGAATTTTCGTTGAAATCGGGGCCCTTGCTGGTATCTTGCACCAGTCCAATCTAATACCAGCTCGTCCATCGGTAGGGGGCCACATGGCGAAGGATACGGAGGGGGCTGCCCGTCGATTCCAGGGGTTGGATACCTGGGGCACGGGGGAGCTCCTCGAAACGCTGTGGAGTAGCCAGTCGCGAGCGACGGCGGCATGCCTGCCTGTGCTGCCGGTGCTCGGACGCGCCGCGGACGCGGCCATCGAGCGTCTGTCCCGGGGCACCGGGCGGTTGGTCTACGCCGGCGCCGGCTCCGCGGGTGCGCTCGCGGCCCTGGACGCCCTGGAGCTCGGTCCCACCTTCGACTGGCCGGCGACCCGCCTCGCCGTCCTGCTGGCCGGGGGCCTGGATCTGTCACGGGGCCTCGATGGAGGCGCCGAGGACGACGAGGCCGGGGGACGCTCGCGGGTGAGGGAGCTCCGGCCCGGACCGGCGGACGTGGTGGTGGGTGTATCCGCCAGCGGACGCAGCGCCTTCACCGTGGGCATCGTGGACGAGGCCCGGCGTCATGGGGCCCTGACGGTGGCCATCTCCAGCATCGCCGGCTCGCCGCTCATCGAGGCCGCCGAGCACGGAGTGGTCGTCCTGACGGGCGCGGAGGTCATCGCCGGCTCCACCCGCCTGGGTGCCGGGACGGCGCAGAAGGTGCTCCTCAACCTGTTCTCGACGACGGTGATGACCGGGCTCGGCCTCGTCTTCGACAACCTGATGTGCAACGTGCGGCCGGAGAACGCGAAGCTGCGCCAGCGCTGCATCACCATCGTCTCGCGCATCGCCGGTGTCGGGGAGGAGGCCGCCGCGGACGCCCTCGCCCGCCATGGCGACATCAAGCACGCGGTGCTCGGGCTCGCGGGCTGCACCCACGCCCAGGCCGAGGACGTCCTGGCCCGAGCCGGGGGCAACCTGCGCGTCGCGCTCGCGGAAATCGCACCCCAGGGGGGGAACGGCTCATGTCCACGCTGAGGCTCGTCACACCGTTGGAGCAGCACACCATGTCCCAATTGAAGCTCGTCGCGCCGCTCGCGGGTTGGGCCACCCGCCTGGAGGAAGTGCCGGATCCCGCCTTCGCCCAGCGGATGGTGGGGGATGGCATCGCGGTCGACCCGACGTCGGCCGAGCTCCGGGCGCCCTGTGATGGCGTCGTCCTGTCGGTGCATGCCTCCCGCCACGCGTGCACGCTGCGGACCCCGACCGGCGCGGAGATCCTCCTCCACATCGGCATCGACACGGTGGACCTGCGCGGCGAGGGCTTCACGGTCCACGTCCAGGAGGGACAGAACGTCCGGGCCGGGCAGCCGCTGATCACCTTCGACATGGATCTGCTGGCCCGCCGGGCGCGCAGCCTCGTGACGGCCATGGTGGTGACCAATGGCGACGCCCATACCATCACCGGCCGGGTGGAGGATCGCGAGGTCTCGGTCGGCGAGCTGCTGCTGGAAGTCGAGGGCGGTGAGGAGACCCTCCCGGGCGAGGTGAACGGAACGACGGCGGAGCGGCATGTGCGGCTCCTCATCCCCCACGGACTCCACGCGCGTCCCGCCGCCGCCTTCGCCAGGCAGGCCCGGCTCCACCCGGGCCCCGTGAACGTGGGCCACAAGGAGCACACCGTCAACGGCAAGAGCGTGGTGGCGCTCATGAGCCTCAGCGCCCAGCACGGTGCCACGCTGACGGTCACCGTCCGCGGAGATCAGGCCGAGCAGGTGGCCCAGGAGCTGGTCGACCTGGTGACCAGCGGGCTGGGAGATCCGATCCTGCCGCTCGTGGAAGCGCCGGCCTCCCCCGCCGAGCACACCCGAGCGCCCGCCGCCGCGCTCGTGCCCTTCGCCCCCGACACGGAGGTGCTGCTCAAGGGCACCATCGCGGCCCCCGGCATCGCGGTGGGCCGGGCGGTCAGGGTCGTCGAGGAGCAGCCCCAGCTCACCCAGGCGGGTCGCGGCCTCCTCGAGGAGAATCAGCGCCTGACCGAGGCCCTCACGCGCGTGCGCCGGGACATCGAGGCGATGATCTCCCGCGAGGGAAAGGGCAGCGCGGCGCGGACGGAGATCTTCCGCGCCCATCTCGCGCTGCTCGATGATCCGGAGCTCGCCGACGCCGCCACCCAGGAGCTCCAGGCGGGTCACAGCGCCGAGTGGGCGTGGCGGACCGCGGTCGAGAAGCAGGTCCGGGTCCTCCAGGGACTCGAGGATGCGCGCCTGGCGGAGCGGGTCGACGACCTGCGCGACATCGGTCGCCGCGTCATCGCCCTGCTGACGGGCAAGGGCGGCTCGCGCGTCCCGGCCGAGCTGCCGACGGACACGATCCTGGTCGCCGACGAGCTGCTGCCGTCGGACCTGGCGGCGGTTCCCCCTGGCCGTCTGGTCGCGCTCTGCACGGCACACGGTGGTCCCACCTCGCACGTCGCCATCCTGGCGGCCGGCATGGGCATTCCAGCCGTGGTGGCGATGGGCGACGCGGCCCTGCGCGTCCCCGAGGGAGCGCCGCTGATCGTCGACGGAGACCGGGGCGAGGTCCACGTCCATCCCCCCGCCACGGCCCGGGAGGCCACCCTCCACGCCATCGCCGCACGAGCCGCCCGCCGCGAGGCCAACCTGGCGAGGGCGCACGAGGAGTGCCGTACGGCGGATGGCACGCGCATCGAGGTCGTCGCCAACCTGGGACGTCCCGGTGACGCGGCGTCGGCCTTCGCCAAGGGGGCCGAGGGCTGCGGCCTGCTGCGCAGCGAGTTCCTGTTCCTGGATCGCGTCACCGCGCCGAGCGAGGACGAGCAGACCGCCCAGTACCAGGAGATCGCCGACGGCCTGCGGGGCCATCACGTGGTCATCCGCACGCTGGATGTCGGGGGCGACAAGCCGCTGGCATACCTGCCCCTGCCGGAGGAGGAGAATCCGGTGCTCGGCCTGCGGGGAGTGCGGGTTTCGCTGCGGCACCCGGAGCTGCTGCGCACGCAGATCCGCGCCATCCTGAAGGTGAAGCCCACGGGGGTCTGCCGCATCCTCGTCCCGATGATCACCTCCGCCTCCGAGATGCGCGCCGTGCGCGCCGTGGTGGAGGCGGAGCGCCGGGAGCTGGGCATCACCCACCCGGTCCAGCTGGGCGCCATGATCGAGGTGCCGGCCGCCGCCGTCATGTCGGACCGTCTGGCGGCCGAGGCCGACTTCCTCTCCATCGGCACCAATGATCTCACCCAGTACGCGCTCGCCATGGACCGCGGCAACCCGCACGTGGCGGCGCAGCTCGACGGGCTGCACCCGGGCGTCCTGCGGCTGGTGGCCCAGACGGTGGAGGGCGCACGCAAGCATGGCCGCCCGGTGGCGGTGTGCGGCGGCATCGCCTCGGATCCCCGAGCGGCGCCCCTGCTCATCGGTCTGGGCGTCACGGAGCTGTCGGCGACTCCGTCCGTCGTTCCCGACCTCAAAGCCTTCATCCGCACGCTCACCCTGCCCCAGTGCGTGGAGGTCGCGAGGAAAGCCCTGACGTTCGAAATCGGTGACGAAGTGCGCGCGCTCGTGATGCGCACGTGGCCGGGCCTGTAGGGCCCATTTCCCCCCGGAAACCCCCACTCACGTACAGAGAGAGACTCATGGTGAACAACAAGTTCGCTGGAGTACAACAACTCGGGCGCGCCTTGATGTTGCCCATCGCGGTCCTGCCCATCGCCGGACTTCTGCTGCGTCTGGGACAGCCGGACCTGCTGAATATTCCCTTCGTCGCGGCCGCGGGCGACGCCATCTTCTCCAACCTCGGCTTGCTGTTCGCGGTGGGTGTGGCGGTTGGCTTCGCACGGGAGAACCATGGTGCCGCGGGACTCGCGGGCGCCGTTGGATTCTTCATAACGATCAAGGGTGCCGATGCGCTTGTAAATGTACCGCCCGAGGTGATCGAAAACCTCACCGGCGCCGCCAGGGATCTGGCCGTCTCGAGCTACAAGGCGCGCCTGGTGTCCAAGATCAGCATTCCGGTGGGCATCCTGTCCGGACTGATCGCCGGCACCATGTACAACCGCTTCAAGGACATCAAACTGCCGGAATACCTGGCGTTCTTTGGCGGCCGCCGCTTCGTGCCCATCATCACCGGACTGGCCTGTCTGGTGCTCGCGCTGGTGTTTGGATTCGGCTTCCCCATCGTCGAGGCGGGTCTGGATGGCATCAGCCGCTCGGTGTTCGCCGCGGGCAAGTTCGGCCTGTTCCTGTATGGCGTCTTCAACCGCCTGCTGATCGTCACGGGCCTGCATCACATCATCAACAACATGGCCTGGTTCCTGCTGGGCGACTACAACGGCGTGACGGGTGACCTGAAGCGCTTCTTCGCCGGGGATCCGACGGCCGGCGCGATGATGGCGGGCTACTTCCCGGTGATGATGTTCGGTCTGCCGGCGGCCTGCCTCGCCATGTACCACGCCGCGCCCAAGCACAACCGCGCGAAGGTGGGCGGTGTGCTGCTGTCCATGGCGCTGACGTCCTTCCTGACGGGCGTCACCGAGCCGATCGAGTTCGCCTTCATGTTCCTCGCGCCGGCGCTCTACGCGCTGCACGCGGTGTTGACCGGCCTGTCGCTCGTCATCATGGACGCGATGAATGTGAAGCTCGGCTTCGGCTTCTCGGCCGGCCTGTTCGACTACGTGCTGAACTACGGAAAGGCGACCAATCCCCTGCTGCTGCTGCCCATTGGCGGAGCCTACGGCATCGCCTACTACGGCCTGTTCCGCGTCTGCATCGCCCGGTTCGACCTGAAGACGCTCGGCCGGGAGGACGAGGCCGCGGCCTCCACCGAGGCGACCGCCAACGTCGATGGCGTCTCCACCCCCGCCCCCGTGCTGGCCCGGGGCGAGGCATACCTGAAGGCGCTCGGCGGCACCGCCAACGTCCAGGTCGTCGATGCCTGCACCACGCGGCTGAGGCTGACGGTGGCCGATAACGCCCGCGTCGACGAGGCGGCGCTCAAGGCGCTCGGTGCGCGCGGCGTCATCCGCCCGTCGGCCGGCAGCGTCCAGGTCATCATCGGTCCGCTCGCCGACCAGGTGGCGGGCGAGGTCCGGGACGCGATGCGCACGATCCCCGCGACGGCCACCAGGAACGAACCGTCCGTGGCGCGCGCCATGCTGACGGCCCTCGGAGGTGCCGCCAACGTGCGTGAGCTCGGGACCTGCACCACCCGCCTGCGGCTGATCGTCGCCGATGACAAGCTCGTGGACGAGGCGGCGCTCAAGAAGCTCGGCACCCGCGGTGTCGTCAAACCGGCCGCCGGCTCCGTCCAGGTCATCATCGGGCCCACCGCCGAACGGGTGGCCGACGAGATCCGTGCCTTGATGGCCTGACCCATCTCGAAACCCTCCAGATGTGAGACAGCCTGGGGAATGGGGCGACCCATTCCGAGCAGGTCAGGCTGGCTTTGTCTTCAAAGCTCCCCCAACCGCCGTCCCCTCCCCATCGCTGACAGAGGTTCGAACATGAAGTCACACCGCTTCACATCCCTCCTCCGTCCATCTCGTTCGGTTCGTCCGCTGGTGACTGCCCTGTCGCTGCTGTCCGCCATCCCGGCGAGCGCGCAATCCCTGGCGGATCGGCTGGACTTCTCGATGTACGGACGCGTGGGCATCGCCTGGGCGCCGACCTCGGGTGACTTCATCCAGGGCAGGTCGTTGAACCTCACGGGCAACTCCCTGGGCGGCCGCCTCGAGGAGGGTGACTACCTGGAGCCGTCGCTGAAGATCCACCTCCTCAAGCCCTCGGCGGAGGACCTGGCGACGAACCAGGACTCCCCCTATGCCCATGCGGTGATCACGCCGGCGATGTGGGCCAACAATGGCCTGTTCATCGCCCTCACCAGCAACCGGGGCGCCCAGACGCTGACCTTCGAGCTGGGCGAGGCGTACGTGGAGGCGGGGAACCTCCTGGCCCCTGGCCTGAAGTTCTGGGGCGGCGCCCGCTACTACCGCGGCACCAACGTGTACCTGGCGGACTACTGGTACTTCAACAACCTCTCCTCGCAAGGCCTGGGCGTCCAGTACAAGGGGTTGGATGCGGCGGTGCTGCTCCAGACGTCCATCAACGGCTCGCAGTACAACTTCGACGCCAACGGCGACGGGGTGCTGGACGTCCGGCGCCAGCGCACCATCCTGGTGGGCCAGTACAAGCAGCCGTTCGGGGCCGGTCACTACGCCCAGCTGCTGGGAGAGCTCCACGCCCTTCCGCAGACCACGGCCTCGATCCTGGGAGACAGGACCGTCCTGCCCTCCGACATCGGCTGGGTGGCGGGCATCAAGAGCCACCTGAAGTTCGGTAACGACAGCTACAACGAGCTCTCGGTGCGCTACGGCAGCCGCATCGCCAACGGTGGCCAGGCGGGTTCGCCCACGTGGGTGACCTTTGGCGCCCCGGCCGCCAACGGCAAGTACGGCAACGCGCGCAGCCTCGAGGTCGTGGAGCACCTGCTCTACAACGTCAATCCCCTCCTCTCCCTCAACGCGTACGGCACCCTCCACCTGGGCCAGGGCGCGAGCGGAGGGGTGAAGGACCGGTTCACGGACTTCTCCGTGGGCGCCCAGAGCACCGTGTACCTGCACAAGAACTTCCACCTCATGAACGAGGCCAGCTTCCAGGGCGTGCGCGATGCCGACTCGCCCCTCGCGACCGCGGTCAAGCTGTCGCTCGTGCCGACCCTCGTCCCCACCGGGCAGGCCAGCCCCTTCGCCCGGCCGCACCTGCGTCTGTTCTACACCCTCGCGTTCTACAACCAGCAGGCGGTGGACACGCTCCACTCGCCCTATCTGCAGACCGTCGGCGGCAAGTCCATCGGCCACTTCCTGGGCGGCCGCGTGGAGTGGTGGATCTGAACAACACCCGGCAACCCCCACATGAATACGGCACCAGCGACGAACCGGAGAAAGACCATGAAGCGACTCCTCATCTCTCTTCCAGTCATGGCGGTCCTGGCCTCGGGATGCAACAAGGACCCGGAGCCGGACCCGGGCCAGCAGCCCCCTCCCGGCAACGGTCCCACCCAGAAGGTCCCGGCGGAGATCACGGTCCAATGGCAGCCCGTCGACAACACGGTGGGCAGCTGGAAGTTCTTCCGTTCCGAGTTCACCCTCGAGAACCATGGCCCCCAGGAGCTCGGCGGCAGCGGATGGAAGCTCTACTTCAGCTTCGTCCGCCGCATGCTGGACGAGGGCGAGGGCGACGAGACGGGAATTCAGGATCTCGCCTCGCAGGGCGTCAAGATTTCGAAGGGAGACAAGGCCGGCAGCGGCGACTATTACGTGCTCGAGCCCCTGCCCGGCTTCAAACCGATCGCTCCCGGTGAGAAGCGCACGATCAGCGTGCTGTCCCAGGACTGGGCGATCCTGAAGACGGACGCGCCGGCCGGCTTCCACATCACGTTCGAGGGAGACGGGTTCGACCCCAACGTGGCGTTCGCCGTGCTGTCCACGGTGAAGCTCGATGCGTCCGACCCGAAGCAGACCACGCGCTTCGAGGGTGACGTGATGCCGGTCCAGACGCCGGCGCTGCGCTACGGCGAGAACCCGTCCCGCCAGGACCTGGATCTCGCGGGCCGTCTCCTGCCGACCCCGCGCCGGGTCGAGGCCGGAGCGGGCCAGGTGACGCTCCGGAGCGGCGTCGTCATCGGCCATGCGGCGGCCCTGCAGAAGGAGGCCTCCTACCTGACGTCCGCGCTGAAGGACGTGCTCGCCGGCACGGTGTCGATGCAGGCGGCGACCGGAGGCGAGCAGATCCGTCTGAACATCGACGCCAACCTGGACGTCGACGAGGATGGGAAGCCCGATGCGGAGGGCTACGTCCTCGACGTGAAGGACGGCAAGGTGTCCATCACGGGCACGGACGCCGCGGGCGTGTTCTACGGCATCCAGACGCTCCGCCAGCTCGTGCCGGCGGACGCCTACGCCGCCGCGGTGAAGCCCGCCGACCGCCGCGCGGAGATCTCCATCCCGGAGGCGCACATCGCCGACAAGCCCGGCTTCACCTACCGCGGCATGGCGCTCGACGTGGGACGTCACTTCCAGTCCAAGGAGACGGTCAAGAAGCTGCTCGACGTGCTCGCGCACTTCAAGATCAACAAGTTCCACTTCCACCTGACCGATGACGAGGGCTGGCGCCTGGAGATCCCCGGCATCCCCGAGCTGACCAGCTACGGCTCGCGCCGCGGGTTCGACCTGTCCGAGAGCGAGATGCTCCACACGGGGCTGGGCTCCGCGAACGACCTCGACACCGGGGACCAGATCACCCTCAAGCCCGCCCGGCAGGGGACCGGCAACGCCAGGCCGGCCTACCAGGGCTTCGAGCCGGAGACGCTCAACTTCGTGGGAAAGGGGAGCGGGTACTATACGACCAAGGACTTCGAGGAGATCCTCGCCTACGCCACGGAGCGGCACATCGACGTGATTCCGGAGATCGACATGCCGGGTCACGCTCGCGCCGCCGTCCTGGCCATGGAGTACCGCTACCGCAAGTTCAAGGACTCGGATCCCACGAAGGCGGCCGAGTACCGCCTGCTCGATCCCGAGGACACGTCCAAGCACACGAGTGTCCAGATGTATACGGACAACTTCGTCAACCCCTGCATCGAGAGCACCTACACCTTCCTGAACAAGGTCATCCAGGAGGTCAAGGCCCGCTACGCCGCGGTGCCGGGCGCCAGGCTCGTGGCCATCCATGGCGGCGGTGACGAGCTGCCGTCGCTGAGCTCGAACGTGTGGTGGCAGGGTTCTCCGCAGTGCAAGCAGAACCCCACGACCCGCGACATGACGGACATCCAGCTCGCCAACCACTTCTTCACGCGTTGGAATCAGATCATCACCTCGACGGGCGCGGAGATGACGGGTTGGGATGACATCATCCACCATGGTCTGGACCTGGATGGCTTCATCCCCATGCCGTGGAGCAATGTGTGGGGCTGGGGCCGCGAGGACGACGCCTACAAGTTCGCCAACCAGGGCTACAAGGTCATCCTCTCCCACGCGACGAACCTCTACATGGACCTGGCCTACAACAAGGATCCGGATGAGCCGGGTTACTACTGGGCCAACTTCGTCGACGAGAAGAAGACCTTCGAGTACCGGCCGTTCGACATCTACGCCAACGCCACCGAGGATCGCATGGGCAACCCCATCGACCCCAAGGCGCTCGAGGACAAGGTGCGCCTCTCGGAGACGGGCAAGGCGAACATCCTCGGCATGCACGGCCTGCTCTGGGGTGAGAACGTGAAGACGCCCGAGGTGCTCGAGTACCTCGCCTTCCCGAAGATGCTCGGCGTCGCGGAGCGCGCGTGGAACCCGGAGCTGCCGCCGGTGGACCAGATGCCCGCGCTCTGGGCGCGCTTCACCAACACCCTGGGTCAGTATGCACTGCCGCGCCTGGGCGCCTACCGCGCCGTGGACATGCGCGACGAGCTCCCGGACAGCGTGGGGGTGAACTACCGCATTCCCCTGCCCGGCGCGCAGGTCACCGATGGCAAGCTGCACGCGAACGTGCGCTTCCCCGGCCTGGTCATCGAATACTCGACTGACGGAGGGGCGAGCTGGACGACGTATGCGGAACCCACGCCCGTTCAGGGCAAGGTCCTGCTCAGGGCCCGCGCCAGTGATGGACGCAGCAGCCGTACCGCCGAAGTGAACTGATTCCCTGTCACGGGGAAGGAAGACGCGCGCGTGAGTCATTCTGCTCACACGCGCGTCTTTGTTTTTGAAGATGTGTCTTTGTTTCGTACATGACTTCCCGCCTCGATGCTCATTCCTTCTCATGGACCCGCAATCCCAGCATCGGCGTGAAGACACGAAAAATCAACTCAAACAGACTTGACCAGCCTCCGCGTCCTTGCCATTCTCCAATGGCAATCCCGCAAGCCATTGACGTGGAAGAAGACACGAGCAGACTGCTCGAGGAATGACGCCGACAGGAATTTACTGAACGGTGGCTCCGAAAGTGGCGCCCAGAATCATTTCCTTACAATCGGGAGGTCGCGAATGCGCCGTAACAAATGGGCCGTAGGACTGGTCGTCTCCGCCCTATCCGTCGGGTGTGGGCAGGGAGCCATTTCGCCAGAAACGGAGGGCCCTGGAAGCGTGATGAGGGCACCGCTCGAGGCGGCATGGGCACCCAACGTGGCCTACGCCGTGGGAGCGCGAGTCTCCTATGCCGGTCGGATCTACGAGTGCCGCCAGGCGCATACCTCCCTGCCGGGATGGGAGCCGCCCAATGTCGCCGCCCTGTGGCTGGATCTGGGCACCTCCGGCGGAGGCGACACCACCGCCCCCACGGTGAACGTCACCGCCAACTCCACACAGTTCACCGCGGCCGGCACGTTGAACCTGACGGCCAACGCCACGGACAACGTTGGCGTGACGAAGGTGGAGATCTTCGAGAACAACACCCTGGTGGCCTCGAGCTCCTCCTATAGCCGTAGCTTTACCGGGGCCAGCCAGAACGGGACGTATACCTATACGGTGAGGGCCTACGACGCCGCGGGCAACGTGGGCACCAGGACGCTGACCGTCTCGGTGGCCATCCCCGGCACGGGCGACACCACCGCCCCCACGGTGAACGTGAGCGCCAACTCCACACAGTTCACCGCGGCCGGCACGTTGAACCTGACGGCCAGCGCCACGGACAACGTCGGCGTGACGAAGGTGGAGATCTTCGAGAACAGCACCCTGGTGACCTCGAGCTCTTCCTATAGCCGCAGCTTCAGCAGCTCGGCCCAGAACGGGACGTATACCTATACGGTGAAGGCCTACGACGCCGCGGGCAACGTGGGCACCAGGACGCTGACCGTCTCCGTGCAGATCGGAAGCCAGACGCCCGGCGGCAAGCGCATCGTCGCCTACTACACCGCCTGGAGCATCTACGCCCGCAAGTACTTCGTCTCCAACATCCCGGCCAGCAAGCTGACGCACATCAACTACGCCTTCGCCAACATCTCCGAGGATGGCAAGTGCATCCTGGGTGAGAACTACCCGGACATCGACGCGGGCGGCGGCTGGCCTGGCGAGTGGGACCCGGGGCAGCTGCGCGGCAACTTCCGCGCCCTCAAGGAGCTCAAGAAGACGCACCCCCACCTCAAGACCCTCATCTCCGTGGGCGGCTGGAGCTGGTCCAAGTACTTCTCGAAGGTGGCGGCCACCGCGGCGTCCCGCTCGGCCTTCGTGAAGTCCTGCGTGGACATGTACATCAAGGGCCAGTTCCCCGGCGTGGATCCGGTCAACGGCGTCGGCGTCTTCGACGGCATCGACATCGACTGGGAGTACCCCACCGGCGGCGGTCTGCCCGGCAACATCAGCAGCCCCGCGGACAAGGAGAACTACACGCTGCTGATGCAGGAGTTCCGCAATCAGCTCAACGCCGTCTCCGCGCAGACGGGCAAGCCGTACCTGCTCACCATCGCGACGGGCGCCTCGCCGGACCTGCTGGCCAACAAGCAGGAGACGAAGAAGCTGTCGCAGATCCTCGACTGGATCAACGTGATGTCCTACGACTATCACGGCGCCTTCGAGAGCTCGACGAACTTCCAGTCCGCGCTCTACCGCGTCACGGGCGACCCGGCGGCGAGCTCCGGCTTCTACACCGACGGGAGCATCGCCAAGATGCTCGAGCTGGGCGTCACGCCCGACAAGATCGTCGTGGGCGTGCCGTTCTACGGCCGCGGCTGGGGCAGCGTGCCCAACGTGAACAACGGCCTCTTCCAGAGCGGCGCCCCCACCATGGGCACCTGGGATAACGGGGAGTCCGGGCCCACGGGCGTGTTCGACTACAAGGACATCAAGCGCAACTACGAGAACGTCAACGGGTACACCAAGTACTTCCATCCGGAGGCCAGGGAAGCCTACGTGTACAACCCGAACACGAAGATCTGGATTGCCTATGACGATCCGCAGTCCATGAGCGCCAAGGCGGACTACGTCCTGAGCAAGGGATTGGGCGGCGTGATGGCCTGGGAGCTGAGCTCGGATGATGGATCGCTGCTGGACGCGCTGTATTCGAAACTGAAGTAGTGAACCTCTCCGGCCACGCGATGACCTCGCGTGGCCGGAGACCTGGTCAGCAACTCCCACCGCCATGCAAAGAATGACGATGATCCAGGAGCCGCGCCTCCGCGCTGCCATGGAAGGTCGGCGTGATGCGGCCGAAGCATTGATCGCTGAGCTTCTGCCAAGGGTTCGCAACCTGGTCCGGTACTCGGTCCACGGCGAGTCCGAAGTAGATGATATTACCCAGGAAGCCCTGGTCGCCATCCTGCGCGGGCTCCCCACCTATCGCGGAGAGGGGGCGTTCGCCTCCTGGGCCGACCGGGTCGTGGCGCGAGTGACCTTCGCCGCCGCGAGGCGCGCTCGCGCCGAACGATCCCAGCTGGACGTGGATGACGAGTTGGTCGAGCAGAACGCGCTACCCCCGAGCGCCACTCAGCCCGAAGACTGTCTTCTGCGACGCCAGCTCGAGAAGCTGATGGAGCAGCTCTCCGATGAGCAGCGGCGTGCCCTGCTCCTCCACCACGTGATGGGAATGAGTGTCCCGGAGATGGCTGAAGAACTGGAGGTCCCCTTCGAAACGGTCCGCAGCCGGCTCCGTCTGGCGAGAGCCCATCTCCGGGAATTGCTCTCCCGGGACGCCGGTCTGGAAAAGATGATGTAGTGAGAGGGGCCTCAACCCCTCCAACCCTCTCACTCCACGGGCCACCTGGCGCGAGCACTCCCGCTCGTCCTCGGTGGCCCGGCTCTTTTCCAGCGCCGTGGGAGTCCCCATGAGCGGGTAATCTCCCTGGCATGACGAACTCTCGACGTCCCTCTCCGTGGAGCGCCCTGCTGCTATGCCTCACACTGGCCGCATGCCGGCCGCCCGAGACGACGCCTGACCGGCGTACCCCCGTGGTGATCGACACCGACATGGGCTCGGATGACGCCATGGCCATCCTGTTCCTGCTGCGCCGGCCCGACGTGGAGGTGAAGGCCCTCACCGTCACCGGCGCGGGGCTGGCGCATTGTGAGCAGGGCGTGCGCAACGCGCTGCGGTTGCTGGCGCTCGCGAATCACGCGGACATTCCCGTGGCCTGTGGCCGGGAAACACCCCTCCGAGGCACCCATGCCTTCCCGGAGCCCTGGCGCGAGCAGGCGGACACCCTCAACGGCATCCCACTCCCCGAGCCACGCACCTCCGCCTCCGGCTCGACGGCCGTGCAGGTGCTGACCTCCGTCCTGGAGGGCTCCCAACGGAAGGTGACGGTGCTCGCCCTGGGCAACCTCACCAACGTGGCGGAGGCGCTCCAGGCGAAGCCCTCGCTCGCCGAGCGCGTGGAGCGGCTCTACCTGATGGGCGGAGCCGTCACGGTGCCCGGCAACATCGGTGACAGCCCGGGCGTCAACCCGCCCAATCCCCATGGCGAGTGGAACATCTACGTGGACCCCTACGCGGCGGCGCGGGTCTTCGAGGCCATCCCGGTGACGCTGGTTCCGCTCGATGCGACCAACCACGTCCAGGTGACCGAGGCGTTCATCCAGCGGCTCGACGCGGATCGCCAGACACCCGAGGCGGAGTTCGTCTACCGGCTCCTGTCCAGCGACATGGATTACGTCCGCGGTGGCACGTTCTTCTTCTGGGATCCGCTCGCGGCGGCGGCCCTCGCCGTGGAGGGGATCGTCACCTTCGAGCAGAAGACGGTGCGGGTCATCGAGGAGGAAGGCGCGGACAGCGGGCGGACGCAGGAGTCGGAGACCGGGCATCCGGTGTGGGTCGGCGTGTCGGCGGATCGCCAGAAGTTCGAAGCGGCCTTCCTCGACACGCTCAACGGCCGGGTGCACCTCACAGCCGCGCCAACGCCGTCCGGGTCGACAGGGTCAGTGGCTGCGGCAGGGAATCCAACGTGAACCAGCCCACGGCGGACAGGGCCGCCGGTTCACGGTTGCTCGGCTCGCCCCTGACGATGTCGGCCCGGTAGACCGGCGCCACCCAATGGGTGCCGGCGGCCCGGTCGATCTGATCGACGATGCAGAGCAGCTCGTCGATCACGATCTCCACGCCCAGCTCCTCGGCGATCTCCCGAATCACGGCGGCTTCCACCGTCTCGCCGAAATCGACCTTGCCGCCGGGCAGACCCCAATGATCCGCCTCGGGCATGCGTCGGCGCCGCACCAGCAACAGCCGGCGGCGCTCCCCGTCCAGGATGAAGGCTCCCACGCCAATGCGAGGTTGAGCGTCCATGTCCTACTGCCTCCACTCGCGAGGGACCCCCGCGTTCGATGCCTTGCGCTCCAGGTCCGCCAGCCGCTCCCGCGCCCGCTTCAATCGCCGATCGATGTCGTCCAGCGTACTCCGCACGTTGTGCCCCACCGCGTCCTCCTGAGCGTACCTCCGCCGCTCCGCCTCCAGCCGGAGGATGTCGTTCTGCGCCCCCTGGAACGCCGAGCGCCACGACTGCTCCGCCTGCCGATCGTACGCGCTCCCGCCCGCGGGCTCGTTGTTCAGTGAGCGCAGCCCCCTCCCGCTGAAGAAGCGACGCTCCGCCTCCCGGGCCTTCCACACCTCCCGCGCCTTCTCCACCTGCTCCAGCTTCAGCTTCGTGCGCGAGACCTCCGGGCTCCCCTTGACCACCGTCAGCCAGCCCTGCCCCGTCCCCGTCCGCGGGCACGACTCCACCGGCAGCCTCGCCGCCCCCACGTACAGGTGCTCCGTCAGCCCCTTCGACGCCAGCCACCTCAGCCGCCGGGTGTTGTCCTCGTCCTTCGCCGCGTCCATCAGCGGTTTCCACCGCTCGAACGACACCTCCATCGCGCACGTACCCGCATCGGATTGAAGCTCGAAGCGGTGGTTCATCCGCGAGGGCGCCTGCGGAAAGCGCTCCGCCAGGAACACCACCAGCCCCACGCTGGTGCTCTCCTCCAGGCCCAGGAGCGCCGGGGTGTAGGGCTCCAGCCGGAACTGCCGCAGACCTCGCTCCTCCTCCTGCGCCACCTTCTCCTGGAGCGCCGCCCACCGCTGCTCGGACTCGGGCGTCGCCGGCACGGACACCATCTTCTCCGCGTACTGGATGGGCAGAGCCAGCCCGATGCCTTCCGCGTTGGTCACCTTGAGGGAGACCACGCCCACCACCTCGCCGCGCCCGTTGATCAACGGGCCACCGCTGTTGCCAGGGTTGACGGAGGCGTCGAACTGCACGTAGCCCACGCCCAGGTACTCCCGGCCCAGGTGGCTCACCTTGCCCTCGTGCACCGTGAAGGACAGGCCCTTGGGACTGCCGATGAACACCAGCCGGTCTCCCGGCGACAGCTCCGTGGCATCACCCAGGGGCAGCGGCTCGGCTCGCGCGCCCGACACCCGCACCGTCGCCAGGTCCAGGTCCTCGTCGCGCTCCAACGTCTGGCCCAGCACCCGCCGCCCGTCCGACAGCGTCACCTCCATCACCGTGCCCACCGGACACGCCACGTGCGCGTTCGTCAGCACCAGCTCCTCGCCCACGAAGAAGCCCGCCCCCGTGGACCCCTCGCACCGCAGGCTCACCGTGCTCGGCAGCGAGAGCCGTGAGATCTCCTGGGTGGTGAGCATCTTCGGCGGCGCCTCGGCCTCCGTGCCGGCATCGGGGACGGCGGTGGCCTCGACGGTGGCGGCGGGCGTCTCGGGCACCGGTGCCTTCCGTGTGGCCATGACCGCCCCCACCCCGACTCCGATCAGCGCCGCGCCCCCGATCACCGCCGGAACCCAGCCCGGCATCCCCCCGGTGCTCTTCGAGGGCCGCAGCTCCGCGGTGGCGCCCTGCGTGGCCAGCGCCTCCACGACCCGCTGCGCGAAGACCCGGGACACCCCGCGCACCACCCGCCCATCCGCCCGCTCCAACTCCTTGCGCAGCTCGGCGAAGGGTGGAACCGGCGGGCCCAGCGGAGCCAGCGCCCGCGCCAGCTGGAAGCTCCTGCGCTCCTCGGGGTTCCGCTCCTTCAGCACCACGTCGACGAGCAGGCTCGCCCCACAGCGGCACCGGACCCCTTCCCCATCCTCCGGCCGTCCACACCGCAGGCATCGCACTTCCATCGACTGGCTCATGGCGCCCCCTCTTCACACAGGCAGCCCCCACCTAGCACTCCGCCCCTCCCAGAGGAAGACACACGCGGTGAGCCCATCGCCCGCGGCGATCCCAGAAATGAGATACGGCAATCCCAGGGATGGAAAAAAGGCGCGCCACCGGGGGAGAACCGGCGACGAGCCCGAGTGAGCCGGCAGCGCCGCCAGGACCTGCGCAACCCGCGGCGCCTCGACCTCTCGCTGCCCCAGTTCCATGTCTCACCGCGCGGCGGTACCGAGGGAAGCATCGAGCGCAAGACGAAGGTCCGCCGCAACGTGGTGCTCTTCACCCCTCACTACCTCGTGGCGCCCTGGGTGCTGGCGAGCACCGATCTCATCGCCGCGCTGCCGGAGCGGGTGGCACGCCGCTTCGCCGAGGCCTTCCCGCTCACCCTGGTGCCGGTGGAGATTCCCCACGAACCACTGCGCGTGCAGCAGCTCTGGCACCCGCATCGGCAGCAGGACCCCTCGCACTGATGGCTCCGTGAGCAGGCACTCGCCGCCGCGAGAGCGTCACCCGCGGGCTCGTGAACCAGCGACATGCGAGTCACAGATATGTGACCGATATGTAATAAAGAGACCATTCCCCCGATGCAATAACGTGATGTGCCTTGTCGTTTTTGACCAATCACTTTCACGGGGTTCAGACATGGGTATCAAGATGCGATTGCGCCCGACGCATGCTGGCGCGGCGCTGTTGGCGGCACTGTTGTCCTCCTGCGATGACGAGCGCCCCCTTCCGGAGCCGGAAACGCCGAAGCCGGAAGCTCCCGCGGCCATGCCCGCCGTCGCATTCATGACGGATGTCCACTTCGAAAACGTCTATGGCGATTTCAAGAGCGCGCGGTTCGCTGGCATTCCGACCCGGGATGGCAGGAACGCGACCATCCGTACCATGTATGCGCAGCTGACCTCGACCCGCCTGTTCAACGAGAACTACTTCGCCTTCCGCGCCGCACTGGATGACGCGTACGCGAAGGGCGTGCGGCTGGTGGCGCTCCCTGGCGACTTCTCCGACGATGCCCAGCCGATCAACATCAACGGCATCGCCGACATCCTGAATGAGTACCAGGCCAAGGGCATGCGCTTCTTCATCGCGCCCGGCAACCACGATCCCAACGAGCCGTACGACGACGACGAGGCAGGCAAGAACGATTTCCTGACCGCGGACGGCAAGGAACAGAAGGTGTACGCCACCGGCAACGCCGCCTGCAAGGCCAATGACCCGAGCGTGGTCTGCACCAATGAACTGATGGAGCAGGGCTACGAGAAGCTGCTCGGCAAGCTGGGCGATTTCGGCTTCATGCCGAACAAGGCGGACCTGCACTGGGAAACGCCCTTCAGCCAATACAGCAACGGCCAGTACAGCCATGAAGAGGCCGTGGCCCAGGGCGAGCTGAAGAATCGCCAGTTCGAGATCTGCGCCGAGGGCGAGGGTGGCCGCTACAAGGCGGCTGGCGAAGCCGCGCTGGGCAGGCCCTACACCCGGTGCACCCACATCATCGATTCCAGCTACCTGGTGGAGCCAGTGAAGGACCTCTGGCTGCTGTCGATCGACGCCAACGTCTTCGTCCCCAACAGCAAGTTCGACCCCGCCAACCCGACATCCTTCAAGGGGTTCGATGGCGCCGGTAACGCGGGCTGGAACAAGGTATTGACGCACAAGAAGCACCTGCTGGATTGGATCAAGTCGGTGACCGAGCGGGCCAGGGCGCAGGGCAAGCAGCTGATGGCCTTCTCGCACTACCCGACCATGGACTTCTACGCCAACCAGACCCAGGCGATGAAGGCGGTGTTCAAGCCGGGCGCCTTCCAGACCGCCCGTGTACCGGAAGCGGCAACCACGGCGGCGCTGGCCGCCACCGGTCTGCGGCTGCACATCGGCGGCCACATGCACTTCAACGGCACCAACGACTACCAGGACGAGGCCGGCAATTTCCTCGTCAACGTCCAGTCGCCGTCGCTGGCCGTGTATGGCGCGTCCTACAAGATCGTCACCTACAAGGACCCGGACACCGTCGATGTGCAGACCATCGGCTTGAGTTCGGTGCCTCGCTTTGACGAGCTGTTCCCGCTGTACCAGACCGAGTACGACTACCTCCAGGCCAGCACCGCCAGCGGCGACGTGGCCAAGCGCTGGAACCGCGCCATCCTGGACACGAAGTCCTACGGCGAGTTCACGCGCTACTATTTTGGCGAATTGTCGCGCCTGCGCTTCATGGACGAATACTGGCCCTGCGAGATGAAGGAAGCGGCGATGTCCCTGGACGGGAAGCAGATGCTGATCCTGTCGCAGCTGCGGACCCAGGTCACCCTGGCGCAGCTGAAGGACGTGCCAGGCATCGTGCCGATCAGCGCGACCTGCACGGCCAAGGGCACGGCCACCGGAACGGCTGTGGCGGCCAGTCAGCTGAGCGCCGATTGGGCCGAGGCAACCGCCAAGGCCGAGAAGCTCGCCAGCGCCGCGGGCCTGAAGCTGGACGACTTCGCCAAGATCACGGCCTATGAGTTCTACGGGGACTTCCACCGCACCGTGTACGCGGGCGAACTGGCGCTGCGCGACATGGGCGCCGAGCGTGTGCGCCAGTACAAGGTGCTGATGGGCGCGTTCCCGGCCAGCCCGGCGGAGATTCTCGAGATTGGCGACAAGCCCTCGGATCAGAACGCCGTCCACGTGCCGTTCCAGAACCAGTTCAAGCAGGTGTTCGCGATCTTCAAGGGACTCGGTTCGGCCAAGCCGAGCGATCACTTCACGATCGACTTCAAGGGCAAGAAGGTCAGCAACGCCAATGACAGCGCGCTGAGCTTCAATTAATCCCCTTCACTGACAACTGCGGCCATTTCCCCTCTCCCTACGGGAGAGGGAGCAGGCTTTGGAGTCGCCTCAGCCCCCGAGCGCCACCGTGGAGGTCTGCTCCCGCGGACCGACGAGCGAGTGCTTCTCCCAGGCCCGGCTCTTCCAGCGGTACCAGAAGACGAGACCGCGCGTCCACTCGTCCGCCGCGATCGCGAGCCAGATACCGGGCAGTCCCAGCTGGAGCTTGAAGACGAGCAGATAGCCCAGCGGCAGGCTCATACAGACCATGGAGAAGAAGGCCATGTAGACGGTGAACTGCGCATCCCCCGAGGCACGCAGGGCGTTCACCAGGACGAGGTTGAAGGACCGTCCGGACTCCAGCAGCAGGCTCAACAAGATGACCCGTGACGTCAACAGCAGGATATCTCCATTGGCCGTGAACAGGCCGACCAGTGGCTGGCGCACCAGGATGACGATCACGTCCACCAGGACGGTGATCGCCACGGCCCACGTCAAGCTCGCCAGGGCCCGCCGGTAGGCCTCGTCCGGCTGGCGTGCTCCCACCATCCGCCCCACCAGGATCGCCGTCCCCATCCCGATCGCCAGGCTGCACAGGAAGACATACTGGGAGATCGCCATCGCGTACTGCCGGGATGCCAGCGCCGTGGGCCCCAGGAACGTGACGTAGTACAGAAACACCGTCTGGCAGGAGTGATAGGTGACCTGCTCGATGGCAGCGGGGACGCCCACCTTCAGAAGCTTGCGGATGTACTCCCCGGAGAACGTCACGTAGTCACGCGGCACCATCCGCACGTCCATCACCCGGTAGAGCATCCACACGAAGACGACGAGCGCGGTGGCCCGGCTCACCCCCGTGGACACCGCCGCCCCCGTCACCCCCAGCGCCGGCAACCCGAAGTGGCCGAAGATCAGGGCGTAGTTGCACAGCACATGGAGCACGTTCATGCCCAGCGACACGAACATGGATTGCCGCGTGAAGCCGTAGGTGCGGATGAGGGCGGCGACGACGTTGATGAGGGCCTGCAGGAAGATGAACCCGCCCGCGATCCGCATGTACGCCCGCGCGTGGGCCAATACCTGGCCCTCCAGGTTCATGTGGCTCAAGATGAAGTCGCCGAGCAACAGCAGCGTCACGCTCACCACGAGCCCGAGCAGAAGGTTCAGCGTGATGGCCAGGGCGGAGATCCGGGCGGCCTCGGCGCTCCTGCGCGCCCCGAGGTACTGCGCCACGACGATGGAGGCGCCGTGGCTGATGACATTCATGATGAGGATGCACAGGGAAATGTACTGATTGACCACTCCGACCGCGGAGACGGCCTCGTCCGACACGCCGCTGAGCATGAGCGTGTCCGACGTGCCCATCAGCATGAACAACAACAGCTCCAGGAAGATGGGCCAGGTCAGCCGGAACAGTCCCAGGGAGGGTCGCGGTACGTCCATGGCGCCCGGATGTCGCATGTACCGGGCGGGCTGTCGAGCGTCGCGAATCCCTTCTCCGAGGACCGGGTGCGAACAGCCGACGTCATCACTCCGTTCACCTCAGTCACCGCGCGACGCGAGCGCCCCGGCCCTCCATGACGGAGGGCCAGGAGGTGCCGCGTCAGCGGGACTCGGAGCCGCCGTCAGCGTCCACGCTGGTGCCAGGGGGGCGCGGCACCGCGACGGGCAGAAGGCACTGGCCCTGCCAGGCCACCGTCTGCTGTGGGCATGGGCGTTGGGTGACGGAGAGCCAGCAAACACCGGACACCTCCACCTCGAGCCCCGCAGTACAGGGGGCCCGCTTCTGGTTGCGCACCGGCTTCGGAGCATCCCCGGGCCGAACCGGCACGGGGTCCACGTTGACGTCCGTGGCCCAGGCTTCCCTCGTGTCATCCAGCACCTGTTGCTCGGTGACGGCGGCCAACGTCGTCGGCAGGAGGGCCAGTGCGAGCACGGCGACGGCCGCCAACACTCCTCCCAGGCGCCGCCGGGGGCGAGGCTCGTCCGAGTCGGAGAACCCGAGGGCCATGCGCCTCACCCCCTCGCGCAGTTCCTCGAACAGGAACACCAGCGCCTCCACGGAATGCTTATCGGGGGCCACGGACCAGGGGGAATGCTCCACCTCCAGGGCCAGGTAGCTGGGGGAGGCCGAGGACATGCAGCGCACCCGCCAGTCCCTCACCGGCACCGCGTCTTCCTCGTCCCCGGTGGGGAGCTCGAGCACCAGGGCCGTCGCCCCACTCGTCTCGTTCGTGGCCCGGTAGAGCGTCCCGTGGTCGAACTCATCCTGAGGCACCTGCTCGTGGAGCTGGTACGGCCCCAACTTCTTGGAGTCCTCCCAGCCCGGCTCGGACTTCTTCTCCTCCTCCATGCGTGCTCCTCGCTGGCCTCACCACTCATTCGAGGCCCGACGCGCCTGTTTGCACCGGATCCGAAGCCCACTCCAGGAGGTGCACGGTGGCGCGACGGAGTCCTACTACCCAGGGCGTCCACCCTCCGGCACTCCTACGGGCGTGACCAGTATTACAACCATGGAGGCAGCCAACTCGACCTGGCCTGGAGCGCGTTCCTCGAGCCGCTCCCCGCCAACGCGGTCGCGCCTCCGGGCTGGTGATTCCGCCGACGCGTTCGGCAGAATGCATGTCCTTCCCTTGCCGCGGGACCACCTCAGGGTCGAGCAATGGCGCGCGAAGTCGCGCTAATCGTTCAATTCCTCTTACGAATATGGATTTTCTGGGGTATTAATCTTTCTCTTGCCTGCCATGGCAGGTTTTCTTGCCCCCCGAAAAAACAAGAAAGATATCCCCCATGAAACATTTCAAGCACGAGTTCCAGGTGCGCCCCTTCGTGGGCGCGGTGATGTGTACGCTCACGCTCGCGGCGGGCTGCGGCCCGGCGCAGGAGCTGGAAGCGGAGCAGGGCGCGCTCGGAGAGAAGAAGAGCACGGCGGTCTATGGCACGGACGACCGGCTGGACGTCTACGCCCACCCGGATGCCACGCTGCGCGCGCGGGCGCAGCAGTCCACCGTGGCGCTGATGCATACCCCTCTCATCGACGCGACGGACCCCAACCACGTCGTCTTCACCGGCCAGACGCTGGGCGAAGCACGCAACCTCTGCACCACCGAGCGCTTCCGGGATGACCCGCGGGCGGCCTTCTGCACCGGCACGCTCATCGACGATGACCTGGTGCTCACCGCAGCCCACTGTGTCCCCAACCCCGAGGAGTGCGCCAACACCCGCTTCGTCTTCAACTTCTACCGGACCGCGGAGGGCGAGCTGCAGCAGGTCACCACGCAGGACATCTTCCGCTGCACCTCCATCGTGGCGCATGAGCTGGGCTGGTCGAGCCAGGGGAACATGGACTACTCCATCCTGCGCCTGGACCGGCCGGCCACGCCGCGCTTCACCCCGGCACCGGTCCGCAAGGGCAACACCCCGCTGGCCGTCGGGCAGAAGCTGGCCGTCATCGGCAGCAGCAGCGCCATCCCCTTCAAGATCGACTCCGGTGGCACGGTGCGTGACCCGCGCGCGGACTGGCTGGACTTCCTGGTGTCCACCACGGACACCTTCGCGGGCAACTCGGGCTCGGCCGTGTACGAGACGACCAACTACACGGTGGCGAGCATCGTCGTGCGCGGTGACGCGGACTATGTCGCCAACGGCAGCTGCAACGTCGTGAACACGTGCTCCGAGACGGGCTGCGTCGGCGAGCAGAGCACCTACGTCTACAACGCCATCCGCACCTTGTGCGCCGCGACCAACAACGCCAGCCCGCGGCTGTGCGCCGACATGCCGCCGCCCCCGGCCCGCCCGGCCACCTCGTTCACCTACTTCACGGGCGATACCAACAATGCCCAGCAGAACACGACGGACAAGGTGATCAGTCTCTCCGCGGGCGACGTGGTGGAAGTGGGCACCTGCAACCTGGAGGGCGCCTTCGCCACCGGTAACACCTCGCTGCGTCTCATCGACGCGCAGGGCACCGAGATCGCCGCCAACTCGTGTTATATCAAGCACAGGGTGGGGGCCTCCGGCGACTACGCCATTCGCGCCGGCTGCTCCAGCAACGCGACCTGCGGTGGCGCCGTGGTGTGGAAGGTGACCCCGAACGCCAACCTCGTCCGGGGCACGTTCTCTTTCAACCTCACCAATACCAGCAGCGGCACGCGCAACACCGCCAACCAGAACGTGACGCTGTCGTATGGCCAGGTCCTCGAGGTGGGCACCTGCGGCCTGGAGGGCGCCTCTGGCGTCGGTGACACCATCGTGCGGGTGCACGGCTCGTCGGGCCAGGTGGAGGCCGAGAACGACGACGCCTTCGGCACCTGCGGAAGCCTCTCGCACGTCATCCACCACGTGAACGTCTTGGGCGAGAACATGCCGTATCAAATCCGTGTCGGCTGCTTCCGCAACGAGAGCTGCAGCGGGACGGCCTCCTACGTCATCTACTGATGAAGTGAGGACGCGGTGCTCGCCTCCGATGAGGACGTCGGGGGCGAGCCACTCTCCACTCACCCTGCCTCCTGGGGCAGCTCAGCGGACGGAGACCTCGAGGTTGGCGGCCTCGAGCCGCTGCCTCAAGTGAGATGGCGCGAGCCTGGCCATTCAGTGGGAGTTCTATCGGCATGGCTGGGCCCGCGAGCATGATCACCGCGTGTACCGGAAGGTTCGGAGCCGCCGTGGCGGCGACGAGACCGCCCTCGCTATGTCCGCAGAAGCAGATCCGGTTCTGGTCGATGCCGGTTGTCAATGCGAGCGCCCGGAAGGCCGCCGTGGCATCGGCGACGCTGTCGGAGAACGTCGTCCTATCTGCGTTGCCGGAGGAGCCCACCGAGCCCCGAGTGTCGTAGCGCTGCACCGCGTAGCCGTGGCGGGCGAAGAAACTGGCAAGGATTCTGAATGGTTTATGACCACAGACCGTTTCATCCCGATCATTCGCGCCTGAGCCTGAGAGCAGGATGATGGCGGGCAGAGGCCCTGTTCCGGGAGCACGGGACAGGTACCAGCGAGGCGTATGTCCTCGCTGTCGAAGAAGAAGTCCTTCTCGAGAATGGGATCGATCATGCGCTCGAGTACATCATTCAGGGCGCTTCTCGGATGGCTTTCAAGAGATCGAGGACTTCCTGTGAGGCCCTACTGGGATGTCCGGAGTCGAAGGGTGGTTGGGGATCATATTGGACGGCCAGCTGCACTGCCTGGGCCATCGTTTCGCCGGACAGGAGTCCGATCAGGTAGAGAGACATGTCCATGCCCGCGGAGACTCCCGCGCTGGTGATCACCTTTCCGTCCTGGACGTAGCGGCTGTCCTGGTACGAGGCGCCATGGTCCGCCAAGCGTGACTGGAGCTCCCAATGGGTCGTGGCCTTCTTCCCCTCCAGGAGTCCCGCCTCGCCCAGGATCAGCGCGCCTGTACAAACAGAGGTCGTATAACGGCTGGTCTGATGAGCCGTTTTGATCCAGTTCAGGATCACCGGGTCCTTCCTGGCGGCTGCAACGCCCGTTCCTCCTCCCGGAATCACCAGGACATCCGGGTGCTCGAACGCCTCGAGCGTGGAGGTTGGATCCAAGGCGACGAGGGGGTTGCTCGAGGGGACACGGTCCAGTGTCTTGGCGACGAGGCTGACATCGAACTCCGGGTTGTAGGAGTACAACTCCAGCGGACCCACGACATCCAGGGGATCGAACCCTGGGAACAACAGAATCGCGACGGAGATCTTCTGGTTCCGCTCAGCGGAGTGGGCACACGCCACCGGGACAGCCAGGAGCGTGGCGATGACAGCGAGACCGAGTCGAGCCCAGGGGGCGAGTCGTGATGAGAGAAGGGGAGGGTTCATGGTTCGAGCACTTTGCGGCAAGTGCATGTCCATGAACCTGTGGCGAATTGTCGCGCGACATCTGGTTGCAGCGACGAGAAGACCTGGCGACGCAGGCCTTATCCTGGCAGACGCCAGAGACGCAGGGTCAGGCTCATCCCAACGGCTGGAGAAGTCAGCGGGGGCATCGCGCTGAGATAGCCGCGCTCCAATGCTACCACGTACCCCGCAGCGTGCCGCCGCTCCATCTTCCCGGTCAGCCACAAGCCCAGCGTGACCGCCGGGTGATTCGAGGAGCGGAGGCGCCGCCTATGCGTCGGCCGTCTACTGCTGGCCCAGTAGCTCCCCCAACCGCTCCCGTTGCGTGCGCACCCGCTGCTCCAGCACCACCTCTCCACCCTCGCCCAGAATGCACACCTGGCTGTCCCGCTTGTGCACGTCGATGCCGATGTTCTGCGGTCACGTCCGCGCCGCCGCCAAACAGCTCATCCAACCAACGAGCATAGTCATCAGGGCTCTCGATGGGGCGCGTGTAGACACTTCGCCCATGATCGGTGAAGCCGTCGACGGCGTAGACCCTGAACTCCCGGGAGAGTGCCTCGATGTTCGACATCCACTGCAAGGAATTGCCACTCACACCGTGCGCAGTGAAGAGTGACACCCGCGGTCAGTCGAAACTCAGCCCGAACGTGTGCAACGGCTTCAGCCCGTCATCGAACCGGTGAGCGAACTGGTAGTAGAGGCTGACCGGGAAGTATCCGCCGACATTGAGGCGGAAGAACGCGGCCCCGCCGGCAACGCGGTGCCAGTGTCTCCCGGCGTTGTCGACCGCCAGGGCCGCCTGGGCGAAGCCTTCCAGGTCCAGCTCACGGAAGTGCACCGACGGAAGGATGTATGCCAGCGAGGCCCAGCCCTGGTCGATGATCAGCGGCAACCTGTAGCGCACGCCACCGACTGCCGCGTGATTGACGAACAGGGGGAAGTCTTCGTAGCCGCGAAGCTGCTCCACGAAGGCCGCACCCGATGGAAGGAAGATGTCCCGAGGCGTCTGCGGCGGGGCGGCCCCGATGTTGTACAGGCTCATCCCCCGGGAAAACCCTCCGAGCTGAAGGATTTCCTGGCTCGAACCCGGCATGGCACGTGCCGCCACCGTGAGCTCCAACTCATCGCGCCGCAAGAGGGGGAGCGGCAGGTAGACGGTCATCGCCCCGCGCAGATCGAACAGCCCCTCCGTGCTCACCTGGGAGGGGAACGCCGCACCGGACAGGGAGAGGATGAGCCCGCGGCGATTCACATACATGGTGGAATCCACTGCCGTATAGCCCACGGAGAGCCGGGGCCCGGCCAGACGCACGTGCCGGAAGGATTCACTCTCCGTCGCCTCGAGCGTCCGGTCGAGGAACTCCCCCGCGAGCTGCATGTCGATGGAGTTCCACCAGGTCCTCGAAGCGGCGATGCGCGCCGTCCAGTCGAGCAGGCGGCCATCGGTGATCCGGCCGCCGCTCACGTCCAGGTACCACGGCGCGAGCTGGTAGTTGCCATAGCTCAGCGACAGGTTCGTCCGCGTGTTCTCCGAGTCGAAGGTGAACTGGGCGAGGTAGTTGTGGATCCCGAGCCGGTCAGCCCCCTGAAGCCGCGCCATGCCAACGAGGCGGTTCCACCGCACGGAGCCATCCGGTGCCTGCGTGTTCCACAGGCCAAGGAGGGGCAGGTGCATCGTCGGCCGGAACAGCCCGTCCAGCGGCCAGTACGGCTCATCGGAGAGGACCTCCACCTCGGGAGTCGTGTCGCTCGGGGGGGCGCCAGTCGCGCCGAGCACCAGGGACAGCACCGCGGCGTGGATGCCTCCCGGGCCCGAGGCCGTCGGGGGCGGAGGCGGGGGCGTGGAGGTAGGCAGGGCAATCTCGTCCAGCGACCAGCTCAGGCCCTCCCGGTTCAGGAGGAGCACGCGCGACCCGTCGACCGGAGAGGGATCCAGCGCGATCCAGGGCGCATCGCTGAGCCGCTGGATGTGCCGGTTCTCGAGATCGAGCAGATGGACCTGGGAGAGCTCCTCGTGCTCGCGCATGAACACCAGCCGGCGCTCATCCACCCAGCGTGCCCCGAAGTTGAAGCGGCCGTCGGAGGTGACCTGCTCGAGCGCGCCGTCGGGTCCTCGGACGAAGAGATCGAAGCTGCGCCCCGTCCAACGGGAGAAGGAGATGCGGTCGCCCGTGGGCGAATACGCCGGCGTCGCGAGCGACTCCGTCCCGGTGAAGCCCGTCAGGGATGTACGCACCCCGGTCGCGAGATCCATCTTCACGAGGTTGGAGGTATCTCCCTTCACCTCGACATAGACGTACGACGAGCCGTCCGGGTGGACCGCGCCACCGACGCCCTCGAGCCCGTCCCAGACCTGGACCACCTCCCCGGTCCTGGCGTCCACCTTCCAGAGCCGGGCGGTGAAGTCCCCCAGCTCGGAGTAGTCGGCGCTGACGAAGAACAACCAGCGGCCATCGGCGGTGAAGGTCATTCCGCTCACCCCCGAGGGCCCGGCGACGATCCATCGGCGCCCCGGAAGGACGGGCATCAGGGTCCGCTCGAATCGGACCGCCCCCGACCGCTCCCGGATGCGCAGGGTGGCCGGCGCGTCCAGATCGGAGCGGATGATCGCCACCGCGCCATCCGCGGGCGACACGGCGATCCGGGCTTCATTTCCGAGCGAGGCCTCCAGGACGCGCTGCTCCGCGGGGCGCGTGCGCGGGTGGAAGGTTTCGGCGAGCTCCTGGTTGTACTCCTCGAGGAGCCCTTCGATGGTCTTGCCGTACACCTTCGAGAACCGCAGCGTTACCCCGAAGGGGGAGAAGATGGAGTGGCCCTGGACGTCGATCAACTCCCAGAGCTTCTCCTCGCCGTACTTCCGGGCGAGGAAGTCGACGAAGTAGCTCCCGGCGAGGTAGGGCCCGTTGGGGACGTCGCGGGCCCCGAGCAGGTCTCCGGCGCTGATGCGGCCGCCACGATGCTGCAGGAAGGAGCGGTACCACCCGCGCCACATCGGGCTGTTCGGACGCCCCAGTCCCTCCGCGAAGGTGGCTTCGTACCAGGTGGCAAGGCCCTCGCTGAACCAGTTGTCCAGCACGGAGTTGGGCGACCAGATGTTGCCGGCGACGGTGTTGACCGCGCTCCACAATCCATCGGTCTGCTGCAGGTGTACATAGTGAACCGCCTCGTGGCAGGCCATGGCCTCCATGTGCGCCACGGGGACGCCGAGAAACATGATCTGCTCCGCATTCACGGAGGCGCCCAGCACCATGTGCTCGAACAACCCGAGCGCGGCCGATATCACGTACGCGTTGTTGAGCACGGCGGTGGTCAGGTAGACCACCGGTTTGGCTCTCGTGGACTTGCTCCGGGCATGCGCCTGCAGTGGCTTCAGGCACCGCTCCAGCTTTGCCACGAGCCGGTAGGCGTTCTCCTTCTGGTTCGCCACGTAATAGACGTCGAGGTTCGGGGTCTCCAGCTTGCGAACGTCCTCGCGTGCGAAGCGGGTCGTCACGGGCTGCTGGAATCTGGGTCCGGCGCAGCCGAACGCGCCGAGTATCAGGAGACTGAAGAGAAGCAATCGGTTCATGGGGATTTGACCTCTGCTGGCCCGCCGCGCACCCTGCCAGCATCGGCGAGGCCGCACATCGGGCCCTGGCCGGTCCGCAGATCCGTCTGGAGGCGGAGTTCCGCACTGGCCCGGAGATGGTGGGCGGCCCGGCGCTCGCATGGCAGACTCCCGCCGTGATGCGTTCCATCCGTCCATGGCACCGCCTCCAATGGAGGCTGACGCTCGCCTATGCAGGGGCGACGCTCGGGGCCACGGTGTTGCTCTTCTTCGTGCTGCTCATGGGGCTGGGCTACCTCGTGCTCCACACCGATTTACTGGTCATCGGGATGGCGGAGGAAGCGCTGAGGGTCGCGCCGCGGCTGGCACCGGCGATGGAACGGAACCCTCCCGATGTGGCGGCCCTGGAGGGCCAGATCGCTCAGGCGTTCGCTCGGGCCCGGTCGCCCGAGCCTCCCGCGGGTCCACTCGAGGTGAGACTGGAAGTCGCGGGTCCTCGCGAGGGCGTCGCGCGCGTGTTCGACTCCGCCGGAGCCGAGGTGCTGACGCTCTCGGTCGAACAGGGAAGCCAGGTCCGCGGGGTCGCGGCATCGGCGCGCACCGGCGAGGAAACGGTCCTGCTCGAGCGGGCCTTGAGCGGCTCGATCGAACCCGAGCGCCTGGCTTTACGCCGTGAGGACGGCGCCATCTGCTTCGCCGCCCCCATCCGGAGCCAGGGCGGCCGGGTGCTCGGGGCAATCGTCATGCGGCTCGACGCGCCCTTCGGGATGAGCGCTTTCGCCGCGGCCGCGGTGGGGGTGATCGCCTCCAGCGGGGTGGTGCTCGCCCTGCTCAGCGGGCTGGCCAGCTTGCTGTTCGGTGCGTTCATCACGCGCCGGCTCGTCCGCCGTCTTCAGCCGATGATCGAAGCGGCCGGCGCCTGGGCCCGGGGGGATTTCGAGGCAGTGGCCAGGGTGCCGGGAGGGGACGAGCTCGCGGCGCTGGCCGAGCATCTCAACCAGATGGCCGGCGAGCTGAGGACCCTGGTGGCGCTGCGCCAGGAGCTCGCCGCGAGCGAAGAGCGCAACCGCCTCGCGCGCGACCTCCATGACACGGTGAAACAGCGGCTGTTCGCCACCGCGATGCAGCTCGGCGCCGCCCGGACGCTGCTCCCGCGCAATCCGGAGAAGGCCGAGGCCCACCTGGTGCAGGCCAACGAGCTGGTGGGGGGATCGCAGCGCGACTTGATGGCCATCCTGCGGCAGCTTCGGCCCTCCGCCCAACGGGAGCCCTGGACGGAGCAACTGTCCCGCGAGGTGGAGACCTGGTCCAGGCGCACGGGGATCAGCGCCGAGACGCGCCTGTCCGAGGACGCCTTGCCCGCGCCTGTCGCCGAGGCCCTCACCCGGATCATTCAGGAGGGCCTGTCCAACGTCGCGCGCCACAGTGGGGCATCCCGCGCGCGGGTGTCGCTCGAGCGCGCCGGTTCGTCGCGGTACACCCTCGAGATCGAGGACGACGGCCGGGGGCTGTCGGCCCCCCGCTCGGGCGGCATGGGCCTGGACATCATGCGAGAGCGGGCCGAGGCGCTTCCGGGGGGATGTTTTTCACTCGGGTCCGGAGACCGGAAGGGCGTTCGGATCCAGGTGACCTTCAACGCCCAGGCAGACGGGAGCTGAACCCATGTCCTCTTCGATCACCGTCCTCATCATCGATGACCACACTGTCGTCCGGCAGGGCGTGCGTGCACTGCTCGGGGTACAGGAGGACATCGAGGTCGTGGGCGAGGCGAGCTCCGGCGAACAGGCCCTCGAGCTGGCGCGCGAGTATGCACCCGACGTGGCATTGATGGACCTGCTGATGCCCGGCATCGGCGGCATCGAAGCGACACGGCGGCTGAAGGAGGTGAGCCCGCGCACCCAGATCCTGATGCTGACCTCGTACCACGAGGACGAACACATCCTTCCGGCGCTCCGGGCCGGTGCGCTCTCGTACCTCCTCAAGGACGCGAGCGCCGACGAGCTGGTCCTGGCGGTGCGCAAGGCGGCCAGCGGCGAGGCCACCCTCTCTCCGCAGGTCGCGAGCCAGGTCGTTCGCTCGCTGCGCAACCCTGCCCGGGAGCGGGACGTCCGCCCACTTCATTCCGAGCTGAGCGAGCGGGAGCGGGAGGTGCTGTTGCTCGTCGCCGATGGCCTCACCAACACGGACATCGCCCAGCGGCTGGGCATCAGTGAGAAGACGGTGAAGTCCCACGTCAGCAACATCCTCGGAAAGCTCCAGGTGGAAGACCGCACCCAGGCCGCTGCCTTCGCCTGGCGCGAGGGCCTCAAACAGCGCTGAGCCCGTCCCGAGGGTGTGGTGCACCCACGGGGCATCGCTTCCACGTGGTGAATCCGCAGCGCGAGGGCAAGCTCGGCCCCCACGCGAACGAGTGGGATGAGAAGTAGGCTAGCCTACCACCCACGTGTTTGACGGTGCTCGAGCCCTCCTGGTTTCATTCCAGACATGCTGGTCATCCGTGAGGCTCAGCTCGCGGTGCTGACCGCGGCCATCATCGCCTAGGCCGAGGGCAAGCCGGACGAGGTCGCCGTCGCGGGCCCTCCTCGAGAGAGCGGCAAGCATGCGTGGAAGCCACGGGGTGGCGGCTACATGCAGCTCGCCCCTCAGCAGCCCGACCAGCACGGCAGCGACAAGAGCAAGGTGCTGCTCGTGACGCGCCCCAAGGGCAACGTGGACACGCTCGTCAGCCAGGGCCACGAGACAGAGCGGAACGCGGTCGAGGTGACGTACACGCTGCTCGGCCAGCAGGCGAAAGACACGCTGAACGTCAAGGTCCACCGTTTCGGCTGCTCGCGGGTCACCTGGCAGCGGAGCGGGAAGGCCAACCTCCAGGCTGGAGACCAGCTCGCGGTCTGCACGCACCGGGCGACGCCGCAGTGGAACGGAGAAGCCACATGGACCGCTCCTCCGGGCGGTACCGACGTCGGCGTGGTCGACCTTCTCGAGCCGGGCGGCGCACCGGAGAGCCAACGGCCCGTACAGAGCATTGCTGACCGATGAACTCTGGGAATATCTCCGGCCGTTGAAGACGAACAACCACGGAGGGAGTTCCCGCGCATCGAAATCCAAGATGCTCGGTGTCCTGTTCGGGCAAGACACACACGGCGCCACCGTCTGGCTCTACGCGCTGTCGGGCTTCTGGCCAGCCACCGCCGGCTGGTGCGATCCCATCGGACTCGGCAGCAACGACAAGGTCCGGCGAACGATCCCGAGCTTCACGGGCAGTCCCGCCAGCTACATCAAGGCGCAGGTGCCTTTCAATATCAACGCCATGGAGGATGCCTGGGGCAAGCTGGGCCGATGCGCCGCGCCGGCCCTGCTCGCCGAGGCGATGAACAGAAGACTGGTGAAGCCGGAGGCGCTCGAGGGCATCCCCCAAGGCATCCACCTGTTCGCGGTTCCGCTCGGGGACAGCGACGAGGACGTCTTCCTGCTCGACGGCGACGACCCCGCGGTCGTGCGCCACGACGGCGTTCCCTTCCCGAGAAGGAGCAACGGCCGGATACCCTGGAGCGTTGCCGGAAGATCGCCGAGCTCTTCGGGTTCGAGCCCTACTGGTTCTCCAACCCGTACACCTACGTGGCCCGGCGCGGCTCGCTCCTGCTCGTCGCCAAGCAGGCGCCGGGGTTCTTCTTCTCGCTCGGCCTCGCTGGAGAGGACGAGCCCACGTGGGGCGTGGTCTTCCGCACCTTCACGCGGGAGCTGGACCTCGAGCTGTATCGCTGAGATTCCAGCAACTTCCGGCCCCGTTTGAAGAAGTGTCCCCGACGGGATTCGAACCCGTCGGAGTGGACTGCCTACCGGCCCAACTCGCCGCGCAGCTGCCGGATGGCCGCGAGCAGCGGCGGCGGGTGCATCTCGGAGGCTTCTGGTTCGAGGACCATTGGGAGACCCCCGTGGCCACGCTGCGCGCGCGACCGTGCGCCCCGCGGAACGGCTCAACTGACGGTGGCGGGCCTGGGCGCACGCCCACCCATCCGAGGCAAGAAGCACACCTGTGAATCTCTGCCAGCAGGACGCCATTTCTCAGAAGCAAAGAGATTCTCTCCATTCGAGGATCCGCAATGAGTGTCGCCAGCGATATTCGATAATGGGATTGAACGTCCCAAAACCGGACATTCCTCTGCCTCGGGTTCACGGCTTGAGACGTGTCTCACGAGAGACGATGTTCGTGGCACAACGATTGCTATTTCTCCGGGCGCAGTGAGCGCCTGTTGCATTGGGCGCAAGACCTGAGCGGGCTGGTCTCTGCCGTTCAGATGAGCCGTTCCTGAAAACAACGATTGATTTCCATTTGGAGAAACATGAAGAAGAGTCTTTTGATGGGGGTGGTGTCTCTGGGTCTCGCGCTCACGGCGTGTGGTGGGCGGGAGCAGGACTCGTCGTTCCAGGCAGAGGAGTCCGCTGGTGAGGTGGAGCAGCGGGCCGGCACCACGGTTCGCGACTTCAGTGTCGGCATCCAGCTGATCGATCAGGGCTCCGCAGGGGCCACGCAGTATTCATCCTTTGCCTCCGCGGCGACGAGCAGTTGGTCCAACTACGCGTTCGATGGGGACAGCGACAACTCTCTGCAGGACGATCCGGATGGAGCCCGCCTCTATTTGCAGCTGGGCAGCGGAACCATTCCGACGAAGGACTTCCAGATCTGCATCCGGGCGAAGGACGACACCGCCTCCTCCCAGGGAGTCGAGCAGTGCACCCCGTGGGCGAGCGCGGGTGGAGGCTGGTCGGAGTTGGCCTCGGACAACGACTTCTGGGACCCCAACGCCTACCAGATCATCATCAGGACCCAGGCCTGGGTGAACCCCGAGACACTCACCGATTTCCAGCTGGGCCTCCAGGTCGTGGACGAGGTCTGCCCGTGGTACAGCCCGAGCTGCGACGAGTTCGTGGGAGGAACGCCCCAGTTCACCCGGTGGGCGTCCGAAGGCAGCAGCAACACGGAGTTCGCGTTCGACGGCGACGACATGAAGAACCCCGATGGCATCAAGGTGTTTCTGGGGGTAGCGAAGAGCTGAACCGGAGTAGGAGCGTACCCCACGGTCATTTCTGATATTCAAAACCCATCTCCGGCGGAAGAAAGGAGAAGAAATGTCAATGTTTCGCAAGAGGTTGATTCCTGCTGTTGCAGTCCTCAGTGGTCTACTGGGTGCGACAGCTGCATGGGCCCAGCAGTCAGACACGGCCAATGATGGAATCTGCACGCTGACCGTGCGCGATGCCGTCTTCCTGGGCGTGGAGGACGGTTGGCAGAGTCCCAATCACTACAGTGCGCAGCGCCCTGGCTCGGGAGTAGTTGCCACGATCTCCGGTTCGATTCCGTAAGATGACATCCCGGCAGGGGCGTACGTGCTTGAGCCCGTGCGCCCTTGCCACTTGTAGCTGATGGCGCGGTGGCGCAGCGCCCGTGCACACGCCAGGCACACCTCGCCAGGACACACGCTACCGTCAGCGTCCCACGGGCCTCTCCTCCTTCGCGAACCGGCCATTGCCCAGGGACCGCTGTTCGAGGTCGCACGACGCATCGGGACCGGCGAGGAACACGGCAACGCGCCCGGCATCGCTTCTGCTCCTGCACTCCACACTCAACAGGTCCCCCTTCCAGCCTATACTTTTCCGGCCTGGGGCTGAGTTCCACCATGGGTGGAAAGCGGAGCTCGTCAACACCCCCCAAAAAATCATCGGGGAAAAATCGTGGCCATGTCGAATCCGGGCGCCGCCGAACGATAACGTGCATTCACGACGCAAAAGGGAGCCCCATCATGCGCTACGCCTGCCTCATCTACTACAACCCCAAGACGCTCTTCGGCGGAAGCCCCGAGGCCGAAGCGGTCCTCGCCGAGTGCACGACCCATGACGTCAAACTGAAGGAAAGCGGTCACTTCGTGATGGCCGAGGCGCTCGAGCTGCCCGAGTCGGCCATGACCGTGCAGGTGCGCGACGGGAAGATGTCGGCTGTCGATGGCCCCTTCATGGAGACCAAGGAGATTCTGGGCGGCATCATCCTGATCGAGGCGCGCGACCTCAACGAGGCCGCGCGGGTCGCGAGCGGGCATCCGCTGGCGAGGATCGGCTCCGTCGAAGTCCGGCCCGTCGTCGATTTCAGTCAGCCGCGACCGAAACTGTGAGCGCAGCCGACGCACGCGATGCCCTGGAGGTGGCCTACCGCACCGAGAAGCGGCGCGTGCTGGCGACACTGCTCCGCCTTCTGGGCGGGTTCGATGCGGCGGAGGAGGCGCTTCATGAAGCCTTCGCCGCCGCAGCGGACCGGTGGCCGCGCGAAGGAATCCCGGCCAATCCTTATGCCTGGCTGGTTTCGACCGGCCGCTTCAAGGCCGTCGACCGATGGCGCCGGCAGACGCGGCTGGCGAATGCCGGCCCCGAGTTGGCGGCCCTGTCGGCCCCCGCAATGGAGCCGAGCATGCCCGAGCCCGTCCAGGATGACGAACTGCGGCTGATCTTCATCTGCTGCCATCCGGCGCTGCCGCCGGACGCACGCCTGGCGCTGACCCTGCGCGAGGTGGGCGGGCTGACCACCGAGGAGATCGCCCGGGCCTATCTGACCCGCGCGTCCACCATCGCCCAACGCATCGTTCGGGCGAAGGCGAGGATTCGCGACGAGGCCATCCCCTACGAGCTCCCGGGCCGCGCGGAGCTGCCCATGCGGCTGGATAGCGTGCTGCGGGTGCTCTATCTGATCTTCAACGAGGGGTATGCCGCGACCGAGGGACCGAGCCTGATGCGGGCCGACCTCTGCGCCGAGGCGATCCGGCTGGGCAGGCGGGTGGTCGAGCTCCTGGAAGAGCCCGAGGCCCTGGGTCTGCTCGCCCTGATGCTGCTGCACGAGGCACGGCGGGCCGCGCGCGTCGACGCGGCGGGCGACCTCGTCCTGCTGGAGGAGCAAGACCGGTCGCTGTGGGACCGCGGGCGGAGCACCGAAGCCCAAGAGCTGCTCGAACGCGCTTTCGCCCGGCGAAGCGTGGGGCCTTATGTCCTCCAGGCGGCCATTGCGGCTGTTCACACACAGGCGCGGAGTGTCGGTGAAACCGATTGGAACCAGATCGTCGCCCTTTACGATGTGCTGGGCCGGATCGCCGCTTCGCCGGTCGTGGCCCTGAACCGTGCGGTTGCCATTGGCATGCGCGACGGGCCCGAGGCGGGGCTCGCGGCCATCGAGGCGGCGATGACCCCGGGCAGCCTCGACGGCTACCCTCTGGCCCACGCTGCGCGCGCCGACATGCAACGGAGGCTCGGCCTCACCGAGGCGGCGCGCGCCTCCTACCACCGTGCTGTCGAGCTGACGCGCCAGCCCGCCGAACGCCGGTTCCTGCAGGCGCGTCTGGCTCAGCTCCCCGCCAGGCCGGCCGGGGCCGAGGATTAGCGCGGCCTCCGAATGCCGGCCGGTATCCAGCTACGGGTGTTGCCTCGCCAGCACCCGGTCCAGGGCCTCCGCCTCCCGCCGAAAGCGCCACAGAACCGGGGCAGGCCCACGCTCACCAGCGTCGCGCTTCCGCTTCGGTCCAGCCCCAGGTTCGCGGGATTGGACGCGGACTTGTCACCCACCACTGGGGTGATGACCACCGCACACCCCCGAAGCGCGGGGTGCTCAGCAGAGGACGCCCGGCCCGATTCACCGGGCCGGACATGAGTGCGATGGACAGATAGTGCGGCCATGCAGGCATTGCTCTCTGGCCTGTCACTCGTATGGCTGCTCGTGCTCTTCGCCGGCCTGGCCCTGGTGGTGGGGTTCGCCGGCACGCACATGGCGAAGACGGCCGACATACTGGCGGACCGGACGGGGCTGGGTGAGACGCTGATGGGAGCGGTGTTCATCGGGGCGAGCACTTCCCTGTCGGGCATCACCACCTCCATCACCGCGGCCGCGAGCGGGGCCCCCACGATGGCCATCAGCAACACCATCGGAGGCATCGCGGTACAGACGGCCTTCCTCGCCGTGGCGGACCTCACCTCCCGCAACCGCGCCAACCTGCTGGTGCGCTGCGCCTCGCCCTCCGCCCTCTACCAGGGCGTGCTGCAGATGGGCCTGCTCACGCTCGCGCTGCTCGGTGCGCTGGCGCCTCCCTGGCCGTCTGGAGCATCAGCCCCGTGTCGCTCGTGCTGCTGCTCGCCTACCTCTCCGGCCTGCACTTCATGCGAGGCGCGGACGACCGCACCATCCACGACGCGGAGCGCCCGGCGGAGGCGAAGGACGAGGAGGAGACGAGGGAGGAGCCCGACCAGGGTCCCTCCACCGGCCGGTTGTGGGGGGCCTTCGCCCTGGACGCGGCCCTCACCACCTTGGCCGGGTGGGGCATCGGGCAGGTGGGCCTCTCACTCGTCCAACGCACCGGGCTCTCGGAGACGGCCGTGGGGGGGCTGCTCACGGCCATCACCACCTCCCTGCCGGAGTTGGTGACGGTGCTGGGGGCCGTGCGCCGGCGCGCGTACGATCTGGCCACGGGTGACATCCTCGGCGGCAATTGCTTCGACGTGCTCTTCCTGGCCGCGTCCGACGTGGGCTATCGGGACGGCTCCCTCTTCACGCGCTTCACCCCGAAGATGCTGCAGATGTTCCTCCTCACCCACCTCCTCCTCTCCGTGCTGCTGCTCGGCATGCTGCGCTCCCGCCGCAAGCGCATGCGGAGCTGGGCGGGCGAGAGCCTGGCCGTGGTGGTTCTCTACCTGGTGGGAGCGGTGGTGCTGGCGAGCGGGTGAGCCGAGAGGGTGTCAAAGAACTCGAAGCGGGGCTCGAGAACGAGACGCGGCCTGGACGGGTGAGGCTGGCCCGCGGAGTGCCCTGGGCCGCGCGGACCGCACGCAGGGTGAGGGAAGGAGGGGCTGGTGGAGTGGAGGAGAAGAAGACCTCCCGCGTCCCTTCCACGCTTCCACGGTGTTGGTCGGCATCGGCAGGCCCGGAAACGCCGCCTGGATGACCAGGGTGGGTTGCACTCCGACATGAAAGTCAACATCGCCGCTCCTTCCCTGAGGACAAGCGGCGATGCTCCCCCAGACAGGACCTACTCCAGCCGGCTCAGTTCGGCTCCCACACGTCCTCCACCCAGCGGAAGGTCACGCGATCACCACCGGTGAGCCGCTCGGCGAGATTATAGAGCACGTACGAATCGGTGCGGTTTCCGAAGGGCTGAACCTTGGAGAAGATGAATTTCGAGCCCGGGTTCAGCGTGGTCTCGGCCCACTGCGAGTTGGTATTGCATCCAGCCGTCTGCGGCTCGGGCCAGTTGCACCAGGACTGGCCGTTCTGGTTCCACACGGTCCAGAAATCCGCCACGCCGGTGAGCGCCACCTGCTTCCACCACCTCACATTGGGGGCGGACTCCAGCCGGAACTCGATACCGGCCACGGAAGTGGCGTTGTGCTCGATGAACACGTCAATCAAATCCCCATCGGGGAGCAGGACGCGATCCGTCGTCGCGTAACTATCGCAGAAACTACAACCGAACGGATTGGTGTCGGTTGGAGAGGGGCAACGGGACAGATAGTATGCGTTGTTATTGTAGAAGTAACAGTCCCGGCAGCTCATAAAATAGTACGAGGTGCAGATCTGATGGAGCGGCATCGTCCGGGAGAAGTCATCCCAAACGATGGTGTACGGCCGCGAGGCAAGGGCGGAGACGTCCGCCCCCTGCTCCGGAGCGGCCTCCTCCATGACGGCCTCGGCGGCGGACCGGACGGTGTCCGCCGAGGGCTCCGTCTCCAAGGGACCACACCCAACCCCTGCCATCAAGCCGCTGGTCAGTACTGCGGAGGCAATACGATTTCGCATGTACATTTCTGTCTTTCCCCCTCCGTGCCTGGAACAGACACTCCGCGAGGGGCGTCGCCACGGTACAGCGCGGCACGAGCGCACACCGGAGGCATTCCGTGAGCTGCTCCTTCGGTGCGGTGAACCGGCCTTTCATGCATGTGAACGGGCCCGAGCCCAAGTCACCCTTCCTTCCCTCCCTGGCCCTGCCAGGCGGACTGGGGCGCGCTCTCCGCCAGTGAGACGCAAGGGTCGACTTCCAGATCCTGACCCAGGCCATCCCCGGCTCCAACGTGCTGATCACCGCCATCCACGGTGGAGGCATTGAAGCTGGAAGCTCGGAGCTGGCCAAGGCGGTCGCTGGCTCCAACTACAGCGACCTGGGGTGGCTCCCGTGCCGGGGCCAACCTCTTCCTGGAGGCACCCGCCGAGGACTCCTGCCTCGGCGGGTGTTCGTCGCCCTTGGGGCGCTACGGGCCCACCCGGAAGGAGCGCAGTTGGGCGGGGTACATGGACAGGACGAGCTTGCCGTTGACCAACGGCACCACCGCGTCCGTGACCGCGTCCCTCACCGACCCCGAGACAGGCAGGGTGATGGCGACATCGTCCACCTGCCGCACGCCCGTGTTCACGACCGCCAGGTACGTCCCGTTCGCCGGGGTCTTGATCGAGCGGACCACCACCGCGCTGTTCGACGCGGCGCTCGGGACGACCTCGCTCTTCAGCGCCGGCAGGGCCAGGAACGCCTGGTTGAAGGCCCGGACGTACTCGGGGAACCCACGGTTGAAGGACGCGCTCGACAGGTAGCCGATGAAGCGTGGATCCCCATGGGCCACGGCCCGCGCCTCGGCGAGCATGGTGTACGGGCCCGCGTGCTCCACGTCGGTGACGAAGTAGCCGAGCAGCTGATCAGAGCCCTCCGTCATCGTGTTCTCCGTTCAGCGCGGAGTGCCGCACCATCGCGAGACCCGCGCCGCTCCGGAACGCGTTCAGCGCGCCCGGCCGGCCCACGGTGTACGCATGGTTGAAGGTGTACGTCGGGGCCCCCTTCGCATCGTTGACGTAGTTCTGTGGATCGCTCCACGGATCGGCGTGCTGCCACTCCCAGCCCCCCCACGTGCTCCGCGGGAGGCGGAGGGTGTTGAGCTGACGGTCCTCACTCAACGCACGATCGAGGCCCATCACCTTCATTCCCAGGGCGAGCCACGGTGCCGGGTTCTCCGCGATCATGGCGTCACCGTTCGTCGGGTGGGACCGTCCGGGCTCGGTGGCGTCGGAGGTGAAGAGCGTCACCACGTCGTTGCCGACATTCTTCGCGCGCAGGTAGTCCGTCACGCCGTCGATGAAGGCGCGCCGCTCGAGCATCCACCAGTCGTAGTAACGCTGCCGCAACGCGCTGTCCGCCTGGAGCTGGGCCCGGGTGACGCCGACGCCGCCATTCGCCTCGGTCGCGAAGCGCGCGAGCGTGGCGTCGGCGAAGCCGATCGGCATCTGGCTCGACCGGGGTCGCAGCCACACGCCCGCGAACTTCTTGCGCGTCGCGTACTGGACCACCGTGAGGTCCAGCATCTTCTTGAAGTCCGCCAGCGTGTCGGGGTCGGTCAGATCGGCGCGCGAGCCCTCCGCCCAGCTGATGTGCGTGTACGCGTCCGTGCGCGTGAGCGGCAGGGCACGCTTCTGTTTGCCCAGACCGGCGGAGCCAATGCTGCCGGCATACTCGTAGTACTGCATGACGTTGAGCTCGTACCGCTCGAGCATGGTGATCGTGTCGGCCCAAAGCGACCTGAGCGACAGATTGTCGCTCTGGTACACCCAGGTGTTGCCGCCATAGGGCCCCGAGTCCCACCACTGGTTGTGGCCGAACTCCAGCAGGTCCCTCGAGAACGTGTTCATCCCGAGGAACTTCATCAGCCGCGCCTTGTATTCGTACCAGTTCACCCGGTTGCTCACGCCCAGGTACGGACCGGCATCGTGGTTGATGACCCCATCCGCCATCTCCTCGCGGAAGAAGAGGTGGCGCTGCGGCAGGCCCGTGGGGGCAGGCTTGATTCAAAGTCCCACGGGAGAGGTCATCCCACCCGGGCCTACGGCTGAAGTATAGTCCCGCCTACAGGCGCCCACCGGAGGCGAGCAGCCGCGGGCAGATCGCGAGGGGGAGCGCCAGCACAGAGCCGGAGACGGGCCGGACAGGTCCGGGGAGAAGAAGGATGAGTGGGAAGAAAAACCGGGGCGGGAGGACTGGCGGGCCATCCACACCCCAAGCGGGAAACGGGAAGGGGAAGAAGGACGAGCAGGAAACCCCCTCCCGCGTGCAGAGGATGATGGCGAGCCTGGGGCTGACATTCAAGGAGGTAAAGGACCCCCGGGCCCGCCGGGGACAGAGGCACCCGCTGGCGGCGATGTTGATGCTGCTGGTGCAGGCGATTGCGGTGGGGCGGCGGGTGTTGAGGCATGCCGAGGCGCTGGGGGAGGACATGCTGCGCGAAGGCACGGCGCCCGAGGGGCTGAAGCGGCCGGTGTCCGACACGACGTTGGATAGGCTGCTGGGGAAGTTGGAGCCAGAGGGGTTGGAGCAGGAGGTGCACCAGATGGTGCACCGAGGCCTGGAAGTGGGGCTGATACGCCATGAGCTCTTCGCCCGGGGCGTCGTCAGCATTGACGGGAAGGCAGGGGAGAGCACGCCGGGGCAGCCGCCGTGCGAGCCGAGCCACACGACGAAGGATGAGCAGGGGCGGGAGTACTGGTACCCGTACGCGCTGCGCGCCAGTCTCACCAGCAGCGCGGCCCAGCCGGTGCTCGACCAGAAGTTGCTGGAAGGCAAGCAGGGAGAGGCGACGGCGTTCCCGGAGTTGTTCAAACGGGTGGTGGAGAAGTTCGGGCGGCATTTCGAGTACGTGACAGTGGACGCGGGAATGACGAGCGCGGCCAATGCGCGGGTGGTGAGGGAGGCGGGCAAGCACTACCTGATGGCGCTCAAGGAGAACTTCCACCGGCTACATGACAAGGCGTGGGTGGCGCTGGCGGTGGCGCCAGTGAAGGTGCGCACGCGCGAGCGGACGAGCGGGGAGTGGGTGGAGAGGGAGTTGAGGGTGGTGGACAAGCCGCCAGAGGAGGACTTTCCCGGCGCCCAGCAATGGGTATGGGTGAGGCAGACGCGAACCAGAGACGGCGAGCTGCCGAAGGTGGAGACGCGGCTGTTCCTCACCTCCATTCCCACAGGGCAACTGTCCCCGGAGCGGATGCTGACGCTGGTACGCCGGCACTGGGGGATTGAGAACGGGCCCAACTGGACAGCGGACGTGGTGCTGGAGGAGGACAGCGCCTCGCCCAGCCTGCGAGGCAATGCACCCCTGGTGCTCAGCTGGCTGCGTTTGCTGGCCTACAACCTGCTGGCCCTGGTGCGCACGCACCTGCCGACTCGCGACAAACGGCCCCAAAGCTTCGCACGCACCATGGAGGTGCTCTACCAGGGCCTGTTGGGTCTGGCCGTGCTGCCCGAGAGTCTGGCCACACTTGCCTGAGCGCCCGCCAGCTGCTCCCGCTCCGGCCTTCCCGCGCCTCTTCTCCCCTGGCTGTTCGGCCTGTGTACCTTCACTCCTGTCCTTCCACGGCGCCCCTCTTTCAGGCGCCGTCCGGAGGGATGCTCCCTCTTTGCCTGTGAATGTCTGGACTTGCTCTCCGCCTCTTCAAAACCTCTCCTATGGACTTTGGATCAATCCTGGGCCCGTGGGGGGCAGACGGACCTGTGCGTAGTAGTCCGGGGCTGCCGGCGCTTCGTAGAGGCGGATCTTCGCGACCGCGGCGCCACGCGAGAGCGGAGCGTCCTCCGGGCGGAACTGCGCGACGATCACCCAGAGGCCATCGGCTGGCGTCAGGTCGCGGGGGAATTCGGTGTCTCGCGGCCGCTTGATGCTCGGGTAGCGGTCGTGCAGGTGGAAGAGCGACTGCCACGTCTGGAAGGTACCTGTCTGCGGGAGATCGAGCGATTCGGGATTCGGGTTGACGTACGGCGGGAGCAACGCATCGCCCACGGTGTTGCCCGTATGGAAGGCCCGGGTGTACTCCGCGCCATTGTTGGCGATGATCATCGTGCGCGGCACGTCGTCCGGGTACTCCACGGAGAGGACATAGGCCTTGCCCGCGACGAGGCCCTTCCCGTAGCCGACCCGATAGGCGAAGTACTTGCGGCCCGGCGTGTCATTCGGGAGTACGCGGACCGGACGGCCGAGCACGGTCTCGATGCGGCTGGCGTTGGTGGGGAACTCCTGGAAGGCGTGCGGATCGCTGGAGACACCGCAGTTCACCTCGTCGATCAGCTTGAGAGTGCCAAAAGCGGGCGGCGGCAACACGCCCGGCCGCCATCGGCGACGGGGTAGCGCTCCTGGGTGGGCGGAGAGAGGGTGGGCTGATCGTCGAACGCGTCCTCCAGCGGAAACCACGGGGAGCCTGTCGCGGCCCCGGCTCCGGCCACGGGAATCACCTGATCCTCTCCGGCCAGTGACCAGGCCCGGGTGGAGAGAGGAAAGGCCAGCGCGGCCATCCAGCAGAAAGACAGAAGGATGCCGAGGCCTCGGTGCTGCCCAATCATGATGTCACCTCTCAGGAATGGCTCTACGGTACGTCGAGTGGGCAGGACTGTCGACCCGATGCCGTGCGCATGGGGAGGACATGAGCACGGAGGGCGTGCGGCGCCGAGCGAGGGCGACGGGGCTGGAGTCCCCGCGAGAGCTCGAACCATGAATGAGAAGGGAGCACGACCTATGGTGCCAGAAAGCCGCATCCGTGCATGACAGAGCGCCTGGCTCTGCTGCCCTGCTGGCCGGGTGGCAGTTGAATCTGTCGGCGCTCCGGGGGTCCTTCCCAGCCGCCTGCTTCTACCGCGAGGGGCTACGCTGCTGTTGGCAACGGCGGGGTGAACTCCATGCCTCCGCAGCACAGCAGTATCATCGCCCTGAGGGCCCTCGGGCTGCGCAAGCCATAGGCGCGGCGGATGATGGCCCGAATCTTGTTGTTGATTCCCTCTACCACTCCGTTGCTCAGTCCAGTCTCGACGTAGGAGAGAATGCCGTCCTTGTGCCGCTGGACTGTCTTCGCCAGCTTCGCGAAGGGGGCGAGCCTGGAGTGGCTGGCCCATCGACACCACTTGTCCAGGTGCTCCGAGGCCCGCTTGGGCTGCACGTAGTCCATGCCCCGGGCCAGGCTCTCCTTGAGCAGATAGGCTCGGTAGAGCGTCTGGTTCGTCTTCTTCAACTCGCTGAGCTTCTCTCCCTGGCGCACCGTCAGGTTCCACGGATTCTTCAGCAGCGCCCAGCGGCTGTGTTTGAGCGCCTTGCCTTCTTCGCTTCCTGCCTGCTCACGCACCTGCTGCCGGCGCACCGTATCCAGCGCCTCGTTGGCCAGCTTCTGCATGTGGAACCGGTCGAACACCTTGCGCACATGCGGGGCCCGCTCGCTCACCGCCTTGCTGAAGGCCGCCGACAGGTCCATCGTCGCGTGCGTCAACTCCTTCGTCCGCTCCTCTCCCAACTCGTCAAAGAAGGCGTTGAGTGTCTCTTCGTTCTTCCCCTCTCCCACCCAGACGACTCGCGAGCGCAGGTGGTCCACCACCAGGCTCACGTACTTGTGCCCGGCTCTCCAGCCCAGCTCGTCCACTCCAATGACTTGCAGCCCCTCCAGGCGGCCAGGCGACAGGCGCTCCTCGACAATACGCTCGATGATGGTGCCCACCGTGCGCCAGTTGATGCCCAGCAGCCGGCAGATGGAGGACTTGTCCAGGCGTTGGGCCTGCCAGGCCACCAGCTCCTCGAAGGCCCGCGTGAAGCTCGAGTCGTGCGCCGCCCAGGGCACCCGCTCCACTCTCACCCCATGCTCGCGGCAGTGCACTCGGCGCGGGGCGTAATGCAGCCAGAAGATGGTTTGTCCCAGCGCCAGGTGCCGCCACAGGCGCCCAGGCTTCGTGTCGTAGCCGGGCGCCGGACGGCCGCACACCCCCACAGCGCGGCTTGCGTTGGCGCGGACGCACCTCCACCTCCAGTCCTCTGGACGTGAGCCGGGCCCCTCTCACACTCAACCCCTGGATGCGCAACACGCGCCCCAGCACCTCCCGCAGCCTCGGCCCCGCCACGCCCCGCCTCCCCGCCAGCACTCGCAGGGGCGGCACGCACTGCAACTCGGCGACCAGCGCTCTCGCGAGAGTGACAGCCGCTTCTTCCGACTGCCCCTCTCCCATCTCTCACCGGAGACCCTCCGTCCATCCTGTCGCGCCCACCTCAGCTACAGAAGATCCCGACATTTTAACCCCCAGTCCCCCTGGGACGAAACCTTCTCTCCAACTGGAAGAGGAGATGCGTGTTGGATGTGATCGAGCGCCCAAGGCGTACGTGCTCGGATTGCTCGAGGAGGAAGCAAGCTCGCCCCAGCCCGCTCCACGTGCCCCCCGGCGACTTCATGGACCATGGCGCGAAAGTGCGCCGTGGCGGACGAGGGCTGCGGACCAGGAAAGGCGACCTCCACGTGCACGCAGCTGCATCCACTTCGAGACGTTCAGGGCGTCCGGTCCCGGACGATGCGCTCCAACAGGCGGCGGGCGGGCGCGAAATCGGGATTCAAGGCCAACGCCTCCCGCAACTGCTGCTCGGCTTCGCTGACGCGACCCTGGAGCCACAAGAGCTGTCCGAAGCTGGTGCGGACCTCGGGGAGGCGCGGCTCCAGCCGGGCCGCGGTCTCACAAGCCTCGAGTGCGCTCGGCAGTTGCTTCAGGTTCTTGCGCACCAGACAGAGATTGAGCCAGCCGCCCGCATTCTCCGGCTCGAACCGGATCACCTCGCGCAGGACTGATTCCGCCTCGAGCAGCCGTCCTGTCTGGGCGTAGGCCACCGCCAGATCGCTGAGCACTTCGGGGTTGCTCTTCCGGGCAAGCTCCAGGTGCGCAATGGCCTCGGTGGGCATGCCTCTCTTGAGCAGGGCGGAGCCCATTCCCGCCTGCACGGAGGGCTCCTCGGGAGACTTGCTGACGGTGTCACTCCACAGGGTGAGGTTGTCGTACCAGACCCGATTGCGCAGGGCGGTGGCCACGCCCCCTGCCACCACCACCATGGCCAGCCCTCCGAGCAGCCACGGCCTCGCCGTGGGCCGCCAGCGCTCCAACTCCTCGAGCACCCAGCCCACCAGGAGGAGGAAGCCCACCGAGGGCAGATAGAGGTAGCGCTCGGAGAAGGCGTTGACACCGAGCACCGGGATGTAGAGCTGCGGCACCACCGCGAGCAGACACCAGACCAGGGCCACGAACGCCGTGGGGGCCCGGCGCCAGAGGAGGAGCGCCGCGACCACGAGCCCTGCGAGCGCGCCCACGCCCGCAATCAACTGAGGATCCGCGGGCGACGTAATGGGCTTGAAGACATGGACGGCGTTGAGCTCGAGCGGCAGGACGAGTCCGCCGAGGTACTGGGCCAGCAGGGGTAGGATGTTGAGGATCAACCCCCACGTCCCGAGGCTCATGTAATGGAGCGTTCGCGGTGCGCCCGACAGCGCGGGCAGTCGCAGCGCCGCGTAGAGGACGAGCGCCACGAGCAGGGGGGCATAACGGCCCATCCATTGACGGAGGCTCCAGGCCCGGCTGCCCACCACGAAGTCATACACGAACACCATCGCGGGCAGCAGCACCGCGGGTTCCTTGAAGAGCAGTGCGAAGAAGAGCGCGAGGCCCGCGAGGAGGCAGCGTCCGGTCAGTCCGGGCCCGGATGTCATCATCCACCACGCCGCGGCCAGCGCGCCCAGGGTCATGGCCACATCGTTCACGGAGCTGATCCACGCCACGGACTCGGTGTGGATGGGATGGACGGCGAAGAGCAATCCCGCGGCGAGCGCGGCGAGTGGACCGGACTGGCGCCGTGCACAGAAGATCAAGCCCACCAGGTAGACGAGCGCGGAGACGGCCGCATGCCCCACGAGGAGCAGCAGGTGGTAGCCCCAGGGCTGGAGGCCGAAGATGGCGTGGCACAGGAGGAAGGTGACGTGGACGAGAGGCCGGTAGTAGTTGCGGCTCAGGCCCGCACTTGGGATGAAGGCCCACAGGTCGGAGCCGAAGATATCGCCCAGATGCTGGAAGTCCCGGATCCAGGGATTGGACTCGATGAGCAGGAGATCCACCCAGGCGAACCGATTGCCGAGGGTGTTGGCGTAGGCGAGGGCCGCGCAGACACAGACCAGGGCGAGGTGGAGGCGGCGCTGACGAGAGGATGGGGATCCGGGCGGCGAAACCGTCACGGAGGAAGGGGGTGGCATGGACACCCGAGGCACCGTAGCATACCCGGATGGGCGGGGATTCCCGCCTCGAGGAGCATTCCCTCGTCCTCCTGGCGGCTTCCCCGGTGAGCGCTTTCTTCACCGGGAGCCGTGGTTTGCTCCAATCGCGTGGGCGGCGCTTTCTTTCCGAAGAGCATGGCCACCCGTACGCGTTCTGCGTATCGGGGCGAATTCCCTGTTTTGAAGAAGGCCATTCCCGACGACTCGGGAATCCGGCGTGCTGACACAAATCTGTTACGCAGCAAACCTGCCTCCTCGTCCTGCGACGTCGGACAGGCCGAACCGAGAAGCGGCGCGTGCTGGCGACACTGAGCCGCCTTCTGGGCGGGTTCGATGCGGCGGAGGAGGCGCTTCATGAAGCCTTCGCCGCCGCAGCGGACCGGTGGCCGCGCGAAGGAATCCCGGCCAATCCTTATGCCTGGCTGGTTTCGACCGGCCGCTTCAAGGCCGTCGACCGATGGCGCCGGCAGACGCGGCTGACGAATGCCAGCTACGGGTGTTGCCTCGCCAGCACCCGGTCCAGGGCCTCCGCCTCCCGCCGAAAGCGCCACAGAACCGGGGCAGGCCCACGCTCACCAGCGTCGCGCTTCCGCCTCGGTCCAGCCCCAGGTTCGCGGGATTGGACGCGGACTTGTCACCCACCACTGGGGTGATGACCACCGCACACCCCCGAAGCGCGGGGTGCTCAGCAGAGGACGCCCGGCCCGATTCACCGGGCCGGACATGAGTGCGATGGACAGATAGTGCGGCCATGCAGGCATTGCTCTCTGGCCTGTCACTCGTATGGCTGCTCGTGCTCTTCGCCGGCCTGGCCCTGGTGGTGGGGTTCGCTGGCACGCACATGGCGAAGACGGCCGACATACTGGCGGACCGGACGGGGCTGGGTGAGACGCTGATGGGAGCGGTGTTCATCGGGGCGAGCACTTCCCTATCGGGCATCACCACCTCCATCACCGCGGCCGCGAGCGGGGCCCCCACGATGGCCATCAGCAACACCATCGGAGGCATCGCGGTACAGACGGCCTTCCTCGCCGTGGCGGACCTCACCTCCCGCAACCGCGCCAACCTGCTGGTGCGCTGCGCCTCGCCCTCCGCCCTCTACCAGGGCGTGCTGCAGATGGGCCTGCTCACGCTCGCGCTGCTCGGTGCGCTGGCGCCTCCCCTGGCCGTCTGGAGCATCAGCCCCGTGTCGCTCGTGCTGCTGCTCGCCTACCTCTCCGGCCTGCACTTCATGCGAGGCGCGGACGACCGCACCATCCACGACGCGGAGCGCCCGGCGGAGGCGAAGGACGAGGAGGAGACGAGGGAGGAGCCCGACCAGGGTCCCTCCACCGGCCGGTTGTGGGGGGCCTTCGCCCTGGACGCGGCCCTCACCACCTTGGCCGGGTGGGGCATCGGGCAGGTGGGCCTCTCACTCGTCCAACGCACCGGGCTCTCGGAGACGGCCGTGGGGGGGCTGCTCACGGCCATCACCACCTCCCTGCCGGAGTTGGTGACGGTGCTGGGGGCCGTGCGCCGGCGCGCGTACGATCTGGCCACGGGTGACATCCTCGGCGGCAATTGCTTCGACGTGCTCTTCCTGGCCGCGTCCGACGTGGGCTATCGGGACGGCTCCCTCTTCACGCGCTTCACCCCGAAGATGCTGCAGATGTTCCTCCTCACCCACCTCCTCCTCTCCGTGCTGCTGCTCGGCATGCTGCGCTCCCGCCGCAAGCGCATGCGGAGCTGGGCGGGCGAGAGCCTGGCCGTGGTGGTTCTCTACCTGGTGGGAGCGGTGGTGCTGGCGAGCGGGTGAGCCGAGAGGGTGTCAAAGAACTCGAAGCGGGGCTCGAGAACGAGACGCGGCCTGGACGGGTGAGGCTGGCCCGCGGAGTGCCCTGGGCCGCGCGGACCGCACGCAGGGTGAGGGAAGGAGGGACTGGTGGAGCGGTGCGCCCACAGGCGCGCCGAAGGAACCGCATTCCATCCACGGCCTCGCTCCCGAAGATGGGCTGGCTGAGCATGAAAGCCGTATGGAAGGCCCGGGTGTACTCCGCGCCATTGTTGGCGATGATCATCGTGCGCGGCACGTCGTCCGGGTACTCCACGGAGAGGACATAGGCCTTGCCCGCGACGAGGCCCTTCCCGTAGCCGACCCGATAGGCGAAATACTTGCGGCCCGGCGTGTCATTCGGGAGTACGCGGACCGGACGGCCGAGCACGGTTTCGATGCGGCTGGCGTTGGTCGGAAACTGCTGGAAGGCGTGCGGATCGCTGGCGTCGCCGCAGTTCACCTCGTCGATCAGCTCGAGCGAGCGTTGGTGTTGCTCGCTGGGGCCGAGATGATGAGGTAGCGGCGCTTCGGCGTGAGGCCCGTGCCGTTGTAGTCGCGATGCCAGACGTGATCACTGGTCGGATTGGTGGGAGGAATCTTCGTGATGAAGCCAAAGCCGGGCGTGGACTCGGCCCCATCGTCGTTGTCAAAGAGGTTGTCCTTGGAGCTGGACCACCAGTAGGTCAGCGGCGTCTGCGCGGCACGGCCCCACTGACGCCAGAGCGTCCAGGTACCGGTGATCTGAATGTTGGCGAAGCCCGGCCCGAAGTCGACATAGGCCTGACGTCCAGCGAGGAGGGAAATCTCCCGGCCGCCAGCGGCGACGGGGTAATGCTCCTGGGTGGGCGGAGAAAGGGTGGGCTACCAGGCCCGGGTGGAGAGCGGAAAGGCCAGCGCGGCCATCCAGCAGAAAGACAAGAGGATGCCAAGGCCTCGGTGCTGCCGCCCAACTATATCGCAAATTGACTGAATTCGACACCACTTCCATGGATTGAGAATCAGCGACGAGACCGCTTCGAAGACGAAACCGGGAGCTTCTTGACCGTGGTATCCGCCCAACCCAGGGCGCGCCCGCTCCTGGAGCGCAGCTCCAGCCGGCCGACGGGTTCACCCTTTTCGTTATCAACCAACAGGGAGTGGGGCTCGCCGGGCTCGTAGAGATATTCCTCGCCCCACTGGCGCAAGCTCACCACGACAGGAAAGAGGCCACGTCCCTTTTCCGTCAGCACATACTCCTGATAGGCGCTGCCGTCGGAGGCCGGCGCCAGCTCCAGGACTCCCATGGCCACCAGGTTGCGCAGGCGCGTCGCCAAGATTCCCTTCGCCACGCCCAGGCTCTTCTGGAACTCGCCAAAGCGGCGCATGCCGTCGAAGGCATCGCGAATGATCAGAAGAGACCACCAATCGCCGATGATATCCAGCGATCGCGCAACCGGGCAAGCCGCTCCTTCGAGGCTGGTACGCTTCATATCTGGTTCCAAGATAGAACTGGACAGACTCCCGCGCAACTGGTTCGATGATGGAACCCCATGACACAAACCAGGCTGTCACCAGGAGTCGTCCTGCTCTTCGCGGTCGCATGCGGGCTGAGTGTCGCCAACATCTACTACGCGCAACCGCTGCTCGATGTGATGGCGCGAGATCTATCGATCAGCCCCGCGTCCATCGGCATCGTCGTGACCGTGACCCAGATGGGATACGCGCTGGGGCTCATCTTCATCGTGCCGCTGGGCGACCTGCTCGATCGCCGCCGGCTGATCGTCGGTCAAGCCACGCTCTCCGCGATGGCGTTGCTCCTCGTGAGCCAGGCCCCCACGGCGACCGTCCTGCTCGCGGGGATGGTTGTTGTCGGCCTGCTCGCCGTCGTCGTGCAGGTGCTCGTTGCCTTCGCGGCGGCCCTGGCCGAGCCAGCGGAACGTGGGAGGGTCGTCGGCTCGGTCACGAGCGGCGTGGTGATCGGCATCCTCCTGGCTCGATTCGTCTCCGGAGTGCTCGCGGACCTCGGCGGTTGGCGCTCCGTCTACCTCGCGTCGGCGATGCTGACCCTGTTGATGGCGGCGTTGCTGTCCCGGACGCTTCCGCGCCAGGAGAAAGGGAGCGAGGTGCCCTCCTACCCGGCCCTGCTGCGCTCCGTGCTGGTACTGTTCCTCGAGGAGCCGGTCCTCCGCATCCGCGCCGTCATCGGGCTGCTGATCTTCGCCACGTTCAGTACGTTCTGGACCTCGATGGTCCTGCCGCTCAGCGCGCCACCGATTCTGCTATCCCATACGGAGATCGGATTGTTCGGCCTCGCCGGAGTGGCGGGGGCGCTCGCGGCTGGAGGCGCGGGACGCCTGGCCGACCGCGGCCAGGGCCAACGGACGACGGGCCTCTCTCTCGCACTGATGCTGGCGGCCTGGATTCCGATCGTCTTCACCCACGTCTCGTTGGGGGCGCTGATCATCGGGGTCATCGTCCTGGACCTGGCGATACAGGCGGTCCATGTGACCAATCAGAGCATGATCTTCGCGGTGAGGCCGGAGGCCCGCAGCCGGCTCGTCGGCGGTTACATGGTCTTCTATTCCATGGGGAGTGCCAGCGGCTCCATCGCGTCGACGCTGGTCTATTCGTGGGGAGGATGGCTCGGTGTCTGCGCGCTCGGAGCGGCAATCAGCACGGTGGCGCTGCTGTTCTGGGCGGCCACACGACACCTGACGGGAGAAGCTCACTCCGAACGGCACGTCAACTCATCCGAGCGGGGCGCCAGCTCGCGCACCAGCGAGCAGCTCGACGCATCACCCTCCAGGCAGGCGCGCTGAAGGATTCGCATTCCATCCACGACCTCGCTCCCGAAGGTGGGCTGGCTGAGCATGAGCGCCCCGAGCACCCCACAGGCCTTGGCGGAACCCGCCCCACATTGCCGTTGGGACACACGGGAGATGTCTTCCAGGAACTCGCACGCCTGCGTCTCTCCGAACCGGCAGGCGCGCTTCAGGAGCCCCGGAAGCTCGAGTGGCGCTCCGGGAGCGCGCGGCTGGTTCCTGAGCGAATCATAGAGCGCGAGACACCCCATCGCCGCGCCCCGGTCACACGCCTGACGGAAGAGGGCCTGCCGTGAGGCATCGTCCCTCATGCCCTCCTGCATCGAGAGGCTCTCGACGACGAGAAGGCGGCAGGCCTCCGAGGAGCCCAGAGCGCAACCCCGGGAGAAGAGGTCGTCGGCGCGAGGAAGCTCCCCGGCCTCTTCCGCGCCATACCGGAGTGAGATCATCCCCTGGTCCGCACACGCCATGCCGTTGCCCGCCTCACACGCTCGAGCATAGAGCTCGAAGGCCTTGCCCATGTCCTGGGAGACCCCCTGCCCCGCCTGGAACGCGTCCCCCAGGAGCCGACACGCGAGACCGTCTCCCGCGTCGCAGCCCCGCTGCGCGAACAGCGCGATCCACTCCCACTCCGGCTCGCTGCCCCGCCGACGTGCATCCTCGCCGAGCCCGAGGGCCGCGATTCCACACGCGGCACGTGGGTAGGCGTCACATGCGGCCTGGAGCTCCGCCAGGCCCGTGGAGGCGTCCTGGAGAGCCCCTTCACCCAGGAGCGTGAAGAGACCCTTTCGGGCGCAGCCCTCGCCATCTCCCAGTTCACAGGCACGCTGGAACAGGTCGCGCGCGTGGCCCGGCTCCATCCGCCCGAGCGTGGTGCAGCCCTCGGCCACCCCCAGGTCACAGGCCCTGCTGGCGATCTCCGCCCGCGTCCGCAGCTCGCAGGGTGACAGGGGCGTGACATCCCTCAGTGCCCGCAGGGTGTCACGGCAGCTCGTGGCGTCCGAGCACGCCTGCTTCGAGTCCTCCCGCCCCGGGGCGCTGCCCGGATGGAACGAGCCATGGGAAGTCCCGCAACCCGTGAGGACGAACAGGCCCATCGTCAGGGCACTCCCCCACAGCACCGCCTTGATGCATTCCCGATTGGCGTCCACCTGACCTCCTTGGATACGAGCCATGTGGCCTCTCGGTCCAAAGAATCGCTCCAGGCATCTTTCGTGCTCATTGCCCTTTCATGACGAAAGATGACGGCCCATGCACGTCAACGACACCGCGTCCCATCACAGACCCCGATACCTGTCAGCGGTATTTCCGGGCGGGCGGCTTCATCGGGAAAGTGGCAACCCGTGGATGAGCGGAGCGCGAGAGCGGAGCTCACCTACAAAGGCATCACGGTGGGCGGCACCTTCCACTTCAACGACGCCGACGAGATGGTCCGGTTCGACACGAACGACCGGTGGCAGGATGGCGAGCCCCCGAGGAAGATTCCCTGGTCGGCCCACCTCGAGGACTATCGCGTGGCTGGAGGAATCCGGTATGCCACCCGCGTCAGCGCGACCTGGCACGAGCCGGCCGGCGACCTGACCTACGTCACGGGCACGATCGAGTCGCTCGAGTTCAACGTGAAGGACTGACCCGGCGGATTCTCGAGGGAACCCAGCCTCATCGGGAGTCCCGTCTGGCGAATGAGCGCCTGCCCGCTGGTCACCTCCTGGCGCCTGGCGGGCCCCAGACACCTTCTACAGCTTGTAGAGCAGACATACGTGCCAAACCTCACTGGAGGCGAACATGCCCGTCCTGTTTGCGCTCTTCGCGCTTGCCGTCCCGCGTCTGGTGGTGCTCGTCCTATGGTTCTTCACCCATTGGTTCCGCGGCATGTTCGACACGTTGCTCTGGCCGATCCTCGGCTTCCTCTTCCTGCCCACCACGCTGCTCTGGTACTCGGCCGTGCAGCACTGGTTCGGTGGTCAATGGACGCTCTGGCCCATCGTGGGGTTGGTGTTTTCCTTGATGATCGACGTGTGGTCGAAGCACGGACGCGGTAGCCAACCCGAGCCTCCCCGTCGCCAGGGAGTGATGCGGCGCAATTACTCCACCTGAACCCCGCACCTTCATGGCATGTTCTCCTCTCGACAGGGGGAGTCCTGACATGCACCTGAAGCGGATGCACCGGACCACGGGCGTCGTCCTGGTCGCGAGCCTGACATCTGGAGTGGCGGCGCATGCGGACAGCGCCATCGTCGGAACGGTGCTCAACGTCGAGACGAAGGAACCCGTCCCGGACGTGGTCGTGTCCGCGACCTCGCCCAACGTCCAGGGAGAGCAGGTCGTGGTCACGGATCCCGAGGGGCATTATCGCATCCCCGAGCTCCCTCCGGGCGTCTACACCCTGCGGTTCGAGCGAGAGATGTTCGAGACGTCCTCTCGCGCGGAGCTCACGCTGCTCCCGGACCAGACCCTCCAGGTGGATGTGGAGCTCCCTCCGGGTGACACCTCGGACGATTATGGGTGCGGGCCGCCACCCGTCGACGTGGAGTCCTCGGGCACGGGCTTGAGCGTCTACGAGAGAGCCATTCCCTCCATTCCGCTGAACCTGGCCACCGGAAGGTTCAGCGCGACGCGCTCCTTCGAGGGTCTCGCCGGGCTGGACCCTGGCGCACGGAGCGACGCGTATGGCGTGTCCATCAACGGATCCTCGCCTTTCGAGAACGCATACAGGGTGGACGGCCTCTCCACCAACGACCCGATCCGCGGGCTCAACGCCCTTCCGTTGAGCATCGAGTTCATCCAGGAGGTCGACGTCCGCTCCGGCGGCTACATGGCCGAGTACGGCCGCGCCACGGGAGGCATTCTCCATGCGCGGACCCGATCGGGCACCAACGAGCTCCACGGCTCGGTGTTCGGTAATTGGGCTCCGGGAGTCCTGGGAGGAACGCCCACGCCCGTCCACGCCCCCGGCCTGACCATCTCCGGGCGGAACGTGCTCGTGAACCAGGGCGACTTCGGCGCCACCCTGGGGGGCCCGATCCTGAAGGACAGACTGTGGTTCTTCGCCGGTGTGGTTCCGGAGCTCTCCTCCGTGGAGCACACGCGCGAGCTCCATGCCCGCGTGCCCGGCCAGGACGACTCCGTGCGCAGGCTCATCCCTGGCACCTCGCGGACCTTCTTCGCCGACGAGCGCGGCATGCAGGCAATGGGCAAGCTGACATACCGGATCGACCCGAACCACTTCGTGTCCCTGTCCGCCATCACCACGCCCACCCGCTCGGGCGGCACGGACAGGCTCACCGTGGATCCGCTGACCGGAGAGGTCCGGGAGGTCATCAACTCACAACCCCTTGCCCTGGAAACGCGAGAGCTCGCCGGCAACACCACGACAGCGGCCCTTCACTACGCCGGCTCGTCCATGGACCATGGATTGTTTCTCGACGCCAACCTCGGTTGGTCCCTCCAGACGGCCTCCAGCCGGCCCTCCGACAACCCTGGCGCGGGCCCCTCTTCCGGGGAGACGTACGCGGGCCCCGTGACGGGGGTCGAGATCGTTCCGGACGCGGAACGCTACTGCGGTGCCACCCCCGCCGAGCAACTCCAGAATTGCGCCGTCCAGGACTACGACATCGGCGGCACGGGCCGCGTGGACTTCGACAGGGTGGACCGCTACCAGGGCAACGTCCAGGTCACCTGGCCGCTGACGCTCGGGGGCCTTCACCTGCTCAAGGCAGGGGCGGACGCGGAGCACCTCGCCTACGAGCGGGAGCGAGGCGGAGCCGGCGCCAGCTACACCAGCAACCTCCTCGGGGGATTCGTACGGGACAGCTGGACCATCGGGAAAGGCCCGGTCACGCTGAACGCGGGCATCCGTTACGACTCGCAGTGGGTATACACGGAGGAAGGCCGTCTGGCCGTCGCGCTCCGTCACCAGCTCTCACCGCGCGTGGGTCTTCTGGTCGCGGCTCCGCTGCGCAACGGATGGATGAGGCTCTTCGCCCATTACGCGAAGTACCACGGTCAGATGCCGTTCGAGCTGGCGAACCTCGGTGGCCTGGAAGCGCCCGGCGTCTCCGAGCTGGTCCCGACCTCGTCGAGCGAGCTTCTCGCGGGCATCGAGTACGAGGTTCTACGGGACACCCTCCTGAGCGCGACCTACACCCACCGAAGCCTGGACTCGGTCATCGAGAACCTGAGCCGCGACGATGGCAGCTCCTTCTTCCTGGGCAACCCGGGCTCGGGGGCCGCCCGTGATTTTCCGAAGGCGGAGCGCACTCATGACGCGGCGGCGGTCGCGTTGCGCCATGCCTTCTCGGATGGCTGGTTCGCGCAGGCGAGCTACACCTGGTCACGCCTCTATGGGAATCAAGGCGCCCTGTTCCAGAACCCGATGGGGCTCCTGCCCGAAGACCGCACGCATTCCGTCAAGGCTTTCGGCTCCCGGGAGCTCTTTCTCGTCCGCAAGTATCTGTCATTGAACCTCGGCCTGGCCTACCAGGGCCGCTCGGGTACACCGATCGTGCTGCCCCGTGGCGAGACCGGGGAGAGGACCCCGTGGGTCCACTCCATCGATCCCCACCTCGAGGTGCGCTACCGCCTTCGTCGGGACAACGTGGTGTCCTTGTCCCTGGACGTGTTCAACCTGTTCAACTTCCAGGAGGTGACACGCGTGGATGAGCGCCAGGCCCTCCCGCTCCAATACCAGACGCCGCGCAGGGTGCGCTTCGGCCTCCGGTACTCCTTCTGAGTGGCCAGGCGTTCAGGCCGCGCTCGCCGTGGGAGGCCGGGTGGCCATCTCCGCCACCGTCTGCGGCTCGTCCGACCAGAAGCGCAACCACTCCGAGCGCAGCGCCCGGGCATCCTGCCGCCCCAGCTCGATGAGGATGTCCGCGAAGCCACCATCGAAGAGCAGGTAGGACGCCAGGTCCGCCTCGTGCGAGGCATCCCGATCCACCAGCCGGAGGATCGCCTTGTGTGCCAGACCCGAGCTGCGGCGACGGAACTCGGGCGTGCGGACGTACTCGGCGGCCAGCGCGCCGATGTCCCTCGAGGGCCGAACCAGCAGCTCCCGCACGTAGCGCAGCGGTTGGCTGCGGTGGGGCTCCAGCACCCCGCTGAGCGTCTGCGCGAAGCCCGGCCCGTAGGCCAACGTCCCCGCCTCGAGGATGGCGTTGAGCCTCCGCAGCCGGCCCAGGTCCTGGTCCGTGCGGTCCATCATCAGCGTGTTGAGCATCTTGCCCGCGAGGAAGGGCGCGGTCGCGAGGGCCTGCTCACGTTCCTGCTCACTGCTCGACCGCGCTGGTTCCGGCTTCCGCGCGCGGACCGCCTCGTGTCGCAAGGAGACGACGATGACGCGCTGGGCGCCCAGCCGCAGCGCGGGGCTGAGCGGAACGTTCAGCCGCAGCCCTCCGTCCACGTGCAATTGGCCCCGCAGACGCACCGCCGGGAAGACGACCGGAATGGCGGCCGAGGCCAGCGCGTGGGTGGGGCCGATGCGCGCGACCTCGGCCTGGTAGGAGGGATCGTTCCCCCAGGAAGGGATTCCCCCATCGCGACGCTGGACGAACACCGTGGCCCGTCCGCTGCCCACGTGCGTGGTGCTCACCGCGAGCGCCTCGAGGTGGCCCCTGCGCACGTTGCGGCCGATCCCCAACCAGGGAATGCCCCGGCTCACGATGGCCCTCAGCCCACGCGGATCCACCAGCCCGCCGTACTGGATGTCTCGCGGATGGGGCGCCGGCTTGCCCAAAGCCTCACGCAGGATGCGGAAGACGTCTCCCACTCCGAACCGGAGCACCTCCTCCACCTTCATCCCCGTCCAGTGCGCCCGCATGCCCCGGCCCTGGCGGGCTGGCTGGTCGCTCGTCGCGGCGAGGTAGCAGGCATGGAGGGCCCCCACCGAGGTGCCCACCAGGATGTCCAGTCTCAGCTCCCGGCCGAGCTCCGGCTCCAGTTCCTCTCGAAGATAGGAGAGCACCCCGGCCTCGTAGGCCCCTCGTGCGGCACCTCCGCCCAACACCAGACCTGTCTTCAGCCCGGTCATCATGGTCATGGCCCCTCTATGGAGAGTCTACGGCGGATGCCGATGTGACGGCGAGAGACCCTCCGTCCTACTCAGGTCCACAGGAGGCAGGGGATCGACCAGTCCCAGTCCGCGGCGACGCTCCAGCAGGCGGAGTCAGAGGCCGATTCCACGCGGAGAAAAGCGTTCAGCGTGGCCTCGCTCACCAAGGCCGGCGCCAGCGCCGCGGCCATCGTCGCCTCACGCGCGCTGGGGCTCGGGGCCCTCGGCCTCGTCCTCGGAATCGTGGCCTTCTTCGTCGAGCGAGGCACCGGGCTGCTCGCGCACGCCTGGGAGCCCTGGAGCTACGTCGTCTACGCCCTGCTCCCCGCCTACATGTCGGAGAGCAGACGCGCGATCAGGGCGCCGTGGAGCTGACACTCGCCCGGCTCCAGGAGCTCGCCGACAAGGAGCTCGACGGCCAGGTGATGGACGCACTGGATGGGGCGCGCAACAAGCAGGCGATTCTCTGGGGGGCGCTCTTCGTCGGAGGCGTGGCGCTCCCGCCGCTCGTGCTCCTGCTGCTGCGGTAGGCCTCGCGGGGACGGGAGTATCCCGCCAGGACGTGTGTTGATCTTCTCGTCACCCCACCGGACAGGCGTCTCGCCGCCGGTCGCCCGGGAGTAGAACCATGTGGAAATCAGTGGGACTGTTTCTGGCCGTGTCGCTGGTGGGACTCGGCTCCGGTAGCGCCGAGGCCCGCTTCGGCAAGAGATCACGCCCCTCGTCCCAGCCGTCGCCTGGAACACCGAGCAACGGCGGGAGCAGGCCCCACCCCCGCCCGCATAACCCGTACCAGGGCTGGCCGTATGGGGGATATTACGGGTACTACGGCAACCCGTGGGTCCGGTACTACTACGACCCCGCGTGGGCCTGGCCGTACCTGGGTCCTGGCCGTCCGTACTACGGCAGGTATTACGACTTGATGTGGCGCAACCGGCTGGTGCCGCGCCCGAGCGCGCAGGTGGAGAGCGCCGCGCAGCCCCTCCAGGTGGACCTCACGGCGGACGCGGGTTTCGTCGCGCAGGGCTATGCGATGGGGCTGGGGCTGCAGGCGGATGGCAAGCAGCTGGGCTTTGGCATGAAGCTCCACATGTTCAACCTGGCGACGGATGATGGTTCGCCGGGCCGGGATCACATCTCCCTGCTGGCGCTCAAGCCGAGCGTGTTGCTGGTATCGAACGAGAATCTGCGCGTGCGCGTGTCCGGCGGCCTGGACGTGGCCTTCGCTCCGGACGTCACCTTCGTGGGCCCCGGGCTGGGCGCGAGCACGCTGCTGCGGCTGGCGGGTCCGCTGAAGTTGGAGGCGAGCACCAACCTGACGCCCCTGCCCTTCATCCAGCTCAACGGGGACGCGGGACTGGCGGTGGAGCTCGGACCGGTGCGGCTGCGCGGGGGCTACCGCGCCATCTACCTGGACGACCAGGGGCACGTGGACGGCCACCGCAACCGCGAGCTCTTCGCTGGCCCCTACGCCGGCCTGGCGCTGGTCCTCTAGCGGCTCGTGGGTTGTGCCCGGGGCCACCCCTGGGGTAGGCACGACGGTTGGACCCCCTACCGACGAGGAATCCCCCGTCCATGGCCAGCACGCCCGGCGCCACGACCCGCGACCGCTTCCCGCCGCAGATTCCCTTCATCATCGGCAACGAAGCCTGTGAGCGCTTCAGCTTCTACGGGATGAGGAACATCCTCACGGTGTTCCTCATCGACTACCTGCTGCGCAACGCCGTCCCCGACGAGGGCGCCCGCTCCGCCCAGGCCAAGAGCCTGATGCACCTCTTCATGGCGGGCGTGTACTTCTTCCCGTTGATGGGCGGCTACCTCGCGGACCGGTGGCTCGGGAAGTACAAGGTCATCCTCTCGCTGAGCCTGGTGTACTGCCTGGGCCACGCGTGCCTGGCCCTCTTCGAGACGAATCCCACGGGCTTCTACACGGGCCTGGTCCTCATCTCCGTGGGCAGCGGCGGCATCAAGCCGTGCGTGAGCGCCATGGTGGGGGACCAGTTCAACGCGTCCAACAAGCACCTGGTGAAGAAGGTCTTCGCCATCTTCTACTGGACCATCAACTTCGGGTCCTTCTTCGCCTCGCTGCTCATCCCCCTGACGCTCAAGCACCTGGGGCCCGCCGTGGCGTTCGGCATCCCCGGCATCCTGATGTTCATCGCCACCATCATCTTCTGGGCGGGCCGCCGGCACTACGTCGTGGTGCCCCCCACCGGCCCCAACCCCCACTCCTTCCTCAAGGTGGTGGCCTCGGCGCTCCGCCACCGCAAGCCCGGCGCGCACTGGCTCGACGGCGCCACGAAGGAGCACCCCGCCGAGGCCGTGGAGGGCGCCAAGGCCGTCCTCCGCATCAGCACCCTGCTGCTGCCCACCATCCCGTTCTTCTGGATGCTCTTCGACCAGAAGGCCTCCACGTGGGTCATCCAGGCGCGCGCCATGGATCCGCAGGTCGGCCCCGTCACCTTCCAGCCGAGCCAGATGCAGTTCATCAACCCGGCCCTGGTGATGATCCTCATCCCCGTCCTCGTGGGCGTGGTGTACCCCGCATTCCAGCGCTCGGGCTGGGAGCTCACCCCGCTGCGCCGCATGCCGCTGGGGCTCGCCGTGGGCGCGTTCTCGTACGCCATCGCCGGCTACTACCAGGTGCTCATCGAGCAGGGCTCCACGCTCAACATCGCCTGGCAGTTGCTGCCCTACATCGTCCTGACGCTGTCGGAGATCCTCGTCTCCACCACCGGCCTCGAGTTCGCCTACACCCAGGCCCCGCGCGAGATGAAGGGCATCATCCAGAGCCTCTGGCTGCTCACCACCACGCTGGCCAACGTGGCCGTGGCCATCGCCGCCGCGCTCAACGTCTTCACCGGCGCCGGCCAGTTCTTCTTCTACGGAGGCCTGGCGCTCCTGGCCGCCGTGGCCATGGCCCTCATGGCGCGCAACTACCAGGTCCGCGACTACTACCAGGAGGACACCACCGGTCCCGTCCCCGACCGAGCCCAGCCTCCCGCCACGACCGTGGGCGAGCAGAAGGCACTGTAGGTCCGCGGACTGGATGGGTTAAGGCATGAAAAAGGGCCCCGAGCGTCTCCGCCCGGGGCCCTTTCTTCATTCGGGGACGACGACCCCCACCCCGGCCCTCTCCCGGAGGGAGAGGGAGGTCAGGCCACCTGGGGCTTGACCTGCTCCGAATCGGAGGCCGACTGCTCGGCCGCCGCGGGATTCATCTCGTCCGCGCCGTGCATCATCCGCTTGAGCAGCGGCGCCAGGGCCAGCAGTACCGCGCCCGCCACGGCGGTGGCGATGGTGATGGCCAGGAAGAGGTTGAACTCGCCCAGCTGCTCGGCATAGCCGCCGATGAGGCCCGCCAGGTAGTTGGCCACCGCGTTGGCGATGAACCACACGCCCATCAGCAGCGAGGCGAACCGCGTCGGCGCCAGCTTCGTCACCATGGAGAGGCCCACCGGCGACAGGCACAGCTCGCCCGCCGTGTGGAAGAAGTAGGCCGCCACCACCCACATCAGCGCCGCCTTGCCCGCCGCCTCGCTCTGCTTGGAAGCGCCCAGCATGAACACGAAGCCGAACGACACCAGCAGCAGGCCCATGGCCATCTTCGCCGGGATGGAGGGGTCCTTGCTCCGCCGGCCCAGCCCCGTCCACATCTCCGCGAAGATGGGGCCCAGCAGCATGATGAAGAGCGGGTTCACGGCCTGGAACCAGGTGGTGGGCACCTCCCAGCCGAACACGCCCCGGTCCACCTTGGCGTCCGTGTAGAGGTTCATCAGGCCACCGGCCTGCTCGAAGGCCGCCCAGAAGAAGACGACGAAGAGCGCCAGCACGAGGATGACGATGACGCGATCCCTCTCCTCACGGGTGAGGGCCACTGCGGGAGCCTCGGACGCGCCCACCTTGCGCTCCACCGGCCTCGGCGCCAGGCCCACGTTGCCCAGCAGGCGCTTGCCCAGGGCCAGGAAGACGAGCACGCCCAGTCCCATGCCCACGCCCGCGGAGCCAAAGCCATACATCCAGCCGAACTTCTCGCCCAGCGTGCCGCACACCGCCGAGGCCAGGAACGCGCCCACGTTGATGCCGATATAGAAGATGGTGAAGGCACCATCCCGGCGCGGATCACCGGGCGCGTACAGCCCGCCCACCATGGTGGAGATGTTCGGCTTGAAGAAGCCGTTGCCCACCACCAACAGGCCCAGGCCCGTGTAGAAGAGCGACTCCGAGTTGCCAGGCATGGCCAGGACGAACTGGCCCAACATCATCAGGATGCCGCCGAGCGTGACCGACAGCCGCTGCCCCAGGTAACGGTCCGCGAGGAGGCCGCCGAACACGGGCGTGGCGTACACGAGGCCCGTGTAGATGCCGAAGATCTGCAGCGCCTTGGCCTGGCTCCAACCAAACCCGCCCTCGTTGGTGGCGCCCACCATGTAGAGCACCAGCAGGGCGCGCATGCCGTAATAGCTCATGCGCTCCCACATCTCGGTGGTGAACAGCAGGTAAAGGCCCTTGGGATGACCCCGGGTGGGGGCCGGCGCGGCCGTGCTCTGTGCCATGCGAAGGTTTCCTCGCGAGTGGGGAGAAAAGGGGAAAAAAGGCTCCTGGTTCTACCAGAAGCACACCCCACCTGTCAGAACGGTCGCGAGTAGCGGGCGGCCCTACGTGCGCCAATGCGGCTGGATGGGGCGTCCCTCGGAGAGCAGCGGCGGGAGGATGCGATCCGGATCCGCCTCGAGCGGCAGCCGGACCTCCACGCGCGTGCCCTTGCCGTAGTCACTGAAGACACGGATGCGTCCACCCTGACGCAGGACGATGCGCTGGCAGAGCGCCAGCCCCAGGCCCGTCCCCTCGCCCGCGTCCCGGGTGGAGAAGAAGGGCTGGAAGAGCCGCTCCATGTGCTCGGGCTTGATGCCCACGCCGTTGTCGATGATGGACACCACCGCGTCCCCACCGTCGCGCGCCGTGGACACCCTGACGATCCCGTCCGGCCCGATGGCGCGCACCGCGTTGTCCAGCAGGTTCACCCAGACCTGGTTGAGCGAGCCCGGATCGCTCCACACCGGATCCGGGCACTGGTAGTCGCGCTCCACCTTCATGCCGGGGGGCAGCCGCCACGAGAGCGCCTGCACGCTGGCGTCCAGCGAGGCACCCAGGTCCACCGCCACCGCCTTGCTGCCGGTGCGCACGAAGGACAGCAGGCCCTCGGCCAGGCCCCGGATGCGCTGCCCGCACTCCTCGATGAGATCCAACATGGCCACGGCCATGGCTGGATCCGGGGTGCCGCTGGTGAGGCTCTCGCGCAGCGGCTGCAGCGCGTTCATCAGACCGTTGAGGGGGTTGCGCACCTCGTGGGCGAAGCCCGAGGTGAGCAGGCCCGTGGCCGCCAGCCGCTCGTTCTCCGCCGCGCGCACCGCCGCGTCGCGCAGGCGCAGCTGCGCCTCGATGCGCGCCAGCATCTCCCGGGGCGAGAAGGGCTTGCCCAGGTAGTCATTGGCGCCCATGGACAACCCCTCCACCTTCGCGTCCACCTCCTGACGCGCGGTGAGCATGATGATGGGCGTGTCCACCGTCTCCGGAGAGCTGCGCAGCGCCGCCAGCATCTGGATGCCCGACATCACCGGCATCATCACGTCCGAGACGATGAGATCCGGCCGCTCCTTCTGGGCCGTCCGCAGGCCCTCCTCGCCGTTGGTGGCCTCCAGCAGCCGGTAGTAGGGCTTGAGCACGCCGCGCAGGAAGGCGCGGATCTCCGGCTCGTCCTCCACCAGCAGCACGCGCGGAGCATCCGGGCCGGCCTCGGCGTCCGGAGGAGCGGGCAACGCCTCGACGGCGGGCGTGCTCATGGGGCTCTCGGGCTCCAGCATGGCCGCCACGTCCGCCGAGCGGCGCAGCGAGGGACGGTTCACCACCGGCTCGTCGGCGCTGCTCGTGAGCACCTCGTCGCGCACGTGCGCGGTGCCCTTGCGCAGCCACACGTGGAAGTTGGAGCCCTTGCCCAGATCGCTGGACACCTCGATACCGCCCGTGTGCAGCTCCAGCGTCTCCTTCACCAGCGCAAGGCCGATGCCCGTGCCACCGAAGCGCCGCGTGCCGCTCGAGTCCGCCTGGGCGAAGCGGTCGAAGATGACCGAGAGATCCTGCGAGGCGATACCCACGCCCGTGTCGATCACCTCCACGTGCACCCAGGTGTCGTCCTCGCGCAGGCGCACCGTCACCTTGCCCTGGGAGGTGAACTTGAGGGCGTTGGAGATGAGGTTCTGGAAGACGCTCTCGATACGCGCCACGTCCACGTGGACCGGCGTCGTCACCGTGCCCTCCAGCTCGAGCTCCAGTCCCTTCTTGTCCGCCAGCACCTCGAAGGGCACCAGCAGCGAGGAGAGGAAGCCCTGGATGTCCAACGGCTCGTAGCGCAGCTTCGTCTTGCCCGCCTCGAGCTTCGTCAGATCCAACAGGTTGTTGATGAGCCGCAGCAGGCGCGAGGCGCTCCGGTTCATCGTCTCCAGGTGCTGGCGCACGGGAGCATCGAACTCCTCCGGGCCGCGCTGCAGCAGCGAGTCCAGCGTGAGGAGGATGAGCGTGAGCGGCGTGCGCAGCTCGTGGCTCACGTTGTCGAAGAACTCGCTCTTGAGCCGGTCCAGCTCCTTCTGCTTGGCGAGCGCCGCCTCCAGCCGCACGTTGGTCTCGGTCAACTCGCGCGTGCGAGCCACGACCCGGTCCTCCAGCGCGACGTTGATGCGGAACATCTCGTCGTAGCGCTGCTGGAGCTCCTCGAGCGAGCCCATCATGCCCTCGGCCTGCTCGTTGAGCGCCGCGTCCTTGCGGCGCATCTCCCGCCGCAGGTCGATCCAACTGCCCAGCGACACCCCGGCCAGGGACAGCGACGTCACGGTGAAGGCGGGATGGCCCAACCCCAGGATGCTCGCGCCCACCCCGCTGATCGCGCCCAGCACCAGGCCGGTATAGCGGCCCCACACGGGCAGCGGGTCCATCCAGCGCAGGTGGTAGCGGCAGCAGTCGGCGCCGTTCACCTGGCACTGGCTCTCGCTCACGTCGGCCGGGGGCAGGCCCCAGATGGTGGGGAACGAGGCGAACTGGCCCATGCGCAGCTCGCAGATGTGCCGGCCCTGCTCGGGCACGGAGCTGCGGTAGGCCAGCACCATCCGCTCGCGCTCGAGCTGCTCGATCTCGAACTGGCCCACCCGGTTGTAGCTGTAGCTGAGCTCCACCGTCTTGCGGAAGCAGATCTCCAGCGAGCCGAAGGCGCGGACCATGTAGTACGCGAACCCGAGCGCCTCGGGGCCGGCCATGGAGAGACCCGCCTTGCGCATGAACTGGCTGTCGCCCGACTCGGTGACCAGGACGTCGGCCAGCTTCTCCAGGAACGGCAGGGAGATGAAGTTGGTGGGCGTGCGGAGGTAGTCCAGGGACAGGCTGAAGGAGTGCCGGCGGAAGATGTCCGCGAGCCGGGCGGCCCCATAGCGCCGCTCGAAGTAGAGCAGCAGCGTGGACGTCGTGCGCACGCTCACCTCCGGAGCGTTGTCCGGATGCGGCCTCTGCTCACTCTCCTCCACTGCCCTCTGGTTCAAGGACGCGTTCCCTCTGTCACCAGCAGGATCGAGTACTTCAATGCGTCGGGATCCGCCAGCAACTCAAGGTACTTCTGACACATGGCCCGGTAGTCTTCCAGACCACCGAGCAAGGGGGCCACGGCGGGCTCCAGAGCGGAAAAACGTGTTTCCCAGTCCAGATGGGTGGCCGCGTCGGCGGAGCCCGCGATGACGTACTGGGGCAACAGGTGGACGCGGACCTGGGCCAGCCCCAATTGACGCATGGCGTTGAACACCTTGCGGCCCACATGGACATCCAGGCCGACGGTGCGCAGCAGCGCGTCGGTGAAGCGCACACACCAGTCGCGCAGGGGCTCGGGACAGGGCCAGTTGCACATCCCGAAGCCGTCGAACTCGGAGATGACCACCTTGCCACCAGGACGGGTCACTCGGGCGAGCTCCGCGAGCGCGTCCCAGCGCTCTGGCACGTACTGGAGGACGAACTGGCACCAGGTGAAGTCGAACGAGGCGTCCGGCAGCCCCGTGCGGCGCACGTCGCCCGAGACGAAGCGCACGTGGGGGTGGTGCTGGTTGAGCTGCCGGGCCTTCGCCAGCCGCTCCTCGCTGAGGTCCATGCCGGTGACGTGGCCCGTGGGCCCCACCAGCTCCGCGATGAGCTCCGTGATGCCACCTGGACCACACCCGGCGTCCAGCACCCGGGCTCCCCGCTGGAGACCGGCGGCCCCCAGCGCCTCGCGCGCGTTGCCCGACCGCTCCTGGACGAGCAGGCGGCGCGCCTCGTCGCTGGACTCCATGACGTATCTCACTCCACGCTCTCCTCGCCGGCCCAGTCGGGCGCGGGGGCACCCCCGAGCCGTTCGAACACGGAGCGCCACAGCTCACACACCCGGCGGATCATCGAGCGGTGGAAGATCCACTCGGAGAAGCGGCCCAGGTTCTGGAACCCCGCCTCCTCGAGCACTCCGGCCTCTTCATCCTCCACCAGGGCGATGGCGGAGGGCCGACCGCGCTCGCGGGCATGCTCCACGCAGCGCTGGATGAGCGCCTGCGTGGCCGCGCGCGCCTGGGGGTGGGACCGGTTGGGCACGAGCAGCCAGAAGGCGTTCGTCTTCTCGAGGAGGTTGAGCCCCGGGGTGCCCTCCTCGCAGAGGGCCACGGCCAGGGGCATGAACTCCCCATCCACGACGAAGACGCGGCGGCGCCGGTGCAGCCCCTTCGCCCGGAAGCGCTCGCTCAACGCGCTCAGGTCCACCTCGTCCGTGAGCAGATCCTCGCTCAGCACCCGGACGAGCTCCCCGCGGTCGCGCAGGTGCAGCTCGATCCACACGAAGTCGGTGCGCACCCCATCCCGCACGCGCGGCAGCGACGGATCGGGAGTGGGCCGCGCGTCCGTGAGCGGCAGGCGCATGTAGCAGAAATGGCGCAGGAAGCTCAGTCCTGGCGTCTCCAGGGCTCGCGCGAGCCAACCGATGCGGCGGCTCGGCCAGCGGTTGTCCTTGCGCCAGGAGTAGCGGATGAACTCGATGTCCTGCTGCACCTCGCCCAGCTCGACGGCGAGGTTGCTCAATTCGTAGGAGACCTGCTCATTGCGGCGCACACCGGGCCGCACCGCGAGGTGTTGCACGAGCCAGGTGCGCGAGTGGATGCGCAGGCCGGAGATCTGCCCCAGCAGGCCCTTCTCGCTGGTGTAGACGAGCGCGCGCCCCAGGTCCCCCGTGGAATACACCTTGCGGTGGGTGTCCTGGAGGGTGTCCAGCTGCGAGTCGTCCCCGAAGGGGTAGTCCGGATGGAAGCGGTAGCGGGCCTCCTCCATCAGGTGCCAGATGTCCCGGAAGGGAACGTCGCACCCCTCGGAGACGGACTGGCAGCGCGAGGACATGAAGGCCCGCAGGATGGCGTCGCGGGCGGTCTGGGAGAGCCCCGAGAAGCGCGCGCCGGCGCGGAAGGGCCGCAGGCCTCCCGAGAGCCGGCCATCCGAGGGCACCCCGTGGATGGAGCGCACCTCCAGCTGGCATTTCTCGGACGTCCCATCCGGCAGGAGCAGCGAGACGTCGAGCCGCGAGCCCGCGGGGATGATCTCGTTGGAGGCATCGAAGGGGAAGGAGAGCCCGCCGACGCTCAGGTCGAGCGCGGCCCGGGTGGTCTGATGGCCGGAGATGGGGGCCTGGAAGGAGATGAGGAAGCGGTCGTTGGGCCCGGGCTTGAAGCGCGGCAGGCTGCGCCAGTTGCGGATGACGAGCGAGCGCGGCACATGCAACACCATCCTCCCGTCCGGCTCGTTGACGAGCAGGTTGCAGACCCCCGAGTAGCTCTGCCCGCCCATCTCGAAGAACAGGTCCACCTCGTCGCCCGCCCAGCCCTCCAGCATGCCTGAGGACTGGCAACACAGGACGGCCACCCCGTCCACCATGTCCACGACGGGCGCGTCCAGGCGCAGCTGCACGGAGGGGTCGTTCACACGCTGGAGCCAGAGGATGGCCCCGCGCCGCAGCGCCTTGCGCAGCGTGGCCACCACCTCGGACTGGGCCTCCATCGTCACGCCGGGCACCGGCGGCGGCGGGTGCATGGCGGTCGCCCAGGAGATGCCCAGGCGCAGGTGCTCCCCCGACTCGTCGTGCACCAGCAGCGCCCGCTGCACGTGCGCCCAGGGCGTCTTGAAGAGGAGCCGCCCCTCACGCTCGATGCGCAGCGACTCCAGCGCCGAGCCCGGCGGGAAGTGGACCAGGGGGATGCTGCCCGGCAGCAACAGCGTGGCGCCGAAGTTGCCGATCTCCGAGCACCGGGCCTCCTGGGCCTGTTCGTTCAGCGTGAAGTGCACCGAGTACGTCGAGGGAGGCACGGTGATGCTGGCCGAGCCCCGGTGCTGCAGCAGGTGCGAGAGGGTACGACCCAGCTCCGGCCCCGAGAGCGCCTCGTCGAGGACGCTGAAGACATGGCCCTCGGCGGCGCTCTGAATCAACTCGGCCAGCCCCGCGGGGTCGGACTTGGAGCAGATGAAGACACGCAGCGCGTCCGGAGCGGTGTGGGCCACCTGCCTCAGGAAGAGCCGGGCATCGTCCGGGGGGGCGATGATGAGCGCCGGAGCCGCGTTGGCCATCTTGAAGGCCGCCTCGGTCTTGGACTCCACCGCCACCACACGGTACGAGGGAAGGGCCGAGGCCAGCGCGGCCCGCCTGCCCGCGTTCGGGTGTACGACCAGGACGTCTCGAATCGGGACACTCATGTACCCCTCCTCAGCAGGCAGGCCACTCAACAGTACCCGGCGCAAATCGATCGCTCTTCCGGGTGCGGCCCACGTGCCCGTGCCGCCCCTCCCCCTTCCGCTCCTGCCACGAGAAAGCCTTTTCCAACGTCCAGCATCCAGGACACCAGGTGATCGGGCTTCATCCGCAGCCATGCGGTCCCGGGAATATCTTAGCGGGTCCCTGGATGGTTGGCGTCAAGTGTCCTGGCGGGATCTATCCCCTGATGCTTCCCGGCGAACCAGGAGGGCGCTCCCCTGGCCGCATACCCCGAGGTCGGACACCTGCTGGCTTCGGGGCATTCGTCCTTGGCCCCCATGGGACCGGCCGGTTAAATGAGCCAGAAGGAGACGCGATGGGCGCCGAAGTGGACTACGAGCGGGAAATCCAGGAACTAAAGCGGAAACTCAACGCCGTCATCCTCGCCCACTACTACCAGGAGAGCGAGATCCAGGACGTGGCGGACTTCGTCGGGGACAGCCTGGCGCTCGCCCAGGCCGCGGCGAAGACGAAGGCGGACGTCATCGTGTTCTGCGGCGTCCACTTCATGGCGGAGACGGCGAAGATCCTCAATCCGGGCAGGCAGGTGCTGCTGCCGGACCTGAAGGCGGGCTGCTCCCTGTCGGACCGCTGCCCACCGGTGGCCTTCCGGGCCTTCAAGGAGAAGCACCCGGACCACTTCGTGGTGAGCTACGTCAACAGCTCCGCCGCCGTGAAGGCGATGAGCGACGTCATCTGCACCTCCTCCAACGCGGTGAAGATCGTCAACCAGGTCCCCAGGGACCGGCGCATCCTCTTCGCGCCGGACCAGCACCTGGGCCGCTATGTGATGAAGCAGACCGGCCGGGACATGGTGCTGTGGCCGGGCAGCTGCATCGTCCATGAGATATTCAGCGAGAAGCGCCTGGTGCAGCTCAAGGTCCAACACCCCGAGGCGGAGGTGGTGGCGCACCCCGAGTGCGAGGAGCCCGTGCTGCGGCACGCCGACTACATCGGCTCGACCAAGGGGCTGCTGGACCATGTCCTCAAGAGCCCCAAGCGGGAGTTCATCGTGGTGACGGAGGCCGGCATCCTCCACCAGATGAAGCGCGGCGCGCCGGAGAAGACCTTCATCCCCGCCCCACCGGACAATGGTTGCTCCTGCAACGAATGTCCTTATATGCGGCTCAACACGATGGAGAAGCTCTACCGGTGCATGAAGGACCGGACACCGGAGCTGACGTTGCCGGCCGACCTGCAGTCCGCCGCGCTGGCGCCGCTGCAGCGAATGCTGGAATGGTCACAGTGAGGTGGTGACGCACCGCGCCGTCTGTCGCGGTTGCGGCAAATCCGTCATCCCCCCTGATTCGTACCTTGCGCCGGACGCGCACCAGTGCGATTTGGAGCATCGTGGGTTTCCGATTCTTCGCAATCCCTGGCCACCGAGTGGTGGCGCATCCTCAATCACTGCCCTCGGACGAGCGGCTCGAGCCCGAGCTTCCCCCGCTGCAGGAAGCGGTGGAGCGCGCGTTCGCGGGCGCCGAGTTCCGGGACGTCAAGGCCAAGGACCGGGTCCGTGCCCTGCTCCAGGGAGACAAGCCCCCCAGCATGGGCAGCCCCGGTTCGGGTTTTGGTCCCTCGGCCGTCTTCGCCCAGCCTCCCCAGGATCTGCCCGCGCTGCTGCGGCTGGCGGATGAGCTGGAGTCGCTGGCGAAGCGCGAGGCCGGAGAGCGCGCACTCGTCTGGAAGTGCAGCGAGTGCAACGCGCGCTACGCCGTGCCCGTGGCCCTGGCCCGCTCCGTGTCCATCCGCTGCGAGCGCTGCGGCACCCCCGTGGAGCTCAACCCCCAGCGCAGCCTCGGCGAGGAGTCGCTCATCGACCCGTTCCTGGGTGCGGTGAATGGCGCCCGTCGCGAGTTGGCCGCCTTCTTCCGCGAGGCCATGGCCCGCGGCTGGCCCGTGCTGGTGGCCACCGAGGAGAGCGGTTCCTGAGCGAGGAAAGCCGTTCCTGAGGAGCGCTCGCGGCGCTACCCTGTGCCGGGTATGCGACGCGCCATCCTTCAGCAGCTGCGCTGCCCCCGGTGCCGGCGCGGTGGGCTGATGCCCGAGCACGACACCGACGTGCTCGCCTTCGGGCCCCTGCACTGTCCCGAGTGCCATGCGAGCTTCCCGGTAACCGAGGGTGTGGCGGACCTGGTGCAGGAGTCCGCCTCCACGCACCTGGCCCAGCGGGGCATGGAGCAGCGGCTCATCGCCCGCTCCTATGAGCGCTACGTGCGCCCCGCCCTGCAGCGGGCGCTGGCGGCTCCGCCCCTGGACCGGGACAGTGAGTACCTGCTGTACCGCTCCCTGTTGGGCAACCCCGAGGCGCCCATCCTGGACCTGGGCACCGGCACCGGACTGTTCGCCCGGCGTCTGGCACGCGAGCCGGAGCTGCCTCCCGTGGTGGGCCTGGACGTGTCCCGGGCGATGCTCGAGGAGTCCGTGGCCCAGGCGCGCGAGGCCGGCGTGCGGGTGGACTTCCTCCGCGCCGAGGCCCCCTACCTGCCCTTCCGGGATGGTTCGCTGGGCGCGGTGCTGCTGGCCCACTCGCTGCACTTCATCGCGGACATCGGCCGGCTGCTGCTGGAAGTGGGCCGCGTGCTGCGCCCCGGTGGACGCTTCGTGGCCAGCACCTGGCTACCGCCGGGCCGGGCCACCGCGTTCGTCCAGCGCCAGGCCGGTCTCCACCCGCGCGAGGAGGAGGAGCTCCGCGACGCCCTGTCCGCCGTGGGACTGGTGGGCTTCGCCCGGCTGCGGCTGCCGCCCCTGCTGGTGGTGAAGGCGGAGAAGCCGGTCAGATGAAGACGCCCGCCGAGGCGTCGAGGCGCACCTCGCGCAGCTCCCGCGCTCGGCCCTCGGACCGCAACGACGGCACCACGTCCTGACGGGGCTTCTTGCACTTGGGGCACTCGCACGTGCCCTTCTTGCAGGTACAGTCCGCCGCGCTGCCGCACCGGCACTTCGCCGCGTGCAGCTCGCTCGCGCCGTCCTTCTTCGCCGCGGCCGCCTCCGTCGGAGCCGCCTCCGGCCTGCCCGGCTCCACGGGCGCGGGTACGGCATCGGCCTTCCTGGCACGGTGGGCCTCGCACGCGCCTGACTCGCCCGCCGTGAGCAACACGCCGCCCACCGCCACGGCCGCCAACGTCATCCCGATGCGCTTCATCTCCACGTACCTCCCGGGGGACAGGCAGAACACCCGAATCATCTCCCCGGGCTATATCCCAGAGGTTTCCACCTGTCCAAGCAGGGCGGGCCGGCTCCGCGATCCCTCCCCCAGGAGGGCAACCCTGCGAGCACGTTCCTCGGAACGCTCGCGACGAACGGAGGCGCCACGTACAGTCCGGCCCACCCGTGTCCGCGCGAACCGACCGCCTCGTCTACGCCGCCGCCCTCGTGCTGGGGGTGCTGCCCCTGTGGGTGTCCTCGCACCTGCCCATGGTGGACCTGCCACAGCACCTGCACCTCATCTCCGTCCTCCACCGGCTGGATGATCCGACCACCCTCTACCCCCAGCTCTTCGCCGCGCGGCACGAGCTGACGCCCTACCTCGGCTACTACTACGCCGTCAGCGCCCTCAACTGGCTGCTCCCGCTGGACCTCGCCAACCGGCTCTTCCTCTCCGCGTACGTGGTGGGACTGCCCCTGTCGCTCGCCTTCCTGCTGCGAGCCCTCGGGCGCCCCACCTGGCCCTCCCTGCTGTCGCTGCCGCTCGCCTACGGCGACAGCTTCGGGTGGGGCTTCATCAACTACCTCGCCGCGCTGCCGCTGGCCCTGCTGTGCTGCGGCCTCTTCGTCCGCGCCCTCACCGACACCGGCCGGCGCCGCGCCTGGGCCGCCGGGCTCGCCGCGTGCCTCGTCTCCGTCCTGCTCTTCCACGTGCAGGCCTTCGCCTTCCTCGGGCTCGCCCTGCCCTGGCTGCTCCTCACCACCCCCATCCCCGAGGACGCCGACGCGAAGGGACTTCCGTCCCGGCTCCGGCCCCGGGTGCCCGCGCTGCTGGGCGTGGTGCCCGGTGTGGCCCTCTTCCTCTCGTGGGTGGTGCTGCGCCTGGGTCAGCCCGCCGAGGTGGAGACCGGCGCGCCCTGGAAGGCCTGGGGCCCCATGTTGTCGCCGCGGAACCTGTCCTGGAAGAGCTTCGCGCAGAACCGCGCCGAGCTCCTCGAGGTGCTCGCCAACCTCCTGCGGGATGGCTCGGACCGCTGGCCCGTCTACGCCGTGGGCGTGGTGGCCGCGTGCGCCCTGGTGCTCGGCCTGGTGCGCGCGGCGGACACGACCGGCGGCGGGGGACTCGTGGCGCGCCTGCGTCTGCCGGGGCTCGTCGTCCTCGCGCTCGGCTTCTTCTTCCTGCTCCCCTTCGACATCCGCGGCTACATCTACTACCTGAACACCCGTTACGCGCAGCTCGCCGCCGTGCTCGCCGTGGCGAGCGTGCCCGTCACCCTGCCCTCTCTGCGCCGCCCGCTGCTGTGGGCCAGCGCGGGTTGTGCCCTGCTGCTGGCGCTCGTGCTCGGCCGCGGCTTCCGTGCCTTCTCCCGCGAGGCCTCCGAGTGGGATGCCCTCGTGGAAGCCACCGCGCAGAAGCCCCGTGTCATGGGGCTCATCTTCGCCGCGGGCTCGCGCGTGGTGCGCCACCCCGTCTTCCTCCACGGCGCCTCGGAGGTTGCCCGCGCGCGCGGCGGCAGCACCAACTTCAGCTTCGCCCTCACCCCCCACTCCCCGCTGCGCTACCGCGGCACGCCCCCGCCCACCTTCCCCTCCGAGTGGCGGCCCCAGGACTTCGACTACGCCACGCACGGCCCCGCCTACGATCACTTCCTCGTCCGGGGGGTGCACCCCTCGCGCGTCTTCGGCGCCCGGCTCCAGCAGGAGCTGGCCGTGGCCGCCCAGTCCGGCGACAGCTGGCTGGTGCGCCGCCGCTGAACGCTCGGGCCCGCCAAGTGTGGGCCAGTGGTCGTCACCCCGTGCGCTCGGGCTCCTCCGGCCTCACCGCGCCGAGTGAGGTGCATTACATCCCGGCCCATGCCCACCAAGAGCCCCCAGTCCGATCCGCGCACGCTGCTGGACGCTCTGCGCGCAGGAGCGCCGCTGTCCGACTTCCCCGCCGACGCGGTGCGGCACGCCCGCGCGCTCGCGGCCGAGCCCGCCTCCACGCCCGCTGACGTCGAGTCCCTCCCCGAGCCGCTCGCGCTCGCCGTTCTCGAGGGCTCGGTGCTCGCCGGCCAACCCGCCCTCGCCGAGGCGCTCGCGGGCTCCGGGAACAAGGCGCTCGCCAAGGCCGCCAGGAAGGCGCTCTACCGGCTGCGCTCGCGCGGCGTGGCCCTCTCCGAGCCGGCCCGACCCTCCGAGCCCCCGCGTCCGCTCCTCACGGGTCCGGAGCCGCTGCCCGCGCTCCTCACCAGCATCGACGGCACCGGGGAGCGCGTCATCGAGATCGCCCGCCCCCTGCGCGGTGGCGGCGTGGAGGCCGTCCAGTTCCTCTACTCGGACGAGCACGGCGTCACACGCATCCAGGTGACGGAGCTCAACCGGGGCGAGTACCGCCGCGTGGTGAAGCAGGCCACCCATCCCGGCCCCGATGCCGCCGTGGAGGTTCCCCATGCCGAGGCGCTCGAGCGGCTGGCCGCCGCCGTGGGACTCAACGTGCGCACGCGCACCGCCTTTCCCCAGGGACTCGAGGCCGTGCTGCGCCACCTGGGAGTGCAGCCCCGGGACGTGCCGCTCGGGATTCCCCCGCCGGAGCCCGAGGACGAGCGGCTCGCGAACGAGGCCCACAAGCTCCACGAGGAGCCGGAGATGCGCGGCTGGCTGCCGCCCCTGGCCGAGCTGGAGCGGCTGGCCTTCAAGGTGAACGAGCTGGAGTCGAGCCCGCTCGCGCTCACCCCGGCCCAGCGCAACGAAGAGCTCATCCAGGCGACCCACGTCCAGGCGCACGCCTTCTTCGCCGCACCAGAGGTCCGCCAGCTCTACGCCGGCCGGCTGTGGGAGATGGCGCTCCACTTCGAGCGGCTCGGGAAGGAGCACCCGGCCCGGGTGGCCCGCGCCGAGGCCCGGCGGCTCGCGCATGGCCCCACCGAGCCCCCCTCGCGCTTCGCCGAGCGCCTCTACGAGAAGGCCCTGCTCGTCACCATGGCCGAGCGCGTCGCCCCCTCCGAGAGGGAGCAGGCGGAGGCTCAAGCGAGAGCCCGCGCCGCCCAGCAGTCCCGGAGCACCTCGCCGGAGTCGGAGCGACGCAGCCCCGGCGGCATCATCCTCCCCTGAGGCCAGGGGAGGCCCTGCTCAGGCCGACACGCGCGCGCGCAGCAGCAGATCCAGGTTCTCCAGCTCCCAGGCCTGCGCGCGCGAGTAGTCGTGGAAACGCCGCTCGTGCTCGAGGAACTCGGGCGGGTGGATGCAGCGCCGCCCGTCCTCGCCCCGGCGCGTCCGGTACACGTGGTGCAGCATCTCGTGGAAGACGATCCACTCCACGAAGTAGCGCGGCACCACGGGCTGATCCAACGCCGGGTGGATGCGGATGACGCGCGAGTCCGCCGAGTACGAGCCCATCTTGATGCTCTTGCGCGGCCGGGTGACGCGCGGCGCCGGCCCGTAGGTGATGGCGGCGTCGATGCGGCCCCGGAAGTAGCGCTCGTTCAGTCGCTCGAAGATGCGGCCCAGGTCGTGGTGCTGCCCCACCGGCTCCAGCCGCATGCGCTTGCGCATCTGCGCCGGCGACATGCGACGGATGTAGGCCTTGTTGCGATCGATGAACTTGTCCAGCCGGGCGCTGGCCTCGGCGTCCCCATTGCGCACGTAGTCGGCGAGCGCCTGGATGACCTCGTCCGACGAGGTCAGGAACATGTGGTGCAAGCGCAGCCGCCACAGCGCCCGGTGACGCTGGAACGTGAGCATCGTGTGCGTGTTGTCGTGGATCTCCACCGCCACCGGTGCTCGGAGCCGAGTGCGCAATCGGCGCTCGAGCACGCGACGCCACACCTTCAACAACCGATTGGGCTCGGGTGCGGTGGGCAGCTCGCGGGCGATACGGCCCGCCGGCGAGCTCCTCTTCTTGGCCAGGTTCTTCTTCTTCGCGCGCGCCATAGACGGGGGCCGATTCTAGGGGTCCGTCTGACACGTGTAAACGAGATGAGGAGGGCAAATCCCCTGGAATTCCAACGGCTTATATCCACTCCCGCGTACCCTCGCCCACTTGTCCGCTGGAGGGGGAGCCCACCGCATATGTCCCCCTGGAGACCCCTCACCGCCGGGTCTTCTGGGGGCAATCCGCGCGGGTCAGTTTGACGACAAACGGGTTCTGGGCATCCTCGGGAATCGTCAAATCCTTGGTATTCCAAGGGCCTCGGTTGGAGCAGCGGACGTCGACCCGGAAGAACCCGGGTTTCAAGGGCAGGAAGCCGTTGGGTTTCACCTTGCTGGCTCCCACCTTTATCGACATGACCGCCGGGGCCTGGAACTGGACGCGAATCCCGGTGGCGGCCATGGAAGCGGAAGGAGGCTCGGTCAGCCTGGCGGCCAGGCCAGCGGTCGGTACCACTGGAGCCCCGGTTCCAGCCAACGCCGAACCCGCGCTCGTGTCGGTCCCGCTCCCACCCGGTTGGGCCGTGGCGCTCCCCGTCCCCGACTCGGGAGAGGGAGAGCCGGTGCCGGAGCCAGTCCCGGTTCCGGTGGACGCGGGAGGCTCGGCGGGGTGGCCTTCCTCGGAGGAACGGGTCGCCGCCGTGGCTCCAGCGGGCTTGCGTGGAGCGTCCTCCGACATGGGCGAGAGCAGGAACAGCCACGCGGCCGCGCCGGCGACCACGAGGAGCAGCGTCACGCAAGCGACCAGCAGCAGGCGCATGCCGCGCGACCTGCCCGAGGACGTGGGGGCCCGCCCCAACCTGTCGTCGCGAGTGGGCTCGTCATCGTCCGGATCCCTCCTGGGGGCAAGCGTCGTCCCCTTGCGAGGAAGATCCAGCGTCTCCGACACCTCGGCGTCATCCTCATCCGAGACCCCGGAGCGGGTGTCGGGCACGGAGTCCTCGTCACGGAACGCGGATGCGACACGAACGGGCACCCGATCATTCACCGTGGAGCCCGTGCGGGAGCCGGATTGCGAGACCTCGTCATCGTCCTCGTCCATCACCGGGGGCGGGCGGCGGCGATCCAACGAGGCCACGGAGCCAGAGGTGGCCGGCTTGCGCGCGGGCGTGGAGCGGCGCGCCGCCGCGGTGGCACCTCGCGCCGGCCGTTCCTGCAAGGTGGACTCGGCGGAGACGGTGCGGGGAGAGGACCGGGGCGATGCGACCGGAGGCTCCGGCGCACGCCCCATGGGGACGGTGCGGATGGCGGTGGGCTCGTCGTCGTCCTCGTCACCCAGGGCCGCGGCGGCGAGCATGTCGGCCGGACGGGCCATCTCCGTGGCCAGTTCCTCGCCGTCGGGATCCACCGCGGAGGGCAGGTTCTGCCCGCTGGAGCGGCGCGTGGGGCGAGCGGCGAGCCCCGCGGGCTGGGACCCGGAGACCGACTCCTTGCGCCCGTTGGGGATGGGGACGTGGAGGACGGTGCGCTCCTCCTCCTCGCCCAGCAGCCGCGCGATGTAGGCCTGCACGTCATCGCTCTGCCGCATCACGCCCGAGTCCAGCAGCGCCTCCAGGTCCGCCTGCACCTGCGCCGCCCGCTGGTAGCGCTGGTTGCGGTCCTTCACCAGGCACTTCATCACGATGCGCGACAGCTCCTGCGGGTAGTCGTCGCGGATGAGGTGGGGCGGGGAGGGGTTCTCGAAACGGATGGCGTAGAGGATGGCCTCCGTCGTCGGCCGGGCGAAGGGCGAGCGCCCGGTGGTGATTTCATAGAGCATCACCCCCAGCGCGAAGATGTCCGAGCGGTGATCCAACCGCTCCTGCATGACCTGCTCGGGCGACAGGTAGAGGAACTTGCCCTTGATGACGCCCGGCTTGCTGCGCTCGGCGAGGGCCTCGGCCTTGGCGATGCCGAAGTCCACCAGCTTCACCGAGCCGTTGTAGGCCACCATCACGTTCTGCGGGCTGACGTCGCGGTGGATGAGGCCCAGGGGGCGGCCGTCCACGCCCTTGGAGTTGTGGGCGTGCTCGAGGCCCGCGGCCACCTGGGCGCAGATGCGCGAGGCCACCGCGTAGGGCACCGCCGAGGAGAACTTCGCCTCCTCCGCGAGGATGCGTCGCAGGTCCACGCCCTCGACGAACTCCATCGCGATGAAGATGCTCTCGTGGATGCGCCCCAGTTCGAACACCTGGACGATGTTCGGATGGTGGAGCTGCGCGGCGATGCGCGCCTCGTCCAGGAACATCTGGACGAACTCCGGCTCCTCCGACAGGTACGGCAGGATGCGCTTGATGACGAACAGGTCCGGACGCGGAGGCTCCTGCGCCAGGAAGAGCTCCGCCATGCCCCCCATCGCGAGCCGCTTGATGAGGAGGTACTTGCCAAAGGGGGTGGCAATCTGAGGAGAGTTCTCGGAAATGGGAGCCCCCTGAAGTCGCATAGACTTGAATAAAGCCCGAGGTTCTTCCCGAGCTTACCCGGAATTACCACCTGGAAGGTGGGGGTAGAAACCAAAGGTGGGATACCAGACCAGACGCCCTTCCGGCTACCCGCCCGAACCCACTGCGCCGCCATCCTACACGCCCGTGAGGCTCCACCCGACCATGCCGCCCCCCAGACACCCCTACTTCCGCGGCCTTTCTCCCACCCTGCACATCTCCCACCGGGGAGGCTCACTGCTGGCACCGGAGAACACCCTGGCCGCCTTCCGTATGGCGGTGGAGCGCTACCACACCCAGGTGCTGGAGACGGACGTCCACCTCACCCGCGACGGGGAGCTGGTGGTGGCCCACGACGACACCCTGGAGCGGTGCACCGATGGTGTGGGGAACATCGCGGACCACACACTGGCCGAGCTGCAGCGCCTGGACGCCGGCCATCGCTTCACCCCGGACGGGGGCCGCACCTTCCCCTTCCGAGGCCAGGGCGTGCGCATGCCCTCCCTGCGCGAGCTGCTGCGCGCCTTCCCGGCCCTGCGCTTCAACATCGAGGTGAAGCCGGACGTGCCGGGCATCGAGGACGCCTTCTTCCAGGTACTGCGCGAGGAGGGCGCCATGGAGCGCGCGTGCGTGGGCAGCGAGCTGGACTCCGTGGGCGAGCGCCTGGCGCGGGTGATGCCGGACGCCTGCCACTTCTACCCGCGTGACGCGCTGGCCGCCTTCGTGCTGTCGGTGCGGACGGGCGAGCAGCCGCCGGAGGACCCACGCTACACCGTCCTGGACATGCCCCTGTACTTCGGCGACGTGCGCCTGGTGGACGAGGCCCTCCTGCGCGCGGCGGACGCCCACGGCAAGTGGATCAACGTGTGGACGGTGGATGATCCCCAGGAGATGCGCCAGCTCGTCACCGAGGGCGTGGGCGGTATCATGACGGACAGGCCGGACCTGCTCCGCCAGGTCTTGGACGCGCGTCAAAACCCGAGCTAAGCCCCATCCCGCATGCCCCGCTCTCCCCAGCGCAAGCGCGCCCCGAAGGTCGCGACAGCTCCCAACGCCGCACTGACTCCCGCCGCGCCCGAGCCGGCCCTGGGGTCCCTCCCCGCCAACGCTCCGCGCCCCGCGCCCGAGGCCCCCGCGCGCAACACCGTGCGCCGCCTGCGCGCGCCCCGCTCCAAGCGCTTCGTCGCCCTGGCCGGCAACATCGGCGCGGGGAAGACGACGGCCGCGAAGCTCATCAGCCAGTCCTTCGGCTTCGAGCTCTTCGACGAGCCCGTCATCGACAACCGCTTCCTCAAGGACTACTACGCCAACATGGGGCGGTGGTCCTTCACCCTCCAGCTCGAGTTCCTCATCCGGCGCGTCGAGCACCACGAGCTCATCCACTCGGTGAAGAAGAGCTGCGTGCAGGACCGCACGCTCTACGAGGATCCGGAGATCTTCGCCAAGTACCTGCACGGCCTGGGGCACATGACGAACCAGGAGCTGGATTTGTACTTCGAGTACTTCCAGCGCCTGACGCGGACCATCGTGCGGCCGGACAAGGTCATCTGCTTCGACGTGCCCACGGTGGACGTGCTGCTGGGGCGCATCCGCGAGCGCGGCCGCGAAGAGGAGAAGGGGATCCAGAAGGGCTTCCTGCGAGGCCTCAACGGCTACTACGCCACCTTCCCCATGGTGCTGCAGAACAAGTATGGCGTGGACTGCCTGGTGCTCGACGTGACGAACCAGGACATCCGCATCGGCCGGGGACGCGAGGAGTTCCTCGACCGGGTCTCGACCTTCCTCGCTTGAGGTGTGACGTGTCCGAGCAGTCCGAGCTCCCCGCCAAGAGCGCGCGTGAGTCCGAAGTGGTGATGACGCAGATGATCCTCCCCTCGGACGCCAACTCGGTGAACACCGCGTTCGGCGGCAAGGTGATGGAGTGGATCGACGTGTGTGCCGCCATCGCCGCCCAGCGCCACTGCCGACAGGTGGTGGTCACCGCGTCCATGGATGACCTGCACTTCCACGCCCCCATCAAGGTGGGCTGGAACGTGACGCTGCACTCGCGCGTCATCGCCGTGTTCCGCACGTCGATGGAGGTGGGCGTCACGGTGACCGCGGAGAACCCGCTCACCGGGGAGAAGCACCTGACCACCAGCGCCCTGCTCACCTTCGTGGCGCTCACGCAGGATGGCAAGCGGGTGCAGGTGCCCCCCCTGAAGATCGAAACGGAGGAGGAGCGCGCCGCCGTCCGCGAGGCCGAGCAGCGGCGCAAGGAGCGGCTGTCGCGCAAGCCCACGAGCTTCGCCTGGCAGAAGGTCATCAAGCCCGGCGCTGCGGGGTGAGCCACCGCACCGCATCCCCTTCGGGGAAGACGCGCTGACAACCGCGGCCATTTCCCCTCTCCCTTCGGGAGAGGGGACATTGCACTAGACCTTGCGCCAGTCGTCGTTCTTCAGGCCGTGCGCGCCGATGGCGGCCATCAGCTCGAGGCCTCCGTCGATGACGAGCGACGTCCCCGTGATGAACGCCGCCGCCGGAGTGGTGAGGAAGACGACGAGCCCCGCTACCTCTCTCGCATCACCCGGCCGGCCCAACGGATAACCCGGCCGCCTCACGGTGCTCGGGTTCACGTTGTCCTGGTCCGTCATCGGGGTGGAGATCTCCCCCGGCGCAATCGCGTTGACGGTGATCTGGTGCTGGCCCAGCTCCGCGGCCATGACCTTGGTGAGCAGTCCCAGCCCTCCCTTGGCCGCGCAGTACGCCGAGGACCCCATCAGCGGCACGTGCTCATGGACCGAGGTGATGGTGATGATGCGCCCCCCTCGCCCCTGCTTCACCATCCGCCTCGCCGCGCGCTGACAGCAGACGAACGCACCATCCAGGTCCACGCGCAGTGTGTGGCGCCACTCCTCCCAACCCATGTCGAGGAACGCGGTACTGCCACCCGTTCCCGCGTTGTTCACGAAGACGTCGAGCCCTCCGAGCGCATCGGCCAGCTCGTCGATGACGCCTCCGGCCTCCGGCAGCTGGTTCAGGTCCAGCCTGCGCACCTCGGCCCGGCGCCCCTTCGCCCTCACCTGGGCGGCGGTGTCCTCCGCGCCCTTCTGCTCCTCGTGCCACGTGATGCCCACATCGAAGCCCGCCTCGGCGAGCGCCACCGCGGAGGCCTTCCCGATTCCCGAGTCCGACCCCGTGACGATTGCCACACGCGCCATGCTTCCTCCCGGATTCGCGTTGTGGCCGCACCGTAGTCACGGCGCTGGAGAGAGGCCGACGCACGTGCATGTCGTGGGTCCACGTCTCGACAGCTCTGGACCGCTCCGCGCGGAAGTGCACACAGGCCCTTGAAACAGAAAAGGGGTGAGGGGCGCTCTCGGGGAGCGACGACCCTCACCCCGACCCTCTCCCAGAGGGAGAGGGAGGAGTTCTCAAGTCGTGAACGAGGTCCCGCAGCCGCAGGACGACTTCGCGTTCGGGTTGTTGAACTTGAAGCCCGCCCCCGTCACGCTCGACACGAAGTCGATCTCCGTGCCCGCCAGATACTTGTTGCTCAGGGCGTCGGTCGCGATCTTCACGCCGTCCTGCTCCCAGGTCAGGTCGCCCGCCTTCGTCTCGCGCACCAGGTTCAGGTCGTAGCCCAGTCCGCTGCAGCCGGCCGGCACCACGCGAATCGAGAAGAAGTAGCCCTGGAAGCCCTGCTCCTGGACGACCTTCTTCACCTGGGCCACGGCGGCCTCGGTGAGCTTCACCGGGATGGCCGGCGTGCCCTCGGGGGCAGGGGTCGTCTGAGCGGAAGTCGTGGTCGTATCCATGTAGGTCGGTCTCCTTACAGGCGCCTTATAACGCCCCGCGCTGAAATTGCCATCCAGCCCGTCCACCGGCGCAAGCTGTCCCAGACTGAAGGTGTGACCCGTGGGGAAGAAGCGCACGCCCCCCCTGATGTCCTGGGGCGAACCCAGGCGATTCTGGACAATCCGCTTCCGCGCCAGGCCGAACGCCGGGGGGGCGAGCATCGGAAGGGAATTCACCCCGGGCCCGGGTTATACGAGAGCCTCCATGAGCGCCACCTTCCGCGAGCTGCTGTCCGCCACGAAGAAGGAGATCCGCGAGGTCTCCATCGAGGACGTCAAGCGCCTGCTGGACGCGCGCTTGCCCGTGAAGCTCATCGACGTGCGCGAGGGCGACGAGTACGCGGGCGGGCGGCTGCCGGGCGCGGTGCACATCCCCCGCGGCTTCCTCGAGCTGCGCATCGAGGACAAGGCCTCCCGCGACGAGGAGCTCGTCCTCTACTGCGCCGGAGGCACCCGCTCGGCGCTGGCGGCCCACACCCTTCAACAGATGGGCTACACGCGCGTGGCCTCGCTCGCGGGCGGCTTCAACCGCTGGAGCGACGCGCACCTCCCGGTGGAGAAGCCGGTGGTGCTCACCCCCGCCCAGAAGGAGCGCTACCGCCGCCACCTCATCCTCCCCGAGGTGGGTGAGGAGGGTCAGGCGAAGCTGCTGAAAGCCCGGGTGCTGCTGCTGGGCGCCGGTGGCCTGGGCTCGCCGGCCGCGCTCTACCTCGCCGCCGCGGGCGTGGGCACGCTGGGCATCGTCGACGCGGACGTGGTGGACCTGAGCAACCTCCAGCGCCAGGTGCTCCACACCCACGAGCGCGCCGGTCAGCCCAAGGTGGAGAGCGCCCGCGCCACGCTCGAGGCCCTCAACCCCGACGTGAAGGTGATGCCCTTCGCGGAGCGGCTCACCTCGCAGAACGTGCTGCGCATCCTCGAGGGCTTCGACCTCGTCCTCGACGGCGGGGACAACTTCCCCACCCGCTACCTGCTCAACGACGCGTGCGTCATGCAGGGCAAGCCCAACCTCCACGGCTCCATCTTCCGCTTCGAGGGCCAGGTCACCACCTTCGTCCCCGGCCAGGGGCCCTGCTACCGCTGTCTCTACCCCTCCCCACCGCCTCCCGAGCTCGCCCCGTCCTGCGCCGAGGCCGGCGTGCTCGGCGTGCTCCCCGGCATCATCGGCCTCTTCCAGGCCAACGAGGCCCTCAAGCTCCTCCTCGGCGTGGGCGAGCCGCTCGTGGGGCGCCTGCTCACCTTCGACGCGCTCGGCACCCGCTTCCAGGAGCTCAAGCTGCGGCGCGATCCCAAGTGCCCCGTGTGCGCGCCCGGGGCGAAGGTGGAGCTCATCGACTACGAGCGCTTCTGCGCCGCACCCGCCTGAACGGAGACCCCGTGCCCATCCCGGAGATCGACCCCGCCACCCTCGCCGCCCAGCTCTCCGGCCCCCCCGGGTCGCGCCCCGTGCTGCTCGACGTGCGCTTCCCCGAGGAGCACGCCTACGTGGCGCTCCCGGGCTCGGTGCTCATCCCCCTGCCGGAGCTGGACGAGCGCGCCGAGGAGCTCGAGTCCTTCCGCGGCAGGCCCGTCGTCGTCTACTGCCACCACGGCGTGCGCAGCCTGGACGGCACCGCGTACCTGCGCTCGCACGGCCTGGACGCGGTGTCCCTGCGCGGGGGAATCGATCTCTACGCCCGCGCCGTGGACCCGAGCCTGCCCCGCTACTGACGCGCGCTACGGGAGGTACGCCGACACGTCCACCGTCTTCGACTCGGTCTCGCCGGCCTTCACCACCACATCCACCGGTACCGGCTCCTTGAAGGAGGGACCGCGCAGCACCAGGTGGTGCTCCCCCTCGACCAGCTCGTACCGCTGCCTGGGATCGTAGAGGTAGAGCTTCTCCCCCTCCCGGAAGATCTCCGTGCCGGGGAAGGTCTTGTTGGCGGGACGCAGCACCAGCTTGAAGTGACCCTTCTTGAACTCCTCGTGGATCGTCTTCGTCTCGTTGGGCTCGCCGTAGCTGAAGGTGATCTCCTTGTAGATGCCCCGGGCCTTGTTCTCCAGGATGATCGTGTCCTGGAGATGCGCGCCCGCCGCATGCTTCAGCGAGCTGGTCGGCTCCATGGTCATCTGGGTGATGGGCACGGGGCTCCGGCAGGCCTGGCTGTGCTTGACCGAGACCTGGACGGGCTCATTCGTCTGCATGTCGATGTAGATGCCCTGCCCGTCCAGGGCCGTGCTGCCGAGCATGTCCATCAACGACTGGCGGTAGAGGAACCCCACGATCCCCACGGCCAGCACCACGCCCACCTGGAGCAGTGTCTTCAGGGGCAGTGACCGGCCCCCCTTCGCGGGCCTGGCGTTGGGAGTGCTGACCTCGTCGTCCTCCTCCTCGAGCTTCTCCACCTGGGAGGTCCGCCGGCGGGGCGAGGACGAGGCCTCGGGCATCTCCGCGCGGCTGCTGGTGCGCCGCCGCACGGGAGGCTCGGCCTGCTGCTGGGGAGAAGGCGCCATCCCCGTGCGCCGCCGCGGAGGCTCCACGGGCTCCGGAGGCGGAGGCAACATCGTGCGCTCGGGATCCTCGTCGTCCTCCATGGGCCGCGGGCGCGGGTTGACGGCCGCGGCGCCACGGGACAACCGGGGCTGCGCGTCCGCCGACGGCTCGGCCACCCGGGTCCCGGTGCGCCGCGGGACGGCGGGCTCCATGCCCGTGCGCCGCGCGACGGGAGCCTCGGTGTTGGCGCCACGCGTCACGTCCACGCGGCTGGGCGAGCGCCCCACCGCCGTGGAGCCCACGCCCGTGCGGCGCGGCGCCTCCTGGTTCGTGCGGCGGCGATTGGGGACCTCCGTGGCCGGAGGCGCTTCCCACTCCTGCACCTCGGGCACGTTGCCAGGCGGAGGAGCCGACTCGCCGCGCTTGTTGGCGACCCCCGCGCGCGTCCCCGTGCGCCGCTGCTGCGGCATCTCGCCCGGCGGCGCCTCCCAGTTCATCTCGGTGGCGGGGGCGCTGGAGGAACGAGGCTCGACACGTGAGCTGCTCCGCGGCGGCGGAGCGGGCTCCTCGGGCGGAGGCTCCGCCGGCGCGGGCATCGCCGACATCGAGTCCTCGCCCCGGGGCTCCGGATTGCCGCTGCGCCGCTCCTCGTCCAACCGATCCGCGAAGAGCGTCTCCATCAGCTGGGAGATCTGCACCGAGCCCGCCACCCAGCGCTGGCTGACGAGGAACTCCTCCAGGGCGAGCTGGAGCTGGCGCGCATCCCGGTAGCGATCGTCCGCGGCCTTGGCCAGCGCCCTCATCACCACGTCATCCAGCTCCGGCGGCACATCCGCCACCTGCGAGGGCGGGAGGATGTTGCACTCCATCGCGGCCTGCAGCGTGGCCAGCTCCGAATCCCGCTTGAGCGGGCGCGTGCCGGTGAGCAGCTCGTAGAGCACCAGCCCGATGGCGAAGATGTCCGCGCGGTGATCCAACGGCTTGCCCGCGGCCTGCTCCGGAGCCATGTAGGCGAACTTGCCCTTGATGGCGCCCGACTTCGTCGCCGTGGCCTGGTCCGCCGCCTTGGCGATGCCGAAGTCCACCAGCTTCACCGAGCCGTCGAAGCTGATGAGGATGTTCTGCGGCGAGATGTCGCGGTGCACCACCTTCAGGGGCTTGCCCGTCACCTCGTCCACGCGCGTGTGGGCGTAGTAGAGGCCCTCGCACGCCGAGGCCACGATGCGCATGGCCAACGGCAGGGCGATCCACCCCCCGGCGTTGTACGCCTTGCGCATCACCCGCCCGAGGTCCTCGCCGTGGATGAACTCCATGGCGATGAAGTAGGTGCCGTTGGCCTCGCCGAACTCGTACACCTGGGCGATGTTCGGGTGGTTGAACCGGGCGGCGATGCGCGCCTCGTTCCCGAACATGTCCACGAACTCGCCGTCCTCGGCCAGGTGAGGGAGGATCCGCTTCACCACCACGTTCTTGGCGAAACCCTCGATGCCCTTCTGCCGCGCGAGCCACACCTCGGCCATGCCACCGGTGGCGAGCTTCTTGAGGAGCTGATATTTGCCGAAGAGTTGAGGGTTCATCCCGGGTGGCTCGCCGGGGGGAGCAAGCGCGAAGTGGAAGACGTCAGGGCGTTGCATCTTAGGCGACGTACCAGGGCGAGGCAAAGACAGCCCGTGCGAAACCACTGGTTCCCTCTGGTCGCCGGCCTGTTGCTGACCACCGCCGCCGCCGCGGCCTCACGGTTGCCCCTGGGGCCCACGGATCAGATCGAGGTCACGCCCCATGAAGAGGGGCTGGAGCTCTCCTGGTCGGACACCGAGGAGCGCCTCCAGGGGAGCATCCGCCCGACCGTCCCCCGGAAGGGCCAGCCCCTCCACGTCAGCCTCCAGGTGGGCAGCTTCGAGGGCGACCCCTTCGAAGGCCCCCTCATCCTCACCCTGCGTGAAGCGGGCGCCCTCCACGGGCAGAGCCTCACCGTGAAACGGGGCGAGCGCCACTGGGAGGCCACCTTCACGCCCGAGAGCGAGGGACCCTACCTCCTCGATGTGGGCTTCCTGACAACCCGACACAAGGTGCTCCACGCCGCCTTCACGGTGGGCGCCTCCCCGGTGCCCCGGGCGATCGCCTGGGGCGTGCTCGGAGTCGGGTGCCTGGCGCTGATCGGGTACACCGTGCGCGGCCTCCTGAAGGGAGACGCCCAGAAGGAGCGGCCCCTGCCCGCCTCCGCCGAGGAGTCAGTGCCCCCGGCGAGCCCCCCCGTGGACTCCGCTCCCGAGGCGGCCGCTCCCTCTCCCACCGACACGCCCGAGGCTGAAAACAAGCCCCCCGTCGAGCAGTAACTTCGACAGGGCCTCCTTCACCCTCGGGTGGAAAATTCCTTCCTCGTAACGGCCATGTCACGCCCTGGTGGCGGCGGTTTTCGGACGCCAGGGGGGCTGGGCTGTCGGCTCCTGGACTCCCTGCTTCCGGGCACCCCTGTTGCACAACCCTCCCGCGGACTGGGGCGAGGAGGCGAGCATGGGCGCGGGGCAATGGGGCGGACAAGGACGACGGGGACTCCTCGCCACGCTCCTCCTTCTGGGCACGCCCGTGTTGGCGGCGGAGCCAACTCCGGAAGCGGAGCCGGCACCAGAAACGGAAGCGGCTCCCGAAGCGGAGCCCACGGCCGTGGCGGAGCTGACGCCGGGAGCGCAGCTGACGCCGACGGTGGACGCGCCGAAGCCCAAGGAGAAGAAGCCGAAGCCCGGGGCTGGCGCGGTGGCGGAGCCGATCTCCGAGGGAGGCGAGGGCCAGTCCGCTGACGAGAAGACGACGGGCCTGCGGGTCCGCCCCTTCGGGCGCGTCTACGCCCGGGTGAGCGCGGACGAGCGCGATCAATACGAGCGCTCGCTGTCCATCGCCTCGGCGCGCGTGGGCCTGGAAGCGTCGCTGCCACACGTCGACGCGGAGGTGACGGCGGACCTGTCGTCCAAGTCGATCCTCAAGGACGCCTTCGTGCGCGTCGCCGATGGGAAGAAGCGGCTGCGCCTCTACGGTGGCCAGTTCAAGGCTCCCTTCCTGGAGCGCGAGCTCGAGTCCTCCTGGCAGCTGCCGTTGATGCGGCGCGGACTGGTGGCGGACTACCTGGAGGATACACACCATCTGGGCGGCCGCCGGCTCGGACTGATGGGCGAGGCGAGCATCAAGCAGGGCTGGAAACTGAAGGTGTCCGGCGGCGTCTTCCAGGGCGCCAGGGACGAGGACACGGACACGATCAACGGCGAGGACGCCGCGCTGCGGGTGAGCGTGCGTCCCTTCAAGGGCCTCACCATCGGGGCGAGCGGCTACATGACGGAAGTCTTCAAGGGCATTCGCAACTACGCGGTGACGGCGGACGCGGCGCTGCGGTTGGGCGGGTTGGAGCTGTCGGGTGAGTACGTCAACGGGGTGCTGTCGGTGGGGCCCTTCAACGCGCAGTTGGGTCTGGCCAGCTACACGCTGCCGGTGGGCGAGGACGGGTGGGCGGTGCAGCCGGTGGTGGGCGCCGAGACGCTGCAGCTCATCGGCCCGCTGAAGGCGCGCGGCCATGGACTCGTGGGAGGCGTCAACGTCCTCTATTCCGAGCACTTCAAGGCCCAGTTGCAGGCCGAGCACGCGCTGCGCCCCGGGGACGAGGCCGCGGGTCTCGAGTACTCGCTGCAGCTCGCCATGCGCTTCTAGGAACGGAGACCCATCATGCTCCAGTTCGCGGAAGGACAGGTCACCAGGCTCCGCCGGGAGTTCAAGCGGGTGATGGGGATGGACGAGGCGGTGGCCCTGTGCGCGCGGCTCTCCGCGTCGCTGGGCGGCTACCTCTCTCCGCCCACGCGCATCACCTCCGTCTACTTCGACAAGCCGGGCTACCCGCTGGCCCAGCGCTCGCTGCGCACCCCGAATGACTGCCTGAAGGTGCGCACCAAGGAGTACTCGCCGGACGTGGGCGCCGGCGGCGTGGAGCGCGTGGTGCTGGAGGTGAAGCGCGAGCGCAACGGCGTCACGCAGAAGCGCCGGGTGTGGGTGCCGCGTGCGCGGCTCGGCCAGGTCCTGCGGGGTGGCGTGCGACTGCTGCCGCTCATCGCCGGGGGCGGCCTCATTCCGACGCTCGCGGTGACCTACCGGCGGCACGTGTACCAGTGCTCGCAGGCGTGGCGGGTGACGGTGGACCGGGACATCGGCTTCCACCGGATTACCTCGGAGCTGGCGCTCGGCGAGAGGACGCTGAGCGCGGAGCGGTTGGGCGAACCACTGGCCCGGGACGGGCGGGTGGTGGTGGAAGTGAAGCACCTGGGAGAGGAGCTGCCCGAATGGCTCGCGGCACTCAACCCCGGGCGCGAATCGGCGTACAGCAAGTTCGCCGAGGGGATGGCGAGGGTCCACGACTTCGTCGCGGACGGGATTCTGGGGGGCTGAACAACCGTGTTCATCGACTTCGAAGGCATTGACGGCAGCGGCAAGACGACCCTGTCCAACCTCCTGGCGCAGCGGCTGCGGCGGCTCGGCTACCGGGTGGCCCACGCGCGCGAGGGCGGGGAGCTGCGCTCTCCCATCGCCCGGCGCATCCGCGAGCTCACCCGGGACTCGACGCTGCTGGAGATGTCGCCGCGCACCGAGTTCTTCCTCAACCTGGCCCGCGACGCGCAGCAGTTGGAGGAGGTCATCGCCCCCGCGCTGGCCCGTGGCGAGGTGTGCATCAGCGATCGTTACCTCTACTCCCAGCTGGCCCTGAGCGGCGGCGGGCGGGGTCTGCCCCGGCCATCACTCGAGCCGGCGTGCGAGCTGGCCTCGCAGGGGCTGTGGCCGGATCTCGTCATCCTGGTGGACGTGGAGCCGGACCTGGCCCGGCTGCGCAAGCGGCTGGGGAAGAACAAGGGCGAGCGGAGCACGGACTCGGACAGCCGCAAGGGGCTGGCCGGAGCGGGCCTGGCGGTGCGAACGCGCGAGGCCTTCCTCGACATGGCGCGGAGGGATCCGGCGCGCTGGCTCGTCATCGAGAACAATGATCAGCCGCTGCACGTGCTGGAGCAGCGCATCGTCGAGGCGGTGGTGGCACGGCTGGAAGGGCGGGAGCTGCCGGCGCAGCGGATTACGCCGCCCCGCGACACGCCGGTGCGGGTGACGGTGACGGTGGATGACGTGGAGGAGCACTTCTTCCGCCTGCTGGACGACCTGGAGGTGCGCGAGCCCCAGCTCGCGGTGTGGCTGCTGGGCGGCATCCCCGGCTTCGCCGCGCACCAGCGGCGGCTGGGCTTCGTGGAGCGCTTCCCGGGACTCACGGTGCGCAGCCTCACCGGCCTGGACGACGAGCCGGCCTGGGCCCTGCGCGAGCTGCTGGCGGAGGTGGTGCCGCGGGAGGTGGCCACGAGCCTCGGCTCCAGCCCCGTGCCGCAAGCCATGACCCTGCGCGAGCGCCTCTACACGCATGCGCCCACGGAGGTGCTCTCCGGCCTCAAGCGCAACGACTCGCCCGAGGCCTGGGCCCTGCGCGAGCACGCCCTGCGCGAGGGGCGCCTGGGCGAGGTGCTCTGCGGACTGGCGGGGGTGGATGACGAGCCCGCCTGGGAGGCGCGGGAGTTGGGCGTGCGGCGCGGGCTGTACACGGACGTGGCGCGCAGCCTGAGCGGCCTCGGCTCGGTCCGGGCGGACACCCTGCGCCAGAGCCTGCTGTCCCACAACAGGCTGGCGGTGCTGCGCAGCATAAACGGCCTGGACACGCCCTTCGCGCGGGAGCTGCGCGTGGCGCTGGAGGACAAGGCGTTGAAGCTGGTGCTGCGCTCGCTGGCCGGGCTCACCACCGACGAGGCCTATGCCCTGCGCGAGCGCGGCGCTCCGCTGACGAAGGAGGCGCTCGACTCGCTGGACGGTTTGGATGACCCGCGCGCGTGGCGCTTGCGCGAGGCCTTCGTGACGCGATGGCCCGCCACGGCGGTGTCCTCGCTGGAGGGGCTGCCGCTGTGCGAGCGCGCCGAGGCGCTCGTGCTGCGTGCGCTCACGCTGAGCTCCAGCCGCCTGCCGGTGCTGCGCAACGCCTACCGCATCATCGCCGCCGCGCACACGGCCGTGCACCCCTCGGAGCGCATGGCCCAGCGGATGGCCGCGGACGACGCACAACGGCCGATGCTCTGAACCAGAAAGGAACGGGACCATGGAGCCGTTCTTCTCGGAGCTCGCCAACGATGTGTCCTCCGGAGTCTCCCTCCAGGACGCGGGCCTGATGGTGCCGCGCCTGCTGGCGGCGGTGACGCTCGGCACGGTGCTCGCGCTGCGGCCGTGGCGGCTGCTCACCGGCAAGCCGTTGCCCAAGGCGGAGATGATTCAGGCCCAGGTGCTGCTGTGCACCGCGGCGGCCGTCATCACCGCCGTCATCGGCAACAGCATGGCCAAGGCCTTTGGCCTGGTGGGGCTCGGCGGTTTCGTGCGCTTCCGCTCGGGACTGAAGGATCCGCGTGACGCGGCCATCCTCTTCCTGGTGATCGGCCTGGGCATGGCGTGCGGACACGGGAGCCTGGGACTGGCCGCGGTGGGCACCGTCTTCGTCGGCGCGCTGCTGTGGGTGCTGGACTTCTTCGACAAGAAGGAGGTCACCGCGCCGAAGCAGCGGATGCTGGTGTCGGCCCATGCGGATGACCTGGTGGGCGCGGAGGCGTTGCTGAGGAAGGCGCTGGGCGAGCGCAACGTGCTGGTACGCAGCTGCGCACTGGACTTCGACGGGCGGCGGCTGGAGCTCGAGGTGGAGGAGAATGAGCCGGGGATGCTCGCGTCGGCGCTGAGCCACACGGCGGGCGGCCCCCTCCGGGGATTGCGGTGGATGGAGATGCCCTCTTCTGGCAAGGGCGGTTGGGAGGAGCGGAGATGAAGCGTTGGAGATGGGCCGCACTGGTGGCGGTGGGCTGTTGGGTGGGGTGTGGCGAGGGCGGGAGCCTGCCCACGCAGAACCAGGATCCGGCGGCCGTGACGAACCCGGATGGAACGGTGGACATCCCGGACACCCCTCCGGGAGATGGCTCGGGCACACCGGCCACGCTCACGAATCTCTGGCCGCTCACGCAGGGCTCGACGTGGACGTACCGCATCGACGACCCGAAGCTGGGGCGGTTCGAGAAACGGGTGGAGGTGCTGGGAGAGCAGACGGTGCCGGAGACGACCATGACGGCCGTCGCGATGCGCAGCACGCAGCCCCACCTGGAGGAGATTTCCTGGCAGCTCGCGAAGGACGGAGTGGTGTACCGCCTGCGCGAGGAGGACCACAAAGCGGGCGCGCTGGCGCGGGTGACGACCTGGAATCCCGCGGCGATGAAGTCGCTGGACCAGGAGCGGCCCATGGGGTGGAACGTCGAGTCCATCCTCAACGAGCTGACGCGCTATCCGAACAGCTCCCGGGAGGATGACACCGACAAGAAGAAGTACACCTGGAGCGTGGAGGCGGTGAACGACACCGTCACCACCCAGGCGGGCACCTTCGCCAACGCCATCCGCCTGAAGCGCGAGCGCAAGGACAAGAACGAGCCGGCGCGCACGTACTGGCTGGTGCCCGGCGTCGGCAAGGTGAAGGAGACGGGCGAGCGGACGGAGGAGCTCATCTCCTACGACGTGAAGAAGCCCTGAAGCACATGGCCAGGAGGCAGGGGAGCCCTCTCCCCTCCTCCCTATTCGAGATCCAGGGCCCAGGTACCCTCCGCCCAGCGTTTCAGGGCTTCTGACGCTTCGAATGCAGCAAGACCCTCTCCCTTTGCTATCTCCTGAAGCACGGCCTTGGCCTCCGTCGTCCGATGGCGGAGCAGATAAACCGCAGCCATTCCTCGCACATCCATGCGTGGGTGGGAGAGAAGCACGACAAGAGCATCGCGCCCGGCATCGCCGTAGGCGCGCAGCTTCTTGAATGCGGCACTCCTCTGCCTGGCGTGTCTGTTTCCTACTCGAGCGTCTCCTCGAAGTATCGCATCCGTCTGCTCCATGGTGTGGAGACAGAACTGTTTCACCAGCTTTTCGAGCTTTACTTCCAGGCCTTCCAAATGCCCCTCCTGATATTTTCAATGGCCCTCAATCCGAACTGATATTGGGCCTCATAGGACTGGGTGCTGAGCCATTGCCGGACAGTCAGGACATCCGATCCCGTCACACCTTCACGGATCGACGAATAGAGGGCACTCAACTCATCGTGCACGCGCGTTTCCAACGCCATGACATTTTCGGTATTGTGAATGGCCTCTGGGCCAAACCGTTTCACATTGCCTGGGGTCTGCTCGACGATGTGGTGCCATGCCTTGCCCTTTCCCGCCGGACCCAGAGCCTTCTTCAAACCACTGTGGGAGCGCCATGCCCTATGGCCATTGGAGAGCAGCGAGCCCTTGGCTCTCTCGGGGGAAGCACTACCAACACCCTTGGCAGTCATGGCAATGGCGTTGGCTGGCAGCACGACGCGGATCGACCCCTCGGACATAGACACGATGACCCGCTCGGCCTCGGTCGCGGCATCCATCAGACGTACGCCGGTGTTGGCTTCGACCCTTCGCAAGGTCTGCCCGAAGCCCGGTAGCTTCGGCCCCTTGGACATGAGCGACACCGTTCCGCCCAACGCCGCCGTGCCCACCAGGACGAGAATCCGCACGCTGTTGGGGCCGAGGACCTTTCCGAACCGCTCGCCCGCTTCGCGGATCTCCTCGAATGTAGTGGCCCTCGCCGAGTCTTCCGAGAGCTGCCCGTAGGCCTGAATCAGGTCGAAGAACTCCCACCCGAGATAGCCCCACATCAGCACGGCGAACGCGGCGGCCACGCCTTTCGACACGGGTTCCGGCATCACCAACAACGCAAGCCAGCCCGAAAGGGCAACGCTCACCGTCGTCCACAATTGCGTGGAGGACAACATGGCCCGCAGCTCCGCGTCACGTGCATCCAGGGCCGGGCCCACGGCCAGCGCCAGGGCGAGGCTGCGCTTGTCCTCGTCTTGCAGTTGGGGCCCGTCCTCGAACAACGTCAGGCAGTCCCCCGGGGAGCCGCGTCGCTCGCAGAAGCGCCCATACGCCCGCGCCAGCTCCGAGCGCCACGCTTCTCCCCCCAGGGGGGCGGAGGCCAGCGCCACCTTCCGGCCCACGTACAGCGGGGGATGTGAGGTGGCCACTCGCAGAGGCATCTCGAGCACCAGCGCCACCAGGGCCCCTCGAAACTCCTCGTCACCCACCCGCGCCGGCTCGAAGCGCGTGGGCAGGTTGACGAAGAGCGCCTCCTCCTCGACCGTGTTCCCCACCCCCATGCCCACACGAGAGGCAGGAGGCGCACTCGTGGCGCATGCGCTCAGAAGCATCACCAGCGCCAGGGTCAACGCGCCGATACGCGAATGACTCCGAAGGCCTGGGGTACGCAAATGGACGGAGTGCTCGGGCATCAGGCCACCTCTGCGGAGCGGGTACCAGGCAGGCGAGCGCCTCCGCGACAGCCGCGTTCTACCCCGTTCCAGTGGATGCGACTCCTCGGAAGAGGGCCCATCAGGCCCTCGCCTCCCCGCCATCCAGCGGGCGAGCGACCGCGAATGACTGGATGGATGTCCGAAGGTGGACGGTTGCAACCCCGGTCCGAATGGCTCGGACAGGAGGCTCCATGCACCGTCTGTATTCCCTGGCGCTCGGCGCCGCGACCGCCGCGCTCACCCTCACCGCGAGCAGCGCCAGCGCCGCGAGTCTGACCCGTCAGCCCTACCTCCAGAGAGTAGGCCCGGATACCGCCACCATCGCCTTCCGCCTCGATGCCTCGTGCGTCCCCTCGGTCCGCTACGGCACCAACGGCCTCACGGATCAATCCGCCCAGTCGGAGACCGGTAGCCGCAACCACGCCATCGTCCTGAACGGCCTGCAGCCCGGCACCGAGTACACCTACCTCGTGGACGCCTGCGGCGCCCGCACCAACCCCGTGCGCTTCTCCACCGCGCCCGTCCCCGGCACGCGCCGCGTCCACTTCACCGCCGTGGGCGACTTCGGCATGAACAACGCCGACCAGCGCAACGTGGCCAACGCCATGCTCGCCCGCGACCCCGAGCTCTTCCTGATGCTCGGCGACAACGCCTACGACGCGGGCACCGAGGAAGAGTTCCAGAACAACCTCTTCGTGCCCATGGCGCCGCTGCTCTCGCAGGTGCCCTTCTTCGCCGTCCCCGGCAACCACGAGTACGTCACCAACAAGGGCCAGCCCTACTTCGACAACCTCTACCTGCCCACCAGCAAGAGCGGCGGCGAGTACTACTACTCCTTCGACTGGGGCCACGTGCACTTCGTGGCCATCGACTCCAACTGCGCCATCGGCCTGTCCTCGGCGGACCGCTGCACGCTCGCCGCGCAGAAGAAGTGGGTGGAAGAGGACCTGGCCGCCAGCTCCGCGCCCTGGAAGGTCGTCTTCTTCCACCATCCGCCCTGGAGCAGCGGGGATCACGGCTCGCAGCGCCTCATGCAGCGCGAGTTCCCCCCCCTCTTCGAGAAGTACGGGGTGGACCTGGTGCTCACCGGGCACGACCACCACTACGAGCGCACCCACGCCATGCAGGGCACCTCGGTGGCCCCCTCGAACACCCGGCAGCCCGTCTACCTCGTGGTGGGCAGCGGCGGCGCGTCCCTGCGCCCGCTCGAGACCAGCAAGCCCTCCTGGGCCGTGCTGCGCAACGACTCGGACCACGGCTACCTCGACGTGACGGTGCGGGACGGCACCCTCTCCGCCCAGGCCCTGACGCCCTCGGGCAAGGTGATGGACAGCTTCACCCTCACCAAGGAGCTCCCCCCGCTCGAGTCGGAGCCGGCGCCGGAGCAGCCGGGCACGTCCGAGCCCTCGGCCCCCCCGGGAACCGAGCAGCCGGGGACGAGCCAGCCCTCGACCCCCGCGCCGGGCACCGTCACCCAGAACCCCGGGCTGCCCGCCGGCCCGGAGGACTCCGAGAACCTGGATCCGAACATGCAGCCGGGCTGCTCGGCCGGGCCGGCCATGGCGCTCCTGCCCGCGGGCGCGTGGGTGCTCGCCGGAGTCCTGCGCCGCCGTCGCCGCCGCTAGCCGGGAGGCCGGGGGAGAGGGCCGAGGCGCCCTGGAAACGCCAAGGAGCGCCTCCACCCTTGTCATTGAGCGCCCGGGATGCGATTCGCCTGCCTGCCGACAGCGCAGGCCCGCCTCCCGGGCCCCCCGGAGCCTTTCATGAAGAAGAACCCCCGCCCGCCCCCCCGGGCCCCCCAGCCCCGACGAGACTCCCCCGCCGGCGAGGCGTCGCGCGCGCCCCGCCCGGTACGTGAGGACCTCGTCCTCCAGGCGTGCCTCGAGGCCTATGGCTTCGTCCGCCACGAGGGCCGGCTGGCCGACCGGGCCCTCGACTTCACCCTCCGTCACAAGCGCAACCTCTACTCCAACGAGCGCCGCGCCGTGGCCGAGCGGGTGTACGCCCTGCTGCGCCGCCAGCGCACGGTGGACTTCCTCCTCGAGCACGCCCACCGCGGCTTCACCCGCCTGGACAAGACGCGCCAGGACGTGCTGCGCCTGGCCGCCTCGCGCATCCTCCATGGCGAGCCCCCGGACGTGGTGGCGCGCACCTCGGCGCTCACGGGCCAGGACGCGGACGCGCTCGCCGCGCTCCCCACCGCCGCCCGGACGCTGGAGGCCCTCCCACCGGAGAAGCGCTTCCCCATCGCCGCCTCGATTCCGGACTTCCTCGCCACGCGCTTCCGCGAGGTGTTCGGCGCGGACGCCGAGCGCGCCGCCGAGGCGATGAACGAGCGGGCGCCCCTCACCGCGCGCCTCAACGGCTTCAAGGGTGACCGCGAGCAACTGCGCGCCCTGCTGGAGAAGGAGGGCGTGAGCGCCTCCCCCACCCCGCTGTCGCCGCTCGGGCTCATCCTGGACACGCGCACCAACGCCTTCTCGCTGGACGTCTTCCGCGACGGATGGTTCGAGCTCCAGGACGAGGGCAGCCAGCTGCTCGGCATGCTGGTGGACGCGCCTCCCACGCGGGTGGTGGACGCGTGCGCGGGCGCGGGCGGCAAGACGCTGCAGCTCGCCGTGCAGATGAAGAACCGGGGCGACCTGCACGCGCTGGACGTGGACGAGGGCCGCATCGACGAGCTGCGCAAGCGCGCGCGCCGGGCCGGGGTGCACAACGTGCGCACCCAGGTCATCCCCGCCGAGGGCCCCGAGGCGGACGCGGCGCTCGAGCCCCTCAAGGGCAAGGCGGACCGGGTCCTCGTGGACGCGCCGTGCAGTGGCACGGGCACCTTCCGGCGCAAGCCGGACGCGCGCTACCGCCTCACGCCCGAGATGATTCAAGACCACGTGGCACGGCAGAAGCGGCTGCTGGAGCGCTTCTCCCAGATGGTGAAGCCGGGAGGCCGGCTCATCTACGGCACGTGCAGCGTCCTGCGCGAGGAGAACGAGGCCGTGGTGGAGGACTTCCTCGCCCGGCACCCGGACTACTCCGTCCGGCCGGTGGCCGAGGAGCTCGGCGCGGAGCTGGGGGCGAAGGTGGGCCCGGGGCCCTTCCTGCGGCTCGCCCCGCATCTGCACGGCACGGATGGATTCTTCGGGGCCATCCTCGTGCGCGCGAAGTAGCGTCCCAGGGGGGCGGCCCGGCCCGCCCCGTGGGATGATGTCCCCTTCGCCCGATGGAGGGCTCGGAATGACGGAAGCGGTCCACTATCGCGTGTCGATGCTCCGCCCGCACTCGCACCTCTTCGAGGTGGAGGCCACCTTCCCCGCGGGCCCGGACTCGCTGGATGCCGTGCTGCCGGTGTGGACGCCGGGCAGCTACCTGGTGCGCGAGTTCTCGCGGCACGTGCAGAACGTGAGCGCCTCGGGCCCGGGCGGAGAGCCCCTCCAGGTGCGGCGCCAGGACAAGCGCACCTGGCGCGTCCAGGCGCGGGGGCACGCGGTGACGCTGCGCTACCGCGTCTACGCCAACGAGCTCACCGTGCGCACCAGCCACCTGGATGGGAGCCACGGCTACTTCAACGGCGCCACCCTCTTCCTCTACACCGAGGCCACGCGCGGCCTGGAGCACCACGTCACCGTGGAGGCGCCCTCGGGCTGGACGCCCTTCACCGCGCTGGAGCGCCGGGGCGAGGCCTTCGTCGCGAAGGACTACGACGAGCTGGTGGACAGCCCCTTCGAGGTGGGCCCCCACACGCCCCACACCTTCACGGCGGCGGGCGTGCCGCACGAGGTGGTGGTGTGGGGGGACGCGGTGCCGGACGCGGGCCGGCTGTGCTCGGACCTGCAGCGCATCTGCGAGGCCCAGGCGCGGATGTTCGGCGGCCTGCCCCTGAAGCGCTACGTCTTCCTCGTCTACCTCACGGACAAGGGCCGAGGAGGACTGGAGCACAAGGCGTCCACGGCGCTGCTCTTCCCCCGCGCGGGGCTGCACAGCCCTCGAGGCTGGGAGGACTTCCTCACCCTCGTCGCCCACGAGTACTTCCACCTGTGGAACATCAAGCGGGTGAAGCCCCGGGCGCTCGTCCCCTTCGACTACGCCCAGGAGAACTACACCTCGCTGCTGTGGGCCTTCGAGGGGGCGACGTCCTACTACGACAACCGCTTCGTGCTGCACGCGGGGCTGATGAGCGCGAGCCGCTACCTCACGCGCCTGGGCGAGACGCTCTCCACGCTGCACGCCACGCCCGGCCGCAAGACGCAGACGCTCGCCGAGGCCTCCCTGGTGAGCTGGGTGAAGCACTACCGTCCGGACGAGAACTCGCCCAACAGCGCCATCTCCTACTACCTCAAGGGCGAGGTGGTGGCCGCGCTGCTGGACCTGGAGCTGCGCCGCGCCACGGGCGATGCGCGGGGCCTGGATGATCTGATGCGCCTGCTGTGGCGGCGCTACGGTGACGAGTCCGGCGTGCCCGAGGACGGCGTGGAGGCGGCCGCGTCGGAGGTGGCGGGCAGGGACCTGAGCGCCTTCTTCGACCGGGCGGTGCGGAGCACGGAGGAGCTGGACTACTCCGTCTTCTCGCACGTGGGCCTGGAGGTGCGCTTCCGCCCGCGCGAGTCCTCCAGCGACAAGGGAGGCTCTCCCCCACCCCGGGTGAAGGGCGAGGCCCGGCCCAAGGGCTGGCTGGGTGTCACCACCAAGGGGAGCTCCACCCTCGCCGCGGTGCTGGACGGCTCACCCGCGCAGGAGGCGGGGCTGTACGTGGACGACGAATTGGTGGCGCTCGACGGCTGGAAGGTGGACGCGGCGGGGCTCCTGTCCCGCACCGAGGACAGGTCCCCGGGTGACACGGTCCGGCTCACGGTGTTCCGCAGGGACAGGCTGATGGAGGTGCCGGTGACGCTCGGTCAGAAGCCCGCGGACGCGGCGTGGCTCGCCCGGGTGGACAAGCCCACCGACGCGCAGAAGGCGGCGTACCAGTCCTGGCTGGGCACGCCCTGGGAGGATCCGGGATAAGCTCCGCGCTGGATCCCGCCCATGCCGCCGAAACCTCCCGCACGCTGCAAACGCCACTCCTCCGCCCTCGCTGGCTGGCGCTGTGAGGGGTGTGGCGCCGCGCTCTGTCCCGAGTGCGTGGAGGCGAAGCGGATGCAGACGGTGGATCTGCTCGTCTGCCGCGGGTGTGGCGGCCGGGCCGAACTGCTGATCCTCCACCGCGCGGAGCGGGCCTCCTACTCCAACCGGCTGGGCCAGGTGTGGCGCTATCCCTTCACCCGGCACGGCCTGATGTTCGCGGCGGGGCTCGGGGCGGTGCTGGCCCTCGTCGGCTTCATGACGCAGGTCACGTTCATCGGGGCGAGGTTGATCCCCGCCGCCATCGGCGCCGGCCTCTTCTGGGGCAGCTTCTTCACCATCATGCGCTCCACCACGCGCGGTGACGCGGATGTGCCCCTCCCGGACTACGGCGACGTCTTCAACGACTGGCTCCTCCCGGCCCTCAAGGGCGTGCTGGCCACCAGCGTGGTGTGGCTGCCCCTGCTGCTCTACCTGGTGTTCGTCGGCGGCTGGGACGTCATCCAGTACAGGGATCGCCTGCTGAACGATCCCATGTTCTACATGACGGGCAGGTTCCACTCGATTCCGGGCGAGACGCTCCTGGACGATCCCCTCGCGTGGCTGCTGGGACTCACCACCCTCGCCTATCTGCCCATGGCGCTGATGCTGGCCATGACGAGCAACAGCCTGCTGGACATCTTCAACCCCCTCAAGGGCGTGCACGGCATGGTGCGCCTCGGGCGGGACTATGTGGTGGCGCTGGGCGCCCTGCTCACCCTGGGCTGCGTCTACGTCCTCGTCCACCTCGTCAGCTCCAGCCTGCGCGAGGTGGCCTTCGAGCTCCTCGTGTCGCGCTGGCTCGCCCAGGTGCTCGAGTGCCTGGTGCTCTTCGTGATGGCACGCGTGCTCGGACTGCTCCTCTACACGCGGGGAGATGCCCTCGGGTATGGCGCTCCGAGCGACTACCTCACGCCCGTGCTCCCGGACGCGGCGCCGAGCACCGCGCTGAACGTGGGCCCCACCACCCTGCCCCCGGCCCAGGAGCCGGCCACCGCCGGGTCCGCCCCCTCCACCGAGGCCCGGGTGCGGGAGCTCGCCGCGGCGGTGCGGGCCCGCGACATCCCCCAGGCGCTCTCGCTCTACGCCGCGCTGGACTTCCTGCCCAAATCCGCCATCACCCCGGAGGTACACCTCTTCGTCGGACAGGCCGCGGCCTCCCTGGGGAACAACGACCTGGCCGTGCGCGCACTGGAGTCCGCGGCGGACTCGGCCCCGGAGGATCCGCTCGCCCCGCGCGCCCTCGTACTCCTGGCCCGCGTCCTCGGCGAGCGCATGCGGGAGGCGGCACGGGCCCAGGACGTCTACCGCTACATCGTCGACCGGTACCCGGATACGGACGCCTCGCGCTTCGCCCAGACCCGTCTTCCGCCCACCAGTTGACATCCGGCGTTGCCGCCGCGGAGCGCCGTGCGCAATCCCTCCGCATGCTCCAGGCACGCCAGCGGTTCCTCTTTCTGGGCCTCGTGCTCCTCGCCTCGTGTGACGGGGGCCTGCGGGTGAAGCGCGACGGAAATCCCTGCACCGACAACCTCGTCACGCTGCGGGTCGAGGTGGTGGACGCGGCGGGCGGTACGGTCCGCGACGCCATCGTCACGGCCACCAACGTGGACTCCGGACGCACCATCACCAGCACCACGGGTGAGAAGGGCGTCACCACGGCGGTGAACGAGGACATCGGCGAAGGCACCGTGCGGCTGACGGCCACCGCCGGCTCCAAGGTGAGCGCCCCGGCCGAGGTCACCTGGACGTGCGACGAGTGCCACTGCAACCCCACTCCCGACGCCGTCCAGCTCCAGCTCAACCCGTAGACTTCTCGCTCCGAACAGCTGATTGAGCAATCAGCGTTTGTCGGAGGCGCCCCGACTCGCTAGGTTGAGGAGGTCATGTCGAGTGTGGAAGACCTCCTCCGTTGCTCCCTCGTGGAGCTGACCGAGCGCTTCGTTACCCAGGCCCGCTCCGTGCCGGCGGGCCTCCTGGAGGCGCTGGAGGCGGATCCCCGCCAGGGTGCGAAGTCGCTCGCGCGCCGCATCCGGGGCCGACAGGGGAAGAACCGGGCCGAGGGCCAGCGCCTGCGCCACCTGCTGCGCTTCGAGACGGAGCTGTGGGAGCAGGGCCACACGCACGTGGCCGGGGTGGACGAGGCAGGCAGGGGCCCGCTCGCGGGCCCGGTGGTCGCCGCGGCGGCCATCCTCCCGAAGGGCTGGCGGCTGGAGGGGCTGGACGACTCGAAGAAGATCGCCGACGAGGCGCGCCGGGACGAGCTGGCCGAGGCCATCAAACGCGGCGCGGTGGCCTGGGCGGTGGGCCACGCGGACGCGGAGGAGATCGATCGGCTCAACATCCGCCGGGCGAGCCTGCTGGCCATGCACCGGGCGGTACAGGGGCTGGGCATCCAACCGGACTACGTGCTGCTGGACGCCTTCACGATTCCCGAGTGCACCCTGCCCCAGCGCGGCATCATCAGGGGAGACGCGCTCTCGCTGAGCATCGCCGCGGCGTCGGTGCTGGCGAAGACGACGAGGGACAGGTGGATGAAGGAGTTGGACGCCCAATACCCGGGCTACGGCCTGGCCGAGCACAAGGGCTACCCCACGGCCTCGCACGTGCAGGCCATCCGGGAGAAGGGGGTGCTGCCCATCCACCGCCGCAGCTTCGCGCCGGTGAGAGAGGCCCTCGGAGTGAGCGATCCACGACCCGCGGGGTCCATTCAGGGAGAGCTCTTCACGAGGAACGGGTAACGGTGAGCGCGGACAAGGACATCGATGGTTGGTTCGCCGAGCGGGGCATCACCTTGACCGACTCGCGCAACCGCGCCCGAGCCGTCCTGGAGGAGGCGGGACTCACCAGCTCCCGTAAGGTGCGCATCAGCGAGACCAAGCTGCCGAGGGCCGAGCAGCTCGTGGCGGAGCGCTTCTACCGGGTATGCGCCGCGTCCGAGTGCCAGCAGGTGGCGAGGGCGAGCGGGAGGGAGCCGCTGCTGGTGGAGCCGCGCAGCCATTGCGAGCACTGCGGGGGCTCGAACAACCGGCGGGCGGAGGTGGCCTTCCTGGAGGCGTGCAGGCGCCACGGGGTGAGCCGGGTGGTGGTGGTGGGAGGCTCGCCGGCGGTGCGCGAGGAGCTGGAGGACAAGCTCGGCGGGCGCATCGAGCTGCGCATGGTGGACGGCACCGAGCGGCGCACGGCGGGCAAGGCGCAGAGTGACTTGGAGTGGGGAGACCTGGTGCTCGTCTGGGGTGCAACGGAGCTGCACCACAAGGTGAGCAGCCATTACACGACACCGGGCACGCCCCACCGCCACAAGGTGGTGCACGTGGCCCGAAGAGGCGTGGCCGCGCTGCTCGAGGCGGGCATCACCCACCTGAACCGCTGACCTGGGTGCCCATCACCCTGGCGGCCCAGCGGCGCGTCGAGTCATCCACGTTCTTCATCAGCGAGTCGAAGCGCCCCGCGCGCATCAACGCCACCAACGTTTCGTCCCGCGCGAGAATCTCGGCCGCATCCCAAGGGAAGAGAAGCTCCGTCTCTCCCGACTTCTGGTAGCGCGAATCCGCGACCAGAATCTCCAGGTAGCGCGAGTAACTGTCGAAGAACCGGTCCACGTTCGAGGCCACGGGCATCACGTGGGCATCGGGCTCGTAGGTGTCCACTCGGACCACAGGCTGCCTTCCCCACTCATCCGCGAGCCCTGGCACGGTGGCATAGGTATAGATATCGCCACCGAAAACAATCATGGATGCGCCCAGCTCCTCCCACCAATTCTTCCGCCATGACTTGTTGTTTTCCTCCAGCTTATGAACCTGGTCGTCAGAGCGGTCGAGACTCCACCCTTTCCCCATCAAGTCCGTGGCGAAAGCCGCATGCCCCAGACGAGCATAGACACTCGCTAGCACCGGATCGAAGGGAAGCCCCTCCAACAAGCTCCCAGCGCTCAATGGTTCACGAGCCGGCGGCGAGGTCTCCAGCCTCAGATTCAATCTCTGGCATACCTCCATCAGCCGCTCCAATCCGGGCAGTGCCATGGGCTGCTCCATCGTTTCTCTCCCTTCTACTCGAGCCCACGGAACCGACTCCGCAGCTCGCGCAATGCGGCCTCTCTGGCTTCATCTACGGTCTTCAGCATTCCAGGCGAATCAGCAGCGCGGTGGTACCAGGGCTCGAACTGCCTATCAATGGCTTCGGCTGCACGTCTCACATCATCCGCTGTTGGGTTTGGTCTGGCCTTTCGGAACCTACCCCACAAGAAGTTGATTTCCTCATGAACGTACTTCTGCAACATCGCCAGGTTTTCCCCGGCATTGATGTTTTCATCCGGGAAGAGGTGCGCATATTGAAGCGGGCGCCGGTGGTGGATGGGAAGCTCCTTGCCCTCCTTCTCCAAGAGTTCGGCGAACCGAGGGTACAGCTCCGCGTAATACTTGCGAGCCTCTTCTCGAAGCTTTCCTTTCAGGTCAACATCCAACGGTTGCTGGATGGCCTGCTCGAGTCGGACGAAAAAGCCCCGCAGAGCCTTGCGCTCGCTTCGGCTCAGCGCTTGCTCGCCTTCCAGTAGCACCTTCCCCCAGAGCTGTTCGAAGGTCGCCCGCTCCTCTCCCGGCAGGCGCTTGAGCGCGGTGCGCAACCACCCGGCCGCCGCTTCGGGCTCGCGTCCCAGCGCCCGCGTCACCCACTCCAGCCCCTCCGTCGCGAAGAAGCCCAGACCCTTCGCGATGATGCCTCCCACCAACCAGAGGGTCAGTTCCTCCACGCCCCACTGCGCCAGCCAGGCCGAGCCCTCCACCACGCCCTCCCGCCAGCGCAGCAGGACGGATTCATGCATGGACAGATACCAGCTCGGCCCGGTTGGCCGCGGCGGACGATCCACCCGTGCGAACTGAACGCGGCCCCGCGCCTCCACCTCGCCCGGCCGATGCTCGGCATTCAACACCACGTGCACCGTGCGCGCGCCCAGCCCCTCGGTGAAGGGCAGCAACGCCTGGACGAGATGCCCCATCGTCTCGGGCGAGAGCGGCCGTGGGGCGCCTCCTGCCCCCTCGCGAGTACGCCGCACCTCGCGCAATTCCCAACCAGCGAGCCGACCATCCTCCAGCCACACCTCGAGCTCGACCCGCGCACCGCCGCCGGCCGGCACCCGCACGGCGCTCGCCCACTTCCCGGCCGCTTCGTGGAAGGCAAGGAAGGTATCCGCAGGGGTGCCTTGAGTACGCACCGGGAGGGACCTGGCCTCGGGAGGCCGGCCTGACGAGCGCGTGGCGTCGTAGTCCACCACCCAGCGCGTCTCCTCGCGCCGCAGCCGCAGCACCACCTCTCCCGTCCGTCGGCCCACGTAATCGGTGAAGACCTGGCGCAGAATCCGCATCAGGCCCTCCCCGTTCACGGGCCGCCCCGCGCGCCCGCCGCCGCGCGCTTCCTGGTAGCCCACCTGCGTCAGCGCGCCGCCTTCCACCCAGAAGGTGAAGACCAGCACCGCCTCCACTTCCTCCACTCCGCTGCAGAGGCCCACCACCCGCGCCACGGCCCTGTCCACTTCGGCTTCCCGTGCCGCCTCGTCCACCTCCGGGCCACGCCCCTCCCGCTGCGCCGCCTCTACCTGCCGCGCCCGCTCTCCGACCACCGCCCCGCCGAGGGCTTCGACATCCCGCTCCGGGAGCGGACGATTTGGAGAGCGCCTCGAGGACGGAGCTGCCTTCACACCATGGGGCACCAGCGGCCGGTACCGGTAATCCCCTTGGTTGCCCCCCAACGGCGCACCCGTTGCGCAGCCCATCTGGAGCGCGAGCACCACCAGGGCCAGCACGAGCCATGCGAGACGTCGCCAGGATTCCGCCGGGCGCGGCCCAACGAGACGGGTGGACATGCCGCACCTCCCAGCGAACCGCGAGGTCTGGAAACCCTTGGCCTCGGGAGTACAGGAAACGCAAGCACGTCCGTCAACACGTTGAGCGGGAAAGGGTTGGAGGCCGCGACAGAAGAGGCTCTCAGAAGAACGAGACGCCCAGGGTGCCGCTGAAGAGGAACCCCCCGTGCTGGATCAGCGAGATGGCGGTGTCAGTGAGGACATCGGGCGGTTGGCCATCCCGCATCCGGAAGTTGTCCTGGCGCAGCCGCCAGCCCCAACCCACGCGGGTGGAGTTGAGCGACGGCCAGCGCTGGCACTTGCCACGCGGCAAATCGGCTGCGGACATTCCCGCCGAGGACAAGGTGGGCGACATGCTCCAGGAGGCCGTCACCAAGGCCGCGAACGAGTGGGGACCCCACAGGCTCTCGCCAAACGAGAAAGACGCAATAGAGCAGGCCATGAAGAAGGGAGAGTACTGGCTGGCGCGGCTGCTGGAGCGCGAGGCCCGGGGGCGTTTCGTGCACGCCAAGGTGGAGGCACAATTCAAAGGCCGCCTTCGGTTCAATCACCAGGGCGTCGACGTGGTTGATCTGACGAACAACCGCAAGTACGAGATTCTCTCCGGAACGGAGTCGAACCTGGCACGGCACGGCAGGCGTTTGGCGAGCGAGTTCTTCCGGATGCTCACCTTCTAAAAGGGGCGGTGGCCATGGACCGGTTCGGTAACGTCCTCTTCGAGAACACGGAGATTGAAAACGAGCGGCTGGAGTTGATGGACAAGGAGGCGCACTACTTCCTGGGACCCAACCTGACGATGAAGAACTGCACCCTCGTGCTGAAGGTGTCCGCCCGGCGTCTCTTCTTCGATGGAGCGCGCTTCATCAACTGCACCTTCGAGGTGAAGCAGGAGCTGAAGAACCACCAGCAATGGCTGGCGGCGTCGCTGAAGGGCTGTCGGTTCAAGGGGCTGCTGTCGGGGTGCGACTTCGGGCACTGGCCCGAGTACATGAGCCTGCCGGGGTTTCAGCACGGCGCCATCGAGGACTGCGACTTCACTGAGGCCCGGCTGGCAGGGTGTCGGGTTCACGGCTGCGACATCAACACCCTGCGCTTCCCCAAGTGGCCCTGCTTTACCTTCCTGGACCCCATTGGCCGAGCCCCCGAACTACGCAGTGTCAAATGGCCGGGGAGTTTTGGCGACATCGTAGTGGACAACCTGCATACCCACCCGTCGTCCACCAAGGCCTTGACCTATTACGCACCTTCCGCTGCCAGGCGCTTCGAGACAACCCCCGAGGAGCTCCGAGCCGTCGTCGAGAAGTTCGACTGCATCCTCTACTGAGGGGCGGGCCGAGGTCGCGCGGGGCAGCAAGCCCACCACTCCCTACGGAAACGTCACGCCCTCCACGGAAACACTCGGGGGCTCGCCGTCCTGCCAGAGCAACAGTGCGAAGCGGCCCCGGGCCTCCGTCTCTGCCGCCTCGGCTTCCACCACCACGCGCCGCCTTTCCGAGCCAGGGGGGATGGGCTCCAACGGCCATACCCGCAGCACCTTCAGCCGCACACCGCCCTCACCCACCAGTTGCGCCCCCGCCGCGGCCCAGGGTCGCGAGGAGTAGTTCTTCGCCTTCAACTCCACCGCCACCAGGCCCCGGGCGCGATAGCTCATCGTCTCGGTTATCAGGATCGGCTCGCCTGGGCGCTGGGTGAAGTCCTTCTCTCGCAACGCTCGCCGGGCGGTAACACCCTTGTCAGCCAATTGCCCATTGGCAATCAATCCGGTGAGCCCATCCGGCCTCTTTCGCATCCACTCCAGTTCCGCCCGACACTCCTGGGTTTTCGCGCGCTCCTCTTCGACCGCCTGCTTGCAGGCGTCCGCCATGGGTTGCTGGAGCTCCACGTTCACCTGATGCTCGGCCTGGAGGGGATCCACCACCAGCAGGAAGTCCGCGCTCGCGGGGACCACTCCGTCCACGAAGCGCACCTTCAAGCGCAGAATCCTGCCAGCGTTGAGTGAGTTGGAAGGAACGAGCAGGAGTGCATCGTCCAACACGGTCATTCGAGCGAGGAGTCCCTGCTCCTCGAGCTCCACCCCCGCGAGTTTCAAGGGAGAGCCAAAGAGCAACGCGGTGAGGACGCCCGGACTGATGCGCAACTCGGGCACAGCCCTCTGCCCCATCACTCCCAGCACAACGGTGTGGCGCGCATCATCCGCCGTGACAGGTGGGGTGGATGGCTGCGCGGCAGCTACGCCCGCCAGGAGAACAAACAGCGGGACGACAGAGAGGAATAAGGCAGGCATGCGAAACGAAACCTCCAGAGTGGTGGAACATAACAGGGACCTCTGACGTTGGCCCCCGCCACCATTCCCTCCGGACCGCTCACGCTCAGACCTGAATATCTCTACTCGAAGCGCTCCACCGCCATGACGTGCGGGTAGGCGTGTACCTTCGCGGTGTCCGCTCCTTCATCGGGCTCTCGGACGAGACCCCGCCCATAATCGGATCCCCAGCTCCACGCGTCCAGACAGACAGGGATCGAGTCCCCGCCGCCGGGCCTGCGAGCCTGGGTGAAGCGGCCTTGCACCCGCTCCTTGCCAAAGAGGAATGTCCCCGTCAGCACCGTGCCCGCCTCCAACTGACCCAACGGTTCTCCCAACAAGAGCCGGGCTCCCGGTCCCTCTCGCACGGTGACGAAAGATGCTTCACCGATGCCAGGGAACTCCGCTCCGGTCTCGTCTCCGGGGCGGATGCCCAACTGCTTCATGGCTTCCAGGGACCCAGCCGGACATGCCTCGGGTTTGGGATTGGAACGCACCTGGGCACCGGGACAACCGGCGACGGCCGCGCCCACGGCGGCGGACCACAGGACACGGGTGACGGCGTTACGCACCGGACCCCGCTGCTGCTTCTTCTCCTGACTCTTCACGCGCATGCTGTCCTTGGGTTGCATCGCGAAGGCGATGGGCGCGGAGGTTGCGACCCACGCGGGCGCCGCGCCTCCTCCACCTTCGAGCGGACACCACGAAGGCGCCACTTCCTGGCCTGACAAGGCCCAGGTCACCACGGACACGGGTGTCGCGGACACCATGGGAACAGCAGTCACTCCGATTGGCGGAGCATCCACCAGCGATGGAGCGAACGCGGGGTGCAGGTGCGCGGCGGCGAGCAAGGCCACCGCGCCCAGCGACAGCGTGCGGTCCCGCCACGCCCGCGCGAACCAGGGACCCACCGGCGCTCGCGGCGGCACGGGAGCAGTGACCGCGCGTGTCACCCCCTCCTCCGTGAGCGGCGCGGAGGCTGATGGAACCCGCGCCTCCACTTCCTCCGGGAGCGGCTCATCCACCCCTGGCGACGGCATCAGCACCTCCGCCTCCGTGGTCGCGGGCCTGCCGCGCCGGGGTCGTTCACGCTCGAGAGCCGAGAGCCGATGGTGACGCGCCAGGGATTGCTCCAGGTCCACCTTCACCGCCACGTCCCCGTTCTCCTGCTCCCGGGTGGTGGCGTTGTCCGGCGCCCACTCCTCACACAGGGACACCGCCCAGCCCGCGTCCGCTCCGGCCAGCACCGCGCTCAACGCCTCACCCACGGACCTCGCGTCCGGGTAGCGCGCCTCGGGCGCCTTCTCCAGCATGCGCATGCACACGGCCGAGAGCGCCCGGGGCACGCGCGGGTTGCGCTCGTGAGGCGCCACGGGCTCGGAGTGCAGCACCGCGTCCTCCACCTCCTCCTCGCTCTTGCCGTCGAAGGGCCAGACGCCCGTCAGCAGCCAATAGAAGAGGACGCCCAGCGCCCACAGATCGTCACGGACACTCGCCTCGTAGTGCGTGTCCCGCTGACGTTGGCGGCGGAAGCGCCAGGCTTCCGGGGCACGGTAGCGCGTGGTGCCCGGAACGAAGCCTCCCGTCACCTTCAGCGCCCCCGGAAAGGTGCCCACGCCGTAGTCCACCAGCACGGGCCTGCCGTCCCCCTCCCGCACCACCACGTTGTCGTTCTTGACGTCCCGGTGCACCACCCCCACCGAGTGTGCCACCACCAATTGCGCTGCCAGCACCCGCACCGCGCGCGCCACCTCCAGGGCCGTGGGGTTGTGGCGCTCGGCCCAGGTGTCCAGGGGCAGCCCGGGCACGTAGCCCGTGACGATGTAGAGGAAGAGCGGCCCGAAGCCCGGGAAGTGGCCATGGTGGCCATGGCTGTCCACTCCCACCAGTCCCGCGTGGTGCAGCCGCAGCAGCACCTCCAATTCCCGCTGCGCCCACGGCCCCGCGTGAGGCAGGTAGAGCAGCTTCACCGCGAACACGTCGTCGCCGCGCCGGGCCCGGTACACGGTGCCATAGCTGCCCGCCCCCAGCCGTGCCTCCAGGGTGAGGCCGCCCACCACCTCGCCCACCCGCGGAAGGAACTCCTCCCGCGCCCCCTCCCGCGTGAGCCGCCGGAGCAACAACCGCCGCCGTTGCTCGAAAGCCCGCCGCCCCTGCTCCGGACGCTCCACCGTTGCCTGCCACATGCACGCTACCTCCGAGGTGAGGCAGCGTAGCATGACATCCCCGGTCACCGGGTGCGCCGAAGCCTCGAGCTCACTCCTTTCTCCAGGCCCGACCACTCACCTGCGCGGGCTGCTTCGCCTGCTCGGGCAATGACAGGCCCAGCGCGTGGGCGAGCTCCGAGAGCTTCGTCTGCACCTTGCGCATGTTCTCCGGCCCCATCCGCAACAGGTGCTTCTCCGCGCCGCTGAGCGCCTCGAGGCGGGGATCCGCATAGGCGTAGAGGGCACCCTTCGGGGAGACCTCGACCGCCCCGGTGGGCACCGGAACGCTGGTGAGTCTGCCAATGGCCCGGGTGAGTGACTGCTCGAGCGTCCGCCCGGGGGGAGCAATCTCCGCATGCGCCGCATCGAGGAGGGGCTCGAGCTCCAGATACACCCGCTGCACGCCCTGGGTGTTCACCGAGACCAGGGCGCGAGTCACGCCGTCGTAGCGGGCGTAGCTCTCCGGCGCCACCACCGTACGGCCAGCTCGGCGGGTGACCTGGAAACCACCGGTGGGAGCCATGAAGGACAGCTGCTCACGCGGACTCTGCCCTTCGGCCACCGCGCTCGTCGCGGAGACGAAGCGCCGGACCAGGTCCTCGGCGGACAACCAGCGGAGGAACCCGGCGTCACCGGAGAGCCCGCGCAGGAGCTCGCGCACACGCGGGTCGGTGCCCGAGAGCTGGACCTCGGGCCGCGTCACCACCGGGCCTCGTGTGTCGGCCTGTGCGACGGGCTCGGTGCGCCCGGCCGCGGGCGGCGAGGCCTGGCGCCGCAGCAGATACCCGCCGGTCCCTCCCAGGAGCGCGATCAGGAGGACCGCGGCCAGGAGGGTTCTTCGCGAGGCGCGGGAGCTCCCACGGAGAGAAGGCAGGGGGACATTCGTGTTCGGGTCGTGCGAAGGCGTGGTCATGAGGGTTCCTCGGAGGAGTTGTCTGGGATTCGAGCCACGAGAACGGAGTTAGCGCGCACCGGCCTGGGCCTGCTCGGACAGGCGGAAGGAGAACTCGGCGCGGCGGTTCTTCTCCACGCTCTCCTCTTCCGCCGGACGCTCCTCGCCGTACGACACCACGGCGATGCGCTGGCGCTCGACGCCCAGGCGAGCGAGGTAGGTCCGAATGATGTCGGCGCGACGCTGGCCCAGCGCCAGGTTGTACTCGGTGGTCCCCAGCTCGCACGTATGTCCCGACACCGTCACCCGGGAGTCAGGACGCTGGCGCAGTGCACGCGCGAGGCGCTCCAGCCTGTCCTGGGCCTCGGGCGTCAGGGTGGCGGAGTCGAGCGTGAAGTAGATGGGCGCGGCCTCGAGCGCCTCGGACGTTTCGTCAGGGTGGGACCGGGAGTCCTCGGCACGGTTGGCGGTCGAGGCCTCCGGAGTGGTCGCGGCCGGCCGCGCCGCGCTGGTGGGCGTAGGAGTGGTGGAGAGGGATTTGGCCGCGCAGCCCGAGAGACCGAGCGCCAGGAGAAGGGACAGCAGGGTGTGGTGAGGGTTCATGCCCAGACATATGAGCAAGCACCATGCCGCTCTCGCCGCCTCTGGGAACCGCGCGCGTCAGGGCCTCCGGGCTGGCAAAGCGCGCTTCCTAGCGTTGCGAAATGCCGCCGTCCGTGCGTCTCCGGTGGATGGTGGAGACATCAATCCCCAACAACTCCGCCGCACGTGTCTTGTTGCCTCCACAACGAGCAACCACCCAGGCGATGTAGTCGCTCTCCAATTGCCGGAGCGGCACCACCTGCTCCTGCGCCGCCGCCAGCGGATGCGCGTCCTGGGTGCCCGAGGAGGCGTGCAGGCGCAGGAGGGAGAGATCCACGGAGGGCTGGCCGCCAAGCACCACGAGGCGTTCGACGAGGTTCTCCAACTCGCGCACGTTCCCGGGCCACGGCATGCGCACCAGCTCCGCCAGCACTTCCGGAGCCAGCGAGGTGACGGGAGAGCGTGTGTTTCGCGCACGGGCCTGGGCCACGAAGTGCTCGACCAACATCGGAATGTCCTCCCTGCGCTCGCGCAACGGGGGAATCCGGAGTGACACGACATTGAGGCGGTAGAAGAGGTCCGCCCGGAAGCGGCCCTCCTTCACCCGCGCCTCCAGGTCCTGGTGCGTGGCCGCGACGATGCGCACATCCACGTCACGCGCTCCATCCGCTCCGACGGCCCGCACCTCTCCATCCTCGAGCACCCGCAGGAGCTTCGCCTGGAGCTCGGGAGGCATGTCCCCTATCTCATCGAGGAACAGCGTACCGCCGTCGGCCTCGACGAACAGGCCACGGCGCGCCGTGGTGGCGCCGGTGAAGGCGCCCTTCACATGGCCGAAGAGCTCGCTCTCCAGCAGGGCATGGGGCAGCGCGGTGCAGTTGACCGCCACGAAGGGGCCCTGCCGCCGGAGCCCCTCCGAATGGAGTGCCCGGGCCACCAGCTCCTTTCCGCTCCCGCTCTCGCCGCGCACCAGCACCGGTGCATCCGAATGAGCCACCCGCTCGACGAGCTCGTAGAGGGTCCGCATGGGCGCGCTCCGGCCGATCAGCGAGCCCAGGGCACCGCGGTCGACCGCCTGGCGCTTGAGGTTCTGGTGCTCGGCGCGCAGGCGCCGCCCCTCCAACGCGCGCTCGACATGGAGCAGCACCTCATCCAGGCGGAAGGGCTTGGTGAGGTAGTGGTAGGCGCCGCGCTTCATGGCCTCCACCGCGCTCTCCACCGCGCCAAAGGCAGTCATCAGCAGCACCGGGAGCCCGGGGTCCATCTTCAGCGCCGCCGCGAGCACATCCAGCCCGTCGACCTCCTTCATGCGCAGGTCGCACAGCACGACGTCGTAGAGACGGGCACGCAGCTGGGCGATGGCCTCCGCGCCGCTGCCCGCCACATCCACGATGTAGCCGGCATCCGCGAGCGGCTCCTTCAGCATTTCTCCCATCTCCACGTGGTCATCCACCACGAGGATTCGAGCGCTAGACGGCATGTTGTTCCTCCCAACGAGCACCGGCCACCGGCCACCGCACCGTGACGCAGGTGCCTCGGCCCGGCTCGCTGTCAATCTCCACACGGCCACCGTGGTTGCGGACGATCTGCGCCACCATGGTCAGGCCCAGGCCCGTGCCCTGGCCTCGCTTCTTGGTGGTGAAGAAGGGATCGAAGATCTGGTGCAGATGCTCCGGGGCGATGCCGCAGCCGTCATCCTCGACACGCAGCTCGAGCATCCCCTGGGCCTCGGGAGCATCTTCAGGAGCCTGAGAGGCGCGCAGGTGCACGTGGCCTCCGGCGCTGCATGCGTCACAGGCATTGAGGACGAGGTTGAGGAGCACCTGCTGGAGCTGGTCGGCGTCGGCCGCGAGCGCCGGCAGGTGCTCGGGTACCTCGACGTGGAGCCGGACGCGCCTGCGCTCCGCCTCGATGTGCATCAACTCCCGTAGACCGAGCACGAGAGGGCCCAGGAGGACCGCACGTGCTTCCGCGGGCTGGATGCGCGAGAAGTCGAGCAGCTGCCGGATGGTTCGGCTCACCCGGTCGATCTGGTCGATGATGGCGCTGAGGCCACGGCCGTGCGGGTGCTCCGCGCCTCCCAGCTTCCCACGCATGTACTCGGCGCGGCCCCGGATGATGCCCAGGGGCGTACCAATCTCGTGTGCCACGCCCGCGGCGAGGACGCCCACCGTGGCGAGCTTCTCGGCTCGCAGCAGTTGGTCCTCCAGCATGCGCACGTTGCTCAGGTCCTCGAGCACCAGCAGCGTGCGCACCTCTTCGTCGCCGTGCTCCAGCGGGACGGCGTGAACGTTGTACTGGCCCTTCTCTCCGAAGAGGATGAGCACCTCTCCGTGCAGGCTCCGCACACGTCCGTCCTCGCGCGTGGCCGTCACCAGCTCGCCGAGCCGTTGCACCACGGACTCGGGCGCGGAGGGGAACGCCTCGGTGAGCGTGCCTCCGAGGGCGCTGGAGGGCAGGCGGGCGCGGAGGGCCTGATTCACGGCGCTGATGCGGTCATCCGCGCTCAGCGCGAGGACACCCGTGGGGATGTGGTCCAGGATCTTCTGGGTCTTCTCATGCAGGTGCGCCAGGCGCTCGGCATGGCGGCGGCTCTCGCGCAGCGCCACGGCGCGGCGGTTGGCGAGCACGACGTAGGCCCCGAAGGTGACGAGGAAGACGGCCACCAGGAGCGCCGCGAGCGACAGGCGCAGCACCAGGAGCCGCTCGTGAGCGCGCAGCGCCAGCGTGGAGGAGAGCGTGGCCACCGACCAGGACGCTTCGTTGTGCATGCGGATGGGCATGAAGGTGGCCACCACGTCCGCCGACCCCAGGCCGAGGCGATGGGCCTGCCTCTCGTCGAGCATGAGCGTTCCGGATTCCCCTCCGCGCATGCGTGCGACCAGGGCCTGTAGACCCGGCACGAGCTTGCCCGCGCCCTGCCCCAGACGTTGGTACCAGGTGGCGACCTCCGGATCGCTCAGGGGAGAGGGGCGCCCATGGAACCCGAGCAGCAGCAGCCGGGAGTCCTCATCCGCTGTCACCAGGCGCAAGGGCGCGAAGAAGGGTTCGGTATCCACCAGGATGGCCACGGCGCCTCCGCCTCCTGGAGCATCGGCGGGAAGAGAGGTGGCGAAGACCCGCATCCACCGCGAGGAGCCATCCGCGACAGGGGGCGAAGGGACGATGCGCCCCCACGGCGCCTCGAGCGCCTGGCGCGCCGTGTCCGCCAGCGCGGTGGCATGTGAGGCCTCGCGCGGCATGAGCTGCGCCCGGCGGTCCACCAGGGAGAATTGCTCCGCGCCATCCGGCCCGTAGACGGCAATGGCCCTGTACTGGCCCACGGCCTCCAGCAGGGCTCGGAGCTCGCGGCGATGCTCCTCGGTGGAGCCGGGCTGGGCGAGCAGCTCCCCCGCGAACCGCAGGTCATCGCCCAGGTCATCGAGCGCCTCGGAGACTCCGCGTGTGGCCTCCTCGAGCTGGGTGTACCGCTCGCGCCCGAACTGCTCGACCAGCGCCTGCCGATCGCGCTGGATGAACCAGACGGCCCCTCCGGCGACGCTGGCCAGGGCCGAGAGCAGAAGGAGCAGGGGCAAGAAGGGTCGATGCATGGGAGGGTGGCGGGCTCGGCATGGCAGGCGCGCACAGCCAGGCTGAGCGCCCCCTACTCGGTCGGCCGGTCACCCGGGTCGCATGGAAGAGCCCCCGTCGGAATCCGGCGATGGGGGCAACGCAAGTCCAGTGCCAATCGTTCCCGGGCGAGGGCCGGCCAGCAATGCCGGGGCAGCCTCGCACAGCGCCATGTAGGCTGTGGCGCTTTGCCAGGGTGCCATGGCCGCTTGCCCTCCGCGAAAGGTGGGATTGCTCGGAGGGTATGCGCACGGGGAAGCCTCCCTCGGGTAAGAAGTCCCCCTTGCCTGCGGGGCTCGACGCGGTGACCTCCCACCGTGGGGTGACAGCCCGAGGAGGGGCAGAGGGAGTGATGACGCCAAGCCTGCGAGGACAACGTGCCGGAAGTGCCATACTCCTGGGGCTGGTGACACTCGTCACCGCGGGCGCGCTCATCGCCGTGACCACCTGGATGAAGCGTGACAGCGTGTACCTGTGGCAGGCGAGCGAGAGCGTTCGTGCGGCGGCGGAACTGGAGATCGCGCTCCTGCGGCACGGCCGGGAGCGGCGGCTCCTGGAAGTGACGGGTGCCGCCGAGCACCTGCGCGCGATGAAGGAGGCCGAGGCCCAGGCCCGCTTCTGGTTGGAGCAGGCGCGTGGCCACGTGGGCGGAGCGCACGAGGCGCAGCTCCTGGAAGAGCTGCGACGAGAGGTCGAGGTGTATTTCACCTGGGTGCGGACCGGACTGGAGGCGCCCTCCCAACCCAGAGCACCCAAGGCCGAGCCTCTCCGGGACATCGTGGAGCGGACCAAGCGCCTCGTGGACCTCAACGTCACCGATGCGCGCGAGCGCATGGAAGAGGCCCAGACCTGGAACCGGCGGGCCAACATCCTCGGCCTCGTCGCGGTCCTGGGACTGCTCTCGGGCATTGGAGCCGTCCTCTGGGCCGAGCGGCGCTTCGTCTATCGTCCGGTGGCCGCCATCCAGAAGGCCCTCGTGAGCTTCCGGCTCGGAACTTCATGGACGCCGGCGCCCGAGATCGGGGCGGCGGAGCTGCGTGACATCGCCCGTGCCTTCAATGAAATGGTCAGCCGTCTGGAGCGCCAGCGGGAGGCACAGGTGTCCTTCCTGGCGGGGGTGGCCCATGATCTGCGCAACCCCCTCCAGGCCCTGAAGCTGGCCGCGAGCGGAGCGGAGTCGGGGCGGATTCCACCCGAGCGGGCACAGCAGCGCCTCGCCATGGTCGAGCGGCAGGTGGAGCGGCTGGGGCGGATGGTGGACGACCTGCTCGATACGACCCGCATCGAGGCCGGCCAATTGAAGCTCCACCTGGGGGAGCACGACCTGAGCGAACTGGTGCGCGAGGCCGTGGAGCTCCACCGGCCCATGTCCTCCCGGCATGTCCTCGAGCTCCAGGTGCCCGACCAGCCAATCCCCCTGTGCTGTGATGCGACGCGCATCTCCCAGGTACTCAACAACCTGCTGAGCAATGCCATCAAGTACTCGCCCGAAGGGGGGCCGGTGCGCATCCGCGTCGTGCCGGCGGAGGACGGCTACTGCGTCGCGGTGACGGACTCGGGGGTGGGTATCCCTCCCTCGGAAAAGGAGAGCATCTTCGAGCCCTTCCGCCGGGGCTCCTCCACCCGAGGCACCATTCCAGGCGTGGGGCTCGGACTGGCGGTCGCGCGGAAGATCCTGGCGGCACACGGCGGCGCGCTGGACGTCGAGAGCGAACCGGGACGAGGCTCGACGTTCTACGCGAAGCTGCCTGTCACGAGGCAAGCGCCAGACTCGACTCCCTCATGAGGAACCACCGGGAAGGTGGGTGGGGCCCTCACGCGTCATCGGGGAAGGAGCCGCGCCGGGGCTTGCGCGGACCTGGGGGGGAGCGCCCCTTCTCCAGGTCGTTCTCCCGCGTCCGCTCCCACAGGGGCACGCCGGCGCGGAACGCGGCGCGGGCGATGAGCTGGGCCGCCACGGGGGTGATGGCGAAGATGAAGATGAGCGTCAGCAGCACTCGCGCCACCACGCTCAGGCTCCACAGCGCCACCGCGGCCGCGCACAGCAGCCCCCCGACGCCGAACGTTGCCGCCTTGGCCGCCGCCTGCAGGCGCAGGAAGAGGTCCGGCAGACGTACCATTCCCAGCCCCGCCAGCAGCATGAAGGCCGCGCCGAACACCAGGAAGATCGCGGCGATGAGCTCCCTCACTGCTCTCCCTCCTTGCCGCTGAAGAGGTAGCGGGCGATGGCGATGGTGCCCAGCGAGCTGATGATGGCCAGCACCAGCGCCGCGTCCATCAGCACCGGCTCGTGGGTCAGCACCGCGTACACGACGATGGCGCCCGTGAGTTGCAACGCGATGAGGTCCAACGCCACCGCCCGGTCCGGCAGCGACGGCCCGCGCAGGAGCCGGTACAGCGAGAGCAACACCGACAACGCCAGCACCGCCAGCACGATCCGCAGGAGCGCTTCGAACCAGCCACTCATCGCAGCACCTGCAAGAGCGGGCGCTCCAACCGCTCGCGCAAGGAGCGGATGAACTCCTCCCGGGGAGTGGAGAACATCATGTGCACGTACAGCACGCGCCCATCCTCCGAGGCATCCAGCATCAGCGTCCCCGGAGTGAAGGTGATGAGGAGCGCCAGCAGCGTCACCTCCGCGTCCGTGCGCGCCTCCATCTCGTAGGCGTAGACGGCCGGAAAGTTATGCATGGTGGGGGTGAGGATTTCATGGGCGATGCGCAGGTTGGCCACCATCACGTCCCAGAAGACGATGGCCACCAGCCGGACGAGGTAGAGCAGCTTGAGGGCGTAGGGCGAGGCGCCCGGGTGGGGTGTGACGAAGGACAGCAGCACCAGACCCAGCACGAAGCCGATGGCCAGGTTGGTGAGGGTGACCTCGTCCATGACCGAGGCCCAGAGGAAGGCCAGCACCACGTTCCACAGGAAGGTACTCACGTGTCACCTCCGAGGACGGCGTGGATGTACGCGCTCGGCTCGAGCAACTGCGCCGCCGCCGCGTCGGCCAGCAGGTAGAGCGGACGCGCGCCCAGCCCGAGCGCCACCATCAGCAGCGCCAGCACCACGCACGGCCCCAGCAGCGCCGCCGGGCCTGTGCTCCCCCGTGCCTCGTGGGGCGGCTGCTTCCAGAAGGCCTCGCGCCACACCTTCATCATCGAGAAGAGCGTGAGCAGGCCCACCGCGGCGCCCACGCCCGCCACCCACCACGCCTCCTCCCGCAGGGCCGCGCGCAAGAGCGCCATCTTCGCGAAGAAGCCCGACAGCGGCGGCACCCCCGCCAGCGACAGCGCCGGCACCAGGAAGAGCCCGGCCAGCACCGGGTGGCTGCGCGCCAGGCCGCCCATCCTCGCCAGGTCCTGCGTGCCCGTCACCCGCTCGGTGGCCCCGGTGACGAAGAAGAGCGCCGACTTGGCGAAGACGTAGTGCACCCAGTATGCGATGGACGCCGCCAGCGCCACCCGGGAGAACAGCGCCAGCCCCACCAGCAGATATCCGATCTGGCTGATGATGTGGAAGGAGAGCAGCCGGCGGAAGTCGTACTGGGCCACCGCGCCCAGCACGCCCGTCACCATGCTCAGCAGCGCCATCCACAGCAGCACCCGGTGGGTGAGGCCCGGGTCTCCCGTGAAGAGCAAGGTGAAGGTGCGGAAGAGCGCGTAGACACCCACCTTGGTGAGGAGCGCGGAGAAGAGCGTCGTCACCACCACCGGGGGCGTGTGGTACGAGGCGGGCAGCCAGAAGAAGAAGGGGAAGGTGGCCGCCTTCAGCCCGAAGACGACGATGAGCAGCATGGCCGCCGCGGTGGCGAGCGCCGGCTGGGACGTGCCGGGCAGCCGCCGCGCCAGGTCCGCCATGTTCAACGAGCCTCCCACCGCGTAGAGCAGCGCCAGGGCGGTGAGGAAGAGGGCCGAGCCCAACAGGCTGAGCATCATGTACTTGAGGCACGCCTCCAATCGCGCCCTCCCCGCCTCCAGCGTCAGCAGCACGAAGGAGGCGACGAGCATCACCTCGAACCAGACGAAGAGGTTGAAGAGGTCCGCGGTGAGGAAGCCGCCGCACACCCCGGTGAGCATCACCAGCAGCAGCGGGTGGAACGCCCCGGCCTCCAGCCGCGGCTCCAGCGTCCCCGCCCCGTACACCACGCCCGCCACCCCCATCACCCCCGTGAGCAACACCATCAGCGCGCCGAGCAGATCCGCCGCCAGGGTGATGCCCACCGGCGCCTCCCAGCCCCCCACTCGCAGCACCAGCACGCCGCCATGCCACACCTCCCACAGCAGCCACGCGGCCCCCGCCGTGAGGGCACTCGTGGCCACCAGCGCCAGTGCGCGGCGGGGCCAGACCCGTCGCGGCAGCAACAGGCCGAGCGCCGCGGCGAGCGCGGGGATCAGCAGGGGTAGGATGAGGAGCGTGTTCATGTCTCGGGGGACTCGTGGGAGGGGTCCTCGGTGCGCAGCGCCTCGATGTCGTCGCGGCCCACCTCGCGCTCGGTGCGGTGCACCACCCCCAGCAGCAGCGCCAGCATTCCGAAGTTGATGACGATGGCGGTGAGGATGAAGGCCTGGGGCAGCGGGTCCGACAGCGGGCCGGCCAGGGGCGTCCCATCCTCGGGCAACAAGGGAGGCAGGGCCCGCGACACCCCGTTGGCGACGAAGAGGGTGAGGTTGGTGGCATGTCCGAGCAACACCAACCCCAGCGCCAGCCGGACGAGGCTGCGGCGCAGCAGCGAGTAGATGGCGGCCGCGTAGAGCACGCCGGTGACCAGGATGAGCCCCGTCTCCATGTCAGGCCTCCCCCCGCTCGTGATCCTCTTCCGACTCCACTTCCTCCCCTTCCTCGATGGCGAGGATGAAGCCGAGTGTCGCGCCCACCACCACCAGGTACACCCCCAGGTCGAAGAGCAGCGGAGTGCCCAGCTTGACGCGGTGTCCCCAGGGCGCGGGCACTTGTGTCCACAGCCCGGTGAGGAAGGGCCTGCCCTGGGCCATCGGCAGCAGGCCGCTGCCCAGCGACACCAGCAGCCCCAGCGCCAGCAGCGCCACCGGTGACACCCGCACCAGCCGGCGCACCGTCTCCACGTCGTAGGCGATGAGGTAGAGGATGAGGGCGGAGGCCGTCATCAGCCCGCCCACGAAGCCGCCGCCCGGCGCGTTGTGCCCGCGCACCAGCAGCACCAGGGAGAGCAGCAGCAGCACGGGCGTCATCATCCGCGCCACCGTGCGCAACACCACCGGGTTCATACCCGCCTCCTTTGCCGACGTGTCCGGAAGAGGAGCACCACCCCGAGGCTGGCGGTGGCCAACACGGTGACCTCTCCCAACGTGTCGAGTGCCCGGAAATCCACGAGGATGACGTTGACGATGTTCAGCCCATGGGCCTCTGTGGGACTGAGGGCGGTATAGGCCTCGGCCAGCCGCGTGTGGCGGGGCTGCGTGGTGGTGTGCAACAGGGCCCAGGAGATGAGGCCGCCGGCCGCCAGGGAGAGGAGCGCGTCGCGCAGGTGCGAGCGCCCACCGTGGGGCCGCACGGGGAAGCGCGAGAAGACGAGCGCGAAGAGGATGACGGTGAGCGTCTGCACCACCACCTGCGTGAGCGCCAGATCCGGCGCCCCCAGCAGCACGTACACCATGGCCTCTCCCAGCCCCAGCACACCCAGCACCATGAGGGCGGTGAGCACGGATTTCGTCCGCACGGCCACGAGGGCCGTCACCCCCATCAGCACCAGCACCACCGCCTCGTGGACGCGCAGGTCTCCTGGCGCGCGCTCGGGAAGGCCCAGACGGAAGACGATCGGCAGGGCGAGCAGCCCCACCAGGGCGAGCACGGTGACGGAGAGGTAGCGGTGCAGAGAGCCGCTCTGCAGCACCCGCGTCTGGACGTCCGCCAACCTCTTCAGCCCGGAGAGGGACAACGCATACAGCCGCTCCGGCCCCCAGTGCCCGAGACGCAGCGCCACCAGCGTGTGCCGCAGCGGGTCCCGCAGGGCGAAGGCGGCGGCCCCGAGCGCGAGGCTGGCGGCACTCAACCCCAGCGCCGGCGTCAGCCCGTGCCACAGCGCCAGCTTCAGGTGTCCAGCCTCCGGTCCGGCGATGGAACGCGCGGCCCCGGCCAGCAGCGGCTCGATCCACCCCGGTACGAGTCCCAGCACCAGCCCACCCGCCGCCAACAGCAGCGCCGGTCCCCACAGGGCGGGTCCCGCCTCGTGCACCGCGTGCTCCAGTTCGCGCCGCTCGCCCAGGAAGGGGCGCACGCCCACGCGCAGCGCCGTGCCCACCAACAACACGAAGCCCACCGCGACCCCCAGCGCCAACCCCCAGCCCCCCGGCGTGTGCAGGGAGGCCTCGTAGATGAGCTCCTTGCCGATGAAGCCGAAGAGGGGAATCACCCCCGCCATGGACAGCGCCGCCAGCCCCGCGGCGGTGCCGGTGAAGGGCAGCACCTTCCACAACCCACCGAGCCGCGGCAGCTCGCGCGTGCCCGTCTCGTGGTCCACCGCTCCCGCCATCAAGAAGAGGGCTCCCTTGTAGAAGGCATGCGCCGCGAGGTACGCCACCATGGCCTGGGCCGCCTCGGCCGTGCCCAACCCCAGCAGCAGCACCAGCGTGCCCAGCACGCTCACCGTGGCGTAGGCCAGCACCCGCTTCATGTCCGTGTGGCCGAAGGAGAGCAGCGCTCCGCCCACCATGGTCACCAGCCCCACGGCCACCAGCGTGCCCCGCCAGACGGGAGTGCCGCCGAGCACCGGAGACAGGCGCGCCAGGAGGTAGATGCCGGCCTTCACCATGGTGGCCGCGTGCAGGTAGGCGCTGGCGGGAGTGGGCGCCGCCATCGCCCCGGGCAACCAGAAGTGGAAGGGCACCTGGGCGGACTTGGTGAAGGCTCCGCCGAGCACCAGCAGCAGGAGGGGCAAGGCCAGCGGGCCCTCGCGCAGGGCGGGCCCGGCCGCGTGCAGCTCCGAGAGGGTGCTCGTCCCACCCCGCCACCCCATCAGCAGCAGCCCCAGCAGCAGCGCCTGGCCTCCGAGGAACGTCACCAGCAGGGCGCGCAGCGCCGCCTCGCGCGCCTCCTCTTCCTCGCTCTGGAAGCCGACGAGGAAGAAGGAGCTGAGGGTGGTGAGCTCCCAGCAGACGAAGAAGAACAGGGTGTTGTCGGCGAGAACGAGGCCCAGCATCGAGGCCATGAAGAGCAGGAGCCAGCCCTGGAAGCCGCCCAGCCGGGGGTGCTCCTTCAGGTAGTCCCCCGCGTAGACGACGATGAGGGTGCCCAGCCCGGTGATGAGGAGGGCCATGAGCATGCTCAAGCCGTCCGCGCGCAGGGTGAGCGCGATGCCCAGTTCGGGCACCCAGGGGACATGGATGCCAGGCGGCGTGTCCGAGAGGGCGGCCGGCACGAGCGTGGCGAGTCCCACCGTGAGGCCCAGGGGCACCAGGCCCAGGACAAGGCCCGACCCTCTCCGGCTCACGCGGACAACCAGGGGCGCCAGGGGAGCGGCGGCGAAGCCGATGAGGAGGAGAACGAGCAGGGTCATGGAGCGCGACGCGGCGGGACCGCAACCACAGAATGGCCCGTGAGCCACGAGAGGCAACGAATCCAGCACGCACGTGATGAGAGCCCCACACTTGAGGCCGGAACTCCCACGACTCCTATCCGGAAACCATCAAGAACCGTCTGTCCCCGGACGAAACCGCCGCCCTCAGGTCAGGGGTCTCTCCTCGGGGCCTGGCACCCGTACATTGGAAAGGGTCTCGAGTGGCTCGTCGGGCCGGCGCAGGATGGACATCGAGCCGTCCGTCTCGAGCACGACGGCCTCGACGGTGTCGAGCCGCGCCACCCCCTGCTCTCTCAGCACGGCCAGCACCTCCTGCTCGACGACCCGCGCCCGGCGCATGGACCGGGGGAGAAAGCGTCCCTGGTGGAACAGCAGCACGGGCTCGGACTTCACCAGCTGGTTGAACCAGGACACGCGCACCGAGGTCCAGGTGACGAGGAACTGGAGCCCGATGAGCACCGCGAAGGCCAGCAGCCCCTCCGCCAGTGACACGTCCTTGGACAGGAGGATCGTGGCCAGCGTCGAGCCCAGCGCCACCGTCACCACGAAGTCGAAGGCATTGAGCTTGGAGAGGGTGCGATTGCCCGACAGGCGCAGCATGAGCACCAGCGCCACGTAGGCACATACGCCCACGAGCGCCACCCGGCCCAATCCCCGCCAGTTATCGAAGAACATGCGCTTCCTCCTGTGACCAGCGCCCGAGGGGCTGGCTCAATGGGGGCCGTGCCCCTGCGGGTTGGCGCGATGGGCCATGGCGGCTTCTCGTTCGTCCGGGAAGGCACGCTCGACGCTGGCCTCCAGCAGCGAGAGCTGCCGCTCCAGCTCGTCACGCCGGAAGATGGGGGCGACCCGTAGGAGATCCTCCAGCAGGAAGCGCAGGCGCTGAGCGACCTGGAAGGAGCCCTCGCCGTACTTGCGCACCTCGTCCACCGCGAGCCGCACGTAGGAGCTCCAGTCCGGACGCGGGCAGATGAGCCGCAACGTGCCCTCCTCGTCCTTACGCGCGGCGGAGGGAAAGCGCCGGCCCACCAGTCGCCGCAGCAGATCATGCAATTGATCGATCGCCTGGATGGCCGTGGTGGGGTCGTTGGTTCCGGGGGAGAGGGCGCGCTCGGCGATGTCGACGAGCTGGCGGAAACCAAAGGCGGTGTCCTGCTGGAGGGTCCGCTCCGGGCCGATGTTGAGCGACTCCAGCAGGGCCTCCACATCGAGCTCCGAGGCCTCTCCCCAGACCTCGAAGAGCATACTCCCATGGGGGATGAAGTCTCCCACCAGAGGCACCAGGGCGACGGTGACGCCAGCCTCCCGGGCGCACGCGAAGAGCCGCTCCTGGTCCACGGTGACGAGCACTCCGGACGAACCGGGGTACGTCACGAGGAGCGAGGGGTGCCCCTCGGGCCTCTCGGCATGAGAATCCTCCGTGTCCTCGCCCACGCCCTCCGGGTACATCCGCTCCAGGCAGAGGCACGTCTCGTCACGGATGCGGGAGAGGATGACCACGGCGCGGATGGATTGGGCCACGTGGTGGATGTAGAAGATGAAGGTCGCCACGCAGAGCACGGCGAGCACGACCGCGAGCCAGACGGACAACGACGGCACGTGGCGCTCGATGCCCTCCGACGTGCCCCGGATGCTGCGCAGCGCCAGCAGGGCGTAGACGAACGTACTCACGAAGATGCCCAGGGAGAGCTGGCTCTGCCGGTCCCTGAGGAAGGTGCGCAGGACCCGGGGTGAGAACTGGTTGCTGGCCTGTTGGAGCACGAGGATGGTGACGGAGAAGACGAGGCCGGCGAACGTCATCATCGAGGACGACACCGCGGAGAGCACCGAGCGCGCGCCCTCGGGGCCTCCGCGAAAGAGGTACCAGGCGTGACGATCCTGCGGCAGTCGAGCATCGAGCTCCTGGACCGCGAACGAAATGCCGATGGCCGCTGCCACGCATAGCGCGGGGAGCAGCCAGTAACTCATGCCGAGGCGCTCGGCCATCCCTGTGAGCTTCAGCTTCATCGTCGCCCCAATCCTGGACACGACTCAGGGATGAGGGAGTGGGCCGCTCGCTCGGCAGGTCGAGGTTCCAGGAGATGCCGACAGGGAAGCGCACCCGCCAGGGATGGGCTGGCCGCCCGCCCCCAGACTCCCGTCTTGCGCGAAGGAGGTCCTGCCCTCATGTTCTGTTTTAATTCCAGACAATGGGGGATGACGATGACGATGCCACGTATCATGAGGAAGCAGGCGCGACGTTTCGTTCTGGCCGCGGGTCTCCTGGTTGTTCCCGCGCTGTCCATGGCCGCCGACCAGGGCGCCAAGGGTCAGCAGGCCAGGAGCGCTGGCCAGAAGTCCCCGGCGGCAGCCACCCAGGCGAGCCCCATGAACGTCGAGCAGCTCAACGACAACATCGCGCAGCACTCGGGGAAGCAGGTCTCGGTCGCGGGGGAGATCGAGGAGTGGCTCGACGCACGCTCCTTCGTGCTGGAGAGCGGTGGCCTCTTCAATGATGAGATCGCCGTCATCGTGCCGCCCAATGCCAAGGGGGTGGACGCCCAGCGGCTGCGCGAGGATGCGGACATCGTGGTGTCGGGTACCGTGCGCTCGGTTCCGCTCGTCGAGCTGGAGCGCGAGCTGGGATGGGACCTCGACCCCGAGCTCGAAGTGGAATTCGAGGGGACGAAGCACTTCCTGGTGGCCGACCGCATCACGCGCCAGCGCGACTAGCGGATGTCTCCTCGCACCGCCCCGGCGCCAACGGCATCGGGGCGGCGCACACCTTCCGTGAGTGGCTGGCAGCAGGCCTCCCTTGGTAGTACATCCATTGGATGCTCCGTATCCGGTTGCGCGCCAAGTTGATGCTCGGAGTATCCCTGGTCCTGCTGCCACTCCTCGGGTTGCTGCTGTTCGGGCTCGAGGAGAACTACGAGATGCGCCGGACCTCCCTCCTGAACGGCATGCTCCAGACCGCCACGACGTCGGGGCTCCTCATCGATGCGTCGCTCCAGGAGATGATCAGGCTGGCGCAGGCGGTCTCCGCCGAGTCCGCCAGCCATGCGCTGCGGCCGGGCGAACTCCAGGACTTCATCACCCGCCTCGCACGCGAGCGCACCGACCTGGTCAATCTGGCCGTATTCGACGCCTCCGGACGTCCGGTCGCGTCCGCCACTCCCGGGCCCGAGGGGCTCGACATCTCGGACCGCCCCTATTTCCAGGAAGCCATCGAGACGAAGGAGGCGGTGGTCTCGGAGCTCCTCATTGGCAGGACGGTGAAGCGCCCCGTCGTGGTGGTCGCCGCTCCGGTACTCGATGGCAACAAGCAGGCCCGGGGCGTCGTCACCGTGAGCCTGCGGCTCGACCAGCTCGCGCGGAGGATGCTCGAGATTGGCCTGCGGCCCGGGCAGGCCCTCTTCGTCGTCGATCCTCACGGGCGGCTCGTCTTCCACACCTCGCGCCTGGAGGCCACCTGGGAGGAGCGGGAGATCTCCCAGTGGAAGGAAATCCAGGAGGCCCTCGCCGGAGACCCGGTGCTCACGACGGAGTTCAGGGGGCTGTTTCGCGATGACCATCGGATCGCCGCGTTGACTCCCACGCCGCAGCACGGCTGGCTCGTCGGCGTCACCTGGGGCTACCAGGAGGCGTTCGAGGACATGAGCCAGGTTCGCCAGCTGCAACTCGCGGCGTTCTTGACGATCTCCCTCCTGGTCCTCGCGGGTGCCTGGGCGCTGGCCGGCTATCTCAGCGGGAGGGTGTCGCGGGTGGTGGCGCATGCCCGCACCCTCGGGCGTGGCGAGCTCGGCGCGTTGGTTCCGATAGAACCGTCACTCCTGGGCACCGGCGACGAGCTGGACGAGCTCACCGAGGCCTTCAACCACATGGCCAGCGAGCTGAAGGCGGAGCGGGAGCAGCGCGAGACGTTCATCGCGTCCGTCTCCCATGATCTGAAGAACCTCACCACGCCGCTCTCGCTCGCCGCGCGTCTGCTGCGCGATCCCTCGCGCCAGTCGCCCGAGGCCCGGGAGAGGACGCTCACGCGGCTGAGCCACCAGACGACGCGCATCGAGCGGCTCGTGGCGGACCTCCTGGACGCCTCGAGGCTCGATGCCGGCCACTTCAACCTCTTCCATCAGCGGCATGATCTGATGAAGCTGGTGCGGGGCATCCTCGACGAGCAACAGGAGGGCACGAGCACCCATCGGCTGGTGCTCGAGGGGCCCGAGTCATTCGAGCTCGAGGCGGATCCGGAGCGGCTCGCGCAGGTGCTGACGAACCTGGTGAGCAACGGCATCAAGTACAGCCCGGAGGGAGGGGTGGTGTCGGTGACGGTCTCGGAGGCCGAGGGCACCGTCCGAGTCCAGGTGACGGACAACGGAATCGGCCTCCAGCCCCAGGAGCTCGACGAGGTGTTCGAGCCGTACGCGCGCACCGCGGCGGCCCGGAAGATCCGCGGCCTGGGCCTGGGGCTGTACATCTGCCGGGCCATCATCGAGGGCCATGGGGGAACCCTGTGCGCGCGGAGCGAGGGGCGCGGGAAGGGCTCCACGTTCCTGTTCACCCTTCCCACCCGGCCCCGAAGTGGCGGCGCCACCGCCCGGTAGCCTCACTCCCGCCGGCTCCCCGGCACGTCCGTGGGCCGCCCGTCCACCCCGAGGAACTGCACCTGCTGGCGAGGCAGTACGGGGATGATGCGGCCCGCATGGACCGGCTGGCAGAGCTCCACCATCACCCGCTCGGCCAGCAGGCTCTTCCACTTGCGGCGCTGCCTCGCGTGGACGAGGTAACGGATGGTGACGTTCGTCCACGCGTCGGCGAGGGAGACATAGACCTCGGGCCTGTCCGCCACACTCGTCTCCAGCCGGGCCTCGCGCAGCAGCGTCTCGTACTGGCGGGCGGGGCCGGCCATGTCCTCTCCCAGCAGCTCGGTGGCCAGCTGCCGCAGCAGCTCCATCGCGTAGCGCAGGTCCGACTCGTTGGCCACCGGCACGAGGAGCTCGTCCCAGACATAGGGGAAATCCCGGGTGAGGTTGACGATGGTGCCCGTCAGCACCTCGTTGTTGGGAAAGGTGATGAGCCGCCCCGTGGGCTGCTCGGCGTGCACCGCGCCGGGGCGATCCGGGCTGCCCAGCTCCCATACCGTGGTGGAGAGGAAGTCGATGGCGTAGACGTCTCCGAAGACGTCCCCCACCTGGACGCGGTCCCCTACCCGGTAGTAGCCCTGGAAGGAGTTGAGCAGCCAGCCGGTGAAGCTCTCGATGGGCGTCTGGAGGGCCCAGGAGAGCGCGAGGCCCACCAGGCCCACCGAGCCCAGCATCGCGCGAAGGTCCCCCGCCAGCACGCTCACCGCGATGCCGGTGCCCAGCAGCCATACGCAGATGCTCACCAGCGCCGTGCTGGCATCCGCTCGCGCCCAACGCCCCAGCGCCAGGTGCAGCAGGGCCCGGAGCCCTCGCGCCACCAACCAGGTGAGCAACAACGTGCCCAGCACCACGGTGAGCTTGGGAAGCGCATTGAGGAGGCCCTGGCGCAATCCCAGCGCCGTCCGCTGTGCCTCGGCACCCGCCTCTCGCGCCACCTCCTCGGGTTGCACCTGGCGCTGCGGCTCCGCGGGGGGCGTGTCCTCCGTGGCGGTGACTCCGGCATCCTGCGCCAGCGCCTCCTCGGCGGGGCCCACCACCAGCAGCAGCAGGCTCGTCAGCGCCACCGCGATGAGCGAAGCCTTGCGGAAGGCGCGCAGCCGGAAGCGGGCCTGTTGCACGGGTGCCGCGGCGCGGCGTGGCGCCGCTCGTCCGGGACGGAGCTTTCCCCGAGGGCGGCGGCGCGGGGAGCGCCGGGAGGTCTGGAGCCTGGGCGGTCGCATTCACCCCGAGTCTGGGCCTGAGAGGCCGGCCCGGCCCACGGCTTCCGCATGGATCGTCGGCCTCTGGACGTCCCGCCTGCCAGGGGGAGCGCTCAGCGCGTCCCGAGCAGCTCACGCACCAGCGGCGTGACGTGGAGCAGGGAAGGCCTTGGCCCCACCACGGGCTCCACCCGTGCCCGCAGCCGGGCCCCGTCCTCGCCGCGCCGCGCGACGACGAAGGTGACGCGGCTGTCCTGGGCGCTGGGGCTGCCATGCCAGGAGTGGTAGTAGCCCGCGAAGTAGAAGCGCTCGGAGATGGGGCGCTCCAGGCCCGTGCGCGTCAACAGCAGCACGTCTCCGGCCCGGTGCCCCTGGGGGCCCGCACCGAGCTGCTCCATCCTCTCGGCGAGGTTCAACAGGTCGGGCCGTGGATGGGCCCTGAGGTGCTCGGGCAGGGGCACCAGCCGCTCGCCGTCGAACACCTGGAAGGCCGGGGCATCCTCGCCCACGGGGCGGCCCGCGCGGGCGAAGACGAAATCCAACGCGCCCTTCATGTCCGCCGCGCCTTCGCCCGTCCTGTTCGCCCGGTGGAAGGCCCGCGCCACCGGCAGCACGTCCTCCTCCCACCGGGGAGGGCGGCTCCAATCGCACCGCTGACCCGGCTCCGGGCAGGTGGAGCGATCCGCGAGGTACACGTAGGCCATGGCCCCCTGGTAGGCCACCACCGCCTGGAAGTCGCGCGCTCGCGGCTCCACCTCCAGCCGCAGCGGGCGCAACCGGAAGCCCGCGCGCTCGATCACGGTGGTGGGCTCGTCATCGCCCTGGGCGGACAGCGCGTGCCGGTCATCGCCGAGCACGGGCGTATGGCCATGATCCGAGACGAACATCACATACGTGTCCTCGAGCACGCCGGCCTCCGCATAGGCATCCAGCACGCGGCCCACCAGCGGATCGAGCACCTCGCGCACGTAGCGCCGCTGTTGCTCCAGCGGCTCCCCGACCACATGGGTGTACAGGTCCACGCCAGGGAAATAGACGACCTGGAGGCGGGGGACTCCGTGCTGACGGATGATTTCCAGGAGATGCGCCACGGATTCCTGGTCCAGCGTGGCGTAGGTCTCGCGCTCGACATCCGGCGCGCCCACGAGGCCCCGGGCGAAGTCGACGAGCAGGTCCGTGGCGGCGTTCGGCTCCGGGGTGGTGAGGAGATCCGCGCCCCGGTACACGTGCGCGAGGCTGACGAAGGCGCGAACGTCGGCCAGCTCGAAGAGCGTGGGAACCTTCAGGACATCGCCCACGAGCCCCTCCGTGAGCGTGCGCAACACGTCCTGCCTGGCCTGCACGGAGACGGGGGCTGGGGCGTAGAAGCGGACCTCGTCGCGGGCGAACCACTCGTTGCCGGGCACCCCGGTGCGCGCGGGGGGCTGGCCCGTGTAGACGGAGGCCCACGCCGCCACCGTGGTCGAGGGCAGGATGCTCAGCGCCCCGGGGACCGAGAAGCCGTGCGCGTAGAGGTGCTCGCCGCGCTGGGGGCCCAGCAAGGCGTGGATGGAGCCAGAGGTGTGCTCACCCACCGCCTGGCGGAACTCGGTCTCCCCTACCCCGTCGAGCGCGAAGAGGAGCACGCGAGGCCCGGGGGTGAGCGGACGCATCGGCTCGCGCAGCACGCGGTCTCCACCCGTAGCGGCCAGCTTCACGGCCTGATTCAGCGTCTCCTCCGTGGGCGAGCCTGGCCGGAGCAGGAGCCACCACGCGCCCGCGGCCACGAGCAGGACCGCCACGATGCCCACCATCATCCACCCCTTCGCGTGTCCGGAGATCCTCGCTCCCATTCCTCACAGCGAAGCCTACCCGTGGCGCTTGCCACAAGAGAGGAGGCGTCCGGCTGTCGGAGCAAGGACATGAGGGAGCTCAGTGGTGGGCGGGCAGCTGATCATCCAGGTCCTCCGGCTCTTCCGCGGACGTGTCGTCGCTCCGCGGCGGCTCTCGACCCTCGCCGAGGAGGGCCTGACCCCCTGCCGTGAGCGCGGCCAGAAGCGGCACCGCGACGAAGGCTCCCGCGAGGCCCGCCACCAGGGCTCCGGTGGTGACGGCGAGGAGCACCACCGCGGGATGGAGTGGCAGGATGCGGCCCATCACCATGGGCTGGAGGACATTGCCCTCGAGCTGCTGGACGGCCAGCGCGATGCCGAAGGTGATGAGCGCGTCCCGGGTGCCCTGTGTGGCCCAGGCGACCAGCACCGCGACCGCGCCCGCGAACACCGCGCCCACGACGGGCACGAAGGCGCTCAGGAACGTGAGCAACGCGATGGGCAATGCCAGGGGGACTCCGAGGATGAGCAACCCGGCACCGATGCCGACCGCGTCGATGAGTGCCACCACCACCGTCCCACGCACCCATCTTTTCAGGGTCCGCCAGGCCCGGCCCACGGCGGCACCGGCCAGCCGGCGCCTTTCGGGCGAGAGCGGAGACAGGGCCGCGCGCACCAGGGTGCTCCCATCCCGCACGAAGAAGAAGGTGAGGACGAGGGTGAGCAGCATTCCGCTCAGCACGGAAAGAAGCGTGGCGGCCCCCGAGGCGGCACCCAGGGTGAGCGTTCGCGAATGCTGGCGCACCCACTGCTCGGCCCGTCCCCCCAGCTCATCCAGCGAGGGCTGCTCCCCAGGCAGGAACCGCATGAGCGAGCGAGCGAGCGATTGGACCCGCTGGATCAGCGTGTCGGCGTTCGCCGACAACTCGGAGGCCGTCTTCGGGATGATCCACGAGAGGAGTCCCCCGAGGAGCGCCACCGCCAGCAGGACGGCGGCGAGCGCGGCCAGGGAGCGTGGAACACGGTGTCGGGCGAGCCAATCCGCCACGGGGAGGAGAAGACTGGTGAACAGCAGCGCCACGAACACCGACAGGAAGACCAGGGGCAACCTGCTGACGATGTAACCCAGGACGAAGACGAGGCCCGCGATGAGCAGGCACCTCCCGCTGAAGCGCGCTGCTGCCTCCAGATTGGGATGTACCCTGTTCATCCGCTCCTCCTCCTCCTCCTCGGAGTGATGCTGGGCACGGGCCCGGCCACCGAGGAGGGGACCGTGGAGAAGTGGCGGAGAGCCCCTACCCGCCCGCTCCCTGGGGGAACGGAGGGATCAGCCCCTGAGCGAAAAGAGCCCCGCCCCGCTGGCTGGCGAGGGAGGGAGCAGCAGCTCTGACTCGGGCCCGCCCTTTCCCTACCCTCATTGACTACGAGGGTCGAAAAGGATCAGCCATGCGCAAGGTCTTCATCTATTCCATCCTGCTTCTCGGGGGACTGGTGGCGTCGCAGGCGCTTCCAGCGCTCGGGCCAGGTGTCTACGAGCCCCTGGCGCACGTCATCCGGCTGCTCACCATGGTGGGCCTGGCCTTCATCATGATTCACGTCGGGCAGGAGTTCGACCTGGATAAGTCGAACCTGCGCCAGTACGGCTGGGATTACGTGGTGGCCGCCACCGCGGCCACCTTCCCCTGGATTTTCGTCACGCTCTACTTCGTCTTCGTGCTGGCGCCACCGGAGTTCTGGGGACGGTTCGACTATTGGAAGGAGGCGCTGCTCCAGGGACGGTTCGCCGCGCCGACGAGCGCCGGGGTGCTCTTCTCCATGCTGGCCGCGGCGGGCCTGGGGGCGACGTGGGTGTTCCGCAAGGCACGCATCCTCGCCATCTTCGATGACCTCGACACCATCCTCCTCATGGTGCCGCTCACGGTCCTGCTCGTCGGCTTCCGCTGGCAGCTCGCGGGCGTCATCGCCCTCATCGTCCTTCTCCTCTGGGGGGGGTGGAAGTACCTGCACCGCTGGCGCATCCCGTACAGCTGGCCCTGGGTGCTCGGCTATTCGGTATTGCTGGCGCTCGTCTCCGAGCTCATCTACCTCGGGACGGGGTACATGGATCCCGACGCGGCGGTCCACTTCGAGGTCCTCCTGCCCGCCTTCATCCTGGGCTGCATGATCGCCAAACCCGAGCACGGGCTGCACGAGCAGGACGGGCTGGAAGGTGAGCAACCCGGGCCCGATGCGCGCAACGAGCAGCGCGTCGCGACCGTCATCTCGGGTTGCTTCATGGTGCTCGTGGGGCTGTCGATGCCCGCCCTGGGCGGGGCCGGCGCGTCCCGGGAAGCCGCGCAGAGCGTCAGCGCCGTCGCGGGTGGCAGCCCGGGCTGGGGCCTCATCGCCCTCCATGTCCTGGCGGTGACCCTCCTGTCCAACCTGGGAAAGATGTTCCCGGCGCTGTGCTATCGCGACAAGGCGAGCCCGCGCGAACGGGTCGCCCTCGCGGTCGGGCTCTTTCCACGAGGCGAGGTCGGAGCCGGCGTGCTCGTCGTGTCCCTGGGCTATGGCATCAGTGGAACGGCGATGACGGTGGCCCTGCTGTCCCTGGCGCTCAACCTTCTCCTCACGGGCATCTTCATTCTCGCGGTGAAGCGGCTGCTGGCCGCGCCCCACCCCGAGGCCATATCCATCTCCACGAAGGCACCACGTCCACCTCGAGGCCAGACACATCGGCCTCCCAGGAACATTCCCGCGAGCGAAGGAGGGCACTGACATGATGACGCACGAACCGATCACGCCTCGGGGTCATGGGCCAGGAAGAGGACTGGGCCTGCGCCGCGTCCTGGTGGCCACGGACTTCTCCCCCCACTCCGCCTGTGCGCTGGAGCGGGCGCGCCAGCTGCCCCTCCAGGAGGGAGCGGAGCTCCTTCTCGTTCACGCGCTGCCCTCCGAGGCCACCGGCGAAATCCGGCACGGAGAGGAAGAAGCGCTCGCCCGGCACGCCCTCGAGGAGGCGGTGCACCACACCCGGGGGAGGCTCGCGCGGGGCTCATGCGAAGTGCGCGGCCTGCTGGTGAGAGGCAAGCCGCTGGAGGCCATCACCCGGGCGGCACGGGACTTCGGGGCGGAGTTGGTGGTGATAGGGAGGCCCCGCATCCCGGGCTCGCTCCTGGCGCGGCTGCGGGAGCGGATGGCCGGAGGCTTCGTCGAGAGCATCCCCACCGCGCTCCTCGTCGTCGGGCCGCCCCCGGTGGGCCCCTATCAACACCCCCTGATCGCCGTGGAGCTCACGGAGGCGTCCCGGCATGCCGTGGAGGCGGCGCTCCGCCTGTGTCCCAACGCGAGCCGCGTGGCCGTACTGCACGACTACGATACGTCCTACGAGCTCGTCCTCCACCAGGCAGCGCCCTCGCGCATCCCGGAGTTCCAGCGCGAAGCCAGGACACAGGCTTGTGCCGAGCTGCACCGGTTCCTGACTCCGTACCGTGAGGCCGGGGTGCACTTCGACGAGCTCATCGGCTCCGGCGAAGCCAGCACCTCCACTCTGGAGCTCGCCCAGGAGGAGCACGCGGACCTGGTCGTCGTTGGGAGGCACACGCGCTTGGGGTTGGGCCGGCTCGTGCGCCCGCACGTCGCGCGGCAGATCATCAAGGAGAGCACCTGTGACGTGCTCATCCTGGAGCAGGAGGACCTCCCGAGGGAGGCGTCATGAGCCCGTCCGCCGGAGGCTTCCGAGAGCTGAAGCGCGTGGGGGGATTCCTCCCCATCGAGGATCACGGCCTCATCGGGGACGGGAAGGCGTCGGCGCTGATCGGGCGCGATGGCTCCGTCTGCTGGATGTGTGTACCCCGTTTCGACTCGCCACCGCTGTTCTGCGGCCTGCTCGATGAAAAAAGGGGGGGAGCCTTCACCGTCGCACCCGAGGGGCTGGTCGAGTCCCGGCAGGAGTACCTGGAAGACACGGCGGTCCTGGTCACGGAGCTGCGAAGCACGACGGGCCTCGTCCGCATCACGGATGCCCTGCTGCTGCGAGCCGTTGACTTGCGGGAGGATCTACCGGCGCATCGCGGGGAGCTCCTGCGGAAGGTGGAGGTCCTCCATGGCCGTGTGCGGCTGCGCGTGACCTTCCATCCTCGCGGGGATTGCCAGCTGGAGCCGTGGAGGGGCGGACTGCTCGTCCGGCTGGCCGCGCGGCCGGAGGTCGATCTGGTCCTCCGGGCGACGCAGCCGCTATCCGGGAAGGAGTCTTTCTGGGAGCTGGCGGCGGGAGAGCAGGCGGCGCTCCTGATGCAGTGGAACGGGGCGCACCGCCGCCACTGGGATGTTCCGCCCGGGGAACAGCTGGCCGAGACGGTGGAGACGTGGCGCCGGTGGGCCTCGCACATCCGCTACGAGGGTCCCCAGGGAGCGCTGGTCCGGCGCTCCGCCCTCACCCTGAAGCTGCTGGACCACTTCGAGAACGGCGCCATCATCGCCGCGCCCACCTCGTCGCTGCCCGAGACCCTTGGCGGCTCCCGGAATTGGGACTACCGCTACGCGTGGATCCGGGACGCGGCCTTCTCCGTGTACGCGCTCCGGCGCATTGGGATGGGCTCGGAAGCCGCTGGCTTCCTGGGGTGGGTGCTGGAGGCGGTGGAGCGGCACGGGCGCCCCCGAGTGCTCTATGACCTGGATGGCAATCAGCCGCCGCCCGAGCGTATCGACCCGGAGCTGGAAGGCTATCGAGGCTCCGCTCCGGTGCGTTGGGGAAACGCCGCGGCCGAACAGCACCAGCACGACGTCTTCGGAGAAATCCTCGACTGTGCCTATCAGTGGGTCAGCGGCAATGGGACCATCGACGCGGCCCTCTGGTCTCACCTGGCGGCGCTCGCGGACGCGGCCGCGCGGGAGTGGCAAACACCCGACCACGGCATCTGGGAAGTGAGGACGGCGGGACGGCCCTTCACGTATTCGGCGGCGCTCTGCCACGTGGCGCTGGACAGGGCCGCCCGGCTGGCCAGTGACCTCCGGCTCCCGGGTGACATCGAGAGGTGGCGGACATGCGCGGACACGATCGCTCGAGCCATCCAAGAGGAGGCCTGGGACCCGAAAGTGAAGTCCATCACCGAGCATCTCGGCGGAGGGGGATTGGACGCGAGCCTCCTCGCGCTACCCCTCCGCCGGGTCCTCCCCGCGGATAGCCCTTTGATGAGGGCAACCACGGAAGCCATCCACCGGCACCTGGGTGCTGGCAAGGGTCTGCTGTACAGGTACCTGCCACGGGAGTCTCCGGATGGGCTCGAAGGGGACGAGGGTGCCTTCCTCCTCTGCAGTTTCTGGCTCGTGGACAACCTGGCACTGCAGGGACGGCTCGACGAGGCGATGAACCTCTACGACTCCCTGTGCCAGCGAGCCGGACCCCTGGGCCTGCTGCCCGAGCAGATCGACCCCGCCAGCGGGGCCTTTCTTGGCAACTATCCGCAGGCACTGAGCCACGTAGGTCTCATCTCCAGCGGGGTCCTCCTCGAGCGGCTCACGCGTCACGAGCGGTCGCACACCCTCAGCGGGTCCCCCTCGAGCCTGCCCGGTCCCGCGACTCGCCCGGAGGAGAGGGCGACGCGGGACGGCGCCACGAACGCAGGCGGGTGAGCGTCATGCAACTGTTCAATGTCGCGTCATGTGAGCTTGCGCGCCAGGAAGTCGCGCACGATCGGCACGGCTTCCTCGAAGTGCGTTTCCAGAAGCCAGTGACCAGCACCTTCGAGCAGATGCAGCTCGGCATCGGGAATGTCACGCAAATAAGCGCGTGCGGCAGGCGCTGGCATGTAGCCGTCCTCCGGCCCCCAGAGGATCAGCGTGGCGGGATGCTTCTCTCGAAGATAGCGCTGGTAGAGGGGAAACCACTCCAGGTTCTCTTTCAGCTTCTCCATCAACCCCACGGCGACGGCCCGCCGCACCGGTGTGTCCATGAGCGGCCAGTGCAGCTTCCACAGATCGGGCGGAATTCGTTCCGCGAGCCGTGACGAAATCTCTCCGACGAACTCGTCCCGGAAGCCCGCCTCGCTCACGGCGGCCTCCAGCGGCTGACGCGTCTGCGCGCTCGGGTCGTTCCAGAACGCCTTGATGGCTTCGTATTTCGGACCCAGCGCGTCTTCGTAGATGTCGCCATTCTGGATGATGACAGCCTTTATCCGCTCCGGGTGGGCGATGGCATGTCGCAGCCCGATCTGGGAGCCATAATCATGCAGCCAGATGGCATACTCCCGAAGCGCCAGCGCCTCGGTGAACCGCTCGAGGAACCTGGCATACGCATCAAAATCATAGCCGAACCCGGATGGCTCCGGAGTGTCGCTGTAGCCAAACCCTGGAAGGTCGGGTGCGACGGTCCGCCACCGCTCCGACAGCGCCGGCATCAGACGGCGGTACTGATAGGAGGAGCAGGGATAGCCGTGCGGGAGCAACAATACCGGAGCGTGCTCCGGACCGGACTCGCGGTAGAAGATGCTCAGGCCGTCGATCTCGATGCGGCGGTGCAGGACCCGTGATGAAGCCGGGATATCGTCGATGAAAGCCATGCGTGCCTCCCTGGTGTTCGCCTGCCAACGCAACGCTTCGCGCGTCTCCTCTTCTTTTCTTCTTTTTTCGCTCCGAGCTAAAATGGAATAATGGGTTCTACCTCCCGGATACGCAATACCGGATTTCACAGGGGAACCTACATGACCCAGCGGCTCCTGAACCTCCTGGTCGCGACCCTCGTCCTGGCGTACGCACCCGTCTCCATTGCCCTCACCCCCACGGAGAAGAACCTGGCGATCGACTCCTACAACAACGCCTTCTATGTGGCGAACGGAGGGAACGGCTACTACGTGGTCGACACGAACCGCGGCGTGCCTGGCCGGATAGACTTCTGGCGGGTCTGCGAGCAGATCGAGGCGGCCGAGGACGCCTACGACCGGACCAGGAACCCGGCCTACCGCGACCTGGTGTTCTCACTGCTCAACGGGTTGAACAACGTCGTCAGCAGAACCACGGACTTCGCGTCGTGGAACGAGTACAACGACGACATCATGTGGGCGGTCATCGCCCTGACCCGCGGCTACGAGATCACCGGCCATCGCCCGTTCCTCGATCAAGCGCAGTGGCAGTTCAACAAGGTCTGGGATCGCGCCTGGGACAACCAGCTCGGGGGTGGCCTCTGGTGGCGCACGGACAAGCAGACCAAGAATGCTTGCGTGAACGGCCCGGCCGTCATCGCCGCGATGTTGCTCGCCCGGAACACGGTCAACACCGGCTACCGGGCGCAAGCCGACCAGATCTACAACTGGCTCCGTTCGACCCTCTTCAATGCCTCGACCGGTCAGGTCGCCGACCACATCCAGGCCAACGGAACGAAGGTCTGGTGGGCATTCACCTATAACCAGGGAACCTTCGCTGGCGCGTCGACCCTGCTCTATCAGGCGACCGGAAACACGAGCTATCGCGACGCGGGCGGATTGGCGGTGAACTGGACCCGTCGCAACCTGACGGGCCAGCACATCGCGGACATCCTCAACGACGAGTACGATGCCAACGGCGGCCACGGAGATACCGCTGGGTTCAAGGGCATTTTCGTTCGATGGGCGAGCAGGTGGGCGGGCGCGGCCAACGACGCCTCGATCAAGAGCTGGCTGAACTACAACGCGAACACCGCGTGGTCGTACCGGAACTCGTCCGGCGTGATGTGGGGCCAGTGGTGGCGACGAACCCCGGACAACTACGTCACGTCCTGGGAGGCGAGCCCCGGCCTCGCGGTCTCGCAGACCCCGTTCTGAGGCGCCGCGTACACCGAGCCAGCTCGCCGCCCTCCCTCCCCTACCCAATCGGTGCGGCCCGTAAACACCTGGCGTACGGCTGGACAACCCGGAGATGAGCACCTACGCTTCCAGGCCTGCGGCGGACGGAGGGGGGAGGCGTTCGCGAGCAGATGAGCGCAGGCGAGCACGTCCCTCCCATACGTATCAGGCTGGAATGGGAAGTCCGACGTGTTGACCATCCGGAAATCTCAGCTGGAAGCATTTGGCGAAGTGGCGAGGCGGAGCTTCGAGGACAAGATGCTCGAACACCTGGCCGGGTTCTGGGTGTTCGGCCATGGCTGCTTCGAGGATCCACTCCAGCCCTGGATTGCCCAGACCCTGGGGGACACAGCCACGAGCGATCCGGAGGACCGCGCCAGCCTCCTGAAGACCAGGGCCTTCGCCTGGCTCGAGCAACTGCTGGCCCACCAGACCGAGGGAGTGCGGTCATGACCACACCGGGAAAACCCACTCATCCCAACTCCCAGCCCTCGGATTCGACTCCGACCGATGGCACCGCCACGGGTTGCCCGCAGGACATCCTCATCCGCCGCGAGAATGTCCTCTTCGTTGGCTCGGAGTCGGACTACGACAGCTTCTGGCTCAAGATGATGTTCATCGCCGCGGCCTATGTCCTGACCCGCGGAGGGCTTTCGCGTTCTTCTCCCATGGGGTGCCCGGCGCCATCAAACTCAACTTCAATGGTCCCTTCCGTACTCCGGCCATCGACTTCTCGGCCTCCGAGCTCTCCGCCACCCGGAAGGACGCCTTCGTGCCAGATGGTCGCATCTATTCCTACGCCTGCCGGACCGGCGCTTCCAAGATCTGGGAAAGCTTCTCCAGTGATGCGGACGCCGGCATGGAAGGCAGTCTGGCCCAGAAGATGGCCAACCATTACAAGGTCGAGGTTCATGCCTTCCTCCGGCGGAGCTTCTATGGGGGCATATTGCGAGAGAAAAGCACCTCCCTCGCCCTCTCCGAAGCGTTGAAGGAAGCTCGCAAGACGCAGAAGGGGCAGGTCATCGAGCTTCCATCCGAGCACCAGGCCCTTCCCCATCCCGGCCTCGCCGATGGACTCTTCTCGGGTGCCGTCAAGGAAGGCACGAGCGGATACGCGCTCTGGCGCAAGGCGGGTGGTATCGAGCTCCCCAGCACCGGACAGACCCCCAAGGGTCTCAGTGCCGGCATGCACGTGTTCACCCCCAAGTCGTCGCCCTCCTGATGCCAAAGCGCTCCAGATACCCACTCGTGACCGCTGGATTCATCTTCGCGGCGGCAGGAGCCTTCGCGCTCAAGTACGGATTCGAGGCTTCCTACATGATGCAATGCCAGAAACTCACCCCAAAAGAACTCGAGGCGGCGCGCACCCATTTCGACCAACTCCATCGGTATGTCCTGAGTGACAAAGGGCGCTCCTCCGTACAGTTTCAGTTCAACCTGAGTCCCATGGTGGTGGGCGAATCGCTCTTCGCCATCTACTCCAACCGGACGCTGACAACCGTCTACCTCGGGCCCTATCAGCCCCAGCTCACCGTGGAGATCGACGACAACCTCACCTCGGACAAAGGCTACGATCAGCTCGAGTTCCGGCTCCTCCAGCTCGAGAAGATGCAGGGCTGCCAGTGGGTGAACGAGCAGGGCGAGCCCTACTGGCAACCGGGAGCACGGATCGCCATCGAGTTCCTGAGGGCACAGGTGCTCGATGAGAACGAGCTTCCCAAGCGCTTCGACGTCACCATCCGTTGACGGGCTCGACGTGACGGAGCGAGGACATGGTGCTACACCCCCGCGCCCTCATTCCATGTCCACACCCGAGGAATCTCCTCCACCCTCTTCCTGGATGGCGCGATGAACGACGAAGAGTTGCTGAAGAAGGCACTACACGTGGCCAGGGAAGCGGGCCTGCTCCTGCTTCGCAAGCAGGGCTCCGTGCTCCCGTTCGGGCTGACCCTCGACCCGGCGGGAGACAATCCAAGAACCTTTTTTCCCCGGGACCAGCTGCCGCGCGCCTCATGGGACGAGCTGCTCGATGCCACCATCGCGCATCTCGAGCGCGGCATCGGCTCGGGCGGCGTCGGGGCGATCGCACTCGTCACCACGCTCGAATCCGGAAGCGAGTCTGGCATGGGCATCCAGGTCGAGACACGCACCGCCTCGGTGTTCCTGGTGTACCCCTACAGCGGAACCGGGCAGAGCTGGCGTCTCGGGGAGCCCCAGACGGCGGAGGGATTGCTCGTTGGACCCCTCCTGGCGGAGGAGAGAGGGTCCTGAAGGTCAGGATGCGCTCGGCGTCCAGCCTCCGTCGGGCCGCCCAGGCCCGGATGAAGGCACGGTGCGTCTCCGCCTTGGGAGCGCCGATGTCCTCCGGTTCGATCTGTTGCTCGACGAAGAAACAGGCCTGGCGTAGATGCCGAGCATCAGCTTGACGGGCCGCCCGTGCGCGCGCGCCAGGGCGGCCAGGAGGGCGTGCTTGATGTTGCAGGTGCCTCGCCATCGAGGCGAGGAGGGGGCACCGGCCCAGCCCCCCTCCCCTTCTCACATGCGTCGTTGCGTATGCGTCCGGGGCGTCAGCGACGCACCGTGGCGTACAGGTCGCTCACCTCGCTGTCGTCGAGCGCGCGGCCGAAGGCCTTCACCTCGTCGATCGACCCGGCCCAGAAGTCGGTGTCGCGGCCGGCGTACTTCGCGCGCCCGATTGCCAGCGGCCCGCTGCTCACCGCCCCCGGGCCAGCCGGTATGGCAGCCACCCGAAGGCCGTCGACGTACAGCCGCAGCTCGCCGCCGGCCCGGACGCCGACGAGGTGGTACCAGCGGCCGAGCTCCGGCGTCACGGCGTACGTGGCACGGAGCCCCCCGGGCATGCTGAACGCGAACGCGCCATGCCCATACTGCAGGTAGAACGGGTTCTCCGTGCGGCGGCCGTCCTGGCTGACCGCCGTGGCGTAGTTGCCCGGCAGCACGTCGAGCGTCACCCACGCCGAGATCGAGTGGTCGCCGCGGGTGTCCAGCACCGGGCCCGCGGTTTCGGCGAAGTCGCCGTCTCCATCGAAGTGCAGCGCCCGCCCGAGGACTCCGTCCGTCCAGTTGGTGTCCCCGTACAGCATCACGTCGCTGCTCCCTTCGATGTCGTCGCCCAGCGTGCCGCTGCCCTCGTCGAGCGGCCAGTACCCGCGTCCGGGGAACACCGCGTCGTCGCCCGCCGTGGCGCCCGCGGCGATCACCCTCCGGTTGATCTCTCGCACCGGCGCCGGGTCGACCTTCAGCACCCGCCGGTCGTAGGTGTAGAAGCCGTTGAGCTCGTTCTCCAGGTCGGTGATCTGGGTGTAGACCGAGCCGGACAGCTCCGCCCCGGCGGCGGCCAGGTAGAAGGTCTCGGTGTTCTCGACGTACTTCGCGGTCAGCGCCGCCTTGTCCGCCACCCCGCTGTAGATGACGGCCGGCGCGCCCGGCCACATGTGGCCCGGCGTGCGCAGGGTGAACCCGCCGTGCTCGCCGTCCATCGCCGCGCGCGTGGTGTCCGGGTAGGGAGGGTCGTTGTTGGCGTAGTCGTGGTGGTCGATGACGTCACCCTTGCCGGAGTCTCCCTTGGACTCACAGCAGTTCACGCCGCTGTGCGCGTTGACCACCCGCGACGGGTCGGCGGCCTTGACCTGCTCGGCGATCCGGCCGGTCTCCTCCCGGTTCCACTCGCCCCAGCCTTCGTTGAAGACCACCCAGCCCACGATGGACGGCGAGTCGTGCAGCTGCTCCATCATGCGGCGGCCCTCGGTGAGGAACGCCTCCTGTCCCTGCTCGTTCGTGATGGTCCCGGAGACGAAGTCCTGCCACACCAACAGGCCGATCTGGTCCGCGTGGTAGTACCAGCGCGCCGGCTCCACCTTGATGTGCTTGCGGACGGCGTTGAACCCGAGCTCCTTCTGCGCCTGCAGATCCCAGCGCAGGGCCGCGTCGCTGGGCGCGGTGTTGAGCCCGTCGGGCCAGAACCCCTGGTCCAGCATGGCGAGGGAGAAGATCGGCTGGCCGTTGAGCACCAGCTTCGGGAAGCCGCCGACGTCCTGGATGGCCACCGAGCGCATTCCGAAGTAGCTGCCGACGGTGTCGGTGCTCGGCCCATCGGAGAGGGTGACGTCGAGCTCGTAGAGGTACGGGTCGTCTGGCGTCCACAGGTGCGGCTGCGACACGGGCAGCGAGAGCTGGGCGTTGGCCGGACCGGTGACGGTGCCGACCACGTTGCCGTCGGTATCGCGGGCCACGGCGGTGACACTGGCGCCGGACGAGGCCGACGCGGAATGAACCTCGATGGCGAGCGTGCCCGCCTGGACGTCCGGCGTGATCACGAGGTCGTCGATCGCCACGTTGGGCACGGGTTCCAGCCAGACGGTCTGCCAGATGCCCGAGGACGACGTGTAGAAGATGCCGCCCGGACGACGCGATTGCTTTCCGACCGGCTGGTTGGGTCCGGTGGTGTCGGTGACCGCGACGATGAGCTCCTGCTCTCCCGAGCCGCTCAGTGCGTCGGTGATGTCGGCGGAGAACGCGGTGTAGCCACCGATGTGCTCGGCGACCTGCTGGCCGTTGACCCACACCCGCGCGTGGTAGTCCACCGCGCCGAAGTTCAGCCGGAGCCGCTGCCCGGCGCCGATCCGCCAGGACGCGGGCACGGTGAAGAGCTTGCGGTAGAACATGTGGTCCTCATGGCGCTCCAGCCCGGAGAGCTGGGACTCCACCGGGAACGGCACGATGATGCGTTCCGGCAGCGTCCGGCCAAACACCGGCAGCTCGCCCTCGGCCGCGCCAGCGAACTCCCACGGGCCGTTGAGGTTGAGCCACTGGTCGCGGACCTGCTGCGGCCGCGGGTACTCGGGCAGAGGGTTGGCCGGGTCGAGCTGCACGCCCCACTCGGTGCGCAGCCGGTGGGTCGACTCGTTGGTGGCGTCACGGATGAGTTGCGGCACCGCCTCGCCCTCCACGGTCAGGCCGCCCACGCCGTCGTAGGAGACGCGGACGCGCTGGCCGCGCTGGACCGGCTCGGAGAGGGTGACCACCAAGAGGGACGGGTCTTCGGCGGCGACGGCGGCCGAGGCCAGCGGCATCGGGCTGGTGTCGGCCTCCACCGTCAGGTGCGCCACCAGGTCGCCGAGCGCGGTGACCGGCTCGTCGAAGTCGAGCGTCAGCCGGAGCCCGTCCTCACCCACGGTGAGGCCGACCGGGTAGATCTCGAAACCGACCGGCGGGGTGAACGCCGTGGCCGGAACGATCTGCTTGCTGACGGTGGCACTCGACCATCGCAGGAACATGTTCGCGCCGCCGACGTCCTGGAACATCTCCAGCCGGAAGTCGTGTGCCTCGCCCGCGACGAGGTGCACCGGTGCGCTGTGCTGCTCGACGTCCCAATCGCCGACCCAGTGGTCGATGACCGGTTCGCCGTCGATGAACAGCCGGAAGCCATTGTCGCCGATCGCGGAGAACGTGTAGTCGCCGGTCTCCGGCGCGGTGATCCGGCCGGTCCACCGCGCCATGGTGTGCTCGGTGCGGCCGGTCAGCGTCTTGAACATGGCCGACAGACCGGGGAAGTCGATGTTCGGGTCCAGCGCAACCGCGTCGAGATGGGCGAAGTCACGGGCGCCAGGCGCGGACATACGGAAGTACTCGCCCTTGAGACCGTGCACCTCCGCTGGCGGAGTCGAAGCATCCGGAGTCGAAGCGTCCGGAGTCGACCCATCTGGAATCGACGCGTCCGGGGTCGGCGTGTCCGGGGCCGGTGTCGAACAGCCGCTCAGGGGGCTGAGCAGCACGAAGGAGACCAACAGCAGGACCAGGGAGAGCAACCTGGACTCAGGGCGTGACATGGCGTCCCTTCTTGAACTTTCCTGAATTGTCGTTGGTGCGAGGGGGCGGAACAGCTTGGACAGGAAATGACCGAATGTCCATTACGAAAGCCACACACCAGGAGGTGGCAAAGCAGCGCCCCAGGACATCAATGGTGTCAAAGAATTCGAGCGAGACAGTCCGACATGACACATTGCGCCGCGGGCGCGGTGTCAGACGACTTACACCTTCCCGGCCTATCATCGCCCGCGAATGCTCGACCACAACGCGCCCGCTCCAGATGATGTCTCCGCCGACTTCAACCCGCTGGCCCCCGACCAGATAGACAATCCCTATCCGCTCTATGCGCGGCTGCGGCGTGAGCGGCCCGTCTTCCACTGTCCCATGTTCGACCTGTGGGTCGTCACCCGCTACGCGGACATCTCCGAGGTGGAGCTGGACACCGCGCGCTTCTCCTCGGTGGGCGCGCTCGATGCCAGGGCCGAGCCACACCCCGAGGTGCGCAAGGTCCTCGAGCAGGGGTACTCCCAATTCCTTTCCGTCGTGCAGAGCGATCCCCCGGACCACACACGCGTCCGGGCCGTGTTCGGCAAGGCCTTGAGCGCACATCGCATCGCGGCCATGGAGCCAGCCATCCGGGCGACCGCGGATTCGCTCATCGACGGCTTCATCCGCGACGGCCAGGCGGACCTCATCCAGCAGTTCGCCTACGCGCTGCCGGGCTTCATCATCTGCGACCTGCTCGGCGTGCCGCGCTCCGACATGGAGCAGCTCAAGCGCTGGTCCGATGACAAGACGGCGCTGATGTCGGCGACCGCGCCCATCGAACAGCTGGTCCAGTGCGCGCACGGCTTCATCGCGATGGAGCGCTACTTCAAGGAGCAGCTCCACGAGCGGCGGCGCCACCCGCGAGAGGACCTGCTGACGCTCCTCCTGCCCCAGTCCCTGGGCGGCACCGCGCCCATGAGCGAGCAGGAGGCGGTCTGCAACGCCATGGACCTGTTCGCCGCCGGCCACGAGACGACGACGGGCCTCATCGGCAACGGCATGTGGCTGCTGTTCAATGCCCCCGACCAACTGGAGGCCCTGCGGGAGGACCCCAGCCTCCTGCCCAACGCCCTCGAGGAGATGCTGCGCATGGAGGCCCCCATCCGCGGCTTCTTCCGGACGGTGATGGCCGACTCGACGCTCGGTGGAGTGATGCTTCCGAAGGGCGCGCGGGCGTTCATCCTGTACGCCTCCGGCAACCGCGACGAGACGCAGTTCACCGAGCCGGACCGCTTCGACATCCGCCGCGCCGACGCGAAGAAGCACCTGGCCTTCGGCAAGGGCATCCACCACTGCATCGGCGCTCCGCTGGCGAAGCTGGAAGGGCGGATCGCCTTCGAGCAACTGCTGCGGCGGTTGCCCGGCCTGCGGCTGCGCACGGACGTGGCCCCGGTGCTCCGGCCCTACTTCATGCTGCGCGGCTTCGAGCACCTGCCCATCACCTGGGACGTGCCCGCGTAGGCCGCGCCGTCTATTCACCAGCCAACCGTGGCAACGCCGGCATCGAACGAACGCAAATCGATGATGAGGCGTTCATCGAACCTGCAAGCTCATCGCGGTGTGCGCCAATCCGAAGTGGGAGGAGGAACAGGGCCGGGCGAATCGAACCCGAGCGAGCTGCTGGGGCCACCCGAGGGCATTCGACCGCCTGCCCTGGGGTTGCACCACGAGGGCGATTTCGCCACGCGCTAGCGGAGGCTCGGGCACGGGCCTCGAGCGAGGGGGCATGTCCAAGCTCGTCTGGGTGTTCTTACCGATCGCGGCTCTCGCGGCATGGGCCAGTGCGCGTCTTGCGCTCGGACGCGCGCCGTCACGACACGCGCTCAACATTCTCTCGAGCGTGCTGCTGCTGCTCTATTTCGCGGCCACCGCGGGCCTCGGCATCTTCTGGGTGGCCAATCAGCAACTGCCTGTCTTCGACTGGCACTACGTCTTCGGCTACGCCACCGTCGCGCTCGTCGTGCTGCACCTCGCCTACAACCTGCGCGTCGTCGTGGCGTACTTCCGGCGCGTCGCGGCACGGCGAAGGAACCGGGGCTCGGTGTCGCCGCCCAGGCCTCGAAGCGAGGCCGCGAAGGCGGGTGGGCTCGGCCGGCATCCTCGACCCCGACTGGGACGGCTGGCTCTGTGGGGGCTCGGGCTGGCCAGCGCCTTCGTGCTCGGAACCCGTTACGGCGGAGGCGGCCTGGCCGCGGATTGGTCGAGCGCGGAGCCTCGCCCGAGCGGAGAGATCGCGGGGGCCATGGAGGCCATCGAGCGCTTTCACGAGTTCTCATCGCACTCGCGCGTGGGGGTGTTTGCCCGGGCGGCGGGGATCGAGTGGGGAGCGCCGCCCCCCGCCTTCAAGCAGTACGAGGGCAAGCCGGCCGTCACCCTGCCACGCCCGCGAGCCGGGGGGCGTCCTACTCGCGAGGCCGTTGCCTCCACCGCTCCCGCCGAGACGCCGAGCACCGGGATGGACCTCGCGGCCCTCTCCGATGTGCTGTTCTACTCGGCGGGCATCACGCGCGATGAGGGAGCGTTCAAGCTGCGCGCCTCGCCCTCGAGCGGCGCGCTCTTTCCAGCGGAGCTCTACGTGCTCGCGCGAGAGGTCCAGGGGCTTCCTCCTGGCGTCTATCATTATGATCCCGAGCGACACCTGCTCACCCGGCTCAGTGACAGGCGTGTGCGTGCACCCGATGTTGGAGTGCTGGAGACGGGAGCCTTCGACGCAGCCCCCGCCACCCTCGCGGTGACCGCGGTCTTTCGCCGCAGTGGGCACAAGTACCGGGACCGTGCCTACCGCTATGTCGCCGCCGATACGGGGCATCTGCTCGAGAACCTGCGCATCGCCGCTTCCGAGGCAGGGCTCGTGGCGCGCTTCATCCCCCGCTTCGACGAGTCGCGCGTTGCCTCCGTGACCGGCACCGACGGTCTCGAGGAGGGCGCGATGGCACTCGTCTCCCTCGGCGAGCGCGACAGTGGCCCCGCCGCCTCCGCGCTCCTGCTGCCACCCGACGGCGGTGCCTCCGCACGTTACGAAGCGGCGCCCCCGCCCGAAGGCGCCGACAAGGACCTGGGCCCGACGGCACTCGCCCACCGCGCGACCTCCCTTCGGCTCGTCGAGGACACCTCGCCATCACCCGACGCATCCCCCGGAATCGCGCTTCCTTCGCCGGTCGGCTCGGGCATGCCGGTGCGCGACGCCATGGCCGCGAGGCGCAGCCGGAGGAAGTTCTCGGAGGAGCCCGTGTCGCTCGTGGAACTCGGCTCGGTACTCGGAAACGCGCTACGGGCCTCGCCGATCTTCTCCCAGTCCACGCGTGTGTACGTCGTGGCGAATCGGGTCTCGGGACTCGAGCCGGGCGCATACCGGTACGACCCCGCGGCACACGCGCTGACGAAGACGCGCGCGGGAGCGCTCGCCCAGGAGGCCGGGTCGGCGGCCCTGTCGCAGGACGTCATCGGCGGCGCGCCGGTCGTGCTCGTCACCACGTTCGATCGGCAGCTCCTCCAGGAAGAAGGGCCCAGGGGTTACCGGCATGCCTTCTTCGAGGCCGGGATGATCGGCGAGCGCGTCTACCTCGAGGCCGAGGCCCGCGGTCTGGGGGCGTGCAGCGTGGGCGCGTTCTATGACGATGAGGCCGCGCGGCTGCTCGGCGTGCCACCGGCGCGCGAGTGGGTCGCGCACTTCCAGGCGCTTGGCCGCCTCTGATACCCGGGATGACGGGGGCCTCTTCTCCCCGGGTCCTCCCGTGCGAAGCCGCGCAGCTGTTCACCACCGGCGCCACCCTTCCCGTGGACGGGTGGCTGGGCCTTCCGCGGTTGAAGAAAGAAGGGCCGCGACCTCGAGAGTCGCGGCCCTCGTGCTTTCCGGAGCGATATCCGTCAGCCGTGCGGCGCCCGCCTACCGGACCTGGGAGAGATTGAGGGACGTGTTGCTGCCCGACGAGACGATCCGCTGGGACTCGGAGGCGTACGGCGAGGAGTAGCCGTTCTTGTTGTTCCTGTCCTCGTCATCGGTGTTCACCCAGCCCCGGACGATGGCGCGGGCGAAGTCGTTCGGTGCGAAGACGCCATAGCTCTGCTTGAAGTCGGGGAACACCGACATCGTCTGGCTCCCGTACCGGAACATGCAGAAGTACATCCCGGTGTTCCCGTTGCTGTCGCGGAAGTTCGGCGCGACATCGCCCACCATGCTGCTGGCCTGGTTGTTGTCCTCGTTGTCGAAGAACCGGTAGAACTCCGTCGAGCCATTCGGGCACGTCGAGCCGAGCTTCAGGACCGCGTACTCGTAGTTGGTGAGCAACGACGTGACGAGAGGGCGGAACTTCAGGCCGTTCACGCGGCAGAACCGGAACCGCGTGTTGCGATCACTGATCGTGGCGCCGATCCACCCACCCCTGCCGTTGGCGTTGTCGTTGTCCTCGTTGTCCAGGTAGATCTCCACGGGCGCCGTCTGGCCCGGGCAGGAGGCGACCGCCGGGAGGATGCCCACGTCGTAGTTCCCCTTCGGCGTGGAGAACGAGGACACCGCCGAGACACCCTTGAGGCCGTCCTGGTCCGAGCCCAGCAGCTGGAACTCGTAGCGCTGGACCGGATCGAGGTTCGTCAACCGCACGGTATGGGAGGTCGTGAGCGACGCGTCCACCGGGGTGGCGATCCACGGGTTGGGCGTGGACGTGTTGCTCACGAGGCGGTACTGCAGCTGGGTGGTGGTCGCCTTGTTCGTGTTCCAGATGATGACGGCGGTGTAGTCGGTGGAGAAGTACGGGGTGCTCGCCAGGGTGCCCGAGTACTGGATGTCCTGGAGGCGGAAGAGCGTCATCGACGAGTTGTACCCCTTGGCCGCCAGAGCGGAGTCGCTGGCCGCGCTCACGCACGCGCTCACCTGCGCCGGATCCGCCGGGTTGGTGAGGTCGTCGTAGCAGGTCTTCACCGCCTCCTTGAGGTAGACGACGTTGTTCTGCGCCGTGAGCTCGTAGCCCGACAGCCTCGACTGCAGGTCCGCCGAGACGGGGAACTGGGAGGACTTGAGCACGAGGACGCGGTTGAGGAACTGGACCTGCGAGCCGAACTTCTGCCGCAGAGAGTTGCGCGCGGTGGCCACCTCGGCCGGGACCGAGCGCAGCGGAATCTTCGACTCGGGAGGCAGCAGCGCGTTCCACGTCTCGAAGGCGTACTGGCGGTCCGCCGGGTTGCTGCGGATGCCGTTGATGAAGCTCGAGGACTGGGCATAGGTGATGCCGTTGGACATGAGCTGGCCGCAGGCGGCGAGGTTGTCCATGTTGCAGTCCACCGCGGTGCGTCCGTCGCCCGAGCTCGAGCCTCCGAGGAAGCTGCTGAGCGCCGCCACGTCACCGCCCACCTGCAGCGCCTCGACGTGCACCGCCGCCTTGCCGCGGAACCTGCTGGCGTGCGTCTCCACCGAGCTGTTGACGGAGCCCGCGCCCGTGGCGCTCACGTTGACGCTGGCCTCGAAATCCTGCTTGTCCTTCTCGGTGGCGAAGTCGATGCGGTAGAGCAGCATCAGCATGCCGCCCCGCTGCCTCCGCCAGGCGAATTGATCTCCGCAGACCTGGAGGAAGTCCGAGCGGCTCGGCGCCACGTTCCACTGCAGCGTGCTCTGATCGAGCTCCTCCACCTCGAAGTTGTAGTCCGCCACGTAATAGAGCGAGATGGACAGGCTCTTGCTCTCCGCGGAGCGGCTGAAGTTGGCCTTCGCGCTCGCGTCCAGGAGCTTGAAGTGCGCCTTGGCGTCCACCTTGAAGCCCAGCATCTCGGAGGCTTCGTTCTGCAGCATCGCGCTGTCGAGGCGGATGCTCGAGGACTGCAGGGGAATCTTCAGGATGTTGGGCGAGCTGAGGCACTGGGCAGGCAGGTTGCTCTCCGTGACCAGGTTGCGGCCCTGCCCGAGCAACGCGGCGCTCTGGATGTCGGCCGGGTAGATGACCTCCACGGGCTGCCCGGTCTTCCCCAGCTGCTCCGACTCCCGCTGCTCCTGCGCTTCACCACAATTCAACGTCGCCGAGGCCATCACGCCAATGGCCAGGTACCGCATTGCCGACCGGATTCTCATGCTGCCCTTCCCGCTTTCTGAGAAAGAGGCACAACCCGTATCACGAGGATTGGTGGCTCTGGCGGAATTTTTTATTATGCTGAAAAAATCCTATTACCCAGGCTTCTCCCACCTGACCGAATACGAGTTCATGCGGCGCGACCTCCAACTCCACCGGCTCGGCCCACTCCCGCGCGAAGCGCCCCTCCCCCGCTGTCATGTCCCGCGTCCCCGTTGGCGCCAGCGCTTCGTCCAGGTGAACCACCGGAACAGCCGCCGTGCAGGCCCCGGCCACTCCGTGCACCTGTCCACCAGGCCCTCCTTCACTCCATGGGCGAGCACGTAGCGCTGCCGGCCCATCAGCGCCGCATCATCGAGCACCAGCTCCGCTGAGTAACGCCGCGCCCAGAAGCCGCCACTCCAGTCCACCAGCTTCCCACCTTCCTGGAGAGGTTGGCGCGCAGGTGCTGCATGAAGCTGGCGAGCACCGCCCCCCGTGCCCATACCAACCGGTCGCTGAGTCTCGTTCCAGCTCGAGTCCCACGTTTCGAGTCCTTTGACACCTTCTCGCGGAATCCTTTGACACCTTTCCACGGGGCGTTTCGAATTCTTTGACACCTTTCCTCGGGCTCTGGCGTTCTGGCTTTACAAACCTCGAGCAGCCGAGCCTCGAAACGCGCGCCTCAGCCCTCGGGCGCATGCAACGACACGGTGTCCGAGACCACCAGTGGAGCGAATAAACAAACATGCTCAATACAGGTTTCGCGCTCTCTCGCTTTCCAGGAAAGCAATCCCGATCGCGCGCAGCGAAGCAGTACCCCAGACACGCCCCACTGTGCGAAACGACATACATCCGCCCATCTGTTCATGGTGATTGACGAACCGCACCAATTGCGCGAAATTGAAACTCATCGTGACAGGCGGTTCTGGCGGAGCTCATCTCGTCGGGCGAGCGTCCGCACCCACAAGCCAGCGCAGATCTGGCTCAACGGCTTCTGGCGGTGCTGTATGGCTTATCGGAAGAATTCCCTCGATGCACCACACCGCCGACGTCTGGTTGGGAACCGCCAACTGCGAGCTTCCCTCGGAGTGCGCCAGGCCGCCGGCATGGACAGAGGCTGATTCCCCAGGACGGGGACCGGCCTTTTTGATTTTTCGGGCTGTTGTCAGGCTTGACCCAACAGCTCCCATTCATATTTCTCTTTCTCGCATCCCAGCAAAACAAGCGGAGTGGAGCACGAGCGCGTCATCCACGGCCCCGCCTGCTCCAGGAGAAACAAACACCGATGTCTGGAACGCAAATGTCTCGAAAAATCCTTGTCACGGGTGCGAGCGGCATGCTCGGGAGCCACGTGTTGGCGGTGCTCAGCGCGAAGAATGACGTGGTTGGCTGGTCTCACAGCTCGGACCGTGCCCCTCTTCACCGGCTCGACGCGACCAATACCCGGCAGGTCGACCAGTTCTTCCGTACCCACAAGCCAGAGATCTGCGTGCACTGCATCGCGAGTCCCGACGTGCTGGCGTGCGAACGTGATCCCGACATGGCGGACCGGCTGAATGCGCAGAGCACGGAACATGTCGCGAGGGCCTGCACGGAGCATGGGGCGAAGCTCGTCTACATCTCCACGGAGTACGTGTTCGACGGCACCGCGGTGGATGGGTACACCGAAGACAGCCAGCCCCGGCCGCTGCAAACCTACGGAAGAACCAAACTGCGTGGGGAGGAGCACGCCGCCCAGGTTCCCCACCACCTGACGGTCCGCCTTCCCGTCCTCTATGGAGGACCGGTCCAGGGCCGCAAGCCAACATGGATCGAGGCCATGCTCCGGTCCCTGGAGCAAGGCTTGCCCGTGGAGCTCGACGACCACTTCGAGCGACAGCCGACATGGTCATACGACGTGGCCATGGTGCTGGCCCGCGCCATCGACGAGGAGCTCGAAGGCATCCTCCACGTGGCCACCCAGGAAGGCCTCACGAAATTCGCCTGGGGGGTGAAGCTGGCGGAGGCGGCGGGCTTGCAGTCCTCGCTGCTGCGTCCCGCCAACGCGCCGCCCGAGGCCTCGGGACCGCTGAAGCCCGCTCGCCCCTGGCTGCATACACACCGACTGCAGCGGCTGGGAATCCCCCCACCCCCCGGCGTCTCGGAACGTGTCGCCGCCTATCTTCGATCGCTCGGCGGAGAAAGGAAGGTGAGGACCTCCTGAACATTTCGTACGCGACATGACCCCGGCCCGCTGGGGCCACCCGTGACACATCTGTTGTTCTGGCGAAGGGAGACTTGCTTGGAAGTCATCGTGCGCAACACCATGTGCCCGCGACACCCGGACACCCACATCTGCGTGGTGGATCGCATGCGCGAGGCAGTCCTGAATGGAGCCATCAGCCGAATCACGATCCTTTCCGAAGGAAAGGAAACAGGCGCCTGCGAATGCGCTTCGTGGCCGGGGATGGTGAAGCAAACAGTACCCGTGGACGAAGAGGAGCGCTCCCGAACACTGGCCGAGGCGCTGCGGTGTGGCGTCGGCAACGTCCTGATCTTCGACTGCGCCTGCAACATACGGCCGGAGGTCCTGCAGACCTTCGCCAACCTCACCACCGCCACCGTACTGGTGACCGACCCGGTGGATGGCGGCAGGTCGGCGAAGACCGCGGCCGGCCAGGAAGGCCGCCCCTCCTTGCTGTTGGACGGCCTCGGAACCAACGACGCCGGTGGCTACCTCGGGGCGCTCCTCCTGACGGGAGAGGAGCGGCCGGATCTGTGCGCCGCCCTCGAGGAGAGCGACTTCCTGATCTCCTGGCATGGAGCGCTCGCCCGCCTGTCACGCCGCATCCGACTCCGAAGCGCCGTGTTCTCCCGGGACATCCACGGGAACGAAACCGTCGTCGAGAGCAGGCTGGCCGGCGGCTCCTACGCCCGCACGTACCTGAGGCTGCACGCCGCGTCCGGGCGCCGTACCGTCCGCAAGGAGGCGATGGGCGCCGGCCTCGGCAAGCTGACCGAGGAAATCCGATGGCTGCGCGGCCTGGAAGACCCGGCGAGCCGGCACTTTCCGGAGGTGGTCGACTACCGCATCGAACCGTACGGCGTCTCGATGGACCTCGCGTACCACCACCTCCCCACGCTGCGCCGGCTCATCCTCTCTGGAGAGCTCGACGAAGCGGAAGCGGCGAGGTGGGCGTGCCGGGTACTCGCCGTGCTCAAGCGAGACATCCACCCCAGCGGCCAGAGACCCGCGCCCGTAGATTACGTGTGGAGAACCCATCTGCGCCGCATCGAGGAGAGACTCGCGGAGACCGCGAGCGCGCTTCCGGAGCGGCAGGCGCTGTGGACCGCCGACAAGGTGCGAGTGAACGGGGTGTGGCTGAAAAACGTCCACGACCTCGTCTCCACCCTGGCGCGCGACCAGAGGGCGCTGCGCATCCTGACGCCCGACCGGCTGGTGCGTACCCATGGAGACCCGCACTTCGACAACATCCTGATCGACAGGAACAACTACCGCTTCTTCCTGATCGACCCCCGAGGAAACGACGGCTACGACGTGGCGTATGATCTGGGAAAGATCTGGCACTCCGTCAACTCCATGTACGACCTGATTCACGATGGCCACGTGCGGGTCGAGGCGCAGGGTGAAGAGATCAACTACACCTTCACCTCACCGCGGATGGTGGCGTTCTATCGCAGGGTACGGGAGCGCGTTCGCACCTGGCTCACCGCCACCGGGTGGAGCCAGGGCGATCCCTACTGGATGCTCAAGGTGCGATTGGCCGAGGCCGCCCACATGTGCAGCGTCATGCCCTTTCACATCACCCGGGATCGCCAAGACACGGTCGCGATCGCCTGCTACGCACGCGGACTGGAACTGATCAACAGCCTCTACGCGGATCTGACGTCAGCCCCCGACCCGGTGGACCCGTGGACCGAAAGAAAGGATGCAGCCGAATGCGTGTAGTGCATTGTGCGGACGTGGTGCCCGGTCATCGCCCGGATGGGCGGGTCGTTCTGCCCCTGCTCGACCTACCGGTGAACGTTCCGGTGAACCAGACGGCCATTCTGTTCGTCGAGCACCCCGCGCACTTCACCGAGGGAAGACATCACCACCAGTCGCTCCACGAGATCTTCTACTTCCTCGATGCGGCCGACTACTGGGTCAATGGCAAGCTGCTCCACCTTCAGCCCGGAGACCTGCTCGTGCTGGAACCCAATGACGTGCACGGCGCGATGCCGGTGCCACACAAGGTGCGGCTGATTGTCTTTCACGTACCGAAGGTGCCCGGCGACAAGGTCGATGCGCCCGCCGACGCACGTGCGGCCAGCTGACCGGCCAGCGCCCTGGGCCCGACCGGGGCGCTGGCGTAGTGGCCGTGACGAACCTTCGCGATGCTCACCGGTCGACGACGCGGAGCCTTTCTGATGGTGACCCTGGAACACTCGAGTCGAGCGGTGACGTGAAGGCGCCCCGGAGCGCGCGGCCCCTCTTCGACAGCGATGACGAGCGGATGCAGCCGGATCCATCCGTCTGGATGGGAGAGGAAGGCGACCGGCGGCAGCTCGCGCCGCGCCGGCAAGCCCTCTGTCTTGCCCGAGCGCGGGATCTCGTAGACCGCGGATTGACGAGTGGGTTCTGCGCTAGACTGGCGGCCAGGAGCCACGCGCGCGTCAGCCTCTGCCACGTCAGGGAACCACCAACGTCTGCTATTGCTTCGACAACGCGTACCTGGAGTTGCCGTGGGCTGTGGACGGGACGGAGCTGGCGAGTCCCGCCGTCGCTCCGACCCGGCTGGCCGAGCGTGCTGCTCGGCGAAGTACCGGCGCCAGTCCCTTCGGCATCGCCTTGCGCACCGAGCCGTCCGAAGCCCCATTGCCCTTCGCCACCTGGGACTACCGGGCCCCCTTTCTCCCTTCAGGACGGGCGATCTCCGTCGCTCATTCCAGCATGGAGCCGCGCCAGCCCTTCCTGTTCCGCTCCCCCGGCAGTGCCCGGCCCGCTCAGTGGACGGATGGCCGGGCTGGCGAGCGGCAGCGCGGTGCCGGATTGTCTGAGGTTGCCGCCGTGCACCTCGTGATCCCACCGGTCTGGAGCCGGCAGCGGAACTGCGACAGTTGGAGCAGGCGGGGCTCCTCACCCTGGGGACCAGGGACCCTCGGGGGGCTCAGCGGAAGCTCAGCACCTGCTGGCAGGCCTGGGGCAACTCCCGTGAGGAGCCGCCGGAGATGCACGAGATGAAGATCGCCAGGCCGCGCACCTCGGTGCCCGCGAAATACACATCACGCCGTCCGGCGGGGTCGAGCAGGCGCAGGTGCGTGCACTCCGTCCTGACGCCTTCGATGGCACAAGGGATGATTGATTCCACATACGGAACCCGGCCGATGTCCTTGAACGTCTCCACGCCATCCCGCACGAACCGCTTCAGGCGGGAAGCCTCGGGGAGATGAGTCCAATCGAGACGTGAGCCGTCACCGCATTCGATCCGTCCGTCGCCGTCACCCGCCAGGAGCTTGCATCCAGCAGGAGCGGAGAGCTCCCGGCCCGCGAGCGCCGACTCCGGTTGCTTCACGGTGGCCCCTGCCTCGGGTGCGGCCCTCCAGCCGTTGCCCGCGAGCTTCTCCAGCACACGCCCACAGAGCGCCTGCTGTTCCAAGGTCGTCTTGCAGAGGACACGCCGCCCTCCCCTTCCCTCCACCGACAGGACAGCGAACGCCGACTTCTCCTGGTCCTCCGGCGCCTTCGCACTCATGCGCAGGATGCGAGCCTTCCGGCCCGCCAGCGTCGCTGACTCTTCCTCGAATTTCATCCGGCCCGCGGCCTGCCCCTCGAAGATACGGCGACTGTTCTCCCACAGGCTCTCGGCGGAGACTCCCGGGTGGTCGGAGATGATGGCGTTGAAGCTGCTGCACTCGTAGCTCCACCCCTCGTTCCCGAGCGGCTCCGCCGTACATCCGGTGAAAAGGGACTCGGAAGGAGTACTGGGACCGGCATGAGCGGACAGGGAAGGCCCCGCCGTGCACAGAAGAAGGGACAGTCCAAGCTGGAGACGAAGCGAAGAGGCGAGATTCAACGGAACCTGCTTTCCGGAAGGGGTTGGCGCGCGACAGGACGCTGGCCGGCCGGTGTTCCTGACAAGCCCGCGCATGGACCGACCCGGCCGGCACAGGGAAAGACCTTGCGCCGCACGCTTGTTCAGGCCGCCCTCCCAGAAAGGGGCGACAGGGGGCGTGGGCCTGTTGGCTGTGGCGGCTCGAACCTCAACACCACGCGGCCTGAGGGGGCTGTCGCGCCGGGGCCAGGCTCGCTCCTGTCGGGGGCCCCAGGTGCTCCACTATCGCTCTCACCCCTCCTGCTCCCTTCACGTTCGCCAACAGCAGCGCGGGAGGGGGATCCGCCTGGAGCTGGACCTGGAGTTCGGCTCGCAGAAGCGCCTCAACGAGGGCATCGAGAGGTGCCGCTCGCTGGCGGACAACGGCAGCCGCGAGATGCTGGAGACGATCCTCGAGGACACCGAGGAGCACATCGACTGGCGCGAAGCCCAGCTCGAGCTGATGAAGCAGGTAGGCGAGACGAACTCCCTCGCCCAGCAGCTCAAGAAGGAAAGCTGCTCAGGCCGGTTCGGGGCGTCGGCGAGGACAGCCTTGTCTCGGAGCCCCTCGGAAGCTGGAGTTCCTGTCAGGGGGAGCCGGAGCGCTGCACTCCGGCGCCAGGCGACGGAGGTACTCTGGCTGACTCCGGCGGCGCCCTGCCTGACGTGCGGCTCCCCTGCCCGACGCTGGCACGCCGGATGCCGGTGAAGCACGCGCCCCGGAGATCGAGGCGACCGACCAGTCCGCCCGCGTGACGACAGGCCGGGGTTCCATCCCGGCAGGCGCTGAGGCGAAGCGCGAGAGCCAACGGAATCGTTGCGCTCCTCTTCTCCTTCGGAGCGGGAGCGGCCCACCGCCGTCCAACACGCAACTGGCTGGAGCCGAGCTGAATCGCCGGGTCGAGAAGCTGCTGCGACAGATGACGCTCGATGAAAAGGCCGGCCAACTCGCTCAATATTCGTATGACCAGTGCCTGTGGGCTGGTGCGCAATCACGTCCAGGAAGACCGGAAGTCCTCGCACGACCTTCCGGCCTTCACCCACCAACATCGCGGCAACAACTGGACGCGCGCCAGGTGTCCTGGTGCGCATCCATCCCATCTCAGGGCCAGTCCCTACCTGGCGACAACAACCAGCTCATGCGCCGGGAGAGCACAAGATGCTGTTATCCAAGACATCAGTATCATCAGGCGACAGGTCACAAGTACTGATGTACTTGGGCTGGCTCGCGGACCACCCAGACGGGCATGAGAGACCGCAAAGCCGAGCGGGCTCGCTGGCAAGCCTTATACAATTGCTCATGCCTTTGGGCATGAGGAGGGTTGGATCCCTCGGGTCGCAATAGCCAGAACCATAACCCTTGATGTATTCGCCATCAGCACAGCCGCCGCACGAAGAGTAAGACCCACCGGCACCTGGTCTCAGGCCATAACGGGTGAAGGTGGCCCCAGAGCCGCCATCCATAGGGTTGCAATTGGCGGAGAGGTCATATGAGCCGACATAGTGCTTTCCGCTCGCATAGCCGTCGATACCACAGGCAGAAAAGCCGGAGCTCTCTGGGATGGGAGAGCAGATAATCACGTTTCTTTTATTGGAACCCTCGGGGCAGGAAGAAGAGTAGTCGTACCGGCTTACGTAATAACCAGCAGGGCACGCATTGGGTCCGGTCATGCACACGGCCTCGGTGACCGCGGACTCCATGGTCTCCAGGAGAGGAGCATCATCGATCTGCGCATCCTGCTCCTGAACCCCTCCACAAGAGACAGACAGAATCACCAGACCAGCCAACATCAAAGTATTTTTCATACCTACTTTTCACCTTGAGTGAATGCCCTCATGGAACGCCGGAACAAGACATCCTCATCATGAGGAAGGCCTCTCACGATGTCACAGCAACCGCAGGCGCGGGCCACACCATACTGCGTGCACCGGGCCAAGTCTAGCACCGATTCCGGAGCAAGGTGAGCACCCATTCCGGGCCTACCGAACACCTCCTTGACGGGGTGTGAGGGCCTGCTGAGGAGCAGCGCGAAGCGTCAACGGTGCTGGGCAGCAACGGGCCTTTCCGGCATCCCTTCAAGGAGGTGGAGATGGCGGCAGCCGCATCTGACCGGGTAATATAAGTCGCACACCAACCCGGAGCATTCCGCCGAGCCGAACGCTCTACTTACTCCTGCCACGGCCTGCTCATCCGTCACCGATTTTCTCGAGGGCCAGACTCGCCTGCGAGCGAACCTCTTCAATATCGCTTTCTCCAAGTGGCGAAGCACGAGGACAGCACGCCGCCGCAATTTGCCGTTCGTCGTCCTTCTGGAGTGCCTCCAGCGCAGCCTGGTCGCCATGGCGGCCACCAAGCAGCTCTCCGATGACGAATGCCCCCCATCGGATTGGAGCCTTTGTCGAGGTTGGCAATCAGCAACGGCCGGATCTGCTCTCGCTGACTCGACGAAAGGAGCTTCCAGAAATCCCCAATCTCTTTCACGAACTGCCAGGTGTCATCGTGCTTCCAAAATGCCGGATCAGCAAGCAGTGACGTGTATCGATCGAACGCTCCTTCAGGGAATTTGTCGTACCTACGCAGCCCGGACTCAAGCTCCATCAGGAGGCTGAATAACTTGCTTTCGGACCGAGCATGAATTTCTGCCCGAACAGCATCGAGCACATCCGCCGGTTCACGGTCCATCGGTATGTTGCCAAGGTGCTGTGAGTTCCCCTGCATGCTCCATTCGATTGCCCTGGACGCCTCATCGCCCACAGAGCCCATCCATCCCTCAACCGGCGTCCGGTCCATGAGCATTCCTTGAAGCACTGGGATGAGCGGCAGGTAATTGGTCGCCCCGAGTGCATGGGCAGCACAGTACCGGACCTCGGGCGAATCGTCTCTCAATGCCTGCTGAAGAGCATCGACGGCGGCTTTGAACTCCTTGGAATCGGTCTCGACCTTGTCGAACAAGCAGGAGAGGCACTCCGCGGCCTGACCCCGAACCTTGGGGTGCTCCTTCTGGTCCGAGAGAATCTGGATCACGAGATCCCACAAGCAGACGTCTTCATGCCAGCTCAGCGCATAGAGAATACCGTGTCGCACCTCGACACGCTCCTCGCTTGTGAGCAGTTCGAGCAGCCTCGCCGTCGTCGAGCTGTCAGCCGAAAGCAGCTTCGCCGCCAGAACGATGGCTTCGAGCTCCGGTCCTCGGATGTTCCTCAGTGCAGCGTCCCTCTGCTCTTCGGTCAAGGGCTCTCTCACCCATACGCATGTTCCAATCTTCGCCACTCCATGGGAGTGGGCTTGACATTCAATGAAGTTCGGGCGGCCTCAAATGGGGATGCTCCTTATGGCCGTGCCCTGGTCATCAGCGAGGCACTTCGACGATTCCGATTGTACCATCCGCCCAGAGGAGCAAGACGCCCTGCCATCCGAACCACCCTCTTCGCGCGCGCCCATTCCACCCGGGCTATCGCTTTTTCTCATCATCTAAAAAAATCATACATCGCCTTCCAGCACGGGCCGGCTTTCGAAGGCCGACAGGCGCATCCGCCTTCTCTACCTCACGGTAGCGGGCGTCGATCTGCTTGCCGCATGTTACCCGGCCGCGGAACGCGCGCAGGCTCGGAAGTCGAGCACGTGCTGGCCACGCAGACACTCGTCCAGAAGCATCCGAAGAACATGAAGGTGGACGTACGTGGGAGGCTGCCACCCGGGGCCACGGCCAAGGACCTGGCCCTGCACGTCATGCGCTGTCTGGGCACGGCTGGCGGAACCGGCCACGTCATCGAGTATACGGGCCCCGCCATCGAGGCTCTCGACATGGCGGGCCGCATGGACAATGTGGTCCAGCTCAAGGCCTCCGAGGCCGGGCAGCTCGTCACCTGGGGCACGACTCCGGCCACCGCCATACGCCTCGATGACGCACTGCCCGATCCCGCGGCCATCGAGGACCCGACACGCCGAAAGCAGACCGAGCAGATGTTGCGCTATATGGGCCTGTCGCCTGGCCAGAAGCTTCGCGGGGTGCCGGTTGATGTCGTCTTCATCGGCAGTTGCACCAATGCTCGGATCGAGAATCTGCGCGCGGCAGCCGAGATCGTGAAGGGGCGGCATGTGGCCGCGGGCGTTCGCGCCCTGGTGGTGCCCGGTTCAGGCCAGACCAAGGCCATGGCGGAAGCCGAAGGCCTGGCCGAGCTGTTCACCGCGGCCGGATGGGAGTGGCGTGAATCCGGCTGCTCGCTGTGTCTGGGCATGAATGCGCCCTTTCACGACCCTGACGGGCATCGCGGCCGTCCTGCCCTTGCCGGATATCGACACGGACGTTCGATCGTGCCTCCATCCTGGTAACCGGCGCCAACCTTGGATGCGGATCGTCTCGAGAGCATGCGGTCTGGGCACTGGATGACTTCGGTATCCGGAGCATCATCGCGCCAGGCTTTTCCGACATCTTCTACGCCAACGCTGTCAAGAACGGGCTCCTGCCCGCAGTCCTCGAAGAGGAGGATTGCAGGAGATTGATGGCGGAAATCTCCGCCTCCAGGCAGCCGGAGGTCGCCATCGATCTGCCCGAACAGACGATAAGGAGTCCGGCTGGCACCGTCATGAGCTTCAGGATTGGCAGCACGCACAAGCAAGCGCTCCTCGAAGGTCTCGACGAGATCGCCCAAACCCTCTCGTGGCTGGCGGACATCGAGGCTTGGGAGCGCCGGGAAGCGGAGCTCGAGCCCTCCTCACGAAAGGCCCGGATGAGCGCCTGCCCAACCGAGCCCGGTACTGGGAGGATTGAGGATTACGGTTGTCCGTAGCCAGGCGGGACGTAATTCAGTCCAGCGACGCCGGACGGCACGAAGTCGCCACCCGGCGGAGGACCGAGCTTGACGGTGCCACCAATCGGCAAATCAGGCCAGCGCGCCTCGTTGTTGGTGACCTGCACCGCGCAGTCCGAATGATCCACGTCCGGCCAGACCGACTTGCCGAGTGACGCGCCTGGTTTTGGCGTGACGTAGACTTCGGAGAGAGAGACCTGCTCATCCCAGCATCCGCCGGACACCCCGCTGAACCACAACATGTATCCCCCCTTGTCCGGCGGTGAGGGGACCGGCGGATAGACGAGGTTGGTGTCCTGGATGAAGATGGAGCCGATCTCCTCGGGGTCCTCTTTTGTGAAGAACATTCCCTGGTAGTTGCTGGAGCCGGTCAGGCGATGGATGCGCAGCTCCTTGACCCCTCCCCACGGTTGGATCACATCGGCGTGTGAGGATTGGGGCTCGAAGCGCCCCACCAGCCCGTCGACCCGCACATTCTGGATCTGGACGATGGCATCCCGCGCATCGATCGCGATGGCGTCCTTCTCGATACGTCCGCTGTTGTCGATCAACAGGCCCTCGACATGCACGGTGCCTTTCTGCCTCTGAAGGAAGAGGGCCCCAGAGGCGTCGCCCGCTGGTACCGACTGGTGACCACCGATGATGACGATGTTGCGCCCGCCATCCAGGTGCGTCTTGACCAGTTTCTTCTGGTTCGGGAACTTGATGATGTAATCCTTGTTTTCATCGAGCTTGCGATAATCGGTACAGATATCGAGCTGGATGGTCTCCGGATTGGTCAATGACGGCGGAGCCCAGAGAAGCCGGGAGGCGGGAGCGGGAGCGGGAGCGCTTGACGAGAAGTCGATGTAGTTGATGTCACCGACGTGGCCGTTCTCTCCATTGGCATCCATGACGACGCGCATCCACTGCTGACCCGCGCTCAACTGCACGTTTTGGATCGTCACCGTCCGCCACGTGTCCCACCCACCTGTGTTCGGGATGGAGATCGGCCCGGTCTTGTCGACCCCGTTGAACTCGAGATGGAAGGTCCCACCGGTACCCCTGACGCGACCCGTGCCTGCACGGTATAGGTCCCGGTCCGGGTGACGTTCACGGTATAGCCGAGCCACTCCCCTGCGTCCGTCCACCCGACGCCGTACCCTCCGCCTGTATCGGCCACCGTCCGGATGTCGACTCCCTCGGAAGTCCGATAAACGTCACCTTGGTTGTATGACCAGCCGTCGTGGAAGGCCGAACCCTCTCCACCCTTGTCGAAGTGCTCGGCCTCGACCCGGCCCGGGAGTTGAGCCACTCCCGAGTAGGGGGTCGGTGCCGGCAGGATTTCGATGGCGGAGCACTTGGGCTTGTTGACGCTGGCCGTGAAGGATAGCGAGAGACTGCCATCGCAGACGGCGACATCGTAGCGCTTGACCGCCGCGGCCATCGTGCCGACATCCGCGATGATGTCGTAGTCGGACAGGCGGCGCTGGTTCTCGATATCGACGCTGAACACCCGCTTGCCCGGGACATTGGAGTTGGAAGGTCCACCGGGCGCCCCGAACCAGATCTCGGCGAAGTGCAACAGGACCACATAATTGCCATTGGGAACCGGGCTCTCATACTGGAAGCTCCCGAGTTCCTCCTGGGGGATCCGCTCCGTCTTGTAGAGCGTGTCATACTCGGTATACAGGATGTCGGGAATGGACTCGTTTTGCCCGGTGATTCCGCCGATACAAGAGTGATCAGCCGAGTAATGGATTGCGCCAGGTGTGTAGTAGTCCGGCCCGGCGCAATTCACGCGAATCGGGACGGAGGCGCCTCGGCGGACGCGCTTCCGGCCAGGAGTGAAAGCACGCCCACGAACAATGACTGAGCAAACGATGGTAACGATCGCATGAGCCTCTCTTGGAGTCGTTGGTCCACGGTGTGACGCCAGACGGCCGGCCCTGGATGCGGCGACCGCGGCAGGCCTACTCTGGCTCATGCGGCCATGCATGGCTTGTCTGATTCACGCGGTGTCGGTCATTGGACTCGCCGAACGTTGGAATCTCCATAACCAACCAACCCCCGTGCTGGGAGGGACGGGAGGAGGAGCTGCTTCCCTGAAGCCTCCCGCCCCTGCCTCAGTGGGCCGGGGGGGCGCGCTTCGCCGCGATGTACGCCTCCACCTGCTCGCCCAGGACGTCGAGCGGCAGCGAGCCGTTGCCGAGGACGACCTGGTGGAAGTCCCGCACGTCGAAGCTCGGCCCGAGCGCATCCTGGGCCCGGGCGCGCAACGCCAGGATGCGCAGCTCGCCCACCTTGTAGCTCGTCGCCTGCCCGGGCCACACGAGGTAGCGCTCCACTTCCTTGACGATGTCCCGGTCGCTCAGCAGCGTGTTCTTCTTGAAGTACTCGATGGCCTGCTCGCGCGACCAGCGCCTGGCGTGCATGCCAGAGTCCGTGACGAGCCGGGTCGCCCGCCACAGCTCCAGCGACAACTGGCCGAAGCGGGAATAGGGATCCGCGTAGAAGCCCAGCTCCCGCCCGAGCTTCTCGGCGTACAGGCCCCATCCCTCGATATAGGCGCCGTGGAAGCCGAAGCGACGGAACTTCGGCAGGCCCTCGAGCTCCTGCGCGAAGGCGACCTGGAAGTGATGGCCGGGTGCCGCCTCATGGTAGGTGATGCCCTCGATCTGCGGCTTGAGCACCTGATTCATGTCCGCGAGGTTGACGTAGTAGATGCCGGGCCGGGAGCCATCCGGAGCCGGCGAGTTGTAGAAGGCCACCGGCGCCGTCTCCTGCCGCCAGGGCTCGACCGCGCGCACCTCGAGCGCCGCCCGGGGCAGACGGTGGAACAGGCGGGGTGCCTCCCTCATGGCCTGGGCAATGAACCGCCGCGCGTCCTCCAGGTAGGCCTGCTTGCCCTCCTCGGTGTCCGGGTAGTGCGAGCGCGCATCCGCCTTCACGTGGGCGAAGAAGTCCTGGAGCGAGCCCTGGAAGCCCACCTGCTTCTGGACGGCCTCCATCTCGCGGTGGATGCGCTCCACCTCCGCCAGACCCGCCGCGTGAATCTCCTCCGGCGTCATCTCCGTGGTCGTGTAGAAGCGCAGCTGGTCGGCGTAGTAGGCCGCGCCGTCGGGCAGGCTCCACGCTCCGTCATTGCCCTTCGCCTGCCGGCCCACCTCGGCGATCGTCGCGAGGATCGTCTCGTAGCCGCTCTTGAACGGACCCTTCAGGGCCACGCGCGCCTCGTCGAGCAGCCGGGCCTTCACCTCCGCGGGTGCCTCGAGCGCGCCCACCTTCTTCTGGAAGTCCGCCCACACTGCGCTGTCCGCGCCCGTGTCGAACGGCGCGCCGGAGATCACCCGGCGGGCATCGGCCTCGACCGGAGCGAAGACGAACTTCGGCGGGACGATTCCCCGGGCCGCCTGCGCCCGCATCCACTCGGAGATCTCCTTCATGACCCGCGGTACCTCGCGCAGGCGCGACACGTACGCCTGGGCGTCACTCACCGAGCCCACCCGGTGCGCGTTGATGAGGAACACCGGGATGTTCCCGGTCGGGCTCGAGCTGTTGGTGACGGGAAAGGCGTGTGAGTACCACCGCAGCCGCCCCCTGCCCCGGACGACCAGGTCCTCGAAGAGCCGGTAGGACAGGCGCGAGGCGGGGCTCAAGGCGCGCTCATCGAACTCGCGCTTCATCCGGGCGAGCTGCTGCTCGGCGAGCTCCTGCTGCTTGCGTGCCCCCGCCTCGGTGTAGTCGTCGAGCCGATCATAGGACTGCTTCGAACCCTGGTAGGTGAGGCTCTCGGGGCTGAGCGCGAGGCGCTCCTCGTAGGCCGCGTCCAGGAAGGCCAGCAGGCGTTGATCGATCTCGCCGCCGGTCTTCGCGTCCGCCGCGGGGGGCGGGGACGAGATCGTAGCGGAGGAAGGGGTCGCGCACGCACCGAGTGACAGCACGAGCAGCAGCGGCGCGAGGAATCGGGAAGACGGCACGGGCATTCCTTTGAGCGGAGGGAAGGGCCCGTCTATAGCGCGCGGCGCGCGGTGCGAAAACCGCGCAACGGTTGCGGCCCGCACGACCGGGCAGCTGGACGCGTGTATCGTCGCCGACGGCCCCCCTCACCGAAAGTACGTGTCATGAAACGGTACCTGCTGGCGCTCTTCACTCTCGTTGTCCCTGCTCTCGCGGGGTGCGGTGGAACGGATGTCACCTCCGGGCAGGATGCGCTCGCAGAGCGCTCGGATGCCCTCGTCAGCTGCTCGGTGACGTGCTCGACCGTGACCCTCTCCTGTCAGGGTACGGCGTGCTCCGCCTCCGATGGTGCGTATGTCCAGTGTGATGGCGTGTACCAGTACTGCCCGACGAATCCCCCGCCCACGACCTGCTCCCGCGGCGACATGTGCGTGAACCTGAATGGGCAGTCCTGCGCTCCGAATGCCGCCCAGCGGGCCTGCTGCCTCAATGGCGTGAATGATGGCGGCTGCTACTGCGCTCAGGGGACGTGGATGTGCACCATCCCCGTGGAGCCACGTTAGAGGAGCCGCGAGTCCCGCCGCTTCTCGCGCCCAAACCGGCTGGTTCATTTTCCCGCGCTTCTTCATGTTCAGCGACACCGCCGGAGGCGCTGCCGGCGCCGACGCGAAAGAAACCCCCGGCTCGCCTCATGGCGCCCGGGGGTTCCCCTCGGACCGAGCGCTACTTCGCCATCGCACGGATGACGTCGAGAATCAGCCCACGGTAGGACGAATCGTTGGTGTACTCGACCCGCACCGTGTGCGAGCCGGCCGCCCAATTCCCCGTGAGCGTCTTGGTCTGCCAGCTCTCGGAGTCGAAGGAGACGGTGCCCACCACCACACCATCGACCGTGACCCGCCCCTGCGGGTAGGCACTGCCGTAGAAATCGGCCTTGCCACGCAGCTCGAGGGTGTTGAAGGAAGTGGACGCGTTGAGCGTGCCCGCCGAACCACCGTTGGTCCAGAAGACGTACTTGTAACCGCCCGACGCGGTGCTGTCGGAGTAGACGTCGTAGGTGCCGTACTGCCAGGCCATGTCCTCACCCTCGAGCAGCCCTGCCAGGGTGGGGGGCGGGGTGGTGGTGCTGCCGGCCGGGACGTGCTCCTTGATCTGCCTCTCCATGACCAGTCCGAAGTCGCTGCGGGAGTGGCCCAGGCCCGCGATGACATCCAGGGACGTCTGGAAGGCGCGGTCGGTGTACCACGCGTAACCGGCCTTCACCCCGTAGGAGCTCGTGGTGGTGTAGGCGGTGTCCTTGTCCCCGGTGTTCCAGTTCATGTGGACGCGGGTGCGGAATGCCTCCGAGATGGACGCCGTCACCTTGGGGCTGCCTCCGTAGGAGATCGCCACGACCACGCCGTCGGTCATGGTGCGCTGCGCTGCCCCGGACGGCACCCAATACTCGGTCGCGAGCTGCGCGCCCGAGGAGTAGCCGCCGAAGGCCACCCTGTCCGTCTCGATGGGGTACTGGCTCTGCACGCGCTTGACCAGCGCCTCGGCCCACCTGGTGTAGCCGGGCGGGTCGCCCTGGTACCAGCAGGAGCCGTCGCCGTCCGCGCAGGCCTTGTTCGGGGAGAACGGCGTCAGCAGCACCATGTTGTTCCGCTTGGCCACGTTGATGAGGCCGTTGGTCCCGGCCAGCAGATAGGTGCTCCCGGGGTTCTTCAGCCCGTACTCGCCGGACCCGTCCGCATAGACCAGGAGGCCGACCGGCTTGGACCAGTCCAGCCCGGCCGCATACAGGTGGTAGTCAGAGGTGTAGCCGGAAGCGGAGTCGTAGAAGCTGAGGAAGGTGCGATCGGTCAGCGGACCGCCGCTGCCGCCGGTCGACGCGGCCGACGCAGGCGACGCGACCACAACCACCAACGCCAGGAGGAGCTTCGGCAAGACACGGTGCATGAGGTTCATCGTTTCTTCCTTTTAGTCAGGAGGGCCACCTTCTTCTACTGGGAAGTCCAGGTCCCAGAAGTCGCGTTCCAGTAGATCTTCCCACCCTGGAAGTTCTGGACGGTGTTCCCGAGGGAGTCCTTGTATTCATCGCTGGTGGGGTAGCCCAACCAACTGTTCTCGGAACCCATGTTCGCCCAGGTCGTCCGGATCGCCCCGCGAGTGGGGTGCGCTCCCGTGGTGGACGTCCAGTGGATGGAGCCGCCCTGGAAGAGCTGGTAGGAGCCGCCATCCTTGAGCCCCCCCATCTCGTCGCTCCTCGGATACCTCAGGAAGCCGTTCTCGCTCCCCAGCGCGCGCCACTTCGCGGAGATCGCCCCGGTCGTGAAGTAGGCATCCGCGTAGTCGGGCGTCCAATGGATGTAGCCGTCCTGGAACGCCTGATAGCACCCTCCACCCACGAGGCCGCACCGCTCGGGTCCCCTCGGATACCCGAGGACTCCGTTCTCGGAACCGATCGCGCGCCACTTCCTGCTGATGGCCCCTCGGGTTCCCCAGGCTCCGGTGTTGGGAGTCCAGTGGATGAAGCCCTTCTCGAAGACCTGATAGCACCCGCTCTGGATCAGGCCGCACCTCTCGGCGGTGGTCGGCTTCCCGTAGTACGCCTCGCCCCCGTCATCCTGCCACCGCTCGCCAATGGCACCCTTCAGCCCATAGGGCAGCCCCTGGTAGTTCTTACTGGTGATGCTCTGGCCGTAGTAGAAGCCGTTGGGGTACTCGACGGTCGTGAGCGCGCCTCGGGTGGTGAAATCGGAGCAGTAGATGGTGTTGAAGTGGAGGTGGACCCCGGTGGCCGAGCCTGTCGCGCCAGCGCCGCCCAGAAGGTGCCCACGTTCCACGGTCTGACCGCGCCTGACATTGACCGTGTTGAGGTGATTGTACTGGGTGCAGAAGTCGCCACCGTGGTCGATGATGACCTGGTTGCCGTTGATGGACGGAGACGGGTTGCCATCGTAGCCGGCCACCCGCACCACGCCACCGGCCGCTGCCCAGATGGCGTCATTGGTGCTCATCCCAATGTCCATCGCATACCCCAGGTAGGGGTTGCTGCGGTCATGAGGATACTGGGTGACTTTATAGGTCCTCCCACCCGGGAAGGGGAGATACAGGGTCGGCGCGGCGACACTGGACAACGCGCTGAGTCCCATCAAAAGGGAAAGAACGAGACCAGCGTTCGAGACGGCCATTCTGTGCGGATTGCTCATCGGCTCTCCTCGGGAGTGGAACACCCCGTCAGGACGGAAGAACGCGGCGAGCGTCCCACGCGGAGCCGAAAAAAAGTGCCGGGGTGACCCGCGGGCCCGTCAGTCCGTCGGGCCAACCCACCACCTTGCGCGAGAAGAAGTCGAGCACCACGGCCAGATAGAGCCAGCCCTACCTCGTTGCCACGTAGGAGATGTCCGTAGTCCAGGTGCTATTGGGCTGGCCGGGGGAGAAGTTGCGCTCGAGGACGTTGGGGGACACGGGCTGGTCGTGGCGCAAGTCCGTTGTCCGCTCATGCACCTCCGTCACCACCTCGGCCAGGGCCCGGTCCGCCTCTGCCGCTCGAACTCCGGGCACTCCTTCCAAGCGTAGGGCCCTCTTCTTCTTGGCGCCCTTGTCCCGGCCTTCCGCACTCCCCCCACCGACCCCCGCTCGCCAGTTTCAGGCCGCGACGCCCGGCTCGTCCAAATTCCCGCGCTTTTCGGTGATCATCGACAGAGGTCGATGGGCCCCACCTCACGCAGTCCCCGCGCGGAATCCGCCACATCGAGATGGGCCGTCGTGGCACCGCCCAACTCCTGGGCGAGCGCCGCTCCCTTCTCGGGATTCCGCCCCGCGAGGATGAGTTCGACGTCCTTGCTGACCTTCCTGACGTGCCGCGCGATGGTGCTGCCCACGAGCCCGTAACCGCCTGCGATGAGAATGCGTGACTTCATGACGACCTCCTGTCACCCGCTGGTTACCAAAAGTAGGTTACCAGTAGTAATATGGAGGGTGGGTGTCCGGGTCAAACGAACCTCTTCGAGGAAAGCCCAGGACTACCACCCTCCCCGAATTTCTCCGCGCTCGCCGCGAGCGGCCTCACCCCGAATCGACCGAGCGGCGTCGCACTCCCGGACTTCGTCGCGAGGAAGTCGCGGCGCGCGCCGGCGTGAGCGTCACCTGGTACACGTGGCTCGAACAAGGTCGCGGCGGCGTGCCGTCCGACGACGTGCTCGAACGCCTCGCTCGCGCACTCGAGCTCGACGACACGAATCGCGAGATGCTGTTCCTGCTCGCTCACGAGCGTCCACCACCGCGCCGCCACACGCCGCCCGCCGAGGTCACGCCGGTGCTGCAGCGCGTGCTCGACAACCTGCACGTGCCCGCGTTCGTGAAGACGCCGACGGCTACGAGCTGCTGCCGGACGAGTTCCGGCACAAGGAGGCGGGCAACACCTTCACGCTCCGGCTTCCCGGCATCGGAGAGCAGGAAGAGACGCACACCGTCCTCCAGGTGTCATGAGCGCGCTCCATATGGGCTCCACCCTGGCGCGAGCCCAGCCTCTTCACCAGGAGGCAGGGCCGCTGACCGTGATTGCACTGGCGGCCCCGCTGGCAGGCGTGACGTCAGGAAAGCGCCCCCCCCCCCACCGCCCGCGTCCGCTCAGCGCGACGCCCGGGAGGCCGGGCACGCCCCCGCCTCATGCGCACCGCGAGGCGCATTGACGCCGAGGAAATCGAGGATCGAGCGCTGGATGGCCGCCCCCGCTATCGGGTTCGCGGGGTCGACAGACTCGAAGTGCTGGCCTTCCGCGATCCGGACGATGGCCGTCTTGTCGCCCGCCGCCTTCGCCTTCGCCGCGAACTCCTCGACGACCTCGAGCGGGACCGACGTGTCCTTCGTGCCGTTCACGAACACCTGCGGGACGCCGAGTGGCAGGAGCTCCACCGGCGAGCCCTCTTTCATCCGCGCGGCGATCTGCTCCGGGGTTCCGCTCCCGAAGAGTTGGTTGATGGCGTCCGAGTAGCGCGGGACCACCTGAATGAATCGCGCGAGGTCCCCTGGGCCCGCTAGCGCCACCACGCCGCGGATCGGCAGCGGATTGGGCGTGTAGAGGGTCGCGGTCGGAGGCAGCCGGTGACGCGCCGCCAGCCACCTGCGCGTCCGCGGTGCGCTCGATGACGAGACCAGCGTGCAACATCCGGGTGCTGCAAGTGCCGGAGAAGGGGGGCCGCGTCCGCGGGTTGTGGAAGGCGCCTGGAACGATACCCGTGGCGAGGCTCCACACGCACCGAGATGGCGAGCCGCACTCGGCGAACGGGTGCTCGTTGCCCAGGGTGGTGAAGGCCGGCTCCACAAGCACAGATGGTGAACTCCTCCGCGGCCAAGGCCCGTGTTCGGGCTCATCCGCCTGCGCCCCACATCTCCGCCGTTTGACAATCTTTTGAACACCAGCGGGAATGCCACGGGGTGGCCATGGCCGTGCGCGAGCAGCGCATGAGTCCTGGTGGCCAGACATGAAGCTTGGAGGTCCTGACAAAACCAGGGATGCGGCCGGCACGCCCGAGGGCGCAGTTGCTGGTGAAGTGGTTTTGTCAGGGCCCATCACCCCATCGGAGCCCAGCTCCGAAGCCCGGAGAACGACAGCATGAGATGGCACAGCAAACAGGTCCTGGCGATTGGAGCGCTGCTCTCGCTTGGAGGATGTTCAGAGAGTTCCGGGAGTGCGGCCCGGGAGACCGCGGCAGGCTCGCGCCCGGACAAAATGGGCGCAACGCCGCTGGCGTCGACGCTCGTTCGCAATCTCTCGTCCTCCCGGCAGGCGGGGAGCGCCTCCCCCGCGCCCGTGGGAATCCTCGGCAACGAGCTCTTTTTCACGGCCACTGACGGCACGCACGGGACCGAGCTGTGGCGGACGGATGGGACGGAGGCGGGCACCTACCTGCTCCGGGATATTTCGCTGGCCTTCCCCAGCTCCTCCGTGAAGGGGCTCGCGGCCGGCACCCGCCAGCTCTTCTTCATGGCCCGCAGCCCGGAGTCCGGCAGCGAGCTGTGGCGCACGGACGGAACCCAGGCGGGAACGAAGCAGGTGGCGGACCTCACCGCGGGGCCCGCCGACACGCCCCTGCCCTCGGCGGCCGCGACGCTGGGAGACACGCTGCTCTTCAGCCACGGCAAGCCCGGCCAGGGCCAGGAGCTGTGGAGGAGCGACGGCACCGAGGCGGGCACCGTCCTGGTGAAGGACCTCCAGACGGGCTCGGGCAGCTCCGCCCCGGCGGGCCTCCGGCGCTCGGGCGCTTACGTGTATTTCTCCGCCACCACCGAGAACTTCGGCCGGGAGCTGTGGCGCACCGACGGCACCGGGGCGGGCACGGTCCTCGTCAAGGACGCCGCGGCGGCCCAGGACAGCGGCAGCCCCGAGGCGCTCACCGACGTGGGCGGCACCCTCTTCTTCACCGCCCGGACCGCGGCGAACGGCCGCGAGCTGTGGAAGAGCGATGGCAGCGAGGCGGGCACGGTGCTGGTGAAGGACATCGTCGCGGGGAGCGGCAGCCCGAACCTCCAGTCGCTCGTCGCGGTGGGCAGCACCCTCTACTTCCTGGCCGATGATGGAGTGAGCGGCCAGGAGCTGTGGAAGAGCGACGGCACCGAGGCGGGCACGGTGCTGGTGAAGGACATCGTCGCGGGGAGCGGCAGCCCGAGCCTCCAGTCGCTCGTCGCGGTGGGCAGCACCCTCTACTTCCTGGCCGATGATGGAGTGAGCGGCCAGGAGCTGTGGAAGAGCGACGGCACCGAGGCGGGCACGGTGCTGGTGAAGGATCTGCGGCCTGGCGCCGGCAGCGCCCAGCCCTCCGAGCTGACCCCCCATGGAGGCAAGCTCGCCTTCCTGGCGCTGGACGGAGAGGGCCGGACGAAGCTCTTCGTGACGGAGGGAACCGCCGACAGCACCGTGGAGGCGCTGGACGCCGCCACCGAGGTGCCCTCCTCCCTCCAGGGGCTCTCCTCCACGGGCTCCATCCTCTTCTTCGTGGGGCGCGGCAGCCAGGGCACCGAGCTGTGGAAGACGGACGGCGCCCCCGGGAGCCGTGCCGCACTGGTGCGCGACATCTTCCCCAGCACGGACGACTCCCTCCCGGGAGACGCCCTCGCCCCCTTCGTGAGCCTGAACGACGCGGCCTTCTTCTCCGTGAGCCACGCGGACAGCGGCTACGGCCTGTGGAGAACGGACGGCACCCCGGCGGGCACCTTCCAGGTGACCGACTCCTCCCTGTTCACCTCCGCGGCGTGGCTCACCAACGCGGGCGGGACACTCTATTTCAACATCTACACCAGCGCCGGGAACGAGCCCTGGGTGAGCGATGGGACGAGAGCGGGGACGGCGATGTTGAAGGACCTCGTCCCGGGTGCCAACGGCAGCTTCCCCGCGTCGTTCATCAGGGCTGGAAGCGTGACCTTCTTCTCGGCGTTCGAGCCCTCGGCGGGAATCGAGCTGTGGCGGACGGACGGGACGGCTCCTGGCACCTTCCAGGTGAAGGACCTCGAGCCAGGCGCCCAGAGCTCCTACCCCTCCCAGATGGTCGCGGTGGGTGACCGGCTCTTCTTCACGGCCGACACGGCCGCGAGCGGCATCGAGCTGTGGGTGAGCGATGGCACCGAGGCAGGCACCCGGCTGGTGAGGGACCTCAACACCTCCGGCAGCAGCTACCCGAAGTCGCTCATGGCGGTGAACGGGACGCTCTTCTTCTCCGTGTACACCGACTTCTTCGGCCTGGAGCTGTGGAAGAGCGACGGTACCGAGGCGGGCACGGTGCGGGTGGCGGACATCAACCCGGACTGGGGCAACAGCAACCCCCAGCACCTCACCGCGGTGGGCAACACGCTCTACTTCGTGGCGGATGACGGCCGCCATGGCCCGGAGTTGTGGAAGAGCGACGGCACCGCGGAGGGCACCGTCCTGGTGAAAGACCTCCAGCCGGGCGCCATCGGCTCGATGCCACTCGGCATCACCGCGGTGGGTGATCGTGTCTTCTTCGGGGCGGTCACGTCTGGAGAGGGCTTCGAGTTGTGGGTGAGCGACGGGACTTCGGCGGGGACCCTGCGGGTGGCGGACCTGCTGCCGGGGACCGGGTCAGGGCTGAACGTGGACGCGCGCATGCTCGGGCTGCCAACCGCTGGCAGGGTGGTGTTCGCCGCGACCGATGGCGTGCACGGCCTGGAGCCGTGGACGAGCGATGGAACGGCGAAGGGCACCTCGATGCTGGTGGACATCGCGCCGGGGGAGGAGCACTCCAATCCCATGGGCTTCACCCTGGCGGGCAGACAGATCATCTTCTCCGCCAATGATGGGACGACGGGCCGGGAGCCGCACACGGTGTCGTTGGATTTCATCCTCTCCGATCGCGAGCCCCCCACCGTGAGCTGCCCGGCGGATGTTACGGCGGAAGCCACCTCGGCCTCCGGCGCCGAGGTGAGCTACCCGGCGGCGACCGCGACGGATGATCAACCGGCGCCCCCAACCCTCACCTACAGCCAAGCTTCGGGGAGCACCTTCCCGCTGGGCACCACGCAGGTGACGGTGACGGCCAGGGACGCCGCGGACAACGAGGCCACGTGCACCTTCAACGTGAAGGTGCAGGACACCACCGCGCCGGCGCTCACCTGCCCGGGCCCGGTGTCCGCGCAGGCCACCAGCCAGGACGGCGTGCAGGTGACGCTGCCCGCCATCCAGGCAACGGACGCGGTGGGCAGCGTCACGGTGACCACCACCCCTGTCTCGGGGAGCCTCTTCCCCGTGGGCACCACGCAGGTGTCCGTGGTGGCGAAGGACCCGGCCGGCAATCAGGCCACCTGCACCTTCCCGGTGACGGTGAGCGCCGCGACGACCAACCCGGGGGATGGAGGAGGCGGCGGCGGGGGTGATGGTGGCGGAGGTGATGGTGGCGGAGGTGATGGTGGCGGAGGTGATGGTGGCGGCGAGGAGGACGGGAGCGGCTGCGGTTGCGGCGCCACGAGCGCGCCGGGAGCCGGTGCGGCCTGGGCCTCCCTCCTGCTGATGGGGGCCTTCCTCCGGATGCGCCGTCCTCGGGTCTGAGGGCGTCACCAGGACCCCAGTCCGCCTGGGGTCCTGTGACTGCCGGTACCGGGAGGCTACGGCACATTCCAGACGACGGTCCCGCTGCAGTTCCCGCTGTTGTAGCAGCCCATGCGCAGCGTGTACGTGCCGGTCGTGGGGACGGTGTAGCTGATCTGCGATCCCAGCCCGCGGCTATCGTCGTTCGAGGCGACCTCGGCGCCGGAGGGACCGTAGAGGCGGAGGTAGGTATCGCCGCTGAACGCCGCCGCTGCGCCACAGACGCCCAGCGTCACCTGCTCACCAGCGGAGAGGCGCAGCTGCTGCGTCCGGTAGTTCTGTGTGGTGCTCGCCGTATTGCTCGTGATGTACGCGGCCGTCCCGCCGGTTCGCCCCAGGAAGGGCGCGCATGCGCGGCTCCGAGGTGTTGATGGTCCCGACGACGTAGAACGCGTTCTCGCTCACCAGATCGCTCCGCCAGTCGTTGGCCGAGAGGAAGGCCGGGAAGTGGAGGTCGCCGGTGTCCCAGCTCCCATCGGTCTGCCGGATCGTGGTCATGAAGGTCCAGTGCACGAGATCGGGTGACGAGTACAGGCGGACCTCCCATTTCTGGGTGGGAACGTCGACCAGGTGCTCCGAGAGCCCCAGGAAGCCGCCGCTCGTGGAGGCGGCAACGGCGAAGCTGACCGGGTTGCCATCGGAGATCGGCGTCGCGCAGCCGCCAGGGACCTCGTAGAACGCCGCGATGTTGTCCTTGTTGAACCCGGCGGGCAGCGAATCCACCCAGGTGCCGTCGCACCACGTCTTCCTCGTCCCGGGCCGGCCCTGCTCCGAGGCAGGTGAGCGGGCCACCCGGACGCCTCGCCCGTAGGCCGTCCCGGGCGTCCCGTAACCGACCTCGTGATAGAAGACGTAGATGTAATCACCGGCGACGATCGCGCGCGGATGGCGGAGTCCCTCCGTCGCCTTCGCTCCTCCCGAGAGGTACCCGGTGGCCGGTAGACGATGGGCCCCTCGTCGATGTGGGGATGCATGCCCCAGTTATGGGCCTCGTCATCGTACTGCCAGGAGAGGCCGACGAAGCCGTTGTAGGACTGCGAGCAGTCCCCGCCACCGCACAGGGAGCAGGTCCTGCAGGAGATCTCCTGATTGATGGTGTTCTGGACGCACCTGTCCGAGCAACCATCGTTCTTGTTCTCTCCGTGGTTGAAGGCGAGCAGCTTGTTGCCGACGAGGAGCTGGCTGTACGAGCCGTAGTAGTTGCGCGCCCAGGGCTTGCTCCTGTCACGGTCGATGGCCCGCGTGCAGTTCGTCAGGTCGACGCTCTCGGCGAGCGGGTTCTTGTCCGTCGAGCAGAGGTCCGTCCACCCGGCCGTGACCTGCATCAACCGCCAGCTGCAACGTCGGCGAGCGCGGAGGCAGGGCATCCGTCGTGGGCAGGTAGGGGCCGCGCTCGTTCATCCAGCTCTTCGGCTCCGCCTTGCAGGTGACGCCGCACTTCCACTCGCTGGTGCCAGACGGTGCTTTCGTGCAGAGGGAGGGCGGCGTGCACTTCGAGCCGCTGCCGCCACCCACGCAAGACGAGGTGGAGCGCCTGCTGAGGGTGGTGCGCCACCGGGTGCTGCGCCTCCTGGAGAAAAGAGGGGCTATGCCCGCACAAGGGCACGAGGACGCGCTGCGGGCGTATCAGGCGCACTCGCTGCAGCAGCGGCTGCGCTGGACGGAGGTGGACGTGCGGCCCCCGCCCCGAGGGCGTTTGCACCCGCATCCTCGGGTAGTCCGTCGAGGTGACCGACGCGCGGGCCCCCTTTCGGGTCCGCGCGTCGGTGTCGTGTAACAGTTTCGCGCACCCGTGGTGTTGAAGCAGGACACTCTGGGAGCGAAACCATGAACGCACGACACACCACGAAGTCTTCCTTCATCCGCGGCTTCGGCGCGCTGTTCGCCTTGTCCCTGGCGACGGCCTGCCAACCCGATTGGGATGATACCGAGCCCGTCCCCGAGCCCCCGCCCGCGCAGCTCTCTCTGCGAATGGAGCGCGGGGCCGGCTCGCCTCGCTTCTCCTGGGAGGGAGGCAAGCTCCACCGCTTCGAGGTCATCGAGTGCAGTGAGCCCTCGAAACAGGAGGAGGTGGAGACCTGCTCGTGCAGCGGCCACCTCGTGTGGGGACTGGGTGCCGCCGACTCCGAGCCGTTCCACGAGGTGGCTCTCGAGCAGCCCTTCATCGAGTCGCCCGTCGAATACGATGTGAGGCCGGCGAGCGATCGGAAGGGCTATGACGCGCGGCCCCTCGTCGCGGGCAGGACGTATCTGGCGAGGGCCGTGCAGGTCGGTCCCTGCCCCGAGAACGCCGAGAACTGCCAGCGGATGACGGCGCTCGGCTGCCAGCGATTCGTCTGGTGACGAGCGCTCCGGCAGCACCCGTGGCCCCCGCTGACTCCGAGGGCCACGGTGTTGTCCGTTGGACGTCTAGAGGGAGGCGCCCGGCCGGGGTGGCTTGGAGCGCTCCTCTCAATGAATACCGTCGGTTTCCTGGTCTACATCTTCACCGCAGACGAGGCCCGAGCCATGAAGACCCCAGGAGGGAGTTATTCCTGCGGCGCATCGTATTTCGAAAAAGCGCCACACCGCGTGATCTCGCTTGAGGACTTTGCGGATTGAGGTAGCCCTACGCTCAGGTGCGCCAAGCGGTCAGCGAAGGTTTTTGCACGCGCCCGGTTGTCCGCCCACGAGCCCGAGGCTGGGCGAGCTCCAGCGCTCACCGCGAGGCGCGCGTCCTACGAGTCCGGCCTAGACGCTCGCCACGAGCCCCCAGCGCTCACCGCGAGGCCCGTGTCCGGCCTGGAGGCTGGCCACTACCCTAAGGGCTCGCCGCGAGCCCCGGCGCTCACCACGAGTCTCAGCGCTCAACAGGTGGGCCATGTTGCATGTATGTCGCAGGAGTCTGCGGAATGTGCTGGGACAGGCCGGGATGAGACGGGACGCGGCGGGATACCGACTCCCAAGCATTCCGGGCGGTTGCGAGGTAAGGGCGCGATTCTGCTGGGAGTTTCGCACCGCCCGGCGCGGGTTCGATTCCCGCCGCCTCCAATTCGTTGGGAGTGACAGGAGTTACTCCTCGTTGCTGCGCAGCGTCGCGAGGACGTTGAGGTCCTCGAGCGTGGTGACGTCGCCCGTGGTCTGCTTGCCTCCAGCCACGTCGCGCAACAGCCGACGCATGATCTTCCCCGAGCGCGTCTTGGGCAGCCCTTCCGCGAAGCGGATTTCATCCGGCCGGGCGATGGCGCCGATCTCCTTCGTCACGTGCGCGCTCAGTTCCTTCTTGAGCTCCGGCGAGGGCGCGATGCCCTTCTTCAGGGTGACGAAGGCCACCAGCGCGGTGCCCTTGAGCTCGTCCGGGCGGCCCACCACGGCGGCCTCGGAGACGGACTTGTGGGCCACCAGCGCGCTCTCCACCTCGGCCGTGCCCAGGCGGTGGCCCGCCACGTTCACCACGTCGTCCACGCGTCCCATCAGCCAGAAGTAGCCGTCGTTGTCCCGGCGCGCGCCGTCACCGGTGAAGTACTTGCCGGGCAGCTCGCTGAAGTACGTCCGCACGTACCGGTCCGGGTCCCCGTACACGGTGCGCAGCATGGAGGGCCATGGCCTCGTGACGAAGAGCAGGCCGCCCTGGTTCGCCGGCACCGGGTTGCCTTGTCTGTCCAACACCTCGGCGTGGATTCCGGGCAGCGGCAGCGTGGCGCTCCCGGGCTTGGTGGGCGTGGCTCCAGGCAGCGGCGAGAGCATGATGCTGCCCGTCTCCGTCTGCCACCAGGTGTCCACCACGGGGCAGCGTCCGCCGCCGATGACGTCGCGGTACCACATCCATGCCTCGGGGTTGATGGGCTCGCCCACCGAGCCGAGCACCCGCAGCGAGGACAGGTCGTGCCGCTTCGGGTGCTCGTCGCCCAGGCGCATGAAGGCGCGGATGGCCGTGGGCGCCGTGTAGAGGATGGTGATCTTCTCGCGGGCGATCAGCTCCCAGAAGCGGTCCGGCCCCGGGTGGTTGGGCGCGCCCTCGTAGATGATGGTGGTGGCGCCGTTCATCAGCGGGCCATAGACGACGTAGCTGTGTCCCGTCACCCAGCCCACGTCGGCGGTGCACCAATAGATGTCCTCGTCCTTCAGGTCGAACACCCAGCGCGTGGTGAGCGAGGCATTCACCGCGTAGCCGCCCGTGGTGTGCAGCACGCCCTTGGGTTTGCCCGTGCTGCCCGAGGTGTAGAGGATGAACAGCGGGTGCTCGCTCTCCACCCACTCGGGCTCGCAGGTGTCGGACTGCTTCGACACCAGCTCGCTCCACGCCAGCTCCTTGTCGCTCAGCTGCAACGTACCCTGCGTGGTGCGCTGGAACACCACCACGCGCTCCAGGCTGTTCATCTGCGGCATCGCCTTGCGCACGTTCTCCAGCAGCGGCACCACCGCGCCCTTGCGCCAGCCACCGTCCGCGGTGAGGAGCACCCGGGCGCCCGCGTCGTTCATGCGCTCCAGCAGGGCCTCGGCCGAGAAGCCGCCGAACACCACCGAGTGCACCGCGCCAATCCGGGCACACGCCAGCATGGCCACCGCGGCCTCGGGAATCATCGGCAGGTAGATGCCCACCCGGTCTCCCTTGCGCACGCCCAGCGAGCGCAGGCCGTTGGCCAGCCGGTTCACGTCTCGCGCCAGCTCCCCATACGTCACCTTGCGCCGGTCGCCGGGCTCGCCCTCGAAGAGGATGGCCGTCTTGTCCCGGCGCTCGTCCAGGTGCCGGTCCAGGCAGTTGTAGGCCAGGTTGGTGCGGCCCTCGACGAACCACCGCGCGTGCGGCGGCTTCCACTCGAGCACCGTCTGGAAGGGCTCCTTCCAGTACAGCTCCTCGCGCGCACGGGCGCCCCAGTAGGCGTCGGGGTCCCTCTCGGCCTCGTCCCACAGCCGGCGATAGTCCTCCATGCCGCGGATGTGGGCGCGGCTCGCGAACTCCGGCGGGGGCGGGAAGACACGGTTCTCGGCGAGGACGGAGTGAAACTCCTGCGACGGCGGACGAGGCGCTTCAGCCATGGGCTCCTCCAGTGCAACGACGTCAGGAGCCCCGTTCTAGAAGCCTCGCGTGCCCTCCCTCAAGGAGAGGAGTAGCAAGGGGACTTGCCTTTCTCGACGGCCTGATAACGAACCCACAATTGGCAGGCACACCCGGGCTGTTGGATCCGCTGCTCGTAGCGCACACTCAACACGCCGTCGAACTGCCTGTCGCACTGCGTCGTGCCCTCCATGTGCAACTTCAGCTGATCCACGAAGCACCGGGCCTCCTCATCGCCGGGGAGCGAGACGTTGGCCACGCTGCCATCCATCGAGAAGACGTCGTTGTCCGACGCGCTCCCATCGAGGAAGCGCCCCACGAGCAGCGCGTCCTGCAGCCCGTAGCGCATGCGGACGACCTCCCCGAAGATGAGGAGCTCTCCGTCCCAGAGCGCCTCTTCCGGGGAGAAGGCGAGCATGCCGCAATCGTCGCGGATCAGCTCCACGGCCTTGAACTCGTAGAGGCCCACTTTCTGGATGTAGGCACGGGTGCAGCCCATGCCGAAGAGGGTCAGGGCCAGGGCGGACATCAGGAGCGGGCGGAACAGTCGGGTAGCGGCCACGGCATGCAGGCTAGCGCATCCCGGTGCACGAGCGGGGTGCAACGGCGAGGTCAGCGGCTAGACTGGCTCCCCTATGGCCCAGTTCAAGAATCCCGTGCCCACGGTGGACTGCATCATCGAGCTGCCCGGGGACCGCATCGTGCTCGTCCACCGCAAGAACCCGCCCCTGGGCTGGGCGCTGCCCGGTGGGTTCGTGGACGAGGGCGAGCGCCTCGACGTGGCCGCGGTGCGCGAGGTGAAGGAGGAGACGGGGCTGGACGTGGAGTTGGTGGAGCAGTTCTTCACCTACTCGGACCCGAACCGCGACCCGCGCAAGCACACCCTCTCCACCGTCTACATCGGCCGGGCGAAGGGCGAGCCGGTGGGCGCGGATGACGCCGCCGAGGCGAAGGCCTTCCCGGTGGATGCCCTGCCCCGGGAGCTGTGTTTCGACCACGGCACCATCCTCGCCGACTACCTGGCCTACAAGCGGACGGGCCAGCGGCGGAAGCTCTGAGGCGACCACACCCGGATGCACTACCTCCCGCTCCTCCTCGCTCTTGGTCTGCTCGTGGCACTTCACGAGCTGGGACACCTCGTGGCCGCCCGGCTGTTGGGCATCCGGGCAACCCGGTACACGCTCGGCTTCGGGCCGGCCGTTCTCACCTGGCGGCTCCGGGGGACGGACTACGTGCTCGGGGCCGTGCCGCTCGGGGGCTCGGCCCGCATCCACGGGATGAATCCCCATGAGCCAGGTCTGGATCCGGCGGACCCGACGAGCTTCTCGGCGCAGCGCCCCTGGAAGCGGCTGCTGGTGCTGCTGGCGGGGCCGCTGGCCAACTGGCTGTTCGCGCTGGGCATCCTCTTCACGCTCTACACCTCGGGCACCCACGTGGTGGTGCCGCTCACCGTGGGCACCATCACCCCCGGCTCCGAGGCGGCGCGTGCCCAGCTCCTGCCGGGGGACCGCATCGTCGCCGTGGAAGGCAAGCCGCTGGAGAGCTGGGCCGAGCTCGTGGAGCTCATCGCCCAGAGCCCTGGCCGCGAGCTGAAGCTGGGTGTCGAGCGCGGGAGTGAGCCGAGAGAGGTGTCGGTGCGCCCGCGTCCCGATGAGCGGGGCGAGGGCCGCATCGGGGTGAGCCAGCAGTACGTGTACCGCGTCCACGGCCCGGGCCAGGCGCTGCTGCAGGCGCTGGCGCACTCGGGGAACCTGGTGACCGAGGGGACGAAGATGCTCGGCCGCATGCTCGAGGGCCGGCAGGGCCTCGTGCCGATCAACCCGGTGGGGGTGGTGAAGCAGTCCTCGGGCGCGGCGGGAAGTGGCCTGGGCGCCTTCCTGCGCGTGGTGGTGAGCCTCTCGTTGGCGCTCGCCTTCTTCCACCTGCTGCCCCTGCCCTCGCTGGATGGGGGGCGCATGCTCTTCGTGCTCCTCGAGACGGTGAGCCGCCGCAGGGTGCCCGCGCGGGTGGAGACGCTGGTGCACGCGGCGGGCTTCCTCGTGTTGTTGGGAGTGGTGCTGACGGTGGCGTTCGCGGACCTGCGTCGGTACCTGAGCCGTCCCGACACCTCGGACCAGGACGCACCTCCCCTCTCCCCTTCGCAGAAGGTTGGGGTGAGGATCTCCCCCACCGCGCCCGATGCGGGCACCCCGAACACACCGGACGGCGGCCGGGCCCAGATGGCGAACGAGCCCGCTCCCTGAGCGTTCGAACCCGGCCAGACGCCGGCCACCCGAGCAGCCGGACAGTGCCCCCGGACCCGGAAGGCCCTATGCTCCCCCGCGCCATGAGGACCGACGTGAAGAACGAGGGCCTGTTCTGCGAGCTCTACTGGGGCACCACCCTCAACGAGGCCCGGAGCTTCGGCCCCGAGCTGACGCGCGTGCTCGCCGCGCCGGATGAGACGGTGCCCCTGCCCCTCTATGGCTTCACCCTGCCGGAGGAGCCCTTCCTGCTCGCCGAGCGCACCGAGACCGGCTACCGCGTCTTCGTCCCTCCGGCGGCGCGCCTCGAGCGCAGCCGCAACGGCGATGCCTTCGGTCCGGTGCCCGACGCGGAGCTGCGGCGGACGGGGGAGCGGTCCTGGCTCGAGCTCACGCCGGAGGACCGGCTGCGCATCCTCGAGGGAGAGCTCTCCCTGGTGCTGGCGCCCTCCGTGGCCGGCAAGCGCGAGGCGGCCCTGAAGCCGAAGGATCTCGTCTGGCTGGCGATGGGCGCGGCCCTCTTCCTCAGCCTGCCGGTGGGCTTCCTCTTCGCGGGGCCCTCTCCCGAGAAGATGGCCGAGTCCAACGCCCGTGCCCTCGCCGCCGCGCGCGAGCGCGAGCAGGCCGAGCGCAAGCGGCTCGGAGTGGACACGCCCGCGCGCCCCATCACCCAGGAGTCGCAGCCCGACGCGGGCACGAAGGTGCTGCCCGCCAACCTGGGCGTGTACTGAGGCACGGGAGCGGGGCTCAGGGCCCCAGTCCCACCCACACCTCACCGTCCTCGTAGAACTCCTTCTTCCAGATGGGGACGTCCTGCTTGAGCCGCTCGATGGCGTACTCGCACCCGAGGAACGCCTCCTTGCGGTGCGGCGCGGCGGCGGCGATGACCACGGCCAGCTCGCCCGGCTGCAACGTTCCCACCCGGTGCACGATGGCCAGCCGCGTTCCATTGAAGCGCTCGGCCACCTCGGCGCCGATCTCCGCCAGCTTCTTCTCCGCCATGGGCGGATAGGCCTCGTACTCCAGCTTCGTCACGCGCCGGCCCCGCGTCTGGTTGCGCACCGAGCCGGAGAAGGTGACGAGACCCCCGTAGGCCTCACCGGCCACGGCCTCCACCACTTCCTCCAACCGAAGCGGCCGGTCCACCACGCGGAACAGCCCGCCGCTGCCGCCGGCCACGGGAGGAATCAGGGCCAGCTCCGCGCCAGCGGGAACCTCGGCATCCGCCGCGCAGAACTCCTGGTTGACCGCCACCCGGAGGTGCGGAAGCAGGGGCGCGAGCGAGGGGTGACGCGTGGCCAGCACGCGCAACACATCCGCCACGCGAGCACCCGGAGCCAGCTCCAGCGACTCGCGCGAGAGCCCCGTGCGCTCGCGCGCCGCGGCGAAGTACAGGACGGTGAGGGTATCGGACACGGCCCCCTCCTATCGCGATCGGAGCTGGGTGCGCGCCCGGAAACGACCGCCCCCCTGCTCGGGAGCGAAGTCGAGGAAGACGAGCTCGACGGGCGGGAGCTGATCCAACAGCGTCCCCACCAGGGAGCGCGCCACGGGGAGCTGCTGCGACGGCACGCCGGGCACCTCCTGGGGCGCATCCAGCTCGGCGCGCAGCCGGCCCACGTCCACCATGGCGGAGAGGTGGCCGGGCGTGAAGGCCTGGGCATCGAAGCGCTCGCGCAGCGCCGCGCCCACATCCCCCGAGGCGCGGGCCGCCAGCGACTCGCCGCCGTGCATCGTCAGCCGGTCCGCGGAAATGGTGAGCTCCACTGGCTGCTCCATCACCCGCGTGCGCAGGCGCGTGGCGTCCGCGCCCTTGACCACCTCGAAGGGCTGCCCGCGCGCCTGGAGCCGCTTCGTGAGCCAATCCAGCACCGGCTCGGAGCGGACGAGGCCCGCCTGGAAGAGCAGCGTGCCGCGGGGTTCCGGACGCCGGTTGCCCCGGATGAAGTTGCGGTAGAAGGCCGCCGCGTCGAAGTAGGCCAGCAGCGTCAGGTCGCCGCGCAGCGCGCCCAGGAGGCCATCCACCTCGGACGCGTCGAACCCCTCGCCCAGCAGGCGCTGCTGCGTGCGCGCGCGGCGCTCCGAACCGGGCGCTCCGAAGACGAGCTTCGCCAGCTCCTCCGGTGGAATGGACACCATCAACGCGGCGAAGGGCCCCGCGGGCGCCTTCCCCAGCAGCTCCGAGCCGGGTGCGCTCTTGCCATCGAAGAGGGACTGCTCCGAGGCCACCCAGCCCTCCAGGTCCGCCCGGCCCCCGTCGACCTTGAGCGCCGCCCAGAGGCCCCGGATGCCGGAGGAGGCCTCCTCGCCCTCGGCACGCGCGAAGAGGTGGACGTTGCCCGCCCCCACCTTCGAGCGCAGCTCGGTGAGCAGCGGCACCTCGGACAACCCCGGGCCGCTCATGCCGGTGATGCGCGCGCGAATCGCCTCCAACGTCGTCGCGTCCGCGGGCGCTCCACCCACCTGGGCCTGGACCTTCACCACCTGGGCTCGCACCGTCTCCGCGCCGTCCGACTCCTCCGTGTCCGGCACCACCAAGTAGAGGTAGCCCCGGTCCGGGAACAGCAGCAGCGGCGCGCCGCTCTCGCGCTGGAGGTGGACGGAGCCCTCGGGCTCACGCCGCACCACCCCCGCCCCACCCGACTCCAACTCCTTCACCACCGCGTCCAGGGCCGCCTGGGTCTCCGTCACGCCCAGCAGCGCCACCGTGCCCTCGAAGCCGGGCAGGGAGAAGAAGCCCACGCCCTCCTCCGGGTCCACCACCCGGGGCTGCCCACGCAGGTCGCTCAACACCAACGACAGCAGCGGGGCCTCCTCCAACGACCGGCGCGCCTGCGCCTCGCCCATCAGCCGCGCGGAGAAGTCCACCAGGGGCTCTACGTTGCCACGCAGTTGGGGGAAGAAGAGGGCCACCTCCGCGTCGGCGGGGATGGCGCGCAGCACCGGCCGGGGCACCACCGTCACCGTGGCACTGGCCAGCACCTCGTCCTTGTCCTCTTCCAGCGCGCGCACCGTGAAGGTGCCCGCGCGCGGGAAGGCATGGGACACCCGCGCGCCCTTCTGGGGCGGCGTGCCGTCTCCGAAGTCCCAACGCACCTCCGGCGCGCCCCGGGCCTCGGAACCGAAGCCCTCCGGCACGCCGGCCTCCACCGTGCGATCTCCCCCCGCCTCTGGCTTCACCGCCCGCCGACAGCCGGGACCCACCAGGGCCACGGATACCAGGAAGAAGGCTGTCAGCGCTCGAAGGGAGACACGCACATGGGGTTCCATGTACGGCCTAGTAATCCAGCGCCAGACCGAACATCCAGTACGAGTCCGAGAGATTGAGTCCCTGGCCGCCGAAGTTGTTCACTTTCGCGTAGGTGTACTCGGCGAAGAGATAGCTGTGATTCACGCCGAGGTCCGTGTCGAAGTCACGCGCCAGCCGCGGCTCCAGCACGTCCAGCAGGAAGGACACGCCGCCAGACACCTCCCAGCCCAGCTTGCCACCGCTCGCCCTGCCGTCGGGGAGCCTCTCCACGTTTCCACCCTTGGTGCTCCACCATGGAATGTAGACGAGGCCGGGCTTCACGTAGGGAACCAGGGGGAAGCCCCAGCGGAACGCGGGGTAGTCGAACCGGTAGACGCCGCGCACGCGGATGGGCAGCACGTGGAAGCCGGTGCGCTCGGCGGACACGCCCCCCTCGGGCTTCAGGGCGGCGGCGTACTTCTCCGCGTAACCCAGGGACAGGCTCACGCCCGCCGAGCCGATGCCCTGGTAGAAGAAGCGCTGCAGCTCCGCTTCGAAGAGCAGCATGTTCGAGCTGCCGAACACCGCCCCGAATGGATCCTCACCGTTGAGCGAATCCTCCGCTTCCATCTGCGGCCGGTAGCCGCCGAGCCGGAACTCCACGGAGCCGCTGCGAGGCGATTGGTTGGGTACGTCGGAAGGCTCCTGCGCCTCGCCAGGGAGTGCGGTGAGGGCCACCGCGAGGCCGAGGGCTACTGCTCGAGTCATGAACGATTTCTCCTTGAGGACAGCCAGATTCCCAGGACGGCCAGCACCGCACCGCCCGCCAGACCTCCGCCCGTGGCGCTACACCCGCCCGTCTCCGTCCCACCCATCTCCCGGTAATACTCATAGAAACCCAGGCTCCGGGTCGGGGTCCCCTCTCCGGTGGCGAACTGCTCGCTCTCGTTGTCCGCCTCATCGATGGCGTAGGCACGGACCTGGTACGTCACCTCGTTCTCCAGGTTCTCCACCCGGATGGAGCCCGCGTCCACGCCCTGCGTCCTCGAGGTGACCTCGACGTCATCCCGCAACACCACCACCCGCACCCGGTTGGCATCGGCGGGTGCTCTGACGTTGATCCGAAGGGCCCTGTCCAACCCGGCCACCTGGGTGATGGTAGGTGCCTCCGGCCCCTGCGTGTCATAGGTGATCTTCAACGGTGCCTGCACCCTCGTCAGGGTGGAAGAGCAGCTCCCATAGCTGTCCGGACGCGCCGACGCGCACAGCTGCACCGTCTTGGAGACGCCCTGGGCACCGCAGGTCACGCCCCCTTCCCCAGTGGAGAAGATGGGCAGGTCCGACACGGGGAAGGTGGATTGCCCCTGACCGCCCTGGTTGATGATGGTGTCGTACGGGATGGAGGGCAGCGGAGACGTCGCTCCCGTCTGATCTCCCGCCTCGTCCTTGCAGGACGGGTCAACGGTGATCCACAGCGCGAGTGACCCCCGGGCGCAAGGGTAGAAATTGATCGTCCAGTTGAAGGGGACGGTGGATCCGCACTGTTTCGGACCGACGCTCAGGGTGTCCGCCCCGTTGAGGCTCTGGATCTGGATTTGGCCGAACGCCGCGGATGAGACGAGCAGCGCGGCGGTGAGGAGAAGGGTGCGCATGGCGTGCGGGAGGGTAGCAAGCCCGGGGCCAGGAGACACCCGGCCCTCCCTCCCCTGATTTCCGAGCGGGAAACGGAGCCCGCCCGGTCAAATGGGCAAGGGGCGGTCCGGCGGACTTGCCAAATTGTCAGGCGGTGCGCTCGGCGAGCCGCAATCCGGCCTCCACCAGGTTGAGGGCGGCGCCCCGGCCGGCGTTGTCCACGGTGGCGAAGAGGGTGAGCCACTCGGGGGACTGGGGGAAGGAGCGCAGGCGGCCCACGTGGATGGTGGGGTCGGCGGTGACGAGGCTGGGCATGGGATAGATTTTCTCTCCCGGTGAATCCAGCACCTTGAGCGCGGGCGAGCCCTTGAGGGCGGCGCGCGCCTGGTCCACGGAGGCGGGCTTCTTCAGCCGCACGTGGAGGCTCAGTCCATGGCCGTAGAAGGTGGGCACCTGCACGGCGGTGCCAGCCACCACGGGCACCTCACCCTTGGAGGCGAAGAGGCGCGCGGACTCGAGCGTCCAACCGGCCTCCTCCTCCGTCCAGGGCGAGTTGGCCATGAAGGGGCCCACCTGGGGCACCAGGTTGAAGCCCACGCGCTGAGGGAAGACGTGGGACTCGGGCTCGCGGCCGGAGAGGAGCGCCGCCGTCTGTTGCTCCAGCTCGCGCAGGCCCGGGTTGCCCGAGGCGGACACGCCCATGAGGGCCGTCACCTGCACCTGGGCCACGCCGAATCCCTGGCGCAGCGGCTCGAGAATCGTGGCGAGCGCCGTCGTCACCGCCGAGGGCAGGGCCACGATCCGGCCCTTGAAGGAGGCGTTCAACAGCTCGGAGTTGAAGCCGGGGAGCACCAGCGGCACGTTGCCCTCCGCGCGGAAGGCGGAGCTCACGTCCACCACCCAGGCCCCCGCGGCCTGAGCCATCGGCGCCAGCGTGCGCGACGCGTCCGCCGGCGTGGCGAGCAGCACCAGGCCCACTCCCCGGAAGGCCTCGGGGGTGACCGTCTCCACCTCCAGCGTCTCCTCGCCGTACTCCAGCTCCTCGCCCTCGGAGCGCCCCGAGCCCAGCACGGTGAGCTGCTCGGCGGGGAAGTCCCGGTCCAGGAGGTTGGAGATGACCTCGGTGCCCACCACGCCCGTGGCTCCCACCACGGCGATTCGCAGGTTCTCGTTCATGGCGGTCCCTTTACCCCAGCCCCCGGCTCCCGTGGGCCTCACTTGTCATCGACTCCCACTCATGTAGGGTAACATACGACATCACGTCCGCCCCTCGGGCGACCAGCACGGCCGTCCGCATGAGGGGTGAGCAGGAGGGATGAGCCAGGAACGGGCCCACCGCCGGGGATCCGGTAGACTGGGAGGATGTGGACGGTCGTGTCGTTATTGCTGCTCGCGAATCTGCCGCCCGATGGCGCGGCACAGCTCGAGAAGGTGGACAGGCTGATGCCCGAGCTGCGGCGTATGGCCTCGGATCCGGCGGTGGTCCGCGAGGTGAAGAAGCAGAACGCGCAGCGCGTGCCGATGGACACCCTCCAGAAGTTGGACGAGGAGTGGCGCGCGACCCCCGCCCTCACCCCCTTCAAGCGCAAGGTGCTGGACAGCGCGTGCGCGCGCTCCCTCGAGCGCTACCGCAACCGGATGGGCCGGGTGATGGCCGAGTCCTTCGTCATGGACAACCAGGGCGCGCTGGTGGGCGCCACGCGGCGCACCTCCGACTACTGGCAGGGGGACGAGCCGAAGTGGCGCAAGTCCTTCAATGGTGGCCGGGGCGGAGAGCTGCGCGAGAAGCCCTTCTTCGACGAGTCCTCCCAGTCCTACGTCGTCCAGATTTCCCTTCCGGTGAAGGACGGAGCCCGTGTCATCGGCGCCCTCACCGTGTCCGTCTCCCTGCTCGAGCTCTGAAACCATGAACCTCCCCTTCCTGGGTGACCTCAAGCTGCGGGGTCGCATCACCCTGTCCGTGGCGCTGCTGTCGGCCTTCGCCATCCTGTCCGTCACGGGCCTGGGCCTGTCCTTCACGCGGCGCACGCTGTCCAAGCAGATCCACGCCACGCTCGCGGTGGAGGCCGAGGGCCTCAAGAACCTGGTGGAGCGCACCCTGGCCGAGCGCGAGGCGAGCGTGCGCGGGTGGGCCGAGGACTCCATCCTCCGCGGCGCGCTGCTCTTCGACACCTACGAGAAGAGCGATGGGGTGCTCGCGGGCCTGGCCAAACGCCACCCCGCCGTCAGCGGCTTCGTCCTCTTCGACGAGCAGGGCCGCGTCGTCTCCGCCAGCTCGGAGCAGGTGCGCGAGGCCTTCCAGGGCAAGGAGCGCGAGGTGCGCGAGACGGCCTGGTACCGGGCGGCGCGCGAGGGTCACTTCACCGCCGACTCGCTCTCCACGCAGAAGGATCCCATGTTCGATCAGCGGGTGCTGCCCCTGGCCGCGCCGGTGCTCAGTCCGATCAGTGGTGCCCGCATCGGCGTGCTGCTCGCCGCGTACAACTGGAACCAGGTGGGTGACGTGGTGAGATCCGCGGTCCAGCGGGCCCGGGAGCGCGGGCAGGACAGCTTCGGCCTGGAGGTGAAGACCGCGGATGGCGCGCTCCTCTTCGACTCGCGCCCCGCCAACGCCGAGCCCCTGGAGCGTCTCGTGTCCGAGGAGGCCATCAATGGCTCGGACGTGCAGGACGTGGGGGACGGCTGGCACTTCGTGGCCAAGGTGGACGCGCGGGAGGCCTATGCCCCCATGGCGCGGGCGGCCACGGTGGCGCTCGCGCTGCTGGGCCTCTTCCTGGCCCTGTCCATCATGAGCGCGTGGTGGCTGGCGCGCGGCATCACCCGGCCCATCACCGCGCTGAACGCGGCGGTGACGCACGTCGTCCAGGAGGGAGACCTGTCGCACCATGTGGAGGTGGGCTCCCGGGACGAGGTGGGCGAGCTGGCCCGCGCCTTCGCGCGGATGATGGAGAACCTGCGCGACATGACCCTGAGCCTCCAGCAGGGCACGGGCGCGCTCGCCGGAGCCGTGACCGAGCTGAGCCAGGCCTCCGAGGTGCAGGAGCGCAACCTCGCGCGCCAGGCCTCCGCCATCCAGGAGACGCAGGTCACCGCGCAGGAGATCCGCCAGACGTCGCAGATGGCGGCGGATCGCTCGCAGGCCGTGCTGGAGGTGGCCGCCCGGGCCGAGCAGGTGGGCAACGTGGGCGAGTCCACCCTGTCCGCCAGCATCACGGGCCTGCACGAGCTGCACGAGAAGGTGGGCCGTCTGGCCACCACCATCATCTCGCTCGGCGAGCGCACCCAGCAGATCGGCAGCATCGCCCAGACGGTGAAGGACCTGGCGGACCAGTCCAACATGCTGGCGCTCAACGCCGCCATCGAGGCGGTGCGCTCCGGCGAGCACGGCAAGGGCTTCGGCGTGGTGGCGCGTGAGATCCGCGCCCTGGCCGACCAGTCCATCGACTCCACGGACCGTGTGCGAGAGCTGCTGGATGACATCGGACAATCCATCCAGAGCACGGTGGTGATGACGCAGAAGGGTCAGCAGCAGATGCAGGAAGGGCTCTCGCAGATCCGGGCCAGCGGAGAGAGCCTCCGGGAGCTGACCTCCATCGTGCGGGACAACGCCGGGGCGGCCCGGCAGATCGCCGTCGCGGTGAACCAGCAGAACGCGGGCATCTCCCAGATCTTCACCGCGGTGACGGATCTGTCCTCGCTGATGGACGAGACGATGCAGAGCCTGCAATCCACCACGCGGGCCACGCGCACACTGCGCGAGGCGGCCGAGGGCATGGCGGCGGTGGCACGCACGTACCGGGTGTAGTGCGGTTTCTCACCATCCGCGAAAGCCGGGCCGCGAATCAAAAGACCGGGCCGGGAATCCATTCCCCTTATATTTACCCGGTTGGGAATTCCACACTCCGAACGAGGATGAGTTCGTGCTCGGAGGGAGGTCGTAATGGCGCAGACGTTGAAGGTGAACGGCAAGGAAGTAACTGTTGACGTGGACCCAGGGACTCCCCTCCTCTGGGTGCTGCGGGAGAAGCTGGGACTGCTGGGGACGAAGTTCGGATGTGGGCAGGGCCTGTGCGGCGCCTGCACGGTGCACGTCAACGGCGCCGCGACGCGCAGCTGTCTGCTGCCCGTGGTGGCGGTGAGCGGTGAGATCACGACGATCGAGGGCCTGAGCCCCGACAACAGCCACCCCGCCCAGCGCGCGTGGATCGAGGCCGACGCGCCCCAGTGTGGCTACTGCCAGTCCGGACAGGTGATGGCCTGCGCCGCGCTACTCAAGGCCAAGCCCAAGCCCACGGAGGCCGACATCTCGGCCGCCATGACGAACCTGTGCCGCTGCGGCACCTACGGAAAGATCCGCAAGGCCGTGCAGATCGCCGTCAAGCTCAACTCCGAGGGGGAGGTCTGACCATGAAGACCGACCAGGAGAAGAACACCCAGGTGGGTCTCTCGCGCCGCTCGTTCGTCCAGTCGACCGCCGCGACGGTCGCGGGGCTCGTGCTCGGCTTCCACCTCCCCGCCAACCCGATGCGCCGCTCCGAGGCGTTCGCCGCGGAGGCCGAGGGCAAGGTGTCCCCGGAGGCCAGGGAGACGAAGCTCAACACGTGGCTGCGGATCGCGCCGGATGGCGTCATCACCATCTACGTCGCCCGGAGCGAGATGGGCCAGGGCATCTTCACCTCGATGCCCATGATCATCGCCGAGGAGCTCGAGGCGGACTGGAGCAAGATTCGCGTCGAGCCCGCGCCCTCGGGCCCGGAGTTCAACTACACCGGCCAGCCCTTCGAGATCACCGGTGGCAGCATGAGCATCCGCACCACCTGGGACATCCTCCAGCGGATCGGCGCCATCGCGCGCCACATGCTCATCGCCGCCGCCGCCCAGAAGTGGGGCGTCACCGCGGAGAGCTGCCACGCCGAGCAGGGCTTCGTCGTCCACAAGGCGAGCGGTCGCAAGGCCGGCTTCGGTGAGCTCACGGCCGCCGCCGCCGCGCTGCCCGTGGATGCAATTCCGAAGGAGCCGAAGCTCAAGACGCGCGCCGAGTACAAGCTCATCGGCAAGCCGGTGAAGCGGCTCGACACGCCCGCCAAGGTGTCCGGCAAGCCCCTCTTCGGCATCGACGTCGTCGTCCCGGACATGGTGTACGCTGCGGTGCGCCACTCGCCCGTCATCGGCGGGGAGTGCTCGAACTTCGCGGAGCTGGCCAAGGCGATGCCCGCGGGCACCACGCTGGTGAAGACCAGGGGGGCCATCATCGCCGTGGCGGACAGCTGGTGGACGGCGAAGACGGTCATCGGCGGCCTCGAGCCCAAGTGGACGAAGGGCGCCACGACCGGGCAGTCCTCGGAGGCCATCGAGAAGAAGCTCCGCGCGGCCGCCAGCGGAAAGAAGAACCCCGTCGCGGCAACGAAGGGTGAGGCCGACAAGGCGCTGGCCAAGGCGAAGACGAAGCTCGAGGCCGAGTACTCGACGCCCTTCCTCGCCCACACGCCGATGGAGCCCCTCAACTGCACGGCCCACGTCAAGCCGGATGGAATCGAGATCTGGGTGGGAACGCAGTCCCATACCCTCACCAAGCTCCTCGTCTCGAACGCCACGAAGGTGCCGCAGGACAAGATCGTCGTCCACACCACCTACCTCGGCGGAGGCTTCGGCCGGAGGGCGGAGAGCGACGAGGTGATGCAGGCCATCGCGGCCTCGAAGGCGGTCGGCAAGCCCGTCAAGCTCATCTGGTCGCGCGAGGAGGACGTCCAGCACGACTTCTACCGGCCTGCGACCCTCGTGAAGATGAGGGCCGGGCTCGGTGAGGACGGACTGCCCGTGGCCTTCACGGCGAACATCGCCGGCCCCTCCATCATGAAGCGGTGGACGACGTTCGGTGGCGTCGGCAAGAACGGCATCGACATGACGACCATCGAGGGCCTGGCCGACTTCAAGTACGAGTGCCCCAACCAGCACATCCAGGCCGCCATCGTCGACACGGGCGTGCCGGTGGGCTTCTGGCGCTCCGTTGGTAGCTCCCACAACGCCTTCTACGTGGAGAGCTTCATGGACGAGCTGGCGCACGCGGCGAAGCAGGATCCGTACAAGTTCCGCCGCGCCCTCCTCGAGAAGTCGCACCCGCGCTTCGTCAAGGTGCTCGACACCGTGGCCCGGATGTCGAAGTGGGAGACGCCTCCCGCCGAGGGCCGCTTCCGCGGCATCGCCATCGCCGAGAGCTTCGGCAGCATCGTCGGCGAGGTGGCCGAGGTCTCGGTCACGGCGGACGGCCGACTGACGGTCCACAAGGTGTGGGTGGCGGTTGATTGTGGCCGGTACGTCAACCCGGACACCATCGTCGCCCAGATGGAGGGTGGCGTCGTCTACGGGCTCTCCGCCGCGCTGCGCGGGCAGATCACCCTGCGCAATGGCCGCGTCGAGCAGAGCAACTTCCACGACTTCTCGATGCTGGCTCCCTACGAGATGCCGGAGATCGCCGTGGAGATCGTCGAGAGTGGCGAGGCCCCCGGTGGCGTGGGAGAGCCCGGCGTGCCGCCCATCGCCCCGGCCGTGACGAACGCCATCTTCGCCGCGACCGGCAAGCGCCTGCGCACCCTGCCGATCAGCAACCACAAGCTCACGGGAGGTAAGCCCACGTGAGTGTGAGCGAGCTCCTCGCCGTCATGGAGGGAGCCGCCGCAGCCCGCGAGCCGCTCGTGGTCGGGACCCTGGTCCGCACGAGCGGTTCGACGTATCGCCGGGCCGGGGCGCGCCTCCTCATCACGAAGGAGGGAGTGCCCGTCGGGCTGATCAGCGGCGGCTGTCTCGAGCCGCAGATCGCGAAGACGGCGCGCGAGGTGCTCGCCACGGGTGCCTCGCGGCGCCTTCGCTTCGACATGACGGGCGAGAACGACGGGCTCATCGGCTTCGGCCTCGGGTGCCGGGGTGCGCTCGATGTGCTGCTCGAGAAGCTTGAGCCCTGGCGGCTCGATGCCGAGACCCGGCGGCTGCTGTGCGGAATGAACTCCGCCGACGCACCCCGGGCGCTCGTCACCGCCTTCGAGGCCCCTCCCGCCCTCGAAGGTCTTCTCGGCACTGTCCTGGTGAAGGAGGGAGACGCGGATGCCCCCTCCTCCGCCATGGCCCTGCGTGAGGCGGCGCACGGGCTCGCCCGGGAAGCGCTCGCGACGGATCGTCCCCTGGTGCGGACGCTCCAGCTGCCGGAAGGCGGCATCGAGTGCTTCGTGGACCTCGTACCGCCCGCCGTCCACCTCACCATCTACGGCGCGGGTCCGGACGCGGTGCCCCTGGTCTCCATCGCCCGTCAGCTCGACTGGAGGGTGACGGTGGTGGACCACCGGCCGGCGATGTGCGATCCGGCGCGCTTCCCGGGTGCCGAGCGCGTGGTGCACGCGCATCCCGAGAACGTCGTCCCGCACGTGCCCACCGGGCGTCACTCGGCCGTGGTGGTCATGAGCCATAACTACTTCGCCGACCTGCGTCTGCTGCCCGTGCTCCTGAAGCTCGACGTGGCCTACGTCGGGCTGCTCGGCCCCCGACGCCGGGGCGAGCAGCTCCTGCGCGAGATGGCCGATGAGTTCGTTCCGACCCCGGAGCAGCTCGCGCGCCTCTATAGTCCGGTGGGACTGAAGATCGGTGGTGACACCCCGGCGGCCATCGCCCTGTCGATCGCCGCGGAGATCCAGGCCGTGCTGTCCCAGAGCGAAGGCGCCCACCTCCGGCAGCATGACGGGCCCATCCACCTGTCCCAGCCAGAGGAGACGCATAGGAAGAGCGCATGAGCTCCGCGGGCGCCCTCCCCTTCTCGGCCATCGTGCTCGCCGCGGGCGCCTCGTCGCGCCTCGGCACGCCGAAGCAGCTCGTGCGCCTGGAGGGGGAACCGCTCGTGTGCCGAGCCGCGCGCCTGGCGAATGAGAGTGGGGCCCGGAGCGTCATCGTCGTCACCGGAGCCTCCAACGAAGCCGTAGCGGAGGCGCTCGGCGGTGCACGCATCCGGCTCGCGCACAACACCGGGTGGGCCGAGGGGCCGGGCACCTCCATCCGCGCCGGTATCGAGGCCCTGCTCGCCGACACCTCCCGCCCCCGGGACGAGCAGGCCGTGCTCATGTTGTGCGATCAGCCCTTCGTCACGCCGGAGCACCTTCGTGCGCTCGTGGAGCGGGTGACGCGCGGCCACCCGGCCGCCGCCAGCGACTATGGTGGGGAGGGCGGTTTCGGGGTGCCCGCGGCGTTCGCGGCGGAGCTCCTTCCCGAGCTCCTCGCGCTGAGCGGGCACCAGGGAGCCAAACCCGTGCTGATGCGCCACCAGGCGCGACTGGCCCTCGTGCCTTTCACCGAGGGACTCCTCGACGTCGACACCCCGGCGGACCTCGAGCGCCTCGGCCTCAGTCGTCCTTGAGACGCGCGGTGGGCGGAGGCCCGGGCAGCGGGGGGAACTTGGGGTTGCGCTCGGGCTCGGAGGCCCGGACGTAGTGCGGCTCCAGGGCGAAGATCGCCTGCACCGTCTGCTCCTCGGGGAAGCGGACCAGGTACGACAGCGCCACCGCCGAGGGGAAGGAAGGCTCACTCAACAGCCGCGAGGGAGCCACGCCATGACGCTCCAGCGCCGCGCGGTACTCGGGCAGGGCGGGTCCCAGGGCGAGCGCCTCCGGCTCGGCGGCCATGCGCGCGGCCACCTCCTCCGGGTGCATCGCCTCCTCGGGGCCGAGCGCCTCCACGCGCTGTCCCACGCGCCGGTAGGGCCCCAGGTAGAGGTCGTCCTTTCGTGCCACCGCGAGGGCGAAGAGGGGCGAACCCTCGGGGCCCTCCAGTGCCACGGCCGCGAGCGACGAGGCCCCGGCCACCTTGAGTCCCGCCGCGTACGCCAGCCCCTTCACGCAGGACAGGCCAATGCGCAGGCCGGTGAAGGAGCCCGGGCCCAGGCCGATGGCGAGGCCCTCCAGGGACTTGAGCGCCACTCCGTGCCGCGCGAGCAGCTCGCCAACGACGCCGGGCAGCACCTCGCTCTGCTTCTTCGGCGGCCCCACCACCACGTGCTCGAGGACGCGCACGCCCTCCCCTTCCCGCTCCACGAGGGCCAGGGACAATGTGAGGGTGGAGGTGTCGAGCGCGAGGAACATGGGGAGGCTTCTACCCCGCCAGCGGCCCGAAGGGGACGGAGAGCAACGAGACCCGGTCCGCGCAGCGGTAGAGGCGCACCCGGGCCAGGCCCTTGTCCATCATGCCGAGCTTCTTCGCGGCGGCGGTCGACACGTCCACCACGCGTCCCTTGACGAAGGGGCCGCGGTCGTTGACGCGCACCTCCACGGAGCGCCCGTTCTCCATGTTCACCACCCGGAGACACGAACCGAAGGGCAGCTTCTTGTGGGCGGCGGTGAGGTGCTGGGGATTGAACTTCTCACCGCTGGCCGTGGGCCGGCCGGCGAAGCCCGGGCCGTAATACGAGGCGATCCCCTCCTCCAACCATGCTCGGGACTTGGGCGGCTTCTCCGGCCGCACCACCTCGGGTTCCTCTTCGCGCGTGGGCCGGGTGGCTCGCGGCGCACAGCCCGCCAACACTCCCAGCCCCAGGATCAACCCCACGAACAGTCGCCGCATCTCACCTCTTCAGCGAGTCACGTCGTTGTAGAAAGCCATCACCATCAGCGCCACGAGCAACACCAGGCCGACGACGTTGGCCATCTCGCGCACGCGCACCGAGATGGGACGGCGGCGGATGCCCTCCCACAGGGCGGACAGCAGCCCGAAGCCATCGAGGATGGGGATGGGCAGCAGGTTCATCACGCCCAGGTTGATGGAGATGACGGCCATCAGGTGGAGGTAGCTCTCCCAGCCCTGCTCCGCGCTCTTGGAGGCCAGCTGGTACATCATCACGGGCCCGCCCAGCGTCTTCGTGGACATCTGCCCGCTCACGATACGGCCGATGACCGTCACCATCTGCCCGACAATCTTGGGCACGATGACGACGGACTGGCGCAGCGCCTCGGGGATGCTGACCTGCACCGTCACCGTGTCCAGGGGCAGCAGTTCCGCCGCGGAGGGCAGCCAGGGCCTTATGCCCAGCTCGAGCCGGGACAACTCCTGCCCGAGCTCGTCCTTGCTGGTCCGCATCGCCTGGGAGAGCGTCTGCGAGTGCTCCTGCCCATCCGCCGCCGAGCGCCAGGAGAGCTGGAAGGACTGGTCCTTCAGGGTGCTGAGCTCCGCCGCCAGCACGTTGAAGGAGTTCAGCGGCTGACCATTGAAGGAGACGAGCCGATCCCCCGCGCGAATGCCGGCCTTCTCCGCCACGCTGCCGGGGCTGACGGCGACCACGTACAGGTCCGAGGGCTCCACGCCCAGGGCCGCGAAGCCCTCGCCCTCCTGCCTCGGCACCGTCAGCTTGACGACGGAAGGCACCTGCCCCACCACCGCGCCGGCCTCCACGGGCCGCGAGCGCTGGACGGTGAGCTCCAGAGGCCCTTGCGTCTTGGCGACCTGCTCGAGGAAGGCGGCCTCGTCCGGAATGCTCACGCCGTTGATGGACAGGATGCGGTCGAAGGTCTTCAGCCCCGCCTCGGCGGCCGGCGAGCCCGGCGGCACGCCCACCACCGCGGGCTTGCGGGCGGGCTGGATGCCGATCTGCCCCCGCTCCACCGACTCGACGGGGTTGGACTCGATGACCTTGCGCGGCGTCACATTGGCGATGAACTGCGTGCCATCGCGCTCGACGGTGATGGGCAGGGGGCGATCGAAGCGGCCCACGAAGGCGCTGCGCAGATCATCGAAGGTCTGAACCTTCTCCCCATCCACGGCGATGATGCGGTCTCCCGGCCGGATTCCGGCGGCCGCCGCGGGCATGGCCGGATCCACGAAGCCCACCCGGGTGGAGATGGCCTCGTGCGCCCCGACGAAGACGAAGAAGTAGATGATGACGGGGAAGGCCAGGCTGAAGAAGGGCCCGGCCGCCACGATGAGGGCCCGCTTCCAGGGCGTGGCGTTGAGGAAACCCCGCTGCGCGTCCTCGGGGCTCATCTCCTCATAGGGTGAGTCCCCCGCCATCTTCACGTAGCCGCCCAGGGGCAGCATGGCGACCTGGTACTCCGTGTCCCCCTTGGTGAAGCCGAAGAGCTTCGGCCCGAAGCCGATGGAGAACCGGACGACCTTCACCCCGCAGGCCTTGGCCACGAGGAAGTGGCCCAGCTCATGGACGGTGATGAGCACGCCAAGCAGCAGGATGAACAGACCAGGACCTTGAAGCATGGACCCAACACTAACCGTGGGACCCTGGCCCGACAATGCGCTTCCGAGGTCGCGCCCCCGCCGACCGGACAATCGGCGGGCGCTACGGAAGCAGGCCGCGCACGAACGTGACGTAGACGAACACCAGGGGGGCGTTGAAGAGCAGCGCGTCGATGCGATCCAGGATGCCGCCGTGCCCGGGGATGATTCGGCCGGAATCCTTCACCCCATAGGCCCGCTTGAGCATGGACTCGCACAGGTCCCCGATGGGACCGAGGATGCCGCCGAAAATTCCCAGCAGCAGACAGTCGGCCACGGTGAGCACGGGGAAGAAGAAGCCCCGGGCGATGAACATGCCTCCCACCGAGCCCACCAGGCCGCCAGCGAAGCCCTCCCAGGTCTTGTTGGGGCTCACCGCGGGGTAGAGCTTGTGGCGGCCCAGGAAGCGGCCAGCGAAGTAGGCGGCGGTATCGTTGGCCCAGGTGATGACGAGCGCGGCGATGACCCACGCCAGGCCATCCGGCATCAACCGCAGGGCGGACACGGCGGTGAGGCCCACCGAGCCATACAGGAAGCCCGTCACCAGGTGCGCCACCCGGGTGGGCGCCTCCTGCAGCGGGCCCCGGATGAGGTGGTAGGTGAAGGCGAAGAAGAGGAAGAAGGCCGTCACCCAGAAGGCTCCCTCTCCGGTGCGCGCCGGATCCCTCAGCGGCAGGAAGGGCAACACGCCCGCGAGCACCACGCCCACCCAGGCCGCTGGCGACAGCGTCTTCTGGGTGATGGTGTAGTACTCGCTGGCGCAGATGGCCGCGGCCACGCCCAGCAGGCCCGCGCTGTACAGGCCACCCATGAACAGCAGGAAGAGGACGACCGGCAGCAGAATCACCGCCGAGACGATCCGGATGACGAGGTTCTTGTTCTTCTCGTTCACGCCTTGGCCCGCTGGGAGTCCTCCCGCTTGAGTTGCGCGGAGGTGAGTCCGAAGCGCCGTTCGCGTTGCTGGTACTGCGCCAGACAGCGCAGGAAGGCTTCGGTCCGGAAGTCCGGCCACAGGACGTCGCTGAAGCACAGCTCCGCGTACGCCAGCTGCCAGAGGAGGAAATTGGAGATGCGCTGCTCGCCGCTGGTGCGCACCACCAGGTCCACCGGTGGCAGATCGTGCGTCCAGAGGAACGACTCGAAGGTCTTCGTGTCCAGGTGCGCGGGCGTCAGCTCGCCCTTGCTGGCGGCCTCGGCCACCCGGCGCGCCGCCTGCACCAGCTCCTCGCGCCCGCCGTAGGAAAGCGCCAGCGTCAGCACCATCCCCGTGTTGTGCGCCGAGTCCGCCCGGAGCCTATCCAACGGCTCCTTCACGAAGCGCGGCAGCTTGTCCACCTCGCCAATGGCGTTGAGGCGGATGCCGTTCTCGAGGATCTCCGCGCGCTCGCTCTCGAGGTACTCGCGCAGCAGATCCATCAGCGCCGCCACCTCCTCGGCGGGACGGGCCCAGTTCTGCGAGGAGAAGGCATAGAGGGTGAGGGCCTCCACGCCCACCCGGCGGGCACAGCGCGTCACCTCGCGCACACTGTTGGAGCCCTCACGATGTCCTTCTTCCCGGGGCAGGCCGCGCATCTCCGCCCACCGTCCGTTGCCGTCCATGATGATCCCCACGTGGCGCGGCAGGGGTCGTTCCTGGACGAGTCGCTCGAGGGCAGTCAGAGAAGGAGGTGACACAGGGCGTTCCATGAGGCTGCGCAAGATAGAGGCACCACCGGGCTACGTCCACGGGCGTGTACAGGAGTGGTCGTTCCAACGACCCGAGTGGTCGTCGCGGCGGTGGGAACGGCGGCCCCGGGTGCTTGCCTCCCTCCTGGCAATCCCAGTGAGTCCCAGACCTACCCCATTCTTGCTACCCGGCCCCATGAGGAGCTGGAATGCGTCGTGACCACCATCCGACACCCGGGTGTGCCGGGCGTCCGTTTGACCCCGACGCAACAGGGTATCTAGGATCTCCAACTCGATGCGTCCCAACCTCATCGGTCCCTATCGCGTTCTCGAGACGCTTGGAAGTGGAGGCATCGGGACCGTCTACCGGGCCCTGGATGGCAGGAGCAACGAGGCGGTGGCGCTGAAGCTGCTGTCGGGCGGCCCGGCGATGGACTCACGGGCGGCGAAGCGGCTGGTGCGCGAGTTCGAGACCCTGGCGGACCTCTCCCACCCCAACGTGGTGAAGGTCTACGACACCGGGGTGTTCCAGAGCTCCCCGTACCTGGTGATGGAGCTCATCGAGGGCCTGACGCTGCGCGAGTACCTGTCGCTGCGGGGCGAGGAGCTGCTGTCCCAGGCGAGCTCGGCCTCGAGATCCGCCTCGGCGTCGACCTCGGGGACGTTCTCCCGCTCCGGAGCGGCGGCGTCGGCCTCGGCGGAGGGCCCGGCGAGCCGGGAGGCGGCATCGGGCGAGGCGGGCGGCGGGCTGTTCGATCTGTCGGCCTTCGCCGAGGAAGCGCCGAGCGAGGACATGGCGGCGATGCGCTTCGGCAGCTCGGGCTCGGCGGCGCGGCTGCCCGTGCAGATGGAGCCGTGGCTGGGCTCGGACTCGGACGAGCTGGATCCCCTGGACTTCGAGCTGCCCTACGACGTGGCGGGGCCGGGGGCGGAGCCGGTGAAGCGGGAGACGGCGGCGCGGCTGGAGGAGCTGAACCGGCCGGAGCGGGTGGGCCGGCTGAAGGACGCGCTGCTGCAGATCTGCGAGGCGCTGGCGTACATCCACGCGCACGGGCTGGTGCACCGGGACCTGAAGCCGTCCAACATCATGGTGGACGAGGATCGTCAGGTCCGGCTGATGGACTTCGGACTGGCGAAGTTCCTGGCGGACGACGCGGGGATGACGCTGGACGGGCGCATGGTGGGGACGTTCCGCTACATGTCGCCGGAGCAGATCCTCGGCGAGCCGCTGGACGGGAGATCGGACCTCTACAGCCTGGGAGTCATCCTCTACGAGCTGATGACGGGCCGGCCGCCTTTTGACGCGAAGTCGCCGGTCGACTTGTGGCACAAGGTGCTGGAAACCGAGCCCCCACCAGTGTTGGCCATCAACCAGAACGGAGATCCACAGCTGGCCCGGGTGGCCCATCGCCTCATCCGGAAGGAGCCGGACGACCGGTTCCAGACGGCGGAGGAAGTGTACGAGGCACTCTCCGAGTGAACGAGAACGCAACCGGAACGACGCACACGCTGGTGGTGGAGGCGGGGAAGGCGGGACAGCGGGTGGACCTCTTCATTGGAGAGGCGCTGGGGCTGTCGCGAGCGAAGCTGAAGCGGCTGTTCGATTCGGGCGCGGTGAAGGTGGACGGCCGTGCGGCGAAGAAGGGGCTGCTGGTGGCCGTGGGCCAGCGCATCACCGTGGTGGTGCCGGAGGAGCGGCGCGAGGTGGTGCCGGATCCGGAGGCCCCGCTGTCGGTGCTGCACTCGGACGAGGTGCTGGTCTTCGTGGACAAGCCCGCGGGCAGGCCGTCGCACCCCCTGCAGCCGGGAGAGACGGGCACGGTGGCCAACGCGCTGGTGGCGCGCTACCCCGAGTGCGCTCGAGCCTCGGAGGACGAGCGCGAGGGCGGGCTGTGCCACCGGCTGGACATCGAGACGTCCGGGGTGATGGTGGCGGCGCGCACGCGAGAGGCGTGGACGGCGGTGCGCGAGGCGTTCGGCGGACGCGAGGTGGACAAGCGCTACTGGGCCCTGGTGACGGGGCCGCTGGCGGACGACGGGGAGATCGACCTGCCGCTGCGGCACCACCCGAGACACCCGGACCGGGTGGAGCCGGCGCTGGACGGAGGCGAGGGCGCGAGGGATGCGCACTCGGAGTTCCGGGTGCTGGAGCGCGCGGGAGAGTACAGCCTGGTGGAGGTACGCATCTCCACGGGGGTGCTGCACCAGGTCCGCGCGCACCTGGCGGCGGTGGGAGCGCCCATCGTGGGGGACACGCTGTACGGAGGACGCGAGGAGCCGGGATTGAGCCGCTTCTTCCTGCACGCGAAGGCACTGGGAATCACCCACCCGGTGACGAAGAAGCAGGTGCGGGTGGAGAGCCCCCTCCCCTCCGAGCTGCTCGCCGTGCTCGAGCACCACGCCCTCCCGCTCCCGACTCGCCCCTGAGTCAGCGCAGCCAACCCACGTAGCCGGACAATCGCTCGCCGATCTCAATCGGGGGGACGTCGAGCCGGATGCTGGCGGCGACGAGCGCATCCAGGGAAGGGGCCTCCTCGAATCGGGTGCGCTCGACCACGAGCAGTGCATCCCACTCGCAGCGGAATCGCCCTCCCGGGGTTCGCTGGAACGCCGCCGCCAGCACGTACGCATCATCGGGGGAGAAGGCGAGCACCATCAGCCCCATGAGACCCGTGCGCCTGCGTACCTGGGGAGGCTCCTCGCGTGCATCCAGGCGGTAGAGCGAGGGGGGCTGGGAATCGGGCACGACGCACGGGATGGAGCTCGAGCCGCCGGAGTACCCGGTGAAGGTTGTGAGGTAGGCCACCGGCTGTTCATGCATCCAGACCACATGGCGTGCGAGGGACGAGCGGAAATTCGTGGGAGCATCCACCTCCCTTTCATTCAGCAGTGGCGGCTCCTGCAATTCCTCACGCGGCTTCGACGGCAGGAGGAGCCTGTACCCCCCATCGGGTGACACAGAGCCTCGCGCGGTCGCCATGCTTGCTCCGTTCCCGAGCCGCTGGATGAAGAAGCGTCTGGCCTCCCACGGCGCATCGGATGGGGCCTCGCATTCGAGGGAGAAGGAGACCTCCCCCCGCTCGACGGACCAGCCATGAAACTGAAGAAAGCCGAGTCTTGGACTGTCAAACAGGGGCACGTTCTCGCCAGTCGAAACCTCGACGGCATGGATCCTGTCGAGCGGACAATGGCGACGTCCAGGTCCGGGTTTCTCCGGGAAGGACCTCATCACATATGCCACCCGGCTTCCGTCGGAGGACCACAGGAGCGGCCCAGCGAAGGCTCTCTCCTCCGGGCGTCCCCTCTTGCGGAGATCCACCAACAATCGCCGGTCCGACCCGTCCGCGTTCACAACCCAGAGGAGATCCCCCCAGGTGATTTCTCCTCGTCCCATTGGCTCGGCTTGCTCGATATAGGCCACCTGGCGCCCATCGGGAGAGATGGCGACCCCCTCCCAGGCCAACCAACCTCCATGTCCGGAGGACGCGGCGACGCGTCCCCTTCGTGTCAACGCATAGCGTGTGTCGCCTGACGGGGTGCTCACCCACAATTCCGACTGCCGCACCCGCAGCAGCCACGGCCCCTCACCGGTGCGCCCCGGCGCGGGGGCTGGATCCAGGACAGTGGGCTCGAAACCGCCCCCGGCCGTACTCCGGCAGCCGAGCAATGGGACCAGAAGTACCACGGTTACCAGAGGCCACCTGCTCAATCGCTGTTCTCCTCTCATCGATGGCTGCTTGCTCGATCGAGGGCTGCACCTCCGGCGCCTGCTCGTCTCCAGACTCCCAGCAGCCGCTACCGATGAGCCCCGAAAGCAAGACATTTTCCGATCCCAACATTTTCCCGCGAAGGTGGATTGCTCACGACAGTCCATTCTCAAAATCTGGACCTGGGAGAATCGTGACAATGGAGCGCCCCCCTCGCACCGCCTATTCGCCCATCACCTTGACGACCACGCGCTTGCGGCGCTGCCCGTCGAACTCGGCGTAGAACACCTGCTGCCAGGGCCCGAGGTCCAACTTGCCGGCGGTGACGGGGAGGATCACCTGGTGGTGGACGAGCAGGGACTTGAGGTGGGCGTCGCCGTTGTCCTCGCCGGTGCGGTGGTGGCGGTAGTCGGGTCCCTGGGGGGCGAGTTCCTGCAACCACTCCCAGATGTCCTCGTGGAGACCGGACTCATCGTCATTGACGAAGACACCGGCGGTGATGTGCATGGCGGAGACGAGCACCATGCCCTCCTGGATGCCGCTCTTGCGGACAAGCTCGGCGACGGTATCGGTGATACGTACGAGCTCGCGGCGTTCCCGGGTCTGGAAGGTGAGGTATTCAGTCAGGGTCTTCATGCGGAGTGAATGTCAGAGGGGTCCAATACAGTGAATCCGATGCGGGCCATCATCCACGTGGACATGGACGCCTTCTATGCGTCGGTGGAGCAGCGGGACAACCCGGAGCTGCGCGGCAAACCCCTGATTGTTGGCGGGGACGCACGGCGCGGCGTGGTGGTGGCCGCCTCGTACGAGGTGCGCAAGTACGGCGTGCGCAGCGCGATGCCCATGGCGCGGGCGATGAAGCAGGCGCCGCACGCCGTGGTGGTGAAGCCCCGTTTCAGCGCGTACAGCGAGGCGAGCGAGCAGGTGTTCTCCATCTTCGAGCGCTACACGCCGCTGGTGGAGCCCCTGTCGCTGGACGAGGCCTTCCTGGACGTGACGGCGTCGGTGGGCCTCTTCGGAACGCCGGCGGACATGGCCAGGCGGATCCGCAAGGAGATCGCCTCGGAGACGGGCCTGCCCTCATCGGCGGGCATCGCCGCGGTGAAATTCGTGGCGAAGATCGCCTCGGACGTGGCGAAGCCGAACGGTCAGCGGGAGGTGCGGGCGGAGGAGACGGTGGCGTTCCTCGCGGGACTCCCGGTGGGGCGGTTGTGGGGGGTGGGGCCGAAGACGGAGGAGGCGCTGAAACGCGCGGGGCTGGAGACGATCGGCGACGTGGCCCGGCGGGACGTGGCGTGGATGGAGGTGCGGTGGGGCTCGAGCGGGCGTCACTTGTGGGAGCTGGCCCAGGGCATCGACCCCCGGGAGGTGGTGCCGGACCGCGAGGCGAAGAGCGTGGGGGCCGAGGACACGTTCGACGAGGACCTGACGGGGATGGACGCCCTGAGCCCGCACGTGCACTCGCAAGCGCTGCGGGTGGCCCGCCGACTGAGGCGCGCGGGAGTGAAGGGACGGGTGGTGCAGCTCAAGCTGAAGTTCGCGGACTTCACGCTCATCACCCGGAGGACCACCCTGCCCTCTCCGACGGATGACGGACAGACGCTCTACCGGGTGGCGAAGGAGCTCCTGGAGAAGGCCCACGAGGACAAGCCGGTGCGGCTGACCGGGGTCTCGATGCAGGAGTTGGGCTTGGAGGGGGGCGAGCCGCGGCAGCTCGGGTTGTTCACGGAGCCGGAGAAACCGAAGCGGAGCGACAAGCTGAACGCGGCGTTGGATCGGATCGCGGAGCGCTTCGGGTCGAAGGCGGTCACGACGGCGGACATCGCGGGGAGCCCCGAGTCGGCTCCCGACCCGGAGCGGCCCAAGAAGCCCAAGCGTCCCAACTGAGCCCCCTGGAAACATGTGCTGACAACCACGGCCATTTCCCCTCTCCCAGAGGGAGAGGGAACACGAGCTCAGCCCTCGTCGGACTCGGAGTCGCTGTCGGAATCCCCGCCGGACTCGAAATCATCACCCGTCTCACCGGCGTCCCCAGCATCGTCCGAGTCACCCGTGTCCGCGGATTCACTCCCCGAGGACTCCGCGCTACCCGAGGCCGAGGCGGTGGATGCGCCCTCCCCCGCCCCGGTCTTGTTGCGCCCACTCCGACGCCGACGCCGACGCCGCTTGCGCGGAGCCTCGCCACCCTCGGTCGTTCCCCCCTCGGGCTTGGGGGAAGGCACCTCGCCACGCTTCCACGCCTCGAGCGCCTCACGGTGCTGGCCGGTGGCCTCGACGGAGATCTCGAAGACGATGAGCGCGTCGTTGAAGAGCGGGTGGCGGCGGAACGCCCCGGTGCGGCGGCGGCGCTCGCCGGAGAGGGTCCGCTGGGCGATGAGCAGCAGCCGGCAGCGCTCGGCGATGCGGCGGGGCAGCCGGGCGGTCTGGACGAACTCGGAGAGCAGATCCTCGATGCCCTGGGCCACGGAGGGGCGGACCGCGGGGTCCTGGCTCTCCACGATGGGGCCGGCCTGGGCGATGGGGACGAGCAGCGCCGCGAGCAGGATGGCGTCATCCAACTGCTCGCCCGAGGAGACGCGCCTGTCGAGCGCCTCGACGTACGCGTAGAAGGTCTCACGGCCGCGGCGGCCGTTTTCCTTGAAGTACGCGGCCACGGGCGGGAGGAGGATTTTGAGCGCATCCAGCGCTTCGAGCAGCCGCAGGCTGGGAGCGGCCACGCCACCGCGGATGAGGCGGAAGGTCTCCTCCAGCAGACGCGCGGGGGCACAGCGGGGCAGGTCCTCGACGGCGCCCTCCATGGCGGCGTAGGTGCGCGACTCGATGTCCAGGCCCAGCTTGGAGGCGAAGCGCACGGCGCGGAGGATTCGGACGGGGTCCTCACGCATGCGGATCTCCGGGTCGCCGATGGTCCGGATGTAGCGCTCGTCGATGTCGCGCCGGCCGCGCACGTAGTCAATCACCCGGCCCTCGGCGACGTCGTAGAACAGGCCGTTCATGGTGAAGTCGCGGCGACGGGCGTCCTGCTCGGCGGTGCCGAAGACGTTGTCGTGCGTGATGAGGAGATCCTGGGACTCCTCCGCCTCGATCCCCTCCTCGCCATTCTCGGCGCCCGTGTCGGCCCCGGCCTCGGCGCCGTTGCTGGCGTCGAGCTCCGTGGGATTGGCGCGGAAGGTGGAGACCTCGATGATCTTCCCACCCTTGAAGTAGATGTGGGCGAGCCGGAAGCGCCGGCCGATGAGGCGGCAGTTGCGGAAGATGGCGCGCACCTCACCCGGGTGGGCGCTGGTGGCGATGTCGAAGTCCTTGGGGGTGCGGCCCAGCATCAGGTCCCGCACACAGCCGCCCACGAGGTAGGCCTCGTGGCCGTGGGCGTGGAGGCGGTGGATGACCTTGAGGGCGTCCGGGTCGAGCTTGTCGGGGTCTATCTCCGCGGGCTCGCCGGAGGGGGTGGTGTTGGAGAGGTATTCGGTCTCGGAGAGGGTCTCCTCGGGGAGGGTCTCCATGAAGGCGGACATGGGGGTGGGGTTCTCCTCCGCGGGCTCTGGAACCGGCAGCGCCTCGAGGGGGTCCAGGGACCCGGCCTCGGGGATCTCAGCCTCGCGCGCGTCATCGGGCGCAGGCTGGAGCGTCGGTTCACCGGCTGGCGGTGTTTCGGTGGAGTCTCGCGTCATCTCGCGGTTGACGCCCCGTGGGGGGCGCATCTAAGGGCACGACCTATAGCGCATCCTCCCCTGAAGGGAGTAGCAGATGAAGACATTGTTGACGGGGGCAACAGGACTGGTGGGGGCAAACCTCGCCCACCTGCTGTGCCAGCGGGGGGAACGCCCCCGGCTGCTCGTCCGGGAGCGGAGCGACCGCCGGGGACTGCGCGGGCTGGGCTACGACGAGGTGCTCGGCGATGTCCTGGACGCCGAGTCGCTTCGAGGGGCGATGAAAGGGGTGGAGCGGGTCTACCACGTGGCGGGCACCGTCCGGTTCGATCCCTCTACTCGGGAGGACATCTCCCGCATCAACGCCCAGGGGACTCGAAACGTTCTGGAAGCGGCACGCGGGGCAGGAGTGCGGCGGGTCGTGGTGGTGTCGAGCGTGGCGGCGGTCGGACACGGGACGATGACCGAGCCGGCGACCGAGGACGAGCTCTCCAACGACCCGGGAGGCAACCCCTACCACGACGCCGGGCGGGAAGCCGAGCGCCTGGCGCTGGAGGCCTCGGGGCCGATCCTGGAGGTCTTGGCGGGCAATCCGGGCTTCGTGCTGGGTCCGTACGACGTGCGGCCGTCCACGGGGCAGCTGCTGCTCCTCGTGGCGAAGGGCATCGTGGCGGTGTACCCGAGCGGCGGCACCAACGTGGTGAACGCGCAGGACGTGGCGAGGGGGCTGCAACTCATCATGGAGAAGGGCCGCCCGGGGGAGCGCTACATCCTGGGGGGAGAGAACCTCACCTTCCGTGAGCTCCTGACGATCTGCGCGGAGGAGGCGGGGGTGGCGCCACCGAGGATTCCGCTGCCGGACGGGGTGGTGAGGGCGGTGGGGAGGTTCGGGGACGTGGTGGGGAGACTGTCACCGGACCTCTTCGAACACGTGAACACGGCGTTCCTGCGGGCGCTGCCATTGCCGGCATACCACTCGTCGGCGAAGGCGATGAGGGAGCTGGGCTATCAGCCGAGACCGGTGCGCCTGGGTATCCGCGAGGCGCTGCGCTGGTTCCAGGAGGAAGGAATGCTCCCGAGGGACCGCCCCCTCAAGCCCCGAGGCGTCGTCGGTTGACGGCCTCCCGTATCCGTCCCCGTCTTCCATGACCTGGAGCACAACATGTCCTTCCTGATCGCCGTCGGCTCGACGAACCCGGCCAAGACAACGGCCGTGAAAGCCATCTGCGAACGCGCCTACCCGGGGTGCACGGTGGTTCCCATCGACGTGCCCAGCGGAGTGCCCGAGCAGCCCATCGGCCCCGGCCAGACCTCGACGGGAGCGCGCAACCGGGCCCGGGCTGCCCTGGCGGCCGTCGAGGGCGCACGGATGGGGATGGGGCTCGAAGGAGGCGTGGACCCGGACGGGAGCCTCATCAACTGCGTGGCGGTGGTGGAGGCCGGGGGCAGGGAGAACCTCACCTGGGGGGTTCGCTTCCCCCTGCCGCCCGCGGTGGTCGCCCGGGTGCTGGCGGGCGAGGAGCTGGGCCCGGTGATGGACCACGTCACCGGCCGCAACGAGAGCAAGAAGAAGCTGGGGGCGGTGGGCATCCTGACCAACGGCCTCTTCACCCGCGCCGAGATGTGGCAGGGCCCGCTGGCCTGTGCGCTGATGCCCTTCCTGCACCCGGACCTCTACCCGGCGCCAGCGGTCCCTCCCCTGCCCCCCGCTACTTGAAGACGGCCATCCCCATCAGGTGAACGTCTCCGTTCACGCGGACGAGGTCCACGTTCAGAGCGCCATCGCTGACCGCCACGGGATAGGGGCCGTACTTCTTCCAACCGCCGAGCGGCAGGTTGCCCGCGGCACTCTCGACATCGGTGCCCTCCAGCCGGCTCTTGAAGGAGCGGAGGTCATTGTCTTCCCAGGTGTAGAGGTACACCGTGTAGGAGCCGTTGGGCACGGAGTGCAACCGCACCGCGGCCGACGTGCTCCAGATGGAGGAGCGGATCATCGCCGCGCGGTTGGCGTCCGTGGCGGGGTTGAGCGTGACGGCCTGGTTGGCGAAAGCGGTTCCCGTGCCAGACCGAGTGATGGCCATATGTATGACCAAACGCCCCGCGAACACATCCCAATACGCGTACTTACGGACCTCGTAGTCGTTCGAGTACCCATAGGTCCCCGCGTTGAAGCAGAAGGGGTGCTGCTCATAGACCTACTCCTTCAACTCATGGACACGGACGTAGTCGAAGTGGGCGGTGAACCCCGCTCCACTCATCGACACCAGCCCGATCCGGGCCTCCGCCCCCAGCGAATGCGTCCACGTTCCCGCCCGGGTCCAGGCCGAACCATCCCGGCTCGAGTACGCCGTGTAGAGCTCCTCCGAGCCCCGCTGGCGCCTGGCGATCCTCAACCAGACGGTCTCGTCGGCGGGGCCACCGAAGGTCTCGCCGTAACGCGGCTTGTTCTCCGGCCCCACCTCCTTGGCGAACGCGATCTGCCGGGTCTCCCAATACGAGAAGTGGACCAGCTTGACGTAGTGATTGTCATCGCCATGGATGACGAGCCCCGCCTGGATGAAATTGTGGCAGCAGCTCACTGGCGGGAGGTTCAGCCGGAGCCGGGTCTCGACGACATAGTTCCCGGCGGGCGCCGGCCGGGTGAGGACGGACGCCGTGTTGTTGTCCTCGTGGAGATCGGCCGCCTGGGTGTTGATGCGCAGGAACCCCTCCTCCAATCCGAAACCGCTCTCGGCCGGCGGACGGATCCACGTCCACTCCGAGCCGAGCGAGGTCCCCTCGAAATCGTCCGAGGCGATGACGGCGCCCGGCTCCTCCTCCTTCACGGGAGACACCTGATAGCGGCTCTTCTCACCGGGCCGGGCCGCTGGCGCCGGCTGCTCGGTGTCCGATGCCCACGCGCCACCGCGCACGGTCGGCCAACCGTCGATCCAATCCAACGCATCCATCAGCACCTGACGCTTGACGAGAGGGGCGGCCCCGTCCTGCTCCGGCTCGAGGTAGGGATTGTTCCTGTCGATCGCGTGATAGACGAGCCAGTCCTGGCCCCCGAAGTCGGTCAGCACCGCGTTGTGGCCCGGACCTACCCAACGGTTCCCGCTCAGCCCGAGGACGGGCGTTCCACCCACGCGATTGAGCGTGAGGCGGACGCCCTCGCGATCCTCGAACGGGCCCCAAGGAGACCTCGACCGCCCCGCGAAGATGCTGTAGCCCGTGAGTGAACCGACGCAGCAGTCCGTGGACGAGCCCAGCAGATAATAGAAACCGCCGTGTCTGATGATGCTGGCGGCCTCGTAGCGATTGGCGACCGTGACCTCGACCTGGCTGTAGGGGTCGGAGGTCAAACCATCCTCGGAGAGCGTCCGCACGGAGATGCCCCCGTAGTAGCTGCCGTAGTAGATATATTTGTCGCCGTCCTCCTCGACGAGCACCTCGGGGTCATACACCCACCGCTTCGAATTACCGCAGCAGGGCGCCTCGTGCGGCTCCACCACCGGCTTCGAGGCATGCGTCCAGGGCCCCGTTGGGCTGTCGCTGGTGGCAACGCCAATGGCGCTGCCGCCCGCCTTCGTATTCACGATGGTGTAGTACAGGTGGTACTTGTTCCCGAAGTATTCGATCTCCGGTGCCCAGATATTGGACGTGGGCTCCGCCCACTCCGGCCGCTCGGTGAAGGCATCCCCGACATAGGTCCATTCGACGAGGTCGGCCGACTTCAAGGTGGGGATCAGATGCCTCCTGTACCGGCCCTCGGAATCCCTGTCATCGTCGTTCAGGGGATCCATGGTGCAGTACATGTACCAGCCCTCATCACCCGGCTGTTGACCGCGGATGATCGTCGGGTCCGGGCAGTTCTCCACCCGTCCTCCCCCTGGAATGGAAACCTTCAGGGGATTCGTATAGCTCTTGTCATTGAGGGTGGGCGGCGGAGGAGTTTCCGGAGGGGAAGGCGTCTCCGTGCACGCCGCGGCAGCCAACAGTAGCAACACGCCCATCCACCGCCGGGACGAGAACGAACCTCTCCGCATGTGAACTTCCTCCGCTGTCGGGCTGATTGAGACAGCCCGGGGCTCCGGCCTGTCTCCGCTCCTGATGCGTCACGAAAAAATCGCGCATCTCATATAGCCAGGCGGAATGTGTCAAGGATGACATCTCTCTCGCACTTCAGGGAGGGGATACGCGGCGCGTCAAACTTCGCGCACGCGGGCGGCGACTGTCGAAAGGCAGACAAAGCAGGGGCGGTCCTCGTCCTTGACCACTCCACGTCGATCTCCCTACGGTGCGCCCCCCCCGTCGAGGAGCCCTCCCCCCCATGCATTCACGCGGTGTACTCCTGCCCGCAGCCGTGTTGTCCCTGTCCGTACTGGCGGCACTCTCCACGCCGAGCTGTGTCCCTCAGTCGGCACCGCCGCAGCCTCCGCCCCCAGCGCAGCCGCCTCCTCCGCTCGAGGTGACGAACCCGGTCCTGTCCGGCGACTTCGCCGACCCTTCGGTGCTCCGCGTGGGAGAGGACTACTGGGCCGCGGCGACGTCGTCCGAGTGGGCGCCGCACTTCCCGCTGCTGCACTCGAAGGATCTGCTCCACTGGGAGGTGGTGGGCCCGATCTTCCAGACCGCCCCGACCTGGTCGGAGGGCAACTACTGGGCGCCGGAGCTCGCGCAAGACAAGGGCCGCTACTTCGTCTTCTACACGGCGCGTCAAAAGGGCGGACCGCTGTGCGTCGCCGTGGCCACGGCGGAGAAGCCCTCGGGGCCCTATACCGATCACGGTCCGCTGGTCTGCCAGGAGCTCGGCTCCATCGACGGCGCGTTGATCCGCGACGAGAACGACGCGCTCTACCTGGTCTGGAAGGAAGACGGGAACAGCCGAAGCCTGCCGACGCCCATCTGGGCGCAGCCCCTGTCGGAGGACGGCACCCGCCTCATCGGTGAGCGGACGCAGATCCTGATGAACGACTCGCCATGGGAGGGGCAGCTCGTCGAGGGCCCGCACCTCATCAAGCGCAACGGTTGGTTCTACATGTTCTACGCCGGCTCCGCGTGCTGTGGACGCGACTGCAACTATGCCGTGGGCGTGGCGCGCTCGCGCAAGCTGCTCGGGGGATGGGAGAAGAACCCGCTCAATCCCATCATGAAGTCCAACGAGGCCTGGAAGTGCCCGGGGCACGGGAGCGTGGTGACGGATACCCAGGGCCGCGACTACTTCCTGTACCACGCCTACCGCGCCACGGATTTCGTCTACGTCGGCCGGCAGGGCCTGCTGGATGAAATCCAGTGGGCGGAGGATGGCTGGCCCACGATCAACGGGCGCCGGGGGCCTGGAGGCAAGGTGCTGGCGAAGCCCGCTGCCTTCTCCGAGGAATTCACGTCCCCGCCCCTGGCCTCTGGCTGGGTGTGGCCGAATGGACGCCAGCCCACCACGAGCGTCGAGGCGGGTCTGTTGATCCTCGCACCCCCGGCCGACCGGGCGGAGGATCCCCTTGGCGCGGTCTTCGCTCGCGCCACCAACGCGGGCAACTACACGGCCGAGACCGTCCTGGACGTCAGCGGGCTCACGGCCGGGATGGCGGCGGGACTGTCGGCCTTCGGCGATCCCGAGAACGCGCTCGGGATGTACGTCAGGCCGGGCAAGGTGGAGGTGTGGCACCGGGAGCGCAACACCCATGAAGTGATCGCCACCCTCGATGTGCCCACGACCGTGGATGGCAAGCTGCGTCTGCGCATGACGGCGAAGAACGGTCAGGCGTACAGGTTCGCGGTGAGCGCGGAGGGCACCACCTGGACGGAGGTGGGCCCCGAACTGGCGGGCGCGTATCTTCCGCCCTGGGATCGCGGCGTGCGCGTGGCGCTCACCGCGGGCGGCGTCGCGGGTGCTTCCGCCCGGTTCGATTCACTGCGCATCACCCCCAACTGAAGCGCGAGGAGCTCTCGACGATGGACGCAGGAGCGGCCGCTACTTTCGAAGTGCTGTTCGGACACCCCGCCCGTGTCGTGGCGCGAGCGCCGGGCCGGGTGAACCTCATCGGTGAGCACACCGACTACAACGGCGGCTTCGTGCTGCCGATGGCCATCCCCCAGTACACGCAGGTGGAACTGCGGCCTCGTGGGGATCGCACCGTCCGCGCCTTCAGCGTCAACGTGGGGGGCCAGGCGGGAGTACAGGAGTTCGTCCTGGGCCAGGAGACACCGGGGCGCGGCTGGCTCGACTACGTGCAGGGCGTCACCCTCGTCCTGCGGCGCGAGGGCTTCACGTTCGAGGGCTTCGACGTGCGCATCACCTCGCAGGTGCCCGTGGGCAGCGGGCTGTCCTCGAGCGCGGCACTGGGCGTGTGCCTCCTGCGCGGCCTGCGCGAGGCCTTCTCGCTGCCGCTGGAAGACGTCCGGCTGGCGGTGCTGGGACAGAAGGTGGAGAACGACTTCGTCGGCGCGCCGGTGGGGGTGATGGACCCGATGGCCTGTCACCTGGCGGACGGAGGGGCCGCGCTCTTCCTCGATACGCGCAGCCTGGGCCACGAGCGGGTGCCACTGCCCACCGGAGTGGAGCCCGTGGTCATCAACTCGGGGGTGGCGCACAACCACGCGGCGGGCGACTACCGCACCCGCCGGGCCGAGTGCGAGCGCGCGGCGGAACTGTTGGGCGTGCCGCAATTGCGCGACCTGACGGAGGCGGACCTGCCCCGGCTGGCCGCGCTGCCCGAGCCGCTGGGCCGGCGCGCGCGCCACGTGCTGACCGAGAATGCACGCGTGCTGGCCACCGTCGAGGCCCTGCGGACGGGTGACATCGCGGCCCTCGGGCCCCTGATGTACGCCTCGCACGCCTCGCAGCGTGACGACTACCAGGTCTCCGTGCCGGAGATCGACCTGCTGGTGGAACTGGCACTCAACGAGCGGGACGTGCTCGGCGCGCGCCTCACGGGCGGAGGCTTCGGTGGCTCCATCGTGGCGCTGGCGCGCACGGGCACCGGCGCCACCGTGGCACAGCGCATCGCCCAGGCCTACTCGAAACGCTCGGGCCGTACCGCCACGGTCCTGGTGCCCTGAAGACCCTCAGCGCATCCGAATGTCACGAACGCACCGCGCCAGAGCGGTGCGTCGATCCAGCGCATTGCACAGTGCGCGAGGATCGCGGAACCTTGCCGCCATGCCAGACCAACTAGCGGACAAGGAACTCGACAGTCCCCTCTTCGCACGTGACGGATTCGACGCCGCGAGCTTCAGGGAACTGCTCGCCCGATACCAACGCGGTGAACTGGTCGAAGCTCCGCCACTCGCGGGCTCCCTCCAACCACTCCAGGAGGGTGACATCCGCGCGCTCCCCGCCGAGGGGACTCCCGAGTACGAGGGGTACCGGGCTCGTGGTGAGGAGGCGTTCCGACAGGGCCAGGTGGCCGCCCTCGTGGTGGCCGGTGGCGCCGGTACGCGCTTCGGTGGCGCGGTGAAGGCGCTCGTGCCGGTCATCGGAGAGCGGACCTTCCTCGACTTCAAGCTGGAGGAGGCGCGCCGGCTGGGGGCACGTTTCGGGCGCCCGGTGCCCGTGGCGCTGATGACGTCCTTCCTCACCCATGAGGAAATCGCCGCGCACCTGGCGCAGCGGGGCCAGGAAGAGAACGTGTTCCTCTTCCGCCAGCGGATGCTCCCGCGGCTCACGCCGAAGGGGGAGCTGTTCCGGGAAGCGGACGGACAGCTCTCGTTCGCTCCCTCGGGGCATGGGGACGTCTTCCGGGCCCTGCGCGAGAGCGGTGTCGGCGCGGAGCTGCGCAAGCGCGGCGTGCGCTGCGTGTACTTCTCCAACGTGGACAACCTGGCGGCGACGCTCGACCCGGTCGTCATCGGCATGCACCTGAAGGGGGGCGCGGCCATGACGGTGGAGGTGACGCCGCGGAAGAACCCCAGCGGGGCGCTCGACGCGGGCGCGGCACCGGTACGACTGAAGGGTCAGCTCCAGCTCGTCGAGAAGGTGGACCCGACCCAGCATGCGTTCATCTCGACCAACAACATCACCTTCGACCTGGACGCCATCCTCGACAAGGAGATCCCCATCCCCTACCGGGTGGTCTCCAAGAAGGTGGATGACCAGCCCGTGCTCCAGCTCGAGCAGGTGACGGCGGAGGCCAGCAGCCTCACCCGTCCGGACGGTCAGCCGCTCCTCCCTGTCTCCTTCATCGAGGTGAGCAGGACGGACCCCGCGACCAGCCGGTTCGAGCCGGTGAAGGCCCCCGATGACCTTCCGCGCGTGGCGGAGCGTCTCCGGAAGCGCTTCACCACCTGAGTCAGCGGCTGGCCAACAACGCTCGCTTGTTCGGCTTGCCACTCGGCCCGACGGGAACCTCGGCGATGAAGGAGACGGTGCGCGGTACGCAAGCCTGCCCCAACCGGCTCAGCACCAGCGCCCGCAGTTCGCCGGCGTCGGGCCGCGCGCCCGGCTGCGGCACCACGAAGGCGTGCACCGCCTCCCCGGTCTGCTCGTCGGCGGCGCCGACGACGTAGGCCTGGTCGACCCCCGGGTGCTCGGCGAGCACCCGCTCGATGGCACCGGCGTAGTAGACATTCGCGTTGACGATGATCACTTCGCGGGCACGACCCGCGAGGTGCACGTAACCGTCGCCGTCGACGTAGCCCAGGTCGCGGGTGCGAATCCAGCCATCGACGAACACCTCGGCGGACTCCTGAGGATCCGACCAGTAACCGGACGTCTGGTACGGCGTGCGGACGAACAGCTCGCCGACCTCTCCGGGAGGCACGGGGGCACCGTCGGGGCCACGTACCTCCAGCTTCGTCGTGGGCTGAGGACGGCCCACGGAGGACAGGGCTTCCTTCGACGCCAGCGCCTCCCGCGGAGTCAACATCGAGAGCAGACCGGCCTCCGTCTGGCCGTAGCCCTGGAAGACCACCGGGCCGAGCCGCTGCAGGGCATCGGCGAAGCGCTGCGGGCTCAGCGGCGAGCCGGAGACCATGAGGGCGCGCAGGCTGCTCACATCGACCGGGTCCGTCCGCAGGCTGTCGAGCATCTGGTAGAGCCGCGGCACGCTCAGGATGCTGCTGGTGATGCGGTGGCGGGCGATCACCGTCGGGAAGAACGGCCGGAGGTCCATGTCCTCGGGGATGACGAGGGTGCCACCGCGGAACAGCGCCACCAACGCGTAGTCGAGCGCGACCTGGCTGTTCAGCGAGCCGAACAGCACGTGACGACTCATCCCGGCGGCGAGCTCGCGGATGGAGGGGCTCCAGCGGTCGGGGTACGCGGGCCAGTCCGCGCTGATGGCCCTGTACGTCTGGACGGCGCCCTTCGGATTGCCGGTGCTGCCACTGGTGTAGGTGAGCCGGGCGATGTCGTCCGGCCGTCCCTCTGCCCGTAGCTCCGCACCGTCGTCCGCCGCGGCGAGCACATCCGGCAGGCCCGGTGCCGCGCCGAGGCATAGCACCGGCAGGTTTCCGGCCGCCGTACGTACCTCGGTGGTGTTGGTCGCCGGATCGAGGAGCAGGAAGTCGACGCGGTCGCCGAGCAGATGTGCCAGCTGCCCGGAGGTCAGGCCCGGACGAACGCCGGCGATGCGGGCTCCCAGCGCCCACGCCGCGATCATCGCCGCGAAGGTCTCCGGCGTGACGCTGGTGAACACGGCCAGGCCAGTTCCCGGCCCCACACCGGCGGCCCGAAGGCCCGCCGCCACTCGCCGGGTCATGCGCAGGATGTCGGCCGCGGTGACCGTGCGGTTCCCGTGCTCGAACCAGATCCGGTTTCCGTCATTGCGCATCAGGTCAAGCACGGTCTGGGGAAACATGTTGTCGGCCATGAGGAGCACTATGGGATAGCAATCCAGACAGTTCAACGCTCAACCCATGATGAGTCCTTTGACACGGCTGCTGGCAATATCGTCGCCGCTTTTCCTCGCTTTTCCTTGTAGGTTGAGAAGGCTGTTCTCACCCTGAGAGGAGAGACGAATGCGTATCGAGAGCTTCCTACGGGGAATGGCCTTGATGGCCGCCCTGCAGGCCTGCGGCCCACAAGCCGAGCCTGTCGTTCCCGAGCTCAACGGCGCGCTGGCCCAGGACATCGGGCGACTTTCCATCAAGAAAGCCGACCCGAGCGTCATCCGGGTGGGCAGCACCTATATCTCCGCGGAGACGGAGGGTGGACGGCTGTACGTCCGGATGGCGTCCTCCGTGGACGCGTTGGCGAGCGCCGCGCGCCAACAGGTCTGGGGCAACCCCAACAACCTGGCCGAGGTGTGGGCCCCCGAGCTCATCAAGGACGGCACCACCTATTACATCTATTTCACGGCTGGGGCGGGCAGTGCCCACAGGATGTATTACATCCAATCCCAGTCTCCCAATACAAGCTATTCGCGCGAAGTCCTCATGGCCCTCCCGGAGAACAAGTGGGCCATCGATGGCACGGCGTTCATCTACAAGGGACAGCGGTATTTCGTCTGGTCGGGCTGGGTCGGAGACACCAACGGTGAGCAGACCCTGTTCATCGCCAGGATGTCGAGCCCGACCACGGTCACGGGGCCCCGTTACGTCATCGCCCAGCCCCGGGAGTGGTGGGAGAAGGTCGACGTCAATCCCCCGACCCGCGTCGACGAAGGGCCCGAGCCCATCATCGATCCCAACGGGCAACTGCACATCGTGTACTCGGCGAACGGCAGTTGGGACACCAATTACTGCCTCGCGGACCTGCGCCTCAAGGCAGGTGGAGACCCCACGTATGTCTGGGACTGGTACAAGTCCAATGGCTGCCTCTTTGGCGCGAACGGCGGCATCATGATGAGCGGCTGGCATCCCACGCTGTATGCCAAGGGAGTGGGCCATCACTCCTTCGTGCTGCTCGGACGTTCCAGTGGTGGGGGAACATCACGTACACCCGGGGCTCGGAGAGCAACACGGGCTGGAGCCTGAAGTTCTACGAGTAGCGCTCGAGGTCCCTGGCGGTGGAGAGCTCCCTTCATCCTCATGATGAAACCGTGATGATGGAATGAGCCCCTCATGCGGCTCGGGTTCGAGCGATCCCTCAGTGTGGAGCAACGGCCCGTCCAGCATGGACAAGGCACGGGCCGGTCTGGATCCACTCCGTGGAGGGTACTGCTCCCATGACCATGTCGCGGCGTATGGCTGTTTCCGCTCTGCTCTTGATGGCCGGCCTCCTCGCATGCGGACCCCCTCCTGCGCCGGCACGGCTCCACACGGATTCCATCAACATCATTCTCGGGGATGAGAGCTTCGAGGCCAGGTTCGGTCGACCCCCAACGGCGGAGGTGGATGAGGATCTCCGGATCCAGGTCCACCTGGAATACGTGTTGGAGCGGCTGCGGCAGCGCACCACGGCGGCGCTGTCCCCGGCCGCGCGCGCCGCCAGGAAACGGAATCTCGAGTGGCTGGCGGCCTACATCCGACGGGGTGAGTTCCCCCGGAACGATGGCCATCCCGATGCACGGCGCCCCACCTTCATCGACTCGCGGGGACGCATCTGCGCGGTGGGCCATCTCCTCGAGCAGGAGCTTGGCCGGGAAGCCGCCGAAGCCATCGCGGCCGGGTACAAGTACGCCTTCATCCGAGAGATCGACTCACCTCTGCTCGCCGCGTGGGCCGCCACCACGGGGCTCGAGCGGGAAGAACTGGAGATGATCCAGCCGACCTACTCCAGCCCCGAATACGAATACGGGCCCTTCTTCGCCTTGTTGGATCAGCTCGACGCACGAGGCCACGTGGCCCTCTCTTCAGGGCTGTTGTTCGATGGCAGGGGTGACGGTGTTCCCGTCCAGCTCGATCTCTCCCTGACCACCCCGGGTGGAATGACCGATGCGGGCTTCGGGCTCTACACGGCCGTCTCCCTGACGAAGCTCACCGGAGCAGCCAGATCGGCTTCCGCCCTGAGCAACATCGACATCGGATTGTCCTATGTCCGGACGCTTCCTTTCGAGGGTTGGTTCGTGCTGCGGAGTGGGCTGCTCCTTCCCACGGGAGACGAGGATGAGGTGGGCTCCTCACTGAATGGCTCCATGGCGGCGAAGCGGATGACCCAGGCCGTGCTGTTCCAGCCCGGAGCCCTGGGCGGGAGGCTGGGGACTTCACTGCTCCTGCTCCGCTCCTTCTGCGCGTCCTGTTCCCTCCGGCTGGACGCGGGGCTGGATGTGTACTCCGCCTTCTACAAACCCTTGCAACTCTCCCCCCGGTGGGGAGCGGGGTTCGCCTATTCCGCCCACCCATTCGTGGCCACGGTCGAAGTGGCGGGCGCCCGGTACGCGGAGACACCCGCCTCGAAGAGCGAACTCCATCACTCCGTCGGGGGGTCGTTCCGGCTCATCACCGACCGGGGTGATTCGTTACAACCGGGTGTCTCCCTCTCGATACCGCTCGAGGCTCGGATCAAGAGGTGGTTCCTGGGCTTCGACCTGGTCATGCGGTACTGAACTGGCCCTTCACCAGCTCAGAAAATGCCCTGGCCCGGCGTGAGGATGCGGGCCGGGTCGAAGCGCCACTTCGCATACGCGAAGCGCTCCCAGAAGGGGTGCAGGTGGCGGCGCCAGTCGGCACGGCTCAGCGGAACGGCGTCCACGGGGTACAGCTTCCCGCCGAAGGCCGTGAGCCGCTCGAAGATGGCGCGGTTCTTCTGCACGAGGGCCTCCACGTTCTCCGGCGTTGGAGGAATGGCGGTACGCAGCAGCGAGAAGAGAAAGACATGTTGGTCCGAGGGGACGCGGAGAAAGGGCGCCGTGAGCGCCGCGGAGCGGAAGGGATAGAGCAGAATGGGCCCCTGCCCCATGTCCGCCTCGGTGGTCTGGGACAGCACCTCCTCCACGAACGCGGCCGCGGACCGGGCGGGAACGAACATGTCCATCCACGGATGCGGAAACTCCCAGACACCGAGCTGTTGGAGCAGCGCCACCAGCGGTGCGAGCCGGTTGGCGAAGTCGAAGTAGCTGCCGTCCGTCACCTGGAGCGTTCCCGGTTGGAAGCCGAGGCCCGCGAGCAAACGCTCGTCCTGCGGCTCGGCGCCAGGGGTGAAGTACTTCACCACCTCGAGCTGGAAGGCCCAGCCGCCAGCGGAGGAGACGACGGCGCCCTCCACGTAGTCGAAGCGGCCGTCCTCGATGAGCCGCCGCTGGTCTTCCAGGAAGCGGTGGAGGTCTCCGTACAGCGCGGTGTAGGTCCGCGCACGGGGTGGCACCTCGACGAGCCGCACCCGGGCGCGCACGATGATGCCGAACTGGCCCAGCCCCGAGCGCACGGCGTCGAACAGGTATCGCGCGCGTGAGCGCGAGCACCGCACGAGCTCGCCCTCCCCCGTGACGACATCCAACTCCAGCACGTTGTCCACCTGGAGGCCCCAGCGGAACGCCTGTCCGCCAATGCCTCCCACCGACAGCGTCCCACCGATGCTCAACTCGATGTAGTCGGTGAGTGTCGGAGGGCTCCTGCCGGAGGGAAGCGTGGCCTCCAGCAGCTGGCGCCACCGGACACCCGCGTCCACCCAGGCGCTCGACTCGCCAATCTCGTGGATGGTCGAGAGCGCGGACATGTCGATGACGATGCCCGCCGGCACCTGGGACTGGCCATAGGAGCTGTGGCTCTCGCCGAGCCCTCGCGCGGCGGCGATGTGCAGGCCCTGGCAGCGCGCGAAGCGAACCATGGCAACGATGTCCTCCACCGAGCCCGGGACGAGCACGGCCCAGGGCGTGCGGTGGATGATGTGACCGAAGTCCTCCGCGGCCGCGGCGAGCGACGCCGCGTCCATCAGCAGCGCCCCGTCCAGTGGAGGAAGAGGGATGGAGCCGGGCTCCAGCGCGGCGGCCCAGCTCCGGCTCGCGGGGTTGAATGCCACTGCCACCAGCGTACCTTGGAGCAACGTCCTCCGGGAGAAGGCTCGACTCGTCATGAATTCCTCACTCATTCGTGGCGCTCCGCACCCGCGCGTCGCCCGCCAGGAAGGCGCTCATTCTGATCCCGCCTCGTGGAACATGCCAGGACGTCCTCCCCTCCTTCCCGCCTGAGTCCAGGGTACGGAGGTCAACGCGCGCCCTCACCTGCCTGCGCCCCCCCGCTCGGTGGCAAGAGTCTGGTAAGCACGAAGACCACTCTCCCGGGAGAAGCACCGCGCCATCACGTTCGGTCCGAGAGGTCTCGTCGAGGTTCGCATTCAGTCGTTTCATCGGCTCCCTGGGGCTCCTCCTGCTGGGCGCCTGTGGGAGCCCGGAAACGCACCTGGAGAAACCCTTTCCGGAGGAGCCGGGCATCTCGCGCGCGGCGCTGGCGACGACGGTGACGGTCGACACCACGTCGAACGCGGGCACCGTCAACCCGTTCTCATGGGGCGTCGGTGCCCCGGACAAGTACGTCGGCCACTGGCCTGGAAACGAGACACTGAAGCAGCGAATCCGTGACGCGAAGGTGAAGCTCGTCCGGGTCGGTGTCACGCAATGGGGGCAGTACAACGGGAAGGACGTGTACCCGGCCCACGACACCTGGAACTGGACGACCCTCGACGCGCTGCTGAACACCCTCTGGGACTCCGGAGCCGAGCCGCTCATCGTCGTGTGCGGCTTCCCCGGAGGCGTCGACAAGACGCTCAGCTCGACCCAGGTCATCCTCTCCGCCGACTGGGCCGAGTACGGCACCTTCATGGCGGGTCTCGTGCAGCGCTACAACGTCGACAAGGTGTTGGGGGCCGCGAAGCGGGTCCGGTACTTCGAGATGTGGAACCTGGACATCCTGAGCTGGCACAACTACGGCCCCTGGGCCGACTCCACGGCCACGAATGCCCAGCGCATGGCCTGGACGAAGCCCAACTACCAGGATGACGTCATCAAGGTGAAGAACGGCGGCCTCAACGGCGTCCTCACCGGCCCCTCGGGCAAGAAGTACGGTGCCGCCATCACCGAGTACAACATCGCGCAGGGAGACTTCGCGGGCTTCAACGCGAAGTACCACAGCGAGGTCAACGCGACGTGGATGGCCAGCGCCATCATCAACGCGATGAAGGCCAACATCGATCTCTTCACCTTCTACAACCTCGCCGAGGCCGGCGAGAACCACCTGGGGCTGCTGAGCAACACGGACTTCGCTCCGTACAAGCCGTATTTCACCCTGTTCCTCTTCGGCAACTACAACGGGCGACCAGAAGCTGACCACGACGGGCGGAACGGAGAACCTCGAGGCCTTCGCCAGCCGGGCCACGGCGACGGGAAGCACCTACGTCACCGTCGTGAACAAGGATACGGAGGGGAACGCGTATGACGTCACCGTCTCGCTCGCCAACATCGCCAGCGCCACGGGCACCGTGAACGTACGCGTGGTCAACGCGGCGACCACGATGAACCCCACTGCGTACACGACGATTGCCTACACGGGCTCGGCGTTCACCTACAGGGTGCCACCGTACAATGTCGTGTCGTTCGAGCTCATCCCCGCAGCGGGAGGAGGCGAGCTGTTCAAGTCAGGTTTCGAGAGCGTCCAGCCGACGTGGCTCGACACGCTGGACGGCAGCCAGAACGTCAGTGCGCATACGGGAGCGACGAAGGTGGAGTGCTCGCCCCGTCGGGAGTCACCCCACCAGGGCACCTCCGCGCTCATGTACTCGGGCAAGGACAACAGCACGACCGTGTCCTACGCCAATGCCCGCGTCTTCGACGTGAACATCCCCATCACCGCCGCCACCAAACTGAGCTACTGGTACCGGGGCTACATCGACGACATCATCCTCACCAACGGCGCCATGCCGTAGCGCCTTCAAGGGCTGAAGAGCCGTCGACCGGGGCTTCAACCCACCGAGGTCGCGCCCTCGACTTCGCCTTGACCTCCGGCCACTCACGTAACATAGCAAGTCGCATGAAGAGCGACAGTCGGCTCTCCGTTGCACTGCACGTCCTCCTCCATATGGAGGAGATGGGACCCGTGGAGACGTGTACGACGCGCTCGGAACGCCAGCCCTGGTCAGCATCGTCCCTCGTAACGAAAGCCCCGGATATCTCGTCGAGCAGGCCGTCAATCACCCACTCGGCAAGGTGCTCGACGAGGCCGAAGCGCTCCTCACGACGTAGCTTCGAAGCATCTCCATAGCGAACGCGTTCAACGCAACCGTTCTCGCTCCGCGAGGAAGGGACCCGATACCCATGCACGACTCCATGTCTGACATCACACACCGCACCATCAAGACGAACGGCATCCACCTCCACATCGCCGAGGCCGGCGAAGGCCCGCTCGTGCTGCTCCTCCACGGCTGGCCGGAGTCCTGGTATTCCTGGCGCCACCAGCTCCCAGCGCTCGCGGCCGCCGGCTACCACGCCGTCGCTCCCGATGTTCGCGGCTACGGCCGCAGCGACAAGCCGCATGCGATCGAGGCGTACAGCATGAAGAACATGCTCGCCGATTATGTCGGCCTGCTCGATGCCCTCGGGGAGAAGACCGCCGTCGTTGTTGGCCACGATTGGGGCGCGCCAATGGCCTGGGACAGCGCCGCGCTCCACCCGGATCGATACCGTGCTGTCGTCGGCATGAGCGTTCCGTACCTCGGCCGCTCGCACATACCGCCGACGCAGCAATTCAAGGCCATGTACGGAGATAGGTGGTACTACGTCCTCTACTTCCAGGAGCCCGGCGTCGCGGAGGCGGAGTTCGAAGCGGACATTCCGAAGACGATGCGCACGATCCTCACCGGCGTCCCCGGCTTCGATACGATGGCCGAGGCCGTGCGGGCCAAGAAGAAGGGCGACAAGTTCCTCACGGGCCTCGACACCCCCGAAACGCTCCCCGCCTGGCTCACCGAAGACGACCTCGCGTATTTCGCGAAGGAGTTCGCGGGCAGCGGCTTTCGTGGAGGGCTCAACCGTTATCGCAACATGGACCGGGACTGGGAGGAGTTGCCCGAGCTCGCAACGGTCAGAATCGAGCAGCCCGCTCTCTTCATCACTGGAGAAAAGGACCCGGTCCGCGCGATGGCCCCGGTCGATCTCATGAAGTCCCTGGTGCCCAACCTCAAGGAGGTGCTCGTCATCCCTGGCGCTGGTCACTGGATCCAGCAAGAGCGCGCAGCCGAGGTCAACGCGGCGCTGCTGGCCTTCCTGAAGGATCTGCCCGCTCAGCACTGAGGAAGCCGAGCTCTCCCACGTCGCGGCCCTGCCCGAGTCCGGCGTGGGCCTGCTGGTCGTGGCGTCCATGGTGGCGGTCGTGATCGGCATGCTCGCCGCGCTGGGCGCCTACCTGATGACCGGAAGCGAAGACCCCAGCGAGAGGCTCCTCATTCCACTCGCGGAGATGACGTTCAGTGCCCCAACCCGCGCCGGATGGCGAGTTCCACGGGTGACCCGGCTCCATCGTCCCCCTGGACGTTGAACGGCCGCGCGAGAAGCAGCGGCGGCTGGGCCAGGAAGCGTGGCCGTGTTCCCCGGTGCGGCTGAGCGGCATGCACCAGGAAGGGGTGGCAGAGGTAGACGGTGCCCGCCTCACCCGTGGCGAGCGCAAGGGGGCACGCCTCGGTGGTGTTCAGCTTCCCGGCCAGCTCCATGGCCGACAGGCCCGCCTCGCCTTCGGGCTCCAGCAGCCGGGCCACCTGCAGGTGCGAGCCGACGCGGATGCGCGTGGGCGCATCGTCCTCGCCCACGTCGGAGAAGAGGAAGAGCATCAGCAAGGCCCGGCCCCGCGAGGCCACGTTCACCCGCCAGGACAGGTAGGACGTCGGGTCTTCTCCCGGAAAGCTGGCGTCGACATGCCAGCCGTCGTCACCCGGCGGCTCCGGGCTTGGGAAGCGGACGGGGAAGGTGCCAAGGCTGAAGCGGGGATGCCAACGCCCGGGGCCCACCAGCCGATCGAAGGCGGCATGGAGCCGGGGCGTATTCACCGCGAGCCGGAAGGGCTCCTGCCCGTACTCTCCCAGCCGGACGACGGGCCGGGTCCATGTCGCCGGATCCTCCGGGTCGCAGCCCGTGTCACGCCAGAGGAGCGCGCGGCCCTCGTCCGCCAGCGCTCGCGGAAAGGCGTGGTCGAGGCGGACGAAGCCGTCCTCGATGAATCGCTCCACCTGGGCATTCGAGAGTTTCACCATACGTGGTCGTCTTTATATCGCCGCGCGGTACGCGTCGATGAGCACATCGACCCAGGCTTCCAGGTAACGCTCCGCGCGCTCCGGCTCCGACGGGCGGGGATCGCCGACGGTGCCATTCGGAGCGTTCTCACGGAGACTCGGATAGAAGAGTTTGCTGAACCGCTCGGTCGGCTCCACGAAGCCTGGCTCCAGCCGGTCCAGGCGCACGGCGTCTGGCCTCAGGCCGCGAATGATGGACGTCTCGAATTCGCCGGCATGGGCTCCCGAGCACTCCCGCTCCACTCCGTGCGCCTTGCTCGCCCCCAGCAGGACACGCGTCAGCCGAGCATTCTCCGTGAAGACGATGAGCTTCATGGGGGCGCACGCGGCACGCAGCGCGTCCATGCACTCCGCGAGGGGGCCATGGTTCCCTCCATGGGCCGAGAACAGAAACACCCGCTCGAACCCATGCCGTCCGCAGGAGGCGAGCAGGTCCGAGAGGACCGCGCTCAACGTGGCCGTGCTCAGGCTGAGCGTGCCTGGGAACGCCATATGTTCCGTCGAACATCCGAACGGGACGGCCGGACAGGCGATCGCCTCCTCGACGCGTGCACAGAAACGCTCGGCGAGCGCGTCGGCGATCCATGTATCGGTCGCGAACGGCAGATGGGGACCATGCTGCTCGAAGGCGCCGAGGGGAAGGACGGCCGTACGAACACCGCTCGCGAGGAGCCGCTCGAGCTCGGGCCAGGTGAGCCGCTCCAGGCGCCGTTCGGCGGGATTCGATGCACGCGGAAGCGCCTTGTACCCGGCACGCCATCTCTGGTCGGACATCGGTCACTCTTTTCAGGACGCGATCTTGAAGAGGGTTGGAGCCTCGAGCGAGAACCCATGTCGCTCGAATGCGCCGACAAGGTCCCGCCGGATGTCGTCCTCGTCAAGGCTGGTGAAGGCGGGAATGAGCACCTTCCCCGGAACGTGATGCGCGAGGAGCACGAAGAGCGTCTCATCCGCCAGCCGGGAAGCCGTCAACGGCTCGACCTGGAGCCGTGCACCGAGGGTCGAGGCCGTCAGCATCGCGGCATCCCCATCGGCTGAGGGGAACAAGGCGACGCCATACCCATGCTGAACCATTTCGGCGACAACCCTCTTCCATTGTGGCTTGTTGACACCATTGCGGAGCGGAAAGCGTTCGAGCAGCGATTCGCTCTGGATGCGCACGAGCGGCACCCGCCGAGAGCCCTCCGCGGACTTGCCGTACGTGAGCACGACGCGCTCGCAGCCCGCCAGGAGATCGAAGTAGACGTGCGCCCGGAACCACGCGAGCTGGCTCTCGGGACCGACGTGGAGCGGGAGGAGATAGGACGCCATCCGGATGAGGTGTGGGGCCCCCTCGAGCGGCGTGGGGTCGAATGGGAGGACCGGCTCCGGGAGCTCCGCCCCCTTCTTGACGAGCATGCCTCTCGCGAGCGAATGGCCCACGCGTCGCTTCGACGAGAGGTAATGGACATTGAAGGGGCTCGCCTCGCGCTGGATCCGCTCGGCGACCTCGACCGTGATGCCGAGTTCCTCGAGTGCGCGGGTCTTCTCCGGGTTGTTCGTGAGCAGCCGGATGGGCGCGCGCACGCCCAGGAGTTGGAGCGCCAACGCCACCTCGTGGTAGCGGCGATAGTCGGGGTCGAGGCCGAGCGTCTTGTATGCCTCGAAGGTCGTGACCGTATCGCGGCTCGCCTGGACGAGCATGCGATCGCGTGCCTTCGCGGCGTATCCCGCGCCCCGGCCCTCCTGCATCAAGTAGAAGATGATGCCACGCCCCACCTCGGCGATGCGCCCGAGCGCCAGCTCGAGCTGCTCGGCGCAGTCACAGTCGCAGCTCCCGAAGGCTTCGCTCGTGATGCAGGCCGAGTGGATGCGCGCGACCAGCGGCTCCGAGGTCTGGATATCTCCAAGACATACCGCGAGCGAGTAGGTGCGCGTGTAGAGGTTCTGGAAGACATGCACCTGGAAGTCACCGTATCGTGTTTCCAGGAGCTGCTCGCCGACATGGAGCAGCAGGCCGTAGGTGGGGTGCTTACCCTTGAGCATGTTGTTCGTCGAAAGGGCCAGGGGCATGGCTCGGACAATTTGCATCCGCGGTGCCAGCAGCCCATCGCGCAACATCCAAGGCGGGTCCCCGGCTCTTTCCCGACGGGGCCCGGGTTGACGCGTCATACTGGCGTGTACTGGCGTGTACTGGCGTGTCAACGCGGGTCTGACGTGTCACGGCTCCTCATCCCTTGAACTGACGCGTCTGAACGATGAGCATCTCCGGGTGCTCGCCACCAAAAGGCTCACCTCGACCGCCTGGGCCCCAGGCCTGCCAGGGGACCCGGCGGGCGTGCCGGGAAGGCGCGCCAGGCCGAGCGCGTTCGCTTTGGACAGGTGAACGCCTCTCTGACACCCTCTTGCTCCATGCCCCCTACATCCCCCACCCCATGCGCCGCCCCCTGGTGGGTCGAGCGCGCCGAGATCCTCCTGGCGTCGAAGGATGTACGGACGCTGGACCTGGGCGCGCTGTGGGAGCTCTTCGAGCGGTTCTCCTTCGTGCAGGAGAACGTGGAGCCAGACCTGCTCCTTCTCGACGTGCGGGCCCGCCCGGAGCTCCAGGCGCTCTGGGATGCGCTGGAGGTGAGTGCACGCTCGGTGACCGAGGCGCTGGACGCGGCAGGAGATGATGTCGCCCGACAGCTCCGCACGGGAGACCTCGCGCCGGCGCGCTTCCGGGAGCGGTGGGAAGGGCTCGGCTTCACCGAGGCCGCTGGCCGCGCGAGCACGGCGGCGGATGACTGGCTCGAGGGCCTGCTGCGCATCTCACGCATCACCACCGGGCAGAGCCGGCCCCCGTTCGGTCAGGTGAACATGGCCTCGCGGGCCCAGCGCATCTCCGACTTCCTCTCCATCACGAGTCCCGGGCAGCACGACACGATCTACGACCTCGGCTGTGGCAACGGGAAGTTCGCCATCACCGTGGCCGCGAGCTGCTCCGCCCGGGTCAAGGGCGTGGAGTACGGCCAGACGTACGTCGAGTCCGCGCGCCGCACTGGAGAGCGTTTCGGGCTGCCGAACCTGGAGTTCATCCACTCGGATGTCCGCGATGTGGACCTGTCGGATGGCACCGCGTTCTATCTCTACTTCCCCTTCTGGGGGGAGGTGGCGCACGCGGTGGCCCGGATGCTCGGGCACGTCGCGCGGGACCGGGACATCACCGTGTACGCCTCGGGCCCCCGTCACGACTACGGCGAGCACTTCCTCGAGCAGGTGACCCAGGGGGCGCTGTGTCTCGCGCCGCAGCGCCAGGACTTCGCGGACGTGATGGTCCTGCGCAGCGCCGCCTTCGCGTGAAGGGCTGGAGAAAGGGCCCGGCTCCGAGGTGGAGACCGGGCCCCTCGGCTCAAGGCAGGGTCACCGCCTGCTCGAGCGCCTGTTGGATCTGCGGCAGCGCGTAGGGCTTGGGCAGCACCACCACGCCCTCCAACGGTTGCTCTCCCCTGGGCAGCGCCACGTTCCCATGGCCCGAGGCGAGGATGATCTTCATCCCGTTCTTCCTGCCCGCCACCTCTCGCGCCAGGTCCACTCCCGACACGCCCGGCAGTGTCACGTCCGTGAACAACACATCGAAGGTGCTGGCCGCCATGGCGCCCTTGGCCTCTTCGGCGCTCGTGACCGCCAGCACCTCGTGCCCCAGCAAGTCCATCAGCTCGCAGGCCGAGGAGCGCACGTCCTCGTCATCCTCCACCAGCAGCACGCGCAGCCGGCGCGATGCGGGCTCGGGGGCACGCTCGGACGAGCTGGGCGTTGCCGCCGCACGGTGGGGCCCTCGGACCGCCAGCCGCTGCTGACGGTTGTCGAGCAACTGCCGCAGCTTGCGGGCCAGCTCTTCCCGGCTGTAGGGCTTGCTCAGCAGCTGCACTCCCGGGTCGAGCCGTCCGCCATGCACGATGGCGTTCTCCGTGTAACCCGAGGTGAAGAGCACCTCGATGTCCGGGATGAGCGCCCTGGCCTGCTTGGCGAGCTCGGGGCTGCGCACCGGACCGGGCATCACCACGTCGGTGAACAACATGTCGATGGGAACGCCACTCTGGAGGACCACCAGCGCGCTCTGCGCGTCCACGGCCTTGAGCACGCGGTAGCCCAGCTCGCTCACCATCTCCACCACCGTGGCACGCACCTCGGCGTCGTCCTCCACCACCAGGATGGTCTCCGTGCCTCCCTCGATGGGGCCGGTGACGACCTGGGCGTCCGCCGTCTCGGCCTCCATCGCGCGGGGCAGGTAGAGCTTGATGGTCGTGCCGTGCCCCACCTCGCTGTAGAGCTTGATGTGTCCGCCGCTCTGCTTGACGAAGCCGTACACCATGCTCAGGCCCAGACCCGTGCCGCGGCCCTCGGGCTTGGTGGTGAAGAACGGCTCGAAGGCGCGCTCCATCACCTCCGGCGTCATGCCGCTGCCGGTGTCGGAGACGGCCAGCAGCACGTACTGGCCGGGCAGGACCTCGGGGTGCAACCGGCAGTAGTGGTCATCCAGCGTGGCATTGCTGACCTCGATCGTCAGCTTGCCATTGTTGTCCATCGCGTCCCGGGCGTTGATGGCCAGGTTGAGGATGACGTTCTCGAGCTGGTTGGGATCGATGGCCGTGTTCCACAGCCCTCCAGCGGTGGACGTCTCCAGCTGCACGTCCTCGCCCAGCGTGCGGCGCAGCAGCTCGTCCATGCCCCGCACCAGCCGGCTCAGGTTGACGACGAGCGGTTGGAGCGGCTGGCGGCGCGCGAAGGAGAGCAGCTGGGAGGCGAGCTTGGCGCCCCGGTCCACGGCGCGGGCCGCGGTCTGGACGCGGGCCATGGCGCGCTCGTTGTCCCCCAGGTCCCGCTGGAGTAGCTGGAGGTTGCCGGCGATGACCTGGAGCAGGTTGTTGAAGTCGTGCGCCACGCCGCCGGTGAGCTTGCCCACGGCCTCCATCTTCTGGGATTGGCGGAGCTGGGCCTCGGTCCGGCGCCGCTCGGCCTCGCTCTCCTCGAGCGCCCGGGTCCGCTCGCGGACCAGCTCCTCCAGGTGCTCCTGGTAGTGACGCACCTTCGCCTCGGCGAGCGCCTTCTCGGTGACGTCCTGGCCGTAGACGAGGATGGCCTGCACGGGCCCTCCCGGCACGCGGACGGGCCGGTAGTCGAAGTTGATGAACAGGTCCTCGATCGGACCGTCCACCTTCGTGCGGAGGGCGACCTTGAAGTTCCGCATGCTGACCGACTCGCCCTGGTGGAACACCCGCGCGAGCATGTCCAGGATGGCCGTGTTGCCCTGGAGCTCCGGACGCGCCTTGAGCAGCGGCATGCCGACAACGTCCCGGAAGCCGAGGAACGGCAGGTAGTTCTCGTTGACCATCTCGAAGACGTAGTCGGGGCCCCGGAGGACCCCCACGACTCCGGGGAACACCTCGAGCAACTGGCGGAGGTAACGGCGCTCGTCATCCAGGGACTTGTTGGCCTCCTGCAATGTCCCCATCCGAGCGAGCAGGGGAGCGAGCAGGTCCGGGGAGAGGCCCTCCCGTGGCTCCGGTTGTGCCCACTTCGCGATGTCCGAGGAGCGCAGGTCCGTTACGTCCACGGCGTGCTGGAGGATGAAGGCCACGTTGCCCGAGGAATCGAGGAGGGGCTTGTGGGTACAGGTCCAGAGGCGATCCTCGAGCACCGGCCCCGCCTGGGTGGGGCGGGAGATGGGCTGGGCCAGCATCGGGACGAGGTCCGGCATGCGCCGGGCGAGCACCCGCTCGAGGGATTCCCGGAGCCGGCGCGAGCTGTCATCGCCCGGAGAGTGCTCCTGCTGAGGGAGCACCTCGAAGATGCTCCGGCCGATGACCTCGTCGAGCCGCAGCGCGGTGGCCTCCAGGTAGGCCTGATTGGCCGTGACGTACTTCAGCTCCCGGTCCAGCACCATGAGGGGAGAGGGAGCGGCGTCGAACAGCTTCTGGGTATCGAGGGTGTCGGACATAGCGAACGGATGGGGGGGCCCCCGGCACCCTTGCCTGGTGGCGAACCCGAGTGCCGGGAACGGCCAGAATACCGTCATGGGGCGAACGAAAGGCCAGAGAAGAAATCCATTCGGAGCCTCCCAAGGCGCTCGAGTGGCAACTGGTCGACCTTCGCCCCGAGATGGCTGGAAAACGCGGCTGGACCTGCTCCCAGTCCCCTCCGGGTGAATCACGCCCGCCTCCTCCCCTCCCCTCGGGGAGGGCAAGCGCTGGTTCCCCGTCCCCGAATGGCTCGCACGCTATAGTCACCCGCCCATGCAGCAGGGCCCGAGCCTCGATGCCTTCGTCCTCCTCAAGCGCCTGGCCATGGGCGCCATGTCCGAGGTGTTCCTCGCCGAGGCGAAGGGCGAGGTGGGACCGGACCGGCTGGTGGCGCTCAAGCGGATGCGCCCGGAGGTCGCGGGGGACGAAGACTGGGTGCGGCAGTTCCTGGATGAGGCCCACCTCTCCACCCTGCTCAATCATCCATTCCTGGCGCGTCTTCGCACCTTCGGCCAGCAGGACGGCCTGCTGTTCCTCGTGTTCGAGTACGTGCACGGCCTCACCCTGGCGCAGCTCCTGGAGGCACGCCGCACCGCCGGGCTGGGGCCACTGCCCTGGCCCCACGCGGTACGTATTGCCACGTACGTGGCCGAGTGCCTGGGCTACCTGCACACCCTGCGGGGCCGGGAGGGGCAGCCGCTGGGACTCGTCCACCGAGACCTCCATCCCGGCAACATCATGATCGCCGACACCGGAGCGGTGAAGCTGCTCGACTTCGGCATCGCGCGCAGGACCGGGCGGTTGACGGAGACGCAGCCCGGCCGGGTCAAGGCCCGACTGGAGTACGCCACGCCCGAGCAGCTTCGCGAAGCGCCGCTGAATGGCCAGACGGATGTCCATGGACTGGCGCTGACGCTCTACGAGCTGCTCTCGGGCGTGCAGCCCCTGCGGCGGGCCACTCCGGTGCAGACGATGGAAGCCGTGATGAAGGAGGTCCCCCGCGGACTCGGCGCGGTACGTCCCGCCGTGCCCGAGGCGATTCAGCGGAGTGTGACGGCGGCCCTCGCCAAGGAGCCCGCGCAGCGCCCCTCGCTGAGGGAGCTCCGCGCGTCGCTCGACCAGGCCCTGCGCGCCGGCGCCCCGATGGTGGGCCTGCCCGAGCTCGCCGAGCTGGTGTCCCCCTGGCTCCCCGGCTCCGGGCGCCTGCCCTGGAGTCAGGACCGCGCACGGGAGGGAGTCACCGTCACCCGGACCGCCGACGTGTCCCACCCCTCCCAGAGGACGAAGGGCTGACGCTCAGTCGCCCGCCTTCAGCCCGTAGCGGTTGAGCAGTCCGTGGACGTGGCTGCGCGCCAGCCCCGCGGTCCGCGCCACTTCCGAGATGTTGTTGCCACACCGCGCGAGCAACGCCGTCAGGTACTCGCGGGTGAAGGCCTCCACCATGCGCTCCTTGGCCTCCTTGAAGGTCAGGGCGCTCAGGTCCTCGGCCGCGGAGACCGCGCTCACCGGCTGCATGTCCGGCAGCTCCGCGTCCCCCGCGGCGAGGACGCGGTGCACGAAGTTGCGCAGCTCCCGCACGTTGCCCGGCCAGTCATAGGAGATCAGCCGCTGCACCAGCTCGTCCGTGAGCGGGAAGTCCGGCTGGCCGGCCTGCAGGAAGAGGTGGCGCGCCAGCAATGGAATGTCCTCCGAGCGCTCGCGCAGCGCGGGGACTCGCACCGGCACCACCGCCAGCCGGTAGTAGAGGTCCGCCCGGAAGCGCCCCGCGGCCACCTCCGCCTTCAGGTCACGGTGCGTGGCCGCCACCACCCGCACGTCCACTTCCCGCGCGGCGTTGTCCCCCACCCGGCGCACCGTGCCCGACTCCAGCACCCGGAGCAGCTTCGGCTGGAGCTCCAGGGGAAGCTCGCCCACCTCGTCGAGGAAGACGGTGCCACCATGCGCCTGTACCAGGTGCCCCTGGCGCTCGGTATGCGCACCCGTGAAGGCGCCCTTCGCGTGCCCGAACAGCTCGCTCTCGATGAGCGAGGGAACCACCGCTCCGCAGTCCACGATGACGAAGGGCTTGGAGCTCCGGGGCGAGGCCAGGTGGACCGCCTCGGCCAGCAGCTCCTTGCCGGTGCCCGTCTCCCCCAACAGCAACACGGAGAAGGAGGAGCGCGCGGTGCGCTCCAGCACCCCGAAGAGGCGCTGCATCGCGGCGCTCTGCCCCAGCGCGCGTCCGAAGGAGGTGCGCGGCGCGGACTCGGCGCCCTCCTCGGACGGCTCGGGCATGACGAGCAGCGTCGTCTTACCCAGCGTGAAGCGGGCCTCGCCCGCGACGGTGACCTCGTGAATGCGCACCCCCAGGGACCAGGTGCCGTTGCGCGAGCCCACATCCCGAACTCGCACGCCCTCCGGCCGGGCTTGAATCTCCAGGTGGACACGCGACACCGTCGGATCGCTCAGCCGCAGGCCACCCTCCACCTGGGTACCCACCAACAACGTCCCTTCGAGGGGAAGGTCCTGTCGCGCGTCCGGCCCGGTCTCCACCACCACGCGAAAACGCGGGCCGCGCGACGCGGGTCGCCCCTCCGCCAGGGCACCGGGAGAAAGCGGTTCGGTGGAGGAAATACCCATGCGGTATGGCAACATAGGACCCTCGCATGGCTCCCCACAAGCACCCCTCCTCGTGCGCCACCTGCGGGCTGCCCATCCCCCCCCACGAGACCTCCTGCACGGAGTGCACCGCGCTCACCCAGCACGTCGGCGATGAGGGATGGCGCCTGCGTGTGCCGGCGCGACGTCCCTTGAATCCGGGCGACGTGCTGGAGGGCAAGTGGCGGCTGGAGGAATTACTGGGCGCCGGAGGCATGGGTCAGGTGTACCGGGCCCGGGACCTCGCGCTCGAGCGCCCCGTGGCCATCAAGCTGCTTCACGAGGCGTTGTGCGAGGACCCGGAGAGCGTGGCGCGCTTCGAACGGGAAGCGCGGGCGATGGCGCGGTTGGAGCATCCGCACATCACCCCCATCTACGCCGTCGGCCAGGAGGGCGGACGTCCGTTCATCGTGATGAAGCACCTGGAGGGGATGACCCTGGCGCGCTACCTGCGCTCGGTGCCCGGCCCCCTGCCCGTCCCGGAGGTGCTCGCCCTGGCGCGGCAACTGTGCGCCGGGCTGGACTTCATCCACCAGCGCGGCTGCGTCCACCGCGACATCAAGCCGGGGAACATCTTCCTCTCCACCGGTGGGCACGCCACGCTGCTCGACTTCGGCATCCTCTGGGAGCACCGCGGCGAGGAGGCCACCCGAAGCGGCTCGAGACTCGGCACGCCCAGCTACATGGCGCCGGAGCAGGCCCGCGGTGAGCAGGTCGACGGCCGTGCGGATCTGTTCTCCCTGGGGCTGGTGTTGCTGGAGATGTCGACGGGCCTGCCACCGTCGAGCACCTGCCGGCTCCTCGGAGACGGGCCACGGGCCGCGGTACAGGCACTCCGTGAGCAGGCGCCGTGGCTCCCGCTCTCCCTGGCGGAGGTGCTCGTACGGGCCACCGCGATGAACCCTGAGCAACGCCACGAGAGTGCACTCGCGCTGCTCTCGGCGCTCGAGGGGGCGGAGCTCGAGCCCCCTGAATCGAAGCCAACCCCGGCGCCGGTTCCAGGCGTGCGCACGAGCCGCGTGCGGCCCATGTCCCTGGCCGTGCTGGGCGTTGCCAGCGTTGGAGCGCTCCTCTTCGGGAGGCTCGCGCTCCGGAGCACGGACGAGGCACCGGCCGCGCCAGCACCAACGGCTCCGGGCTCCGCGTCGGCGGCCATCATCACACCGCCAGCCTCCGCCACTCCGCATCCGGAGCAGGAGGCCACCACCGCACGAGACTCCGCCACGTCCCCGGCCGCTCCGGACAGCGCGCCCACGGCCGCCCTGGCGCCAGTGCCGGTGGTGACTGCCTCCGCCACGCCGACCTCCGCAACTCCGGCTCCGGCCTCCGCCGTGACGAAATCCCCCCGGACCCGGGCACAGTCCGCACGCGCGGCATCCACCGAGCGAAGCGACACCCGGCAGCGTGCCAGGCAGGGCCGGGGGGAGCTGCGCGTGGTGACGGTGCACGAGGGCCGGAGCGTCTGGGCCAACGTCAGCGTGGACGGCAAGCACCACGGCGCCACACCGGTGTCCCTCGACCTGCCCGGAGGGCGGCACTCCGTGCGCGTGGAACGTAGCGGCTTCGCATCACAGGAACGCCAGGTCGAGGTTTCCCCGGGGACGAAAGCAGTGGTACGCATCGAGCTCCACGAATGAGCGCTCCCCAGTTGGTGATGTCGCTGCTCCTCGCCGCCAGTGCGCCCACCGAGGGCCCCCGCGAGCTGGACGCGGCGCTCCAGGCCTTGTCCGAAGGGGACTTCGAGTCCGCGCTTTCCCATGTGGAAGTGGGGCTTCGGAAGACCCGTGACGAAGCCCACATCGCGCGGCTGCAACTGGTCCGCGGCGAGGCGTACGCGGCACTCCGTCAGTACACGCAGATGGAGGCCGCCTTCGCCCAGGCGCTCGAGTCGGATCCGGACGTGCGCCTGGACCCGGAGCGTGTGCAGCCCACCGTGGTGACACTCTTCGAGCAACTGCGCGAGCGGCTCCGAGGGGAGTTGTCCATCGAAGTCGAGCCATCCGGAGCGGAGCTTCGTCTCGATGGACAGCCGCTCGGACAGGCGCCCTGGCGGGGACCGGTCCCCATCGGAACGCACACGCTGGAAGTGGGCTCGGGGACGACCACGCTCCAGGTCAAGGTACGACCCGGCCGGACGGAGCAGGTGCATATCGTCCTCGCTCCGACCACCCCGGAGGGAACATCCATCTCTGGACTCGCGTTCGGCGCCCAGGCCCGGGCCGTGCTGGGCCTGTCCCCTCTGTCGGGAGTGGGAATGGAAGCCGGTGTGCGGCTGGCGGGCACGTATGTCCATGGCGAGCTCAACGCCACCGCGGGGCGCCGGTTCGGAGCCTCCGCGCGCCTGGGAGCCCAGGCGCCGGAGCTCGTGGGTCCGCTGACCTTCTTCCTCTCCCTCGACGCGTACGCACTGGGAGGGCCGGTCCTGTTCGGCGGCGGGCTGTCCGCCGGAGCCAGCCTTCCCCTCTCCACGCGCGTCGACCTCTTCGTGGAATTGAGCGGACGCTGGCTCCCGGCGAGCGCCTCGTACGGCACCACGCACCTGCTGGGCACGTCCGGATTGCGCTTCACGCCAGGCAGGTAGTCACACCTGCCTGGCGCGGCGGCTCAGAAGAGCTGCTTGTAACGCTCGGCCGAGTTGGGCATGCGGGTGTACGGGTAGAGGATCCAGCGGCGGTTGTCCCTGTCCACGTTGAAGAGGATCTCGTAGAGGACCTTGCCAGCGCCGGTACCACCGTTGACCTTGAAGAAGTTGTGCATCTGCTCGAACCACACGGTGGAGTCACCGTTGTCCGCGTTGCCGGACCACTCGGAGATGGCCAGCGGCAGGCCCACGCTCCTGGCGAACTCGAGGTGCTTCGCCAGACCCTTGGGCGCACCGTAACCATCGGTCTGCTGGATGGAGTTGTTCCAATCCGTGACGGTCGCGACGTAGGGATACTGGTTGTAGTAGTCGACGCTCATCACATCCACGTAGGCGGCACCGGGGAAGGTCTTCCGCCAGTCGATACCCGAGCTCACGGACTCACGGTTGACGCAGAACACCAGCCTGGCGGCCGGGAAGATCTCCTTCTGCAGCGAACGGTAACGCTTCCACGCGGTGATGAAGGACGTCGCGTCGCTCGCGGTGACCTTCCAGGGGTACCAGTTGCCGTTCATCTCATGGGCGAAGCGGATGTAGACCGTGCCCGGGCGGCTGCCCCACTTCCTCTTCAACGTGGTGAGCGACTGGCGCCAACGCGCATCGTAGGCACCGCTCGCCGCCGCGGCCCAGGACTCACCCTTGTCGAAGGCACCCACCGCGATGTCGATGTTCTGCTGCCAGCTGCCATACTCGCCGCCGGGATCCAGCTGCCAGAAGTTCGCGGCATTCAGGTTGTTGTCGGACCAGGTACCGGCGATCTTCACCGCGCTGCCACGCCAGGTGGCGAAAGCACCCGAGGGCACGCCCTGGCCAGAGGCTCCGGAGAGCCAGGGGCCAGAGGTTCCCGTGTCGGGGGTACCGCCGCCGGCCGCGGCCACCGTGAAGGCGATGCCCGTTCCATCACGCCAGACGCTCGAGGTGTCTTCCCAGGTCGGGTAGAGCTCCCAGGTCCCCAGCGGATCGCTCGAGGCGATGACGCGGGTCGCCGTGAGGGTCACGCTCTCGCCCGGCTGAAGGGTGCGGTTGGTGAGGCGCGGCGTCAGATCATAGAAGGGACCACCCGCGTGCGTGCCACCGGGGGCGCGCGAGGTGAGCACGATGTTCTTCGCGGTGACCGCGGTGGTGCCGTTGTTCTTGTAGGTCACCTTCGCGCTCAGGGTCTGACCGCGCTCCAGCGAGACATCCGTGGCGGAGACAGCCTGGGTGATGGTCAAGGCCCCGGAGGTTTCGACGGCACCAACGGACTCACCGTACGTATCGTAGGTCTCCGTGTCCTCCAGGGGCCCACCGCAGGCCGTGGAGAGCGCGAGCACCAGGGCGGTGACGAGTCCGGTGAGATAACCGCGAGAGAAGAAGCGAGGGTTTGTTGCTGATCGAGTCATGAAAAGCCTCATTGAAGAGGTGGGGGGTTGCGCCAGCACGTAGAGCAAGCGATGTGCCGGGCATCCCCATCCAGCTCCACGAGGGGCCCTTCCCTCTAGACGAGCACCGACCGACCTCCCCGGAAAGCAGGCCCTGTTCACTCGACAGGACAGGTCCTGTTCACTCGACAGGACAGGTGGCGCATCCATTCCCACCCGTCGAGAAACATGAACAGGCTTTTCACAATCAATGAGCTTCCAGCGGCTGCTGCATCCTGCTTGGCTCGGGTTCCACCCACAGGAGCACGCATGGAGACGAGCAACCACGCCGCGTACATCGGGTCCATCCCCGAGCACTACCACCGGGGTGCCGGACCCTTCTTCTTCGAACCGTATGCACAGGAGCTCGCCGCGCGCCTCTCGGCCTTCGCGCCGCGGCAGGTGCTCGAGACCGCGTGTGGAACGGGTATCCTCACCCGGCGGCTGCGTGAGGCGTTGGCACCCGAGGCCCGGCTCGTCGCCACCGATCTCAACGAGCCCATGCTCGCGGTCGCCAGACAGACGGTCGGGCCAGACGCCCCCGTGGAGTGGGCCCAACAAGACATGACCCGGCTCCGCTTCGCTGACGGCGAGTTCGATGCCGTGGTCTGCCAGTTCGGTCTGATGTTCGTTCCAGACAAGCCCGCCGCGGCGCGCGAGGCCCTGCGCGTGCTCAGGCCCGGAGGCCAGCTGCTCATGGCCACCTGGCGGTCGCTCGAGCACAACGCGGCGATACGCCTGGCCCACGAGACGGTCTGCGCCCTCTTCCCGAACGAGCAGCCCCGGTTCTACCTGACACAGACGGGATTCGGCGAGCCGGGCGAGATGACCCGGCTGCTCGTCGACGCTGGCTTCGCCGATGTCCGCGCCGAGCCCGTGCAGAAGAGGTCCGTCATCGAGAACACGCGCGAGCTCGCGGTCGGACTCATCGAGGGTTTCCCCATCGTCGACTTCATCAAGGCGCATGACCCGCTGCTGGTATCCGTCGCGATCGGCGCGTTGACGAAGGCCTTGGACAAGCACCTGGGCGAGGCGCCGGTGAAGGTCACGATCGAGGCATTGGTGACCTCGGCGACGGCGCCGGGCGCGTAGCGACACGCCCCTCCCTCGCGCGCCACCACACGGCCCCGCCAGGGTCCACACCTGGCGGGGCCATGAGTCCCCGAGCGAACCCCGGCGTCAGCGACTCACGGAGTCTCGCCCGGCTCCTCGTCCGGAGCGTCCTCGCAGCCGCCCGTGCGGCCATCGCTGGCGGCGTAGAACGGGAAGGTCAGCGCGTCGTTCGACGGGAACCGCGTCCCCCCCTCGGCCAGGAAGTCCTCGATGCGGATCAGCCCGGTGCCGGCCGGATCGTGCAGCAGATCATACGCAACCACCTTCAGGACGTACTGGCCGGGATCCTCGGCGATCGTGCGGATGCATTCGGTGACCGAGCCATCGGCGTTCGGCGTGGTGCTCAGCACCTCGGGAGCGACGTACAGCGGGGCGCCGCCCTCCTGGCTCCAGACGAACTCGAGCGGGTCACCATCCGGGTCACGGACGGTGGCGCAGACGACCTGCCCGGTGCACTGATAGATGAACTTGGAGTCCTCGAAAACCACATCAACCAACTCGGGTGGATGGTTGAGCGCGGAGATGATGTCGCCGGTGCCCCGATCCGGGCCCCAGCACTGGTTGATGAGCAGGACTTCCCTCGTCTGGCCGTCGTTCACCCAGATGCCGGAGGAGGAGGCCGGAGAACAATCCTCGGAGGCCTCGCCCTCGGCGTCGAGCGGCTGGGTGGTGACGTCGTAGCAACCCGCGTCGAGCGTGACGAAGAGATCCGCGAACGCGTGGGACGAATCAGCATCGAAGGGCACGTTCTCCAGGCCAGGCATGCCTCCCCGCAGGCGGATCTCCTCGAGCGGCTTGTCGATGGTGCTGCTGAAGGGCGTGAAGGGCTCGTCGGTGCACTGCCGCCGATCGATCTTGAAGCGAATGGCGGCCACGTCGGTTTCTTCATCGACGCGGAGCGTGAGCGCCATGCCGGTCTGGCCCGCGGGGTGACGGCTGAACTGCTCCTCCGGCGTCGCCGAGGGGCCGCAGGCGATGGGCCCCATCAAGCTCAGCGCAAGCGAGCCCAGGACGGGGTACAACCCGAGGCGCGGCTGCGCCTTGGCGGTATTCACTTTCATGTGTGTTTCTCCATCGGAGATGTGACGACTCCACGAGCGCCGCGGCACCGTGAAGGGAAGGCCCACGAACCGTTGCTTCGCGCCTAGATGTGCCCTGGAAACGACTCGGGCAACTGGCTGCCAGCCCTTCCCCCCCCAAGTCGTATATACATGTCCAATGAGTGATTCCAACCCAGTAAAGACAGACATTCGATTCCGCGCCCCCCCCCCCACTGAGGTCCAACTTTCCTGATGGATTTGCCACGTCCCGCCACGTTCCCGCTCCCCATCGGCATCCGCACCTGGCTGGCGCTCGTCTGGCGGCAGGCCCTCGGTCGGAGGCCGCTCTCGAGCAGGGTCATGCACGCGAGCGACACGCCGTGTGTCCACCAATGAACGAAGAGGGCAACCGGCCAGGCTGCACGGCACCGCTCTCACGCGGCTCCACGCCGCGGTGCGGCAAAGCCACTCAACAGAAGAACCACGCGGAACATGTGGGCTGCTCGTGGGAGCACGGTAGCATCCCAGCACCTTCTTCACCGGTGAACGACGAGGAGACGCGGATGGACAAGATCTGGCTCGAGCACTACCCGCCTGGAGTTCCCGCGGAGATCAATGACCGTCAGTACGACTCACTGACGCACATGCTGGAGGAGTCCTTCAGCACCTTCGCCGAGCGTCCCGCCTTCAAGTGCATGGGCAAGACCCTCACCTACCGTGAGCTCGACACGCTGTCACGCCAGGTCGGCGCGTGGCTGCAATCCCGGGGACTCCCTCGCGGCTCCACCGTGGCCATCATGATGCCCAACGTGTTGCAGTACCCGGTGTGCATCGCCGCGGTCCTGCGCGCGGGCTACGTCGTGGTCAACGTCAATCCGCTCTACACACCGCGCGAGCTGGAGCACCAGCTCAAGGACAGCGGGGCCCAGGCCATCTTCATCCTGGAGAACTTCGCCGCCACCCTCCAACGGGTGCTGGAGCGGACCTCCGTCAAGCACGTGGTGGTCGCCTCCATGGGCGACCTGCTGGGCGGCCTGAAGGGCACCCTCGTCAACTTCGTGGTGCGCAACGTCAAGAAGATGGTGCCCGCCTACAAGCTCCCTGGCGCCGTGAGCTTCAAACAGGTGCTGTCGGAAGGAAAGGCCTCCTCCCTCGCGCCGGTGAAGACGTCACGCGATGACGTCGCCTTCCTCCAGTACACCGGTGGCACGACCGGCGTGGTCAAGGGCGCCACGCTCCTGCACCGCAATGTCATCGCCAATCTGTTGCAGGTCGAGGCGTGGATCCAACCCGCCCTCAAGGGCAAGCAGATCGATCAAATCAATATCATCTGCGCGCTGCCGCTGTACCATATCTTCGCGCTCACCGTCTGCGGGCTGATGGGCATCCGCATGGGGTCCATGAACATCCTCATCCCCAACCCGCGCGACATCCCGGACTTCATCAAGACGTTGTCCCAGCAGCCCTTCCACATCCTGCCGGCGGTCAACACGCTCTACAACGCGCTGGTCAACCACCCCGACTTCGGCAAGCTCGACTTCTCCCACCTGATGGTCTGCAACGGGGGTGGCATGGCGGTGCAGAAGGCCGTGGCGGACAAGTGGTTCGCCATCACCCGGGTTCCCCTCATCGAGGGTTATGGCCTGTCGGAGACCTCACCGGTGGCCACCAGCAACCCGCCCATCGCCACGGAGTACTCCGGCACCATCGGCCTGCCACTGCCCTCCACTGAAATCACCATCCGCGATGACGAGGGCAGGGATCTGCCACTCGGCCAGCCCGGGGAGATCTGCATCCGCGGCCCGCAGGTGATGGCGGGCTACTGGAACCGCCCGGATGAGACGGCCAGGGTCATGTGGCCCGATGGCTTCTTCAAGTCCGGCGACGTCGGCATCATGGACGAGCGCGGCCACGTCCGCATCGTGGACCGCAAGAAGGACATGATCCTGGTCTCCGGCTTCAACGTCTATCCCAATGAAATCGAGGGCGTCGTCGCCGCGCACCCGGGCGTCCTGGAGGTGGCCGCCGTGGGCGTGCCCGACGAACACTCCGGAGAGGTGGTCAAGCTCTTCGTGGTGAAGAAGGACCCCTCCCTCACCGAGGCCCAGCTCCTGGACTTCTGCCGCGAGCAGCTCACCGGCTACAAGCGGCCCAAGCACATCGAGTTCCTCGCCGAGCTGCCCAAGAGCAACGTCGGGAAGATCCTGCGCCGCGAGCTGCGCGAGCGAAAGGTGGCCTGAGCCCCGAAGGCCCAGGCGCCCGCTGGCCCTACCCCTGCCGCGGGAGGGCCGCGAGGATCTCGGCCATGCTCGAATCGAAGACGTCCCGGGGGACGAAGCCCAGCACGCGCTGGGCCTTCTCCGTCGAGTACTGGCCGTGGAAGGACAGGAAACTGGGAGCCTGTTCTGGCGGAACGGAGGGCAGCGGGCGAGTGGCGAAGGCGTCGGTGTACCGGTGAACGGGGATGTCCCCATCGACGAGGGTGAACGCCTGCCCGACCGCCGCGTCCTCGCGTAGCGCCAGGACGACGGCCTCCGTCAGGCTGCTGATGTGGAGGTACCCCAGCCTGCCCTGTCCGTCCCCCACCTGGGGGAACTGGCCCGCGCGGATCTGCGTGGGCAGGTGGGTGCCCCAGGTGGACGTGGGGTGGACGCCCAGAATGGCCCCGGGGCGGAGGATGACGGTCCGCAAGCCCCGGGCAGCCGCGGCCTCCACGGCCCGCTCGGCCTCGGCCTTGGTGACCGAGTAGGCGCGGCCCGTGGTCACCCGGGGCGAGTCCTCGACCACGGTGCTCTGGCCCTGGAGCTCGTACACGGCGATGGTGGAGATGTGCACGAAGCGCTCGCAGTCCGCGGCGAGCGCGGCCGTGGTCAGGCGCTCGGTGAACTCCGTGTTCACCCGCCGCGCCTCGGTGAGGTCATCCGAGCCCGTCGCCGCGCAATGAACCACCCACCGGGCGCCACGCACGGCGGTTTCCAGTATGGCCGCGTCGGTCAGCTCGCCCAGGACGACCTCCGCCCCCATCCGCTCCAGCTCCGGCCGGGCCTCGGGGCGCCGGACCCAGGCCCTCACCCGGAGCCCCTCCGCGAGCAGCCGCTGGGTGACATACGTTCCCACGAATCCGTTGGCCCCCGTGACGAGGGCAGTCGAGCCTTTCAGTTCCATGCGGGGGAAGTTACCGCTTCGCGCCAGAGCCCACCCACCCGGCATCGAAGCGCACCCGCGGAGGTGTCGTGTGCAGCGCATCTCCGCGTTCGGACTCGACGCCGACGGACAGGTCGCCAGCGTCGTCACGCGCTTCGCCGAGCCGCGGCTCGTTCCGTAGCGCCTCGCGCTAGAAACCCCAACGGGGTCCCCAGGCCCGGGACAGGCGGCTCCGCGCGGCCTCGCTTCCGGCGAACGCCGACGTCGCCATGGGTCCCTCTGACTGCATTCGCAGCCGGATACCCCTGACGATGAGATGGGTCGTGCCGTCCACCTGCTCGAAGCGCACGACCTCACCCAGTCCCCGACCCAGGCCGAGCACCACGGCCAGATCATCACCCTCCGGATTCAGAAGACTGACAGCCTGGCCGGATTCGAACATCGGGCTGAAGAGCCTGAGGACCAGGAGGTCTCCCTCCATGCCGAGCTCGGCCTGTTCGATCACCTCCCGAGGCGCCCCCTGGGGCAGGACGTAGCGGCCGAACCGGCCATGCCAGGACTCGGGCACGGGGGCCGGGGTGATCCGCTCCCCCTGCAGCTGGCGGCCGAAGAGGCCGAAGTAACCCGCCATCACGAGATGGCCTTCGATTTCCTCGAAGGAGAGCCACATGTTGGAATCACCGACCACGCCCTTGAAGTATCCCTGCTCGTGCGGCTGCAGCTCCAGACGCATCCCCTGGACGGTGACATTCAGGACGCCGTTCTCGAGACCGACCACCATCGGGCCCACCTGCGTGGCGTAGATACCTTCCAACGCACGGAGTTCCTCCTGCGAACGGTAGACCGGCTGCACCTGGGGTTCCTCGGGGATCGGCGCCACCTCCAGCCCGCTCTTGATCTCGAGAGCGCGCGCGAGCACCTCATGGGCGATGACACCCACCAGCCCATCGGCGTTCTCGGAGTTGGAGAGCACCACCACGCCCAGCCCGTGTTCCGGCAGGAGGGACAGATAGGAGCGGAAGTACTGGGTGGCGCCATCGTGCTCGACCATCCGCACGCTCTGGCCATTCTTCAGGGGGAGCTCATAGAGGTACCAGGGGAGACCGATGCGGTTGTCCATGTCCAGGGGCCTGCCGACGTTCTGCTGCCTCCACATCTCCTGGAGGGAGGCGGGCTTCAGCACGCTCTCGCCGTCGAACCGGCCCTCCGCCAGCAGCATCCGGATGAACCTGCTCATGTCCTCCACCGAGCTGCGAAGGCCGCCAGCGGGGGAGTAGCTCTCCAGAAGATTCACCGGGTAATCACTGACGGGCAGCGCGCCGTAGCCCATCGCCATCTTCGAGGCGACCTGGGAATCCAGCCGGAAGGAGGAGTGCGTCATCCCCAGGGGGCCAAGGATGTATTGGTTCATGTAGGCCGTGAACTCCATCCCCGAGACGGTCTCGATCGCCCGGCCGAGGACCGCGAAGCCCCCATTGGAATAGGCCCAGAGCTTGTCCGGCGGGTTGGCCAGATGGTCTTCCCGGAGGTGCTCCACGCGCTCGGCCAGGGTGAGCGGTGTCTGGGCGTAGGCGCCCACGAGCTGCTGTTCGGGAATGCCCGCGTGGTGGGTCAGGAGGTTGCGAGGGGTGACCGGGCCGGCGTTGGAGAAGCGAGACTGGATGGAGAAGCCCGGGATGAACTGCTCGATGGGCCGGTCCAGCGCGATGCGCTCCTGCTCGGCCAACTGCATGATGGCGGCGCCCGTGAAGACCTTGGCGAGTGAACCGGCCTCGTAGACGGTCTCGGGGGTGGCGGGCGTCCGCTCCGCCACGTTGGCGAAGCCGAAGCCTCGAGACCACACCACCTCCTGACCGTCCACCAGTGCGATGCTCAGTCCGGCGACGTCGGCCTCCGTCATCGCGGTCTTGATCAACAGGCCGAGCTCCGCCTTCAACCTGGAGTAGTCCGCCCTGGGTTGCTCGGGTGGAGTACCGCGGTCATCGCAGGCGGAGCCGAACACGCCAAGCCCGAGCAATGCCGTACAGAAATAGAGCGCCTGCCGGCGCGAGAAGGGGTGTTTGCGATTCATGACGATCTCCCGTGTCACGTGGGTACTTCCAGGAACACGAGGACTGTCGCTGAAGGGCGTGCGGAAGACCTTAGGCCTTGTGTCGTTCAAAGGTCACGGAATGTCACCGGACCTGGGCGGAACGCCCCTTTCCCGGGCCATGGAACCGGGTACGGGCCAGCCTACTCCATGCCTCTGACATGCCTCATTGGGGTGTGACAGCTCCAGCGGCGTGTCTGTCACGACCTCACTGTTTGCAAATATTGTTTCCCGCGGGAACGGCCCACGAGGAGAGGCTGGATTCACGTAAAGACTTGTCAACTTCAGGAAACAGCGGTTATCGTCTCTTTCGTGGCTTTGCCTCCAATCCTGGAAGCGCCAGAGCCACATCACCCACAACAGGAGAACGCAAATGGACATCGTTCGCGCGTGGAAGGATGCGGATTACCGGATGAGCCTGACCCAGGAGCAGCTGGCGCAGCTCCCCGAGAACCCGGTGGGCGCGGTGGAGCTCTCCGATGAGCAGTTGCAGGGCGCTGGTGGCGTTGCCGCCCAGTCCGCCTCGTTCTACTCCTGCCCCACGAAGAGCATCTGCTCGTACTGTGACTGCATCTAGCCGGGCCAGCGCGCCCTCGTTGACAGGATGAACGAAGGTGCGCGCTCCGGGCGGGACGGGTCGAGAGGCCCGTTCCGCCCGGTGTTCATCTATTCAATCGCTCGAGCACCAGGAAGGCCACGCCGTGAGTCCACACCCCATCGATGCCGCGAGTTGGTATCAATCACTCACCCTGCTCGAACGTCTGTCGTTGCTGCGGAAGGCCCCGGGCGTGTCACCGCTCGAGCCAGCCCAGGCGGAGCTCGCCGGCCGCCGCGCCCATCGCTGGCGCACGCAAGCGCCCTTCTCGGAGGCAAACACCCTGCTCCAGGAGCGGCTCGCGCTCGACGGCATCCGCGAGGACGAGTGGCTCCACTTGTTGGGTGAGCCAATCGAGGCCGTCCAGGCCCGCTGCTCCAAGCCCCCGTCCTGGCTGCGCGATTTCGTGTCGGCCTATGAGCAGCCGGCTCCCGGAGGTCTCATTCCGGTCCACGAGCCCCAGAAGCTGCGCGGCAAGAGCAAGGATGCCGCCGGGCTGTTGATTTCCATCCTGCCCCTCATGCGTCAGGCCCGGGATCGCCTCCGCGCGGGACTCCAGGAGATCCGCCGTGCGCACCCCGACGCGCCCTTCGAGAACGAGGCGCTGGAGCGGCTGTTCCTCGCGGGTCTCCAGGGGCCGCTCATCAACAAGATCGACCGCACCCTGGTGCTCGAGATGCACGTTGCCCGCGTCCAGGGCCAGCTCCAGGGCGACACCGCGGAGGAGCGCTACGCAAGCTTCCTCGAGCGCCTGCGCCGGCCCGAGATCGTGCTCGCCCTCTTCCAGGAGTACCCGGTGCTGGCCCGGCAGCTCAGCATCGGCCTGGAGCAATGGGTGACCTACAGCCTCGAGTTCACCCGGCACCTGTGCGCGGATTGGAGCGAGCTCCGGGCGAGGTTCAGCCCGGGGGCGGACCCCGGCGGGCTCGTGAGCCTGGACATCGGCGCGGGCGATCGTCACCGGGGCGGGCGCTCGGTGATCCTCGTCGGGTTCAGTGGGGGGCTCCGGCTGGTCTACAAGCCCAAGGCGCTCGCGGCCGACTCGCACTTCCAGCAGCTCATCACCTGGCTCGACGAGCGGGGCGCGCAGCCAGGGCTGCGGACGATCTCCGTGCTCGATCGGGGCACCTACGGGTGGCTCGAGTTCGTGCCCGCCGAGAGCTGCACCTCGGAGGCCCAGGTGCGGCGCTTCTACGAGCGGCAGGGCGCCATCACGATGTTGCTCTACCTCCTGGGCGCCACCGACTTCCATTACGAGAACATCATCGCCGCGGGCGAGCACCCGGTGTTGATCGACCTGGAGACGCTGTTCCACCCCTACACCGAGAGCTTCTCGGCGACCTCGGCCCATGAGCGGGCCCAGCAGTCGATCGTCGGCTCCGTGCTGCGCTCGGGGCTCCTGCCACAGTGGATCTGGGGAAACAAGGCGGCGCTGGGCATCGAGATCAGTGGCCTCGGAGCCCACAAGGGACAGAAGACCCCGTTCGGGGCGCCCTCCTGGGAGAGCGCGGGCACCGACGGCATGCGCCTCCAGCGGCAGCCCTCCGAGGTGCCCGAGGGCCACAACCGGCCGAAGCTGAACGGCGCGGATGTCCAGCTCCTCGACTACACCGAGGCGATCGTCGCGGGGTTCACGGCGATGTACCAGTGGGTCCTCGAGCACCGCGAGGAGCTCCTCTCTCCGGCGGGCCCGCTCGCGCGGTTCGCGGATGACGAGGTGCGCATCCTCCTGCGCCCCACGCAGCGCTACGGGCAGATCCTCAGCGAGAGCTTCCATCCCGATCTGCTGCGCAACGCGCTCGATCGCGAGCGGCACGTGGACCGCCTCTGGTTCGAGATGGAGCAGAGCCCCGCGCTGCGCAGGGTCATCGCGGCCGAGCGGTCCGACCTGCACAACGGGGACATCCCCATGTTCTTCACGCGGCCGGGCTCGCGCGATCTCTGGACCAGCGACAAGGTGCGGCTCGAGGGGTTCTTCGAGTCCTCGGGCATGGAGGTCGTCGAGCGCACGTTGAAGGGTCTGGGCGAGCCGGATCTCCTCAAGCAGGTGGGGTTCATCCGCGCCTCGCTCGCGACGCTCGACCTGCGGAAGGAGGGCCGGCGCGAACGGCGGACCACCGGCGCGAGCGAGCCCGGAGCCGTCGCGGGCCGCGCCCAGCTCCTGGCGGCGGCGCGTGCCGTGGGAGATCGGCTGGAAGCGCTCGCGGTGAGGGGTGATCAGGATGCCTGCTGGGTCGGGCTGCTGCCCCAGGGACGTGCCTATGCCCTGTCTCCGGTCGACACGAACCTCTATGGAGGCACGGCGGGGATCGCGTTGTTCCTCGGCTATCTCGGGGCCGTGACGGGCGAGGCGCGTTACACGCAGCTCTCGCGGGCCGCGCTGCGCTCCATGCTGCGGCAGGTGGAGCGCAACAGGGACACCCTGACGGGCATTGGCGTCTTCGATGGGTGGGGGTCGGTGCTCTACACCCTGTCCCATCTGGGCACGCTCTGGAACGAGCCGGCGCTCCTGGAGGAGGCCCACGCGGTGGTGGAGCGGCTCCAGCCCCTCATCGAGCGCGATGACGCCTTCGATGTCGTCGCGGGCGCGGCGGGATGCATCGCCAGCCTGCTGAGCCTGAACGCCCGCGCGCCCTCGGCCCGGACGCTCGAGGCGGCGAGGGCGTGTGGGGAGCGACTGGTGGCCAGGGCCCAGCCCATGAAGAAGGGAGTCGCCTGGCCCTCGGCCATGGAGGTCGTCGTCGCCCCGCTCACCGGATTCGCGCACGGCACGGCCGGCATCGCCTGGGCGCTCCTCCAGCTCGCGACCCTCACGGGCGAGGAGCGGTTCCGGTCGCTGGCATTGTCCGCCCTGGCCTACGAGCGCGACTCCTTCGTCCCCGAAGAGGGAAACTGGACCGATTGGCGCAAGGACGAGAACTCGCCCTCGGAGGAGCGGGCCTTCGTGGCGGCCTGGTGCCATGGCGCGCCGGGAATCGGCCTGTCGCGGCTCGGAATGCTGCCCCACCTCGATGACGCGGACACGCGAGCGGAGCTCGACGTCGCGCTGAAGACCACGCTCGCCCGTGGCTTCAGTGACAACCACTCGCTCTGCCACGGCGACCTGGGAGTCCTCGACGTGCTCCTCACCGCCCGCGAGGCCCTGGGAGAGGTGCCCTGGCACGCAGAGGTGGAGCGCCGGGCCGCCAGCGTCCTGGCCAGCATCGAGCGGCAGGGGTGGATCTGCGGGACTCCACGCCGGATCGAAGCACCGGGGCTCATGATGGGAATCGCGGGGATCGGCTACGGTCTCCTGCGGCTGGCCGAGCCCGGGCGTGTCCCCTCGGTGCTCCTGCTCTCGCCTCCCGTGCCCGGCTGAACGACAGGAGGTGATGGCCCGTGGCTGACGCGAATCGTTCCATCTTCCGTGCCGAGGCGCTCCGGCGCCATGCACAGGGTCGCGAGCGCGGTGTCCTGCCGCGCGTGATTGCCCCGAGGACGTTCGTCTTCCTGTGGCTCCTCGCCGGGCTGAGCGGCGCGATGGGCGTGCTGGCCTGGGCCACGGAGGTCCCCGAATATGTCTCGGGCCTCGCCGTCGTCGCGCGTGGGGGCGAAGGCGGGGAGTCCTCGCGGCTCGTCGTCGTCCTTCCGGCGGAAGCGCACCCACGCCTGAGGGTGGGCCAGGAGTTGTTGCTGGAATCAGGTCCGCCCGGAGAGCGCATGGCCCTCGCCCTCACGGCGGTGGAGCCCGGTCTCCTCGGCCCGGAGGCCACGCACGAGCGCTTCGGCCTCCGCCCCGGTGTGGCGCCGCTCGTCACGCGTCCATCGGCCATTGCCCTGGCTGCCTTCGCGCCACCCGGGCGGGAGGTGTCCGCTCGAGAGTACGTGGGCAGTTCCTACTCCGTCCGGGTACGAGTCGGGTCCCGCCGGCTGCTGTCCCGGGTTCCCTTCGTCGGTCCGCTGCTGGGAGCATCCCCGTGAGTGAATCCGTGCTGCGCCGCACCCTGTCCCGCCTGAGGAGAAGGCGTGTCCCGGTGCTCCTCCAGCTCAACGCGCTCGAGTGCGGAGCGGCCTGTCTCGCGATGCTCCTCTCCTACCACGGGCGCCAGACGCGCGTGGCCGAGTGCAGGGATCGGTGCGACCTCGGGCGCGATGGCCTGACCACCCTGGCGATCGTCCAGGCCGCGCGGAGCTTCGGGCTGCGGGTCAAGTCGTATTCGGTCGAGCCCTCGGCGTTCGAATACCTCCGCCTGCCCGCGATCGCGCACTGGCAGTTCAATCACTACGTGGTGGTCGAGCGCTGGTCGCCCAAGGGGGTCGACATCGTCGATCCAGCCGTCGGACGGCGCCGTCTGAGTGCCAGTGAGTTCGACGCGGGGCTCACGGGGTTGGTGCTCACCTTCGAGCCCGGCGTTCAGCTCGAGCCCGCGGGGGCGAAGCCCGCCTTTTCATGGCTCCCGCTGCTGCGCACCCACCTGCGGGAGTCCCCGGGCATCGTGGCCCAGGTGCTCTGTGCGTCCATCGCCTTGCAGGTGCTCGGGCTCGCGCTCCCCCTCTGCTCCAAGTGGGTGGTGGACGACGTCCTCCCGTTCCCCGGCACGAACCTCATGACGCCCCTGGCGATCGGCATGGGGTTGCTGGCCGCGACGCAGCTCGTGCTCGGCTACCTGCGCGCCACGCTGTTGCTCTACCTCCAGGCCCGCGTGGACCTGAAGCTCATGCCGGGACTGCTCGAGCACCTGCTCACCCTGCCCTTCCGCTTCTTCGAGCAGCGCACGAGCGGCGATCTGCTCATGCGGCTGGCGAGCAACGCCATCCTGCGCGACACGCTGACGAGCCAGACCCTGTCGATCGTGCTGGATGGTGGGCTGGTCGTCGGGTACCTGGCCCTGCTGCTCCTGCGCGAGCCCCTCTTCGGGCTCGTCGTGCTCCTGTTCGGCGCGCTCCAGGTGGGGCTGATGCTCGGGAGCGCACGCCGCATGGGGGAGCTGACGTCCCAGGACGTGCTCGCACAGTCCGACACGCAGGGCTACCTCGTGGAGGCGCTCGGCGGCATCTCGACCTTGAAGGCCTCGGGCGCGGAGGATCGCGCGCTGGATCATTTCCTCGACCTGTTCTTCAAGCAGGTCAACGTGTCGCTGCAACGCAACCACCTGTCGGCCCTGCTCGACACGGCGATGACCACGCTGCGCATCTGCGCGCCCCTGGCCATGCTGTGGGTGGGAGCACTGCGGGTGCTCGATGGGTCGATGAGCGTGGGCACGATGCTGGCCTTGAACGCACTGGGGGCCGCCTTCCTCATGCCCCTCAACTCCCTGGTGCAGAACGGCCAGCGCCTCACCCTGCTCGGCGCGCACCTGGAGCGGCTCGCGGACGTGATGCAGGCCCGGCCGGAGCAGACGCTCGAAGCCGTCCGTCCCGCGCCGCGGCTCTCCGGGCGGGTGGAGCTGCGCAACGTCAGCTTCCGTTATGACGCGCGCTCTCCCTGGGTTCTGAAGGATGTCTCGCTCACGATCGAGCCCGGGCAGACCGTGGCGATGGTCGGCCGGACGGGCTGTGGGAAGACCACCCTGGTGAAGCTCCTGCTCGGCCTGTATCCCCCGGTCGAGGGGCAGATCCTCTACGACGGCATCCCGCTCGAGCAGCTCGACTACCGGACCCTGCGCGGCCAGTTCGGCGTGGTGCTGCAGGAGTCGTTCATGTTCAGCGGCTCGATTCGCGACAACATCGCCTTCAGCGATCGGAGCCTGCCGCTCGACAAGGTGATGAAGGCGGCGCGCCTGGCCGCCATCCATGATGACCTCGAGCAACTCCCGATGGGGTATGAGACCCGGCTGGCGGAGGGAGGAGGCGGGCTCTCGGGTGGACAGCGCCAGCGCCTGTCCATCGCGCGCGCCCTGTCCCATGACCCCGCCATCCTGTTCCTCGACGAGGCCACGAGCCACCTCGACGTGAAGACCGAGCGCCTCGTGGAGCAGAACGTCCGATCGCTCGCCTGTACGCGAATCTTGATCGCCCACCGGCTGAGCACCGTGCGGCATGCGGATCAGATCCTCGTGGTGGACCAGGGGACGATCGTCGAGCGCGGCTCGCACGCGGAGTTGCTGGCGAAGGGCGGACACTACGCGGCCCTCGTGCGCAGCCAGGACCCGGAGCTCCCGGAGGCGTCGGAGTCGCCACGGACTCCAGGTGAAGCCGCCGCATAGTTCGGGGGCGGAGACCACGTCCTCACGGACGAGAGAGGGGTGGACCAGAAAACAGGAAACCCAGATAGGCGTGAAGTCCTGGCCAGGGGGGCTGGTCCGGCGGGCATCGAACCTGGGATGATTCGCCGATACACCACCCAACGCCCCTGGGGGTTCCCATGCGCACGCTGCTATGGACCGTGGTTCTTCTTGGCGCATCCTGGCTCGCCTCCGGATGCGAGCAGCGGCAGGAGACCCAGACCCAGGCACCGGAGACACGACGCACCGGGGGAGGACGGCTCCTGCTCGCGCAACCGGCCCGGGCCGTGCAGGACCGCTACGTCATCGTCCTCGAGGACGAGAAGGGACTGGCGAGCACCCCGGCGGACACCCGAAGGAGCATCACGGCCCTGGCGGGGGCACATGGTGCCCAGGTGCGGCGCACGTACACCCACGCACTCAAGGGCTTCACGGCCGCCATGTCGGAGGAGGCCGCGCGGCGCATGAGCGCGGACCCGCGCGTGCGGTACATCGAGCAGGATCGCCTCTTCCGCCAGTCGGGCACGCAGAGCGGCGCCATCTGGGGCCTGGATCGCATCGACCAGAAGGACCTGCCGCTCAATGGCACCTATACCTATGAGTACACGGGCGCCGGGGTGCACGCGTACATCGTCGACACCGGCGTGCTCTCCACCCACGTCGAGTTCAGCGGCCGGATGCGGCCCGGCTTCGACTCCATCGGGGACGGGCTCGGCACGGAGGACTGCCGGGGACATGGAACCCACGTGGCCGGCACGGTGGGCGGCAGCACCGTGGGCGTCGCCAAGGACGTGCTGCTCCATCCGGTGCGCGTCCTCAACTGCGAGGGCGAGGGGACGCTGGAGCAGGTGCTCGCCGGCATCGACTGGATCGCCGCCCATCACGAGAAGCCGGCGGTGGCCAACCTGAGCCTCGGTGGCGAGGCGACCCAGTCGCTCGATGACGCGGTGGCGGCCACCATCGCCGCGGGTGTCACCTTCGTGGTCGCCGCGGGCAATGACGGCTGGGAGGCGTGCTCCACCTCTCCGGCCCGCACGCCGCAAGCCCTCACCGTCGGCGCCACGGATGAGACCGACATGCGGGCCTGGTTCTCCAACTTCGGCTCCTGCGTGGACCTCTTCGCGCCGGGCCAGGGCATCCTCTCGGCCTGGTCCACGGGCGATACGGATACCGAGATCGCCGACGGTACCTCCATGGCGACGCCCCACGTCTCCGGTGCCGTCGCCCTCTTCCTGGAGGGACACCCCACGGCGATGCCCCCCGAGGTCGTCGAGGAGCTCATCGCCCGCTCGATCCCGAATCGCATCACCGAGCCCGGGCTCGGCTCGCCGAACCGGCTGTTGCACTCGGCCTGCATGGGGAAGAACGACGCGGTGCGCCCCAGCGTCTCGCTCACCGCGCCCACGAGCGGTGCCACGCTCGCGGGAAACATCACCCTCACCGCCACGGCATCCGATGACGTGGGCGTCACCCGGGTGGACTTCTATGTCGATGGCCAGGCCATCGGCTCCGACACGACGGCCCCTTACGAGTTCGTCTGGGACAGCAGGAACCACAACAACGGCGCGGTCACCCTCACCGCGCGGGCCTTCGACAATGGGTGCAACAGCACGGCCAGCTCGGTCGAGGTGACGCTCGACAACCCGGGCATCGCGAGCCACGACCCGGTGCTGGGTGTCCCGCGCTGCCGCACCCTGGGCAGCCAGTGCGACTCGATGGACCTGCTCGCGGGTCGAGGCATCACCTTCGGTCCCGAGCAGCACACGCCCAACACCCTGGGTGGCTCCTGCGCGGACGGAGAGGAGGGAATCTACGGGCTGTATCAGTTCGATCCCTCGCTGGAGCGGCTCAAGGTCTCGCGGGCGGATGGGACCCTGTTGGCCCCCGGCAAGGCGGTGACGCTCGAGGCCAGCTTCTGGGCGAGCCTCGATCCCTCCAACGAGCAACTGGACCTGTTCTACGCCGCGGACGCGAACGCGCCGTCGTGGACGTACCTCACCACCCTGAGCCCGTTCTCCAGCGGCTACCAGACGCTGTCGGTCACGTACCTGCTGCCCTCGGGATCCCTGCAGGCCGTGCGCGGCGTCTACCGGACCTACGGCATGCCCATGGCCTGTTCGCCCGGTGGGCTGGATGACCACGACGATCTGGTGTTCCCCGTGGGGACGGACGTGGACGGCACCCCGCCCTCCGCCTCCCTCACCGCTCCGGCTGCCGGCGCCACCCTCAAGGGCACCGTCACCCTCTCCGCCTCCGCCTCCGACAACTTCGGCGTGGCCCGCGTCGACTTCTACAACGGCACCTCCCTGCTGGGCTCCGATGCCACCCCGCCCTTCACCTTCGCCTGGGACACCCGCACCGTTCCCAACGGCACCCACTCCCTGTCCGTCATCGCCTTCGACGCCGTGGGGCTCTCCTCTTCCGCCAGCCCCCCCGTGGACGTCACCGTCGACAATGACTGGACCGCCCCCACGGTGACCCTCACCGCTCCAGCCGCCGGCGCCATCCTCAAGGGCACCGTCACCCTCTCGGCCTCCGCTTCCGACAACGTGGGCGTCACCAAGGTGGAGTTCTACGACGGCTCCTCCCTGCTGGGCTCCGACTCCTCCTCTCCCTATTCCTACTCCTGGAACAGCCGCACCAGCTCCAACGGTCCCCACGCCCTCACCGCCAGGGCCCTGGACGCCGCGGGCAACAGCACCACCTCGGCCGCCGTCACCGTCACCACCGACAACGACTTCACCCCGCCCTCCGTCTCCCTCACCGCTCCCTTCGAGGGCGATACCCTCACCGGCACCGTCACCTTCTCCGCCACCGCCTCCGATGACAGGGCCATGTCCCGAGTGGAGTTCCTCGCCGGCACCGCCGTCGTCTGCTCCGACTCCTCTTCCCCCTACTCCTGCAGCTACAACACCCGCAGCATCCCCAACGGCCCTCGGACCCTCACCGCCAGGGCCGTGGACTCCTCCAGCAACACCGCCCTTTCCGAGCCCATCAACGTCACCTTCGACAACGACCTGACGGCCCCCTCCACCTCCATCACCTCTCCCTCCGCCGGCTCCATCCTCGGCGGCACCGTCCTCCTCGAGGCCTCCGCCTCCGACGACCGGGGCACCGTCTCCAAGGTCGATTTCTACCTGGGCTCCACCCTGCTGGGCTCCGACTCCTCCTCCCCCTTCTCCCTCTCCTGGGACACCACCACCCGCGCCAACGGCTCCTACACCCTCAAGTCCCGCGCCTTCGACTCCTCCGGCAACTCCGCCTACAGCCCCACCGTCTCCGTCACCGTCCACCAACCAGGCACCGCCGAGTACGACGCCACGCTCGGAGCGCCCCGGTGCTCGGAGGTGACGTATCGCTGCGACACCACGACCCTGGTTCGGGGCCGAGCCCATCTCGGCCCCGAGCCCCACCAGCCCAACACCCTGGGTGGTTCCTGCTCGGACGGGACGAGTGGCAGCTTCCACTCCGGCAGTCCTTCGATCGATCGGATCCTGGTGTCTCGGGTGGATGGGACCCCCTTCGCTCCTGGCAAGGAGGTGAAGGTCGACGTCACCGTCTGGGTCGGCTCGACCAGCAATGACCGGCTGGACCTGTTCTACGCCACGGACGCGACCGCGCCGTCGTGGACATACATCACCACCGTGACCCCAACCGGCACGAGCGCACGGGTCCTCTCGACCACGTACCTGCTACCCTCGGGCTCCCTGCAGGCCCTGCGCGCCGTCTACCGAAGTGGAGGGAGCACCACCACGTGCTCCACGGGCACGCTGGATGACCACGACGATCTGGTGTTCCCCGTGGGGACGGACGTGGACGGCACCCCGCCCACCGCCTCCCTCACCGCTCCGGCTGCCGGCGCCACCCTCAAGGGCACCGTCACCCTCTCGGCCTCCGCCTCCGACAACTTCGGCGTGGCCCGCGTCGACTTCTACAACGGCACCTCCCTGCTGGGCTCCGATGCCACCCCGCCCTTCACCTTCGCCTGGAACACCCGCACCGTTCCCAACGGCACCCACTCCCTGTCCGTCATCGCCTTCGACGCCGTGGGGCTCTCCTCTTCCGCCAGCCCCCCCGTGGACGTCACCGTCGACAATGACTGGACCGCCCCCACGGTGGCCCTCACCGCTCCAGCCGCCGGCGCCACCCTCAAGGGCACCATCACCCTCTCCGCCACCGCTTCCGACGACTTGGGCGTCACCAAGGTGGAGTTCTACGACGGCTCCTCCCTGCTGGGCTCCGACTCCTCCTCTCCCTATTCCTACTCCTGGAACAGCCGCACCAGCTCCAACGGTCCCCACGCCCTCACCGCCAGGGCCCTGGACGCCGCGGGCAACAGCACCACCTCGGCCGCCGTCACCGTCACCACCGACAACGACTTCACCCCGCCCTCCGTCTCCCTCACCGCTCCCTTCGAGGGCGATACCCTCACCGGCACCGTCACCTTCTCCGCCACCGCCTCCGATGACAGGGCCATGTCCCGAGTGGAGTTCCTAGCCGGCACCGCCGTCATCTGCTCCGACTCCACCTCTCCCTATTCCTGCAGCTACAACACCCGCGGCCAGCCCAACGGTTCTCGGACCCTCACCGCCAGGGCCGTGGACTCCTCCAGCAACACCGCCCTTTCCGAGCCCATCAACGTCACCTTCGACAACGACCTGACGGCCCCCTCCACCTCCATCACTTCTCCCTCCGCCGGCTCCATCCTCGGCGGCACCGTCCTCCTCGAGGCCTCCGCCTCCGACGACCGGGGCACCGTCTCCAAGGTCGATTTCTACCTGGGCTCCACCCTGCTGGGCTCCGACTCCTCCTCCCCCTTCTCCCTCTCCTGGGACACCACCACCCGCGCCAACGGCTCCTACACCCTCAAGTCCCGCGCCTTCGACTCCTCCGGCAACTCCGCCTACAGCCCCACCGTCTCCATCACGGTGAGCAATTGACACCCGCGCACGAGTAGCCCGCATTGACAACGGGTGGGGGCGACCTTAGACAGCGCCCATGAAGCTGGTGTCCTGGTGGTTCCGCATTCCGTTCTGGCAGCGCGTGCTGGGCGGTTTCGTGCTCGGCGCGCTGGCAGGCTGGGGAATGGGCGAAGCGGCGGGGCCCTGGCTGCAGCCGCTGGGCACGCTGTACGTCAACCTCATCCGGATGATCGCCACGCCGCTGGTGTTCTTCGCGGTCATCCATGCGGTGTCGGCGCTGCACGGGCAGAAGAGCGTGGCGGCGCTGGGCGGCAAGACGTTCCTGTGGTTCGCCGTCACCGCGGCGCTGGCGGTGGGCGTGGGACTGGGCACCGCCGCCCTGCTCCGCCCGGGGCTCGGCGTGGGCACGCTCTTCATGGCCGAGGGCTACAAGCCGCGCGAGGTACCGGGGCCGGTGCAGGTGCTGCTGGGCGTGGTACCGACCAATCCCTTCGCCGCCTTGGCGGAGGGGAAGATCCTCCAGGTCATCTTCTTCGCCGGCCTGCTGGGCTTCGCGCTGGTCAAGCTGGGCGAGAAGACGGCGAGGCTGCGCGCGCTGGTGGGCGAGGCCAGCGAGGCGATGATCCAGGTCACCCGCTTCGTGCTGGAGCTGACCCCGCTCGGGACCTTCGGGCTCATCGCCGCCCTGGTGGGCACCTACGGCTTCGAGCGCCTGCTACCGCTGGGCCGGTTCGTGCTCGCGTTGTACGTGGCCTGCGCGCTGCACCTCGTGTTCGTCTACGGGGGCCTGCTGCTGGCGCACGGGCTCAATCCGCTGCGCTTCTTCCGGGGCGCGGCGCCCGGGATGCAGGTGGCCTTCGTCAGCTCGTCCAGCTTCGCGTCCATGCCCGTGGCCCTGCGCAGCGTCACGCACAACCTCGGGGTGAACCGCGACTACGCGGCCTTCGCGGTGCCGCTGGGCGCCAGCATCAAGATGGACGGCTGCGGCGCCATCTACCCGGCCCTCGCCTCCCTCTTCGTCGCGCAGTACTTCGGCCTGGAGCTGTCGGCGTCGCAGTACTTCATCATCCTGCTGGCCTCGGTGCTCGGCAGCTTCGGCACCGCGGGCGTGCCGGGGACGGCGGTGGTGATGGCCACGGTGGTGCTCAGCTCCGCCGGGCTGCCCCTGGAGGGGCTGGGCTACCTGCTCGCCATCGATCGCATCCTGGACATGATGCGCACCCTGACCAATGTCACCGGCCAGATGCTGGTACCGGTCCTGGTGGCCAGGGAGGAAGGGTTGCTCGACATGGCCGTGTACGACCGGGCCTCCAGCAATGTCGGGTTGGAGGAGGCGCCCTAGCCCGGCCTACCGGGTGAAGTGCAACGCCTCGCCGTAGCTCCAGTCCGCCGTCCACTGCATGTCCTTGTCGGAGAGGAGCTGGCGCAACGTGGCGCTCTCCGTCAGGGAGGTCTCGCCCGAGCGGAAGTTTGTGAGAAGGAGACGAACTCGTCGATGCGACCGGTATCGTCCTGGTGGGCAAAGCACGAGACGTGGACACGCCCCGTGGAATCGCCTCGAGCAGAGCAGAGCTCCAGGGACTCGAACGGCGATTCACACGCCGAGACCAGACCCAGGAGCACCGTGGCCGTCAGAGGTCCCTCGATACGCTTCATGTCCGCTCCCCCTTCAAGGGCCCTCATTCCAAGCGAGGCGTGGGCATGTGGCCCGGCAGTCCGAAGAAGTGCAGTCGGTTGACGAACGCCTGGACCATGTCACGCATGCACGGCCGCAGCGGAGCGGGAGTGGCCTCGACGCAAGCCTCCGCGTCCGCGAGCACCTTCCGCAGAGCGACCGGCAGACCCTGGCGCCGAAGCAACTCCGCCATCCGTTGGTACTCGGCCCGGGTCCGCTGGTGGCAGTGCTCCAGGCCCACCGAGAACTCCTCCTGGGAGACCAGGGGCAGCGCCCGATAGGGGCTCCACAGCGCCTCCAGGGCCTCCCGTGCCGAACCGTCCGCGCGGACCGTGGCCAGCAGCATCTGGGTGACGATCCCCATCTTCAAATCGTCGTTCTCCCCGTCCGCCTCACGCTTCTCCAGGAAGTTCACGATGTCGTCCACGTCCTGCATGAGGTCCCCGAAACGGGTGCACACCTCGCGAGGAATGGGCTCGCGGCCATGGAGCGCCAGCGCCCCGTTGAACGCCTGCGCGATCGCGGGAGCCACCGCGTCGTAGTGGTACTGGAGCCAGCGGGCAAGCACCTCCGGCGAGGTCTCGGGATAGCGGGAGTGGTTTTCCCAGGTCTGCAGCGCGCAGAGCTGCTCGAACAGGTCCGCCACGAGTGGCAGCAGCACCGGCTCCGTCTCGGCGGTCTTCCGGAAGAGGGTGCTCATCAGGAAGCCGGAGAAGGAGGCCGCGGAGGACTCGCCGAACCGCCGGGGGTACGTCATCCGGCCCGAGCGGAAGGGTGTGTGATCCACGGTGTCATCGAGGACGGCCACCAGCTCCATCGCGAGCATGTACCACGGCAGGTAGCGGCGATGCCGGGGAGTGATGCCACCCGCGTGCTCCGCCATGATGAGGTACATCAACGGCAGCAGCATGAACGATGGCTGCGCATGCTCCAGGACTCCGTAGGTGTAGAACTCGCGGACCGCGGACGGGACCGGCAGGGCGCGCAGGGTCGCCCGGGCCTCCTCCAACAGCGGGGCATAACGCGAGCGCACCCGCGAGAAGATGCCCTGGAACTTCCCCGGGAAGAGGACGGGCTGCCCGGAGGAAGGGGGGACAACGGCCTCGTGAATCATGGCGTCCCCTCATGAAGGCGCATGTCCAGCATCGGGGAGAGCGCTTCCAGGCCGCCAAGCGTGGCCGCTCCTCCTCCGCGACCAGATGCCGCGCGATCCAGGAGGAACGCGCGGATGCCCACGGCCCGCGCGCCCTCGACACAGGCCTCCTCGTCATCGACCAGCAGGCACTCGTCCGCGGAGACGCCCAGGGCCGCCAGGGCATGGAGGTAGGCCGCGGGTTCCGGCTTGGACGCCCCGATGACGGGCGCCGCACACGTCACGTCGACCAGGTCGCCCAGCCCCGCGGCCGTCAGTGATGCCTCGATGCTGGCCATGGGGAAATTGGAGAGGACCCCGACCCGGAGGCCCCGCTCGCGCACGGCGAGCAGCGTGGGTCGGGCGTCCGAGAAGGCACGGATCGTCCGCGTGTAATCGAACCGGTGGAACCGCTCGCGCACCCCCGCATCCAGGGACCACTCGTCACAGAGCTCATCCCAGAAGCCCGCGAGGAACTGGCGCTCGGCCTCCACGGTGCGCGGGGTTCCGGTAACGCGGCACCACGAGAACCAGTGCTGGCGCACCGCCTCGAATGGAATCCGAGGCAAGTCACGAAAGAGTTCCAACGCCGGCGCGAAATCAAAATACGTCAGCACACCGTCGCGGTCGAAAATTACGGCATGGATTGACATGTCCCCACCCTTTCTCGTCGTCACGTCACGACGAGAAAAGACATACTTGATGGGGGGGCTCCAGTTCCCTGCTCAAGACACACATCCACCGTGACGAGTAGATGTCATGACCGGTATCACTCATCAAGCCAAGGATTCCTGGACTGAGCCGAAATAACGGTCATGATGGAATTTATTACCCATACAAGAGGAACATGGGCCAACGGTTCCTCGCTGGATGAGAGGCCCCGAGCGAAGGGCCGTCCATCAACCCAGGCCCGGAAGCCGGGCCTTGAGCGAGGGCAGCACCACCCGGTCGTCCATCATGCGCTGGTCGAACACGAAGTGCTCGGTGGGCTCCACCTGCCACCGGCCACCGTGCCGCTCGTTCAGCGCGCGGACGATCTCGTAGTACGTCCACCGCTCGTTCGCGTCGAGCAGGTAGAGCCCCGGCTCCGCCCACGCGAGAGCCAGCAGCGCCCGCACGGTGTCATCCAGGAAGGAGCAGGCGGGAAACCACCGCGTGCTCGCCTCCACCCGGCCCCGCTCGCGCATCTGCGTCTCGAGCGCGGCCAGCATGTTGTTGCCCGAGGGCTGGTCGTCGATCTGCCATCCCAGTCGCGCCACGCGCGCCTCGGGGTTCTGCTGGAAGACCCGCTCCTCGGCGCGCCGCTTCTCGTACCCGTAGCCCTCGGGCGCCTCCGGCACCGAGTCCACCGTGAAGGGCCCGCGCGCCTGGTCCGAGAACACCATCGCCGTGCTGGAGAACACGAAGCGTACGCCCAACTGCCGGGTGATCCACGCGAGCTCGCTCGTCCACTCGTAGTTGACGAGCCACGACTCGTTGGGCCGGCCCGTGGGCCGGGAGGCCGTCGCCAGGTGGAAGAGCACGTCCGGCGCCACCGAGCGCACGAAGCCCTCCATCGCCCAATAGTCATCCACCGGGACCCGGTCGCGCTCCCAGCGGACCACCTCGACACCGAGGCTCCGCAGGTGCTCGCACAACCGGGAGCCGACAGTCCCGTTCGCACCCGTGACGATGGCCTTCATTCCCGTGTCTCCCGCGCACGAGGCGCCAGGGCCTACTGCGTCTTCCGCGCCTTGTGCGTCCGCGGAAGCGCGTGGTGGATGAGCTCCAGGTAGTCCACCGCCTGCACCGGCGGCGGAGGCGGCGGAGTCCCCAGCGCGGCGAGCCGCTTGGTGAACGCCGAGATGATGTCCGGCATCGGCCGCAGCGCCTGCATGAGCGCGTTGGGCCCCTCCAGCGCCTGCACCAGCGCCGCCGCCGCCTGCTGCAGCGGCAGGCCCCGGCGCAGCAGGTCCTGGAACGAGTTGGACAGCGTGATGATGTTGTGTCCCGCCGTCTGCACCATCTCCACCGCGATCTTGATGACCTGCGGGGCCGTCAGGTGGCCATCTGCGAGCAGCACCAGCGCGGCCTGGAAGTAGTTGAAGATGGGCACCACGCGCGGGCCGTAGTTGGCGAAGTGCGCCGGCGGCGTCAGCCGATCCAGGTGGATGAAGATGCGCCGCACCGGATCCGACACGGGAATCTTCTTCCACGCGGCGAGCACCCGCTCGGCCTCGTCCGGGTACACCGCCGCCGCCTCGAGGATCTGCGTGAGCACCCGCTCGTCCACGCGCCCGGCGACCATGTCCGCGAAGAGCGAGTAGATGAAGGCGTCCGCCTCGGCGTCATCCCCGAAGAGAACCTCCTCGGCCTCCACGGGCGCGTTGGCGCGGCTCTCCAGGATGGCGGGCAGCTTGTAGCCGACCTGCCCGCGCAGGGCGCGGAAGCGCCCGCGCATCAGGTTGCCCACGTTGTCCTTGAGGACGAACTCGTCCCACACCACGCCGTCCAGCTTGAGCTTCTCCTCCAGCACCGAGCGCATCTGCTTGGGGCTTCCGGAGACGATGCACAGGCGCGAGTCCCCGTTCTCCGCCAACTCGCGGATGAGCGCGGATGCCCCCGGCACGGCCTGCTTCTCGTGGGCCTTCTGGAAGGCCGTGCGCAGCAGATCCCGCAGCGAGTCGAACTCCGTCTGCAGGTACGTCTTGTCCAGGTCCCAGCGGTAGATGCGGCGCGGGGGCCTGGGGTCGATGCGATCCGGAAGGCTCACCGCGCCAGACCCTGCTGGATGGCCGTGCCGAGCTCATGGGCCACCGCCTTGGCGGCCACCTTGCCGGCGTTGGCGATGGCTTGTGCCTTCGAACGGCCATGGGCCTTGATGAAGATCCGATCGAACCCGAGCACCGGTGCACCCCCGTACTGCTCCCAATCGGTGATGTCCTTGATGCGCTGGATGCCACCGGACAGCATGGCCAGTCCGGCCCGCCAGCGCAGGCTCTCCTTGTACGCGTACTGGGCCAGCTCCACCACCGTCTCGTGCACGCCTTCCAGCATCTTCAGACAGACGTTACCGACGAAGCCGTCCGTCACCACCACGTCCGCCGTGCCCTTGGGGATGTCCACGCCCTCCACGTTCCCGATGAACTGCAGCCCGGAGAGCGCCGCGAGCCTCGAGTGCGCCTCCACCACGTGACGCGGGCCCTTGGTGGACTCGGTGCCGTTGGACAGCAGCGCCACCTTGGGGTTCTCGTTGCGCGAGATGATGCGCGCGTAGGCCGCCCCCATCACCGCGAACGTCACCAGGTCCTCCGCGGTGGCCTCCACCGTGGCGCCCACGTCGAGGATGAGCGAGAACGGGTCCGCCTTGTCGCCGTGACGGGCCCGCGTGGGGTACACCGCCGCGAGCGCCGCGCGCCGCACGCCCGGCAGCAGCTGGAAGTGCCGGGCGCAGGACAGCACGCCCGCGCCCGTGTTACCGGCGGACACGAGCGCATCCGCCTCGCCCTCGGCCACGAGCCGCGCCGCCACCGACACGGACGCGTCGTGCTTGCGCGCCAACGCCTCGGCCGGCTTCTCGTCCATGGCGACGAACTCGGAGGCATGCTGCACCGAGATGCGCTCGCCGTTGTGCCGCGTCTCGGCGAGCGCGTCGTCGATGAGGGCTCTATCCCCCACCAGCAACACGTGGATGTGAGGAGACTCCAACGAGAGCTGCGCGGCCCCCCTGACGACTTCCGCGGGGCCGTGATCGCTCCCCATCACGTCGAACGCAATGGTGACGAGCTTGGTGGCCATGAAGGCAGCATCCTACACGGTTGGGAAAAACGAGAGGGGGCCGGATCCTCTGGGATCCAGCCCCCGACAAGGGCGTGCCGGGAGGCTCCCCCCACGAGGAGGGAGCCACCTGGGGCCCGGGCTCAGTTGGACTCGCTGGCCTGGATGGTCCGGTTGGCCGTGTCGCGCTGAATGCAGCCCTTGGTGAGCGTGTACTGGTAGGTGCCCAGCTCATCGCGCCAGTACTCGCCCTCGTACGGCCAGTAGAGCTGGTCGTCCGCCACGGCGACCGAGTACCGGTACTTCTTCACGATGGAGACCTGGCCGCCGGCCTTGAGCTGCTCCTCGAGGAACTCCTTCTCCTTGGAGACGGTCTCGAACTTGATGCGCAGGCCGTTCGCCAGGAGCTGCTTGAGGCCCACCAGTTCCGTCTCCAGCTTGCCCTTGGCCATGATGCCGGCCTTCTCGATGAGGCTGGTGCGCTGCACCTTGAGGCCCTCGAGCAGCTGCTTGGACAGCTCGGAGTAACGGAAGGTGTCACCCTTCTCGCCGAAGGCGTCCATCTCGCCCTCCAGCTCGAGGATGGACTCGTTCGTCTTCTTCAGATCCTGGTCCGTGAGGGCCAGCCGGAGGATGCGCTCGAGGATGACGTCCGTCTCGCTCTTCTCCAGGCCCTCCTTGTTCTTCTTCTGCACGTCGGAGAGCACGCCGTAGTACTCGCTGGCCTCCATCTGCTTCCTCGTAATCAGCTCGAGCTGATCATGAACGGGCAGGTAGGTGCGCTCGAAGTCCTGGAGGATGAGGCTGGACTCGCGGTAGCGGCAGTTCTCGTAATAGATGACGGCCTTGAGGATCATCGCCTCGGGGAAGTACTCCTCCCGGAAGAAGGGCGAGGACAGGGTGATGAGGTTGCCGAGCGCCTGCTCGTACTGGCCCACGCGGTAGTTGGCCCAGCTGGCCTCGAACATGGACTCCAGCCACTGAGACGTGCCGCGCTCCACCTTGTTGAAATAGAAGAGCGCGTAGCGGTTCTGCTGCATGCCGTAGTGGGTGCGCGCCAGCTGCATGAAGGCCAGCTCGCGCAGCTTCTGGTTCGCGGAGATCTGCTCGGTGTCCAGGCCCGCGTTGGAGCGGGTGACGCGGATGATCTCCTTCATGGCCTCGATGGCGCCCACGGTGTTGATGTCCGTGCGCTTCTCGGCGGCGCTCTTCGCCCGGTTGCCGAAGCGGAAGAAGGACAGACCCTCGAGGTACTTGGCCCGGGGGTAGAACACGTCCGTCTTCGGGATGAGCAGCGCCAGCCGCTTCACCTCGTTGAAGCTCTTGTCCGCGTCCTCCGAGCGGCCCACCTGATCCAACGCCTTGCCACGCACGAAGTGGTAGCGGGCCAGCAGGTAATGGAACTCGCTGCGGAAGCGCTCGGGGAACTCCTGGTTCGCGTAGCGGGCGATCTCATCCAGGATGACGGTCTCGTTCTTCGTCTTGCGGCTGATGAAGAAGAGCCACTCCAGGCTGGTGCGGAAGAACTTCGTCTCCGGACCCACGGCGAGGATCTTCGAGAACTCACCCAGCGACGAGTGGTAGAGCCCCATGCGGTAGAGGGCCTTGGCCAGCACGTAGCGCGCCTCCAGGTGGAGGCCGGCGAGCTTGGAGTCCTGGAGCATCTCGAAGGAGCTCATCGCCGCCTTCTCGTACTCCTCGTTCTTGAAGAGGGAGATGGCGACGTCCAGGCGCTGGCGATCACCGCTCTTGCCGGACACGTCCACCGCGTCGAAGGACATGGTGGGCGCGGCCGGGGGCGGAACGTCCGCCGTCAGATCCAACCCCATGGACGGAGGGGACGAGGCCGGAGCCTCCGCGGCAGCGGGCACAGGCGTGGACGCAGTGCCAGCCGCCGCGCCCGAGTCGGCGGGAGCGGCGACGGAGGACGCGTCACCCGCGGCGCTGGATTCCGAGGAGTCCGAGTCGGACTCGTCCTCGGAGGACTGGGCGGCCGTGGGCTTCTTGCCGCGCGACGACTTGCGCGTGGGCTTCTTCTTCTTCTTCTTGGGCTGGGAGATATCCAGACCCTCGAAGCTCTGAGCGGGCGAGGGCGTCGCCCACGCCAACGAGAGCCCGAGGGTGGCGAGACAGAGGGGCCGGAGCAGACGTTTCATGACTCGGGGTTGGCGGAGGGGAAGAAGAACGACACACCCAGCTCGAACAGCAGCTGGTTGCGCAACGTGGTGGAGGGATTGACGGCCTTCTCGACGTAGATGAGGTCGCGGAACTCGGTGCGCAGCGTCATCCAGCGGTTGAGGAAGAAGCGCATGCCGACACCGACGTTGCCACCGACGGTGAGCTCCGTCGCACCGGGACCGCGGTACTGCACCGCGGTGGCGCCACCGATGCCGTACAGGTCGAAGTGCACGAACTGCTCGGACAGCAGCGACAGCTTGCCGTAGATGGGAGCCCACTGCAGGTCGAGCCCGCCGAGCAGGGTGATCTGCCCGGGCGCATCCCCATCCAGCTCATCGAAGGTGGGCACGCGGCAACCGCGGGTGCCATCACCGCCGAAGGAGCAGATCTGCGCGGCACCAGCGACGGTGGGGATGGAGTAGCCCGCGCGCAGGCTCACGCCCAACGTCTCCGTGGCGTGGTAGGTGAGCGCGCCGCCCAGGATGTACTTGGTGAAGAAGGCATCCTTGACGGAGAGCGTGGCCGAGGGGCTGAGCTCGAAGCGGCCCTTCTTGAGGAAGAGGTGGCCGGAGACGGGACGGACGCGCTCGCGCAGAGGCCCGAGCCGGTCCTTGTCCACCTCCGACACGTCACCGGCCTCCTGCTCGGAGGAGCCGGAGGAGGCGGCGGGGGCGGACGGCTTCGCGGGAGCGGCGGGCGCGGGCGTGGCGGGTGCCGCGTCCTGAGCCAGGGCGGACATGGGCGCCAGACAGAGCGCGAGAAGCAAACGGGTGGCGGTCTTCATTCGGCCTCCCGACCGGTCGACTTCATCGGGAAGAAGAAGGAGATTCCGGCATTGAGGGTCATGAGGTTCTGGGTAGCGCCCTTGCTGGTATTGAGGGGCTGGTCCACGTAGGACGTGTTGATGAGCGCCACGTTGACCGCGAGGTAGTCGCGGGCCACGAAGCGCATGCCGATGCCCAGGTCGGCGGCGAGGCTGGGGCCACGGTCCTCCACCCGGGACATTTCCGTGTTGACCACGCCCATGCCGGCCAGCAGGTAGGCATCGAAGTGGAGGATGTCGTTGAGGAAGGCCACCTTGCCGTAGATCGGGCTCCACTCCACGTCACCCATGGCCGACCACTGCGGCACCGAGTAGAAGATGCGGCTCTGGAAGGTGCGCTTGGCGATGCGCACGTCATCCTCGGGCAGCACCTGCATCGCGGACACACGCGCGGCAATCGAAAGCGTGTCCGCCAGGTAGTACGCCCCACGCACCGCGGCGCCCACCTTCGTGTAGTAGGGGTCGTTCACCGAGAGGGTGATGAGCGGCGTCAGCTCGAAGCGTCCCTTCTTCAGGTACACCTTGCGCTGCACGCTCTTGACGCGGTCGTCGAGCGTCACGTCACGCTCGGCCGGCGTCAGCGGCTCGGCTGGGGGAGCCTCCGCCGTGGACGTCAGCGGTGGTGGCTCCTCCGCGGGCGGCTCCGCGAGGTTCTCGGTCTCTTCCTGGGGCTTTTCATTACCGCTCAGATCGAGTCCGAGCCCCGCGTCTTCCTGGTTCTGGGCAAGTGCCGATGCTGGCGCGATGCACAACGCGAGCACGATGGCCTGGAGGCGATTCACTTCCGGGAGCTCCGTGTCATGGGGGCGTCCGCCAGCCGATTCCGAAAGAACCGGAGGCTGATGCACTTCGAGCATCCTATCCGCCACGCTCGCAAACCATCAACCGATCAAAGCTCGCCTGCTCTCTGTGTATCCGCCGAGGTGTGCCTGAAACCCTCCTTCGTGTATCCACTCGGTATTCTTGCAGAGTGAGCGGTCACGGTTCTCGTGGAGTGAGCATCCGTGCGACCACGGTACCGGTTGGCATGCGAAGCCACTGTGTTACCGTGGCCTCTCACATGCGACTCATGAGGTGCACGTCGATGTCTGCGCGTCTGGCTCTACTGGTGGGTGCCGCCCTGCTGTGCGGCGGGTGCGAGGTTCCTTCCGATATTGGCAAGCCCTGCGTGCTGGTGAAGAAGTCGACCAAGGAGGGCGAGAAGTCCGATCCCGTCACCCTGGAGGACATCGGGGAGGGGGATAAGGACTTCATCTCCTTCGGCGCGTTGGATTGCGAGGAGCTCGTCTGCGTGCGGGATGCGAACTCGCCCATCCAGACCAGCGGCGAGGGCGATGGCCTGCGCGTCCTGGGCTACTGCAGCAAGGCGTGCGTGCCGTCCGACGATGGCGCGCCCCAGATCCAGAGCCCCTGCGCCGTCAACCACCCGGAAGCGTCCGCGGAGGTCAAGGCGAGCATGAGCTGCCGCCCCCTCCTGCTGGATCAGCAGGCCCTGGACTACATGCGCGCGAACAGCCCGGAGGAGTACCGCGCGACGTTCGGGGAGAACTCCTCTCCCTACTTCTGCGCCGCCTCCACCCCGACGGAGAACTGACGCACACCGGGCGCCCGGCGGCGTAGAACTTTTCCGCGCGCCGGACGTGGACAGCGGGGCCCTCACCACAAGGAGCCCTCTGTCATGAACAAGACGGTTGCCTTCGTCTCGCTGGCCGCTGGACTCGCCCTCACCGCTTTGGTGCTGGGCCTGCCCCGGCTGGCGCCGCCCCACCCCGCCAGCCCGGTGCCAACGCCGCGGCCGGCCACCGCGTCCAACGGCTCGTTGACGATGACGAGCCGGTTGTCGCACCCCTACATCACCCCGGGCAGCGCGGATCTCTTCGTCACGGTGGATTTGACCGGCGTGGAAGTCCCTGGCTCCAGGCGCACCCCGGTGAACCTGGCGGTGGTCATCGACCGCTCGGGCTCCATGAGCGGCTACAAGCTGCAACAGGCCAGGCAGGCCGCGCGGCACCTCGTGGGACTGCTGGGCCCGGAGGACCGGCTCGCCATCGTGCACTACGGCTCGGATGTGAAGAGCCTGCCGGCCCTGCCAGCCACTCCCTCCAACCGGGAGCGGATGATCCAGTACATCGAAGGCATCTGGGACGACGGCGGCACCAACATCGGCGCCGGGCTGCACGCGGGCCGCTCGCACGTGACGGCGTCACGGGGCGACTACTCCGTCAACCGCATCATCCTGATGAGCGATGGTCAGGCCACCGAGGGCATCACCGACGACGCGGGCCTCACGGAGGTGGTGAAGGGCATCCGCGCCGAGGGCATTACCGTGAGCGCCATCGGCGTGGGCACGGACTTCAACGAGGACCTGATGCAGGGCTTCGCCGAGTACGGCGCGGGCGCGTACGGCTTCCTGGAGGACGCGGGGCAGCTGGCCACGCTCTTCCAGAAGGACCTGCGGCAGGCCACCACCAGCGTGGCGCGGGGCGTGGAGCTGTCCTTCGAGCTGCCCGAGGGCGTGACGCTGGGTGAGGTGCTGGGCTACCGCGCGCACCAGGAGGGGCGCACGGTGCGGATCCCGCTGCCGGACTTCTCCTCGGGCCAGGTGGAGCGCGTGGTGGCGCGGCTCACGGTGGTGGGCACGAGGCCAGGGAGCGCGGTGGACGTCACGGGGCTGAAGCTGACGTACACGGACCTGCTGAGGAACGCGGGGGTGGAGAGCGCGGCGAGCCTGTCGGCGATGGTGACGGAGCGGCGGGAGGAGGTGCTGGCGCGGCAGGACAAGGACGCCACGGTGTACGCGACGCGGGCGCTGAGCGCGAAGAACCTGAAGCTGGCGGCCCAGGCCCTGCGAGAGGGACGCAGGGAGGAGGCGAAGGGCTACGTGATGCGCAACCAGGCGCTCTTCCACGAGGCGAGCGCGGTGGCGAGCCCCGCAGCGGTGCAGGCGGACCTCGCCGAGCAGCAGGCCGTCCTCCAGGACTACGAGCAGGCGGACGACGATGAGGCGGTGGGGGCGGCGATCAAGCGCACGAAGAGCCGGGCGGCGAAGAGCTTCGGGAAGATCACCTCCACCTACTAAGCCCCCGTGAAAACCCCCTCTCCCTCTGGGAGAGGGCTGGGGTGAGGGTCGTCCCCCTGACCCCTCTCCTGGGATTTCAGGACCCGCCGTACGCTTCCGGTTGACCTACGGAATCCCCCCACCCTATCTCCGCGTTCCTCGCACCTCCTGGAACCACCAGGAGGGCGCATAGGAGGCGAGAGCTTGAGCGCGACACCGTGGGTGGGCGTCATCATGGGGGGCAAGAGCGATCTGGAGCATCTGCGCCCCGGCATCGACGTGCTGAAGGAGCTGGGCATTCCGCATGAGGTGCGGGTGGTGTCCGCCCATCGCACGCCGGACTGGATGATGCAGTACGCGGAGACGGCGGAGGCGAGAGGGCTGTCGGTCATCATCGCGGCGGCGGGGGGCGCGGCCCACCTGCCGGGCATGGTGGCCAGCAAGACGCTGCTGCCGGTGCTCGGCATCCCCATCCCCGCCACGGTGCTCAACGGCTTCGACGCGTTGATGTCCATCGTCCAGATGCCCAAGGGCGTCCCGGTGGGGACCATGGCCATTGGCAAGCCGGGCGCCATCAACGCCGCGCTGCACGCCGCCGCCATCCTGTCGCTCAAGTACCCGGAGATCCGCCCGCGGCTCGCCGCCTGGCGACAGACCCGCACCGACGAGGTGCTCAGAGATCGGGAGATCGAATGAACAAGAGGACCGTCCTGCCGGGTGGAACGCTCGGCATCCTCGGCGGTGGGCAGCTGGGCCGGATGATGGCGCTGTCCGCGCGCACGCTCGGCTATCAGGTGCAGGCCATGGATCCGGACCCCGCGTGCTCGGCCCGCTTCGTGGTGGACCAGTGCTACACGGCCGACTTCGGCAGCGCGGAAGAGGCCGCCCGGCTGGCGCGCGCGTGCGACGTGGTGACGCTGGAGATCGAGAAGATCCCCCTGACCACCCTGCGCGCCGTCGCCCGGCATGCGCCGCTGCGGCCGGGTCCCTCGGTGCTGGAGGTGGTGCAGAACCGCGGACGGCAGCGGGCGTGGCTGGCGAAGCACGGCTTTCCGCAGGGGCCCTGGAAGCAGTCGGACACCGAGGCGGAGCTGGCCGCGGCGGCGACGGAGCTGGGTGGCCGCTGCTTCGTGAAGGTCTGCGAGGGCGGCTACGACGGCCGGGGCCAGTACCAGGTGAAGTCCGCCACCGAGTCGCCCGAGGCGTGGCGCGAGCTGGGCCAGCGCCCGGTGGTGGTGGAGGCCGCGCTGGAGCTGGAGTCCGAGCTCTCCGTGCTGGTGGCGCGCTCGCCCAACGGCGAGGTGGCGGTGTACCCGCCGGCCTACAACCACCACGAGGAGCGGATTCTCGACTGGTCGCTGCTGCCCGGCCAGGTGCCTCCGAAGGTGAGCCAGGAGGCGACGGAGATCGCCCGCGCCATGGCCACGGCGCTCGAGGTCGAGGGCCTGCTGGTGGTGGAGATGTTCCTGTTGAAGGACGGCCGGCTGCTGGTGAACGAGCTGGCGCCGCGCCCGCACAACAGCTTCCACGCCACGGAGGTGGCCTGCCTCACCAGCCAGTTCGAGCAGGCGGTGCGCGCGGTGTGCAACCTGCCGCTGGGCTCGGTGGAGGTGGTCCGGCCGGCGGCCATCGTCAACCTGCTGGGCGACCTGTGGCTGCGCGAGGGCGGACCGAAGTTCGAGTCCGTGCTGGCCATGCCGGGCGTGCGGCTGCACCTGTACGGCAAGCGGGAGGCGCGCAAGGGCCGGAAGATGGGGCACCTGTCCGCCGTGGGCGCCACGCCCGAGGAAGCCCTGGCCCGCATCTCGGCCGCCCGTCAAGCTCTAGGAGCGTGACACCATGAAGACGAACGCGGCACGGCTGTTGGACTCGCTCGGCGTCCGCTACGAGCTGCGCGAGTACGACGTGGATCCGGAGGATCTCTCCGCGGAAACGGTGGCCGCCAAGGTGGGGCTGCCCGCGGAGCAGGTCTTCAAGACGCTCGTGGCGCGCGGGGACCGGACCGGCGTGCTCATGGCCGTGGTGCCCGGCAATGGCGAGTTGGATCTCAAGGCCCTCGCACGACTGAGCGGCGACCGGAAGGTGGACACCGTGCCGCTCAAGGAGCTCCAGCCGCTCACGGGCTACATCCGCGGCGGCGTCACGGCCATCGGGGGCAAGAAGGAGTACCCCGTGTACGTGGACGAGACGCTCGAGCTCTTCGATGTCGTCTCCGTGTCCGCCGGGGTCCGCGGAACGCAGCTCCTCCTCGCGCCCGCGGACTACTTGAAGGTCACCAAGGGCAAGGTGGGGCCCATCTCGCGCGACAAGGCGTAGGCGGCTACTTCGCCCAGCCCTCTCGGGCCAGGAAGGCCGACACGCGCGAGCGCACCTCGTCACGAATCTGTCGCACGCGCTCCACGGGCTTTCCCTTGGGATCCTCCAGGGGCCAGTCGTCGCGCTTCAAGCCCGGCACGTGGGGACAGGCCTCGCCACAACCCATGGTGACGAGCCACTGCGCGTCCTGGGCCAGCTCGTCCGTGAGACGCTGGGGCCTGGCACCCGACAGATCGATGCCCACCTCGGCCATGGCGTCCCGTACCTCCGGGTGCACGCGCTCACCGGGCTGCGTTCCAGCGGACACGGCTCGAGCCTTCGTTCCGTCCGCCAGCGCGTTGAAGAAGGCCGCCGCCATCTGCGAGCGGCCGGCGTTGTGGACACAGGCGAAGATGACCGTCTTCATGCGCTCTCCTGTCGAGGGGATGAACCACCGCCGAAGCGGCGGGGCAGAACGGCGGACTCCGACTCCGGGAAGAAGCGGCGCCGCAGCCACAGCGAGAGGTAGACGAGCGCGATGAGCGCGGGCACCTCGATGAGTGGACCCACCACCCCCGCCAGGGCTTCTCCCGAGGCCATCCCGAACACGCCCACCGCCACGGCGATGGCCAGCTCGAAGTTGTTGCCCGCCGCGGTGAAGGACAACGAGGCCGTCTCCTCGTAGCTGAAGCCCATCTTCCGCGAGAGGAAGAACGCGGAGGTGAACATGATGGCGAAATAGAGGAGCAGCGGGATGGAGATGCGCACCACGTCCAGCGGCAGCCGGGTGATCTTCTCCCCCTGCATCGCGAACATCAGGACGATGGTGTAGAGCAACCCGAGCAGCGCCGTGGGCCCCAGGCGGGGGAGGAACTTCGTCTCGTACCACGCCTCTCCCTTGAGCCGGGTGAGCCCCCAGCGGGTCAGCGCCCCCGCCACCAGCGGCACGCCGAGGAAGATGAGCACGCTCTTCGCGATGCTCCACATGGACACGTCGAACGCCGCCCCCTCCGCCCCGAACCAGCCCGGAATGACCGTGATGAAGAGCCAGCCCAGCACCGAGTAGAAGAGGATCTGGAAGAGCGAGTTGAGCGCCACCAGCACCGCCGCCAGCTCGTTGCTGCCGCAGGCGAGCATGTTCCACACCAGCACCATGGCGATGCAGCGCGCCAGGCCGATGAGGATGAGGCCCGTGCGGTAGTGCGGCAGGTCCGGCAGCAGCAGCCACGCCAGCGCGAACATCAACACCGGACCCACCACCCAGTTGAGGAAGAGCGAGACGCCGAAGAGCCTGCCTCGCGAGCGCAGCCGGCCCAGCTCGCCGTAGCGCACCTTCGCCAGCACCGGGTACATCATCCACAACAGCCCGAGCGCGATGGGCAGCGACACCGTGTCCAGCTTCACCGTGTCCAGTCGCGCGCCCAGGTCGGGAAAGGCCCTCCCCAGGCCGATACCGAGTCCCATGGCGGCGAAGATCCACACCGGGAGGAACCGGTCGATGAACGAGAGCTTCTTGACGACGCTGTCGGAGGAGGCTGCCGCGGAGGTCATGGCGTGAAAGGGGTTCCAGGTAGGGGTTTTCGTCACCGGCACGAGGAGGGGCCTCGCGTCTCGAGGAGGCGCTCCACGTCCTGTTTCAGCACCTCGCGGCGGGAGAACGCGCCCACCAGCGTCTTGAGTTGCTGCTTGCAGAGCTCGTCCAGCTGCGGAGCCAGCCTGTAGTAGACCCAGCTCCCCTCCCGGCGCGGCTCGACGATGCCGGCGGAGCGCAACACCCCGAGCTGGCGCGAGGCATTGGGCTGAGAGAGCCCCAGCGCCGACTCCACGTGACACACGCACAGCTCCCCATGGGAGAGCAGCGCGACGATTCGCAGGCGCGTCTCGTCCCCGAGCGCCTTGAAGAGGCGGGAGGCCTGACGGACGTCCAATGAGGCAATGGCGGCGGACATGACGACATAACGATATTCGAATATCCTGCTGCCGCAACCCCGTCCTCACGAGCGCCGGTCCGTCACCGTCAGGGGATGACCTGGATGGACTCCAGGCCCTCGAACCGCACGGCGCCACCACGCGCGAGGCCCACCGACTGGGACCAGCCGCCGGGCACCTCCAGCACGTAGCGCCCGGGCACTCCCACCGAGCGCGAGACACGGGAGCGCGGCACGGCACGCTCGACGATGCCCACGATCCGCCCCGCCGAGTTGATGAAGATCATGTCCAACGGAATGAGCGTGTTGCGCATCCAGAAGCGCTGCACTTCTTCCAATGGGAAGATGAAGAGCATGCCCTGGCCGGCGGGCAGCTCCGTGCGCCACATCAGTCCACGCTCACGCGCCTCCGGCGTAGCCGCGACCTCCACGTCCACCCGGTGCAGACCCCCCTGGGAGTCCTCGAGCAGCACCCAGGCCCTCGGCAGCGTGGGCCCCACGTCATCCTCCGCGCTCACGTCCTTCACCTTCCTACCCGCCGGCGGGGACTGCCTGTCCCGGGCCTCGGCGGCCTGACAGGACCTCAACACCCGCACGCACCCAGCCCGCGCAACCAGCGCGGACTCACCCCAGGTGGAGCTGCTTGTTGAGCAGCTTCTCCGTGAGCTGCGCTCCAAGACTGTCCGCCATCAACCGCTCCACCACGCCCTCGAAGTCGGCGCGCTGGCGCTCGTCGTTGTAGATGAAGCGGATGCCCATGCCGGGCTCCTCGGCGTCGGCCTTGGACCAGACCACCTCGCCGAGCAACTCGAAGGGCACCTCCCGCTGGGGCACCGTCAACTTGAAGAGGAAGCGCGTCCCGATGGGCAGCGGCTTCTTCGTCTTGATGAAGGTGCCACCCTTCGAGATGTTCTTCGTGTAGTCCGCGAAGAACGAGTTGAGCTTCTTGTAGTCCACCTTCAGCTCGATGGGCGCGCGAGCGTGCTGGCGGAATTCAGCGCCTGTCTTCTGTTCGGCCATGCTGAGGGGAGTATAGGAGAAGGCCATGCGCCAAGTCCTCTTCCGTGCCACCGACCTCCTCCGGCGCCCCCCGGTCCGGGTGCTCGCCGGGGCTCTGGCGGTCGGCGGCTCGGCCCTCGTCTTCCTCCCCCTCTTCGGGGTGCCCGGCTTCGAGCTGGGACTTACCCTCTCCATCGCCGTGGGACTGCTCGGAGGCGGGATCGGCATCGCCGCGGTGCACCAGGAGCGCCGCATGCTCGCCGGGCAGGCCGCCAGGGAGGGGCAATCCTCGCAAGCCCCCCGCCCGGACAGCCCGGCGCGCATGGCCTGGCACGCCCTCGCCCCGGCCCTCCTCATCAACCTGGCCGTCGTGGTGCCCCCCTTCCTCGCCGCCACCCTGTACGCCCTGGTCGGCACCCGGTGCGACCCCTTCGCCCTGGTGGGCTTCTACCCCCTGCTCACCCTCCCCTCCGCGGTGCTGTCCGCCGCCGGGGGGGTCTTCTGTGGATTCGCCACGCGACGCTGGGGCCGGGCCGTCCTCCTCTACGTGGGGCTCATCCTCCTGTCGGGCGTGTTCACCGCCTGGCCCATCGTCTTCGGGCCCCAGGTCTACGCCTTCAACCACTTCCTGGGTCACCTGCCGGGGCCCCTCTATGACGAGTCACTCGCCGTCTCCGGTGGCCTCCTCTGGTTCCGCCTGGAGACGCTGCTCATCTCCCTCGCCTTCCTCGCGCTCACCGCCCTCTGCCTGGACGTCTCCGAGGCCCGCCTGCGCCGTCCCCGGCCGCGCGTCGGCGCGCTCCTCGTGCTCGGCCTTCTGCTCGCCCCCATCGTCCTCATCGAGGCGCATGGCACGGACCTGGGCCTGAGGATGACGGACGACGCCCTCCTGGCGCGGCTCGGCGGCGTGCGCGGCACCGAACACTTCCAGTTCATCTACCCGCGCGGCCTGCCCCGCGAGGACGTGGACCGGATGGTGAGGGACCTCGAGTTCCGTTACGCCCAGCTCTCGCGCTTCCTGGGCGGCGCCCCCGAGGGCCGCATCCGCGTGTGGCTGTACCGCTCGGACGAGGAGAAGCAGGCGCTGGTCGGCGCCGGCCGCACCCAGTTCGCCAAGCCCTGGCGCCAGGAACTCCACATCAACGGAGGGCGCGACTTCCCCCACTCCACCCTCAAGCACGAGCTGGCGCACGTGATGGCCGCCCCCGCGGGCAGCTGGCCCTTCCGCGTCACCACCCGGCTGGGCGTCTACCCGCTCATGGGCGTCATCGAGGGCCTGGCGGTGGCCGCGGACAACCCCGTCCAGGGGGACCTCACGCTCGACGAGTGGGCCGCGGGCATGCGCCGGCAGAAGCTGGCCCCGGACATCCGCAAGCTGGTGGGCCCCGAGGGCTTCTACCAGTCCGCCCCCGCTCGCGCGTACACCCTGGTGGGCTCCTTCCTGCGCCACCTGGCCGACACCTATGGCCCGGAGAAGCTGCGCGTCCTCTACGCCCACGGCGACTTCGAGGCCGCCTACGGCCGCCCGCTGGATGCGCTCGCCACCGAGTGGGAGAAGTACCTGGACTCCCTGCCGCTGGACGAGGCCACCGTGAGCCGCGCCTTCCAGCGCTTCCGCACCGGCAGCCTCTTCTCCCGCGCCTGCGCCCGCGAGGTGGCCCGCCTCCAGGACGAGGCCCGCGACTTCCTCGCGAGCGACCCGCAACAGGCGCTCGAGCTGTACCAGCGCGCCGCCAACCTCCAACCCCAGGAGCCGTCCTTCGTGCTGGGTCAGGCCAGCGCCCTCGACAGGTTGGAGCGGCCGAACGAGGCCTCCCAGGTGCTCGGCAAGCTCGCCGAGCAGGTGAAGGGCCAGCCCTCCCTGGAAGCGGAGGTGGCGCTCGCCCAGTCGGACGTGGTGTCACGACGGGGGAACAAGGAGCAGGCTCGGGCGCTCCTCGACCGGGTCCTCGCGCTCTCTCCCAGCCCGGAGGTGACGCGCACCGCCCAGGTGAAGCTCGCCGCGCTGGACTCCGAGGTCCGCGCCGCCCCCATCCACGCCTACTTCCGGGAGCGCCACGAGGAGCTGCGCCTGCTGCGGCTCGCCAGCGCCCTGGAAACGGCCCCCAAGGATCCCTACCTCCATTACCTGCTCGGCCGGCGCCTGCTGCTGGTGGACGCCCCCGCCGAGGCCCTGCTGCACCTCTCCCACGCCCTGGAAGGCGAGCTGCCCGACGCCATCCGCCGCGAGGCCCTCCGCCTCCGGGTGCAGGCCGCCTATCTGGCAGGGGACTGCGGTGCGGTGCGACACGAGGTGGGAACGCTGCCGGACCAGGGGCCCGCCTTCCGCGCCGTCACCTCCGAGTGGGCCGAACGGTGCGACTTCGAGGACCAGCACTTCGGAGGCCCCCTGGTGCCCCGCGACGCTTTCCGCTAGACGCGCCACACGCCAGGCCGAAGTCCTCATCTCCCGGCATGGGGAATGCAAGTCCCCGTGCGCGGTTGCCCCATCACGGAGACCCCACGACCATGAACGTCCGTCCGTTGCTTGTCTGCGCCCTTCTCGTGCTCGCGGCCTGCGGCCCCCGCTTCATCCCGGGCACGCAGATCACCGACACCGAAGACACCCGCGCCATCCTCCAGCTGATGGAGAACTACCGCTCCGCCATCGAGGCGCGCGATGCGCAGGCCATCCAGCAGCTCGTCTCGAAGTCGTTCCGCGACAACGCCGGCACCGAGGATCCTGCGGACGACCTCACCCATGACACCCTGCCCGAGGCGCTTCCGCCCCTCTTCGCCCGACTGAAATCGCCCCGGGTGGACCTGGAGATTCGCCAGGTGGACGTGAAGCGCAATGGGACCGCCACCGTCATCTACTACTGGAACGCGAGCTTCCAGGCGCCGGGGCTGCTCGACAGGGCGCAGCGCGAGTCCGAGCTGGAGCAGATGGTCCTCCAGAAGGAGGACGGGCAGTGGCGCATCGTCACCGGCATCTGAGCCGCTGAGCCCCGCGGCGCGCGCTCACACACCCGCGAGCGCGCGCAGGCCCTCCGGCCCCATCTGGGCCAGGGCCCTCGCCCGGGCCAGGTAGGTGCGGAAGTCCTTCGGTGCCAATTTGTCAGGCGGCAACCCGGACAGGTGGAAGTCGCGGATGCGGCTGGCGGTGTAACGCACCGCCCCGAAGAGCGCGTGCCCGAAGAGGCTCTCGCGCTCCACCGGCACCAGCGTGCGCTCCACCTGGTAGCCGCGCAGCAGCGCCCGGCACAGCTCCGGCCGGTAGGCGCCCGCGTCGAAGCACCACGCGTTGAGGGTGATGGCCACGTCCAACGCGTAGAAGTCCCGGCACGCCATCTCGAAATCGAAGAGGGCGCTCACCCGGTCCCCCAGCCACTTCACGTTGTCCAGGAAGAGGTCCGCGTGGATGACGCCCCGCGGCTCCAGGCCTCCGCGTGCCGCCTCGGCCCGCTCCAGGTAGCCCTCCAGCTCCCCGGCGATGGCGGACAGCTCCGCGTCCGGGTTGAGCTTCAGCTCCTCCAGCCAGCCACGCACCACCTCCGGGCCATAGGGGTTGGAGCGCGCGCCACTGAAGGACAGGGTGATGCGGTGCAGCTTGCCCAGCTCCAGCCCCAGGGCCTCCAGGTGCTCGGGGGTGAGCTGCGCGCGGGAGAGCTCCTCGCCCACCAGCCACGCGAAGATGGACACCCGGCCCCCCTCCCATTCCAGGAAGGGCGCCCCCTCGCGCGTGGAGACGAGCCGCGGCGAGGGGAAGTGGGACTCGTTGAGCAGGGCCAGCAGCTCCGCCTCGAAGCGTAGATCCTCCGCCGAGCGTACCGTGGTGTGCCGGACGAAGTAGCGCCCCGAGGCCGTCACCAGCCGGTAGTTGGTGTTGATGGACCCCTGGGGAATGCCCGTGAACTCGCGCACCGTCCCCAATCCGTAGGACTCCGAGAGCCGCGTGAAGGCCGCGGCGTCCAGCGTGGTGTAGAGCGCCATGATGATGTCCTCTCCGCGGCACACCTTCCGCCCCGTGCGTTGACGCATCGGGGGACCGTGCCTATCTACGACCGACCCCATCGTCTCATTCATAAACGTCTGAAACCATTCAAATTCTCGTTTGGAGGCACCCTCCATGGCCGCGACGAATGGAAGTCCGGGCGGAGCGCGGGATTGGCGGAGGCGGGAGAGGCTGCCGAGCGCGCTCGTGCAGGTGGGCCTGGTGGCGGTGCTGCTGGCCGGCGCGGTGACGTACGTCGTGCACCGCGGCTCGGTGCGCCAGCAGGTGCAGGCGCGCATGAAGGCCGCGCGGACCCTGGCCCAGCGCGACAACCCGGCGGACCTACGCAAGGCGCTCGCGGAGCTGGAGGCCCTCTTCCAGGTGGACTCGGACGCGCGCGACGCCCAGGCACTGGCGGCGGAGGTGAACCTGCGGCTGTGGCTGGAGCACCGCCAGGCGGACGCGGAGGCCGGCACCCGCGAGCACCTGGCGCGCGCCGAGGCGTTGGACTCGCGCTCGGGCGAGCGCTACGGCACCCGGGCGATGCTCCTGCTGGCGGAGGGCAAGCCCGCCGAGGCGGAGAAGTACCTGGAGGACTTGAAGACGCAGGGCGCCAAGAGTCCCAAGCTGGCGCTGGCCGAGGCCCAGGCGCTGCTGGCACGAGGCAGGCTGCTGGATGCGCGGCAGGCCTTCGCTCGGGCCAGTGAGGCGGCGTGGCGGGAGCCGCGCTACCCCGTGGCCCACGGCGAGGCCCTGCTCGACGAGGGCCTGTACGCCCAGGCCGCCGAGGCATTGAAGAAGGGCATGGCGGCCAACCCGGACCATCTGCGCGCGCGGCTCTCGCTGGCGCTCGCACGGCTGTACCAGGGAACGGGACGCGGCGACGCCGCCCGGCTCGTCTCGGACGTGATGGGGCGCGAGGCCGAGATCACCCCGGCGCTGAAGGCCCGTACCCGCGTGGTCCAGGCCGCGCTGGCGCTGACGGAAGGCAACCCGGACGAGGCCCTGAAGCACGCCGGGGAGGCGCTCGCCGCGTCGCCGGATGAGCACCATGCCCTCTTCATCCGCGCGCGCGCGCTGGCCCTGAAGAAGGAGCCGGGGGCTCGCGCGGCCTTCCAGGAGGCGGTGGCGAAGCGGCGGACGGCGACCCTGCTCTACCTGGACGGCGCACGGGCACTGCAGCAGGCGGGGGATGGCGAGGGCGCGCTGGCGCTGCTGGATGCCTACGAGACCGTCTTCCGCGATGTGCAGGTCCCGGCTCCCGAGGGAAGGACGGTGGGCGCGATGGAGCGCGATGATCGCTACTGGCTGACGCGAGGCCAGGTGCTGCAGGCGCTGGCTCGCGCGGAGGACGCGATGGCGGCGTACGACCGGGCCCTGGCGGTGAAGGGTGTGGAAAGGGCCCGCGCTCAATACGCCAAGGCCGCGCTGCTGATGGCCCGCCAGGACTACGACGCCGCCCGGCCACTGCTGGTGGAGGTGGCTCCCGAGAACGGCATGGGCACCCTCCCCGAGGCCTACGAGGCCCTGGGAGAGCTGCTCTTCGCCAAGGGCGAGTTCTCCACCGGCTGCCAGCACTACTTCTTCGGGCTCACCCGCGCGCGCCAGCAGGGCGAGTCCCTCGAGACGCTCAAGGGGAAGGCCTCGGACGTGGAGAAGCGCCTGGCGGCCGCGGGACAGTCCGCCATGGCCAGGGCGTGGAAGAACGAGGTGGATGCGCTGCTGCGCTAGGGGTCCTCGATACCCTCACCCCGACCCTCTCCCAGGGGGAGAGGGAGGGTGGAGGGAGGGGTGGGACCGGAATCAGAAGAGCTCGGTCGGGCTCAGGGGACGGTGGCTCGCCTGCACCACGCGCCACTCGCCGTCGCTCTGCTTCTCGAACGTGCCTTCGATGAGATAGGCGCTCAGCACGCTCTCCTGCGCCAGGGTCTCCAGCTCCTCCGACTGCGAGCGGCCGAAGATGATCTTCACCTGCACGTCGCCCCGGCTGGGGTTCACCTCGGTCACCTGCAGATCCCTCACGAAGATCCGCACCCAGTTGCCCCTCAGCACCTGACCCAGCAGCACGCCCCTCACCTGCTGCTTGTTCCACCCGTTGTCCGTCTGGAAGTTGTCGGAGACGCCGTCCATCAGCTCGGCCATGTCCTTGCGCTCGGCGGCGTCCGTCATCCGCACCACCTTGCGCGTGATGGCCTCCTTCACCCCGGGCTCCTCCTGGGGCCAGAAGGCCAGCACCGCGCCCGCGGCCAGCAGCCCCAGCACCAACCCCAGCACGTGCCCTCTCGACAACGTCATCGCGTGCTCCCCGGCCTCAGGCCGTCCCCGTTCCGTCGCTCTCCATGAGCAGCTCGTCCGCGTCGAGGATCTCCGCGGGCCGCAGCGCCTCGCCGATCTGCTTCAACCGGCGATCCGACAGCTGCTCCAGGTACTTCTTGATGTGCGGATACGTCTTCACCAGCTCGTGGAAGGCCGCGCGCTCCAGGAAGGCCGCCGCCGTCTTGCGCGTGGACACCACCGTGGCCGTGGCTCGCAGGCCGGTGAGCAGGGAGATCTCCCCCGCCACCTCGCCCTCGCGCAGCACGCCCAGACGCACGGCGCCACCGGCCGGGTCGTCCTTCTGCACCACCAGCTCGCCCGCGAGCACCAGGAAGAGGCCCGGCGAGTGCTCGCCCTCCACCAGCACCTTCTCCCCCGGTTGCAGCGCACGGAAGGCGAAGCGCTGCAGCAGCGCGGCGCGCTCGGACTCGGGCATGGGCTGGAACAGCGGCGAGGTGGCCGTCAGGTTCCGCTCCATGCGCTTGTGCGCGAAGTTGGCCAACACCTGCGGCATCGAGGGGTGGTTCTTGGCCACCGCGTTGAGGTGCTCGCGACGGATCTCGAACACCTCCATGTCCGAGACGGCCGTGATGGTGGCCGAGGGCGGCGCGCCCGTGAGCAGCGACAGCTCGCCGAAGATGGACCCGCCTCCGAGGAAGCCCAGCGTCCGATCCTCTCCCTCCACCCGCCGCGTCACCTCGGCCTTGCCGGCGACGATGACGTGCAGCCGGTCCGAGGCCTCACCCTCGACGCTCACCACCTCCTCGGGCTTGATGGCGCGCAGGCCCATGCGGCCCACCAGATCGATGAAGGCATCGAGCTCCAGGTCCGCGAAGAGCGGTAGGGGCGGCCGGTCGTTCGGGTTGGCGGTACCGCCCGGATCCGGCGCGGCGAGCACCTCGATGGCGCGGTCGCTCAGCTCCTCGCCGGACAGCGACATGATGTCCGTCTCCACCTTGCCGTCGAAGAGCGTCTCCGGCGGCAGCGGCGGAGGCACCGAGGCACGCCCGGCCACGTTGCGCGCCGCGCGTGCGTGCAGGCGCACCAGCGTCTCCCTGAGCCGCTTCTCCTGGGGCGCCAGCTCCAACCCCAGCTTGCAGGCCGCCATGGCGGACAGCAGGTAGTCGCGCCGCAGCAGCCCCTCCGCACAGGCGTGATACACGGTGACCGCCCGCTCACGCTCTCCCAGCTCCGACAGACAGCGCGCGGCCAGCATCCGCGAGCGGTGATCCGCGGGTATCCGGCGCACCGCCTCGGCGAACACCGCGAGCGCCCGCTCGAACTGGCGATCCTCCAGCAGATCCAGCCCGAGTTCCCGCAATGATGACTCGTTCATCCCTCTCCTCCGCGAACCATGGGGGGGTGACCCTACTCCACCTCTATTGATCCAGTGCCTGGAGTTGTGTCTCCGCCCGGGTCTTCAATTCGGAACCCTCGGCCGCCAGCTGTGCAATCAGCCGGAACCTCTCCGCCGAGCCCTCGGGATCCCTGTCCCGCTGGACATAGGCCTGCCGGAACAGCTCCTCCAGCTTGCCCTGGATGGCCTCCAGGCCGTCCTGGACCTTGGAGTCGTCCGGGTTCAGGCGCTGGGCCTCCTTGAAGAAGGTCGCCGCCGAGGCCACGTCGTTGCGCGCCAGGGCGCTCCTGCCCGCGACGACGGCGGACGAGGCGAGCTGCGCATCGAGGGTCTCCCCGATGGACCCCTGGAAGCCCATCTGCCGGTACATCTCCGCCGCCGAGCGCAGCGGGCGTGCCGCGGACTCCAGCGCGTTCGCCCGCATCTTGCGCTGCGCGTCCAGGTAGACGCGCGCGAACTGGGGGATGAGCTTCTTGAGCGACTTCGCCCGGTCGCGGATCTCCTTGTCGTCCGAGTGGGCATCGATGACCCGGTCGCACTCGAGCGCCGCGCGCGAGTAGTCACCCGCGTTGAAGCGGGCCTCCACCGCGCTGAAGGCCTCGGCGATGAACGCCTCGCGCTGCTCCTTCGCCCTGCGGGCGGCGGCCGCCCTGCGGGCCCGCTCCTGGGCCGCGGCATCCTGGGCCATCGCTTCGAGCGCCGCCTGCAGCTCCGCCACCCTGGCCTGGTACGGGGGCTGGAGCTCCAGGGGCAACCGCTGGACGAGCGCCCGGGCCGATTCCACGTCCTGGGCCTCCAGCGCCGCGTCCACCTGCTTCACCAGGTAGGCGATCTCGTCCGCCGCCAGCTCGGCGTCGAGCTTCTCCCGCATCTCCTCCGTGCGCTCCACGGTGCTATGCGGCGTCTGCTCCAACAGCTCGCGCGCCTCGTCGAACTTGTCCTCGCCCGCCAGCTGGCGCACCCGCGCGAACGCCTCCACGAGGGACAGCTCCTTGCGTGCCGCCGCCAGCAAGCCCTCCGTGTCCACGCCCGGGAAGGTGGTGTCCGCCTCCTCCGCCAGCGCCACCGCCTGGGCGTACTCGGCCTGCCGGAAGGCGGCGCGCGCCTGCTGGAGCAGCGCCAGGGCCTTCTCCTGCTTCGGGTTGGGCGGCGGCGGCGGCGGCGGACCCCTGTTGAGGAAGAGCACGCCACCACCAATGAGGGCGAGCAGCAGCACCAGCCCGCCCGCCATCAAGAGCCCCATCGTGTTGCGCTTGGGGGCGTTGCGGCGCGGAATGTCGTGGATGGAGCGGATCTGCGTCCGCTTGTCCTTCTCGGCGTCGGGCGAGGGCTCGCCGCCCTCGGAGCTGGCACCCGCCTCGCTCCCGGCGGCCGCGGCCTCGGCGGCCTTCTTCGCGGCCTCCTCCGCTTCACGGGCCTTGCGCTCGGCCTCCTCCTTCTCCTTGCGCTCCGCCTCCTCGGCCGCGAGGCGCATCTGCTTGATGCGCTCCTGCTCGTCGATGAAACGAATCTTCGTGCGGCCGATGGCGATGACGTCGTCGTGCTTGAGCTTGCAGTCGTCCACGCGCTCGTCGTTCACCCGCGTGCCGTTGCCGCTGACCAGGTCGCGCAGCAGCACTCCGTTCTCGCCGCCGAACACCAGCTCCACGTGGCGGCGCGACACGGACTGATCCAGCAGCACCAGATCGCAGTCCTGACCCCGTCCGATGACCATGCGCACGCCCTTGAAGCGCTTGCGCCGGCCCTTGTCCGGCCCCTCGAGAATCTCCAGCTTCAGGGGCGGACCGGCGCGCGTGGCGTCCGGATTGTCGTCATCGTCCTGATCAGCCGGCAGGTCCTCGTCGCCGTAGGCCCCCTCGTCACCGTAGTCCTCCCCGTCCGGATACGACTCCTCCTCGGAGGCCTCGGGCTCCTCTGGCTCCTGACGAGCGGGACGGCGAACCGCGCTGACGGACTTGATGCGGGTACTGTCGTCCTGCGGAACCGGCATCGAGTCTTCGGCTGGATCGACGGGCTTGCGGGAGGGACGGCGGTTGGGGGGAGGCATGCGGCCCCGCATCTTAGAGACCCCTGGAAACGCGGCCAACCCCGCCGAACGAAAGGCCTTTTCCGGAGTGGAACCAGCCATGTGGGATAAACAACCCTTACACGACATCGACCCCGAATGAGCGCCGATGGGGACGGTCCCGACGCGACGCAATCGTGACCATGTCATCAAGGCAACGCCACATTCAGCCCCCACGATGCGCGCCGCCCAACGTCGCGGGCAACTCCACCTCTCAAGAGGACGTTTCGAAATGGCACGTCGAATTCTGGGCATCGCCACCAGTGCGCTGCTCGTGGGCAGCAGCGCCCTGGTCGGCTGCGAGGGTCAGCAGGGTCCGCAGGGTCCGCAGGGTCCCGCCGGAGCCACCGGTCAGCCGGGTCCGCAGGGCCCGGAGGGTCCCAAGGGCGACACGGGCGCCCCGGGCGCCCCGGGTGAGCAGGGCGAGAGCTTCCGCTGGCTGTCCTTCGCGGACGTTGGCTTCCCGCTCACCAACGCCGACAAGCACCAGGTCCGCACCGCGGGCAAGGTGAACTTCAACGGCCAGGAGCGGAACCTGGGCTTCATCACGCTGCTGCGCAGCGGCCAGGATCGCTCGGGCCACGCTTGTGATCTGAGCAGCGATGCGAACGCCGCCTCGTGCTTCGGGACCATCCCGACGGCCAACGGGACGCCGATGAAGGACGACAGCGGCGTCATCGAGGTCGCCAGCTCGCAGGACTTCGCGTCCCTGATGAAGGTGGGGGACAACACCTTCATGGTGAGCCAGTTCGAGTCGCCGGTCTCCTCGATCTTCGTCACCCGCATCGCCCAGGAGGCGGGCAATGGCGTGGTGTCCGCCACGTCCACCCGCGCCGTCGATCTCTCGCCCGTGGACGGCCTGTGGACCACGTGCGCCGGCTCCACCACGCCGTGGAACACCTACCTGTCCTCGGAGGAGTACCCGCTCGATGCCCGGGCCTACTTCGACATGACGGACTGGCCGGCCTCGAGCGCCTCCAGCTACCGCAACCTCAAGGCCTTCGCGAAGTACTGGGGCATCAACGCCGCGGACGGCCTGCAGTCCGCCGAGTGGCCCACGTTCAACGAGAAGTTCTCTCCGTACTTCCACGGCTTCGCCACGGAGATCACCCTCGACGCGAGCGGCAACCCCACCCTGGCCAAGCACTACGCCATGGGCCGGCACTCGATGGAGCTGTCCTACGTGCTGCCCGACCGCAAGACCGTGCTGCTCACCAGCGACGGCAGCGGCGAGCCGCTCTCCATGTTCGTCGCGGACACCGCGGGCGACCTGAGCGCGGGCACCCTGTACGCGATGCGCATCTACCAGACGAGCCCCCGCGGCACGCAGCTCGTCTCGGGTGACATCGAGTGGGTCAACCTCGGCCACGCCACCGACGCGGAGATCCGCGCCCTGCTGCACCCGGCGCCCGGCACGCCCCGCATCACCTTCTCCGACATCTTCGAGGTCGGCGCGAAGAACAGCTCCGGCGCCTGCCCGGCCGGCTTCGTCCCCACCCTGGGTGAGTGCCTCCTGCTCAAGCCGGGCATGGAGAAGGCCGCCTCCCGCCTCGAGACCCGCCGCTATGCCGCCTACATGGGCGCGTCGGTGGAGATGAACAAGGAAGAGGGCGTCACCTTCGATCCGGACACGAACCGCGTCTACCTGGCCATCAGCGACGTGACGGGCCCGATGGCCAACACCACGGGCGCCGACGATGGCACGCACCTGCAGAGCGCGGTGAACCGCTGTGGCGCGGTGTTCGCCATGGACGTGGGTCCGTGGACCGCCTCGAGCGGCACCACCGTCACCCAGTACGCGCCGCTGAACATCTACCCGCTGGTGCACGGCGTGACGACCAACTACCCGGCCGGCAGCCCGTTCGTGGGCAACACGTGCAGCGTCAACGGCATCGCCAGCCCGGACAACGTCACCTACCTGCCGAAGTACAACACGCTGATCATCGGCGAGGACACCTCCTCGCATCAGAACGACGCCATCTGGGCGTTCAACACCATCACCGGCAAGCTCACCCGCATCATGACCACCCCGTACGGCGCGGAGACCACCTCGCCGTACTGGGTGCCGGACATCAACGGCTTCGGCTACCTGATGGCCGCCGTGCAGCACCCCTACGGTGAGTCCGACGAGGACAAGATCAGCGAGACCGGTGCCACCGGCACCGCGAGCTGGATCGGCGTCTTCGGTCCGTTCCCGGCCCTGAAGTAGCCGGGCAGCCGGCGTCTCGAAGAAGTCACCTGGGCGTAACGCAGCTGGCGCCGTGAGGGGGGTATGCAGTCCACCCCTTCACGGCGTCGCTATTTGGAGTCCGCGGACATGTCGTTACGCACCTGTGCCCTGCTGCTCTCGAGCGTCTTCCTCGCCGCGTGCTCGTGCCAGAAGTCGGAGCCCGGAACCAGGAGCGAGGAGAAGCCCCAGCTCCCCGCCGGGCTCCAGGCCACGGCACCACGGGACGTGCTGTCCCACCCGACTCCCTACATCCCGCCGCAGTGCTACACGAAGACGACGGCGGAGGATGGCCGGGTGCACAACCCCTGCTTCGCCTGCCACCACACGTCCATCGCGCCCAACTACCTCGAGGACGCGGACGTGCAGCTGACGTATGCGTTCCCCGGTCCCGCGCTGCGCAACCCCTGGACGAATCTCTTCGTGGATCGCCGGCGGGCGGTGGCGGCGATGCCGGACGAGGAGATCCTCGCCTACGTGCGCCAGAGCAACTACTTCGCCGAGGACGGCTCGCTGAGGCTGGCCAGGGCGCTCGAGAAGGTGCCGGCGCAGTGGGACGCCAATGGCAACGGCCGGTGGGACGGGTGGACGCCGGACGTCCAGTTCCGGTTCGACGAGCGCGGCTTCGATCGTCTCGCGGACGGGGGCTACACGGGCTGGCGCGCCTTCGGGTACTACCCCTTCCCCGGCACCTTCTGGCCCACCAACGGCTCCTTCGGGGACGTGCTCATCCGCCTGCCCGAGGCCTTCCGCCAGGACGCCAGGGGCCAGTTCGACCTGGCCACCTATGAGCTGAACCTCGCCATCACCGAGGCGCTCCTCGCGCGGCGCGACGTGGAGATCGCCCCCACGGACGAGAAGAAGGTGGGCGTCGACCTGGACGGAGACGGGAAGCAGGGAACGGCCCGCCGGGTGAAGTACGTGTGGATTCCCGGCAAGGGCACGACGCTGCGCTGGGTGGGCGCGGCGCGGGCGCTCCAGGACGCCGGACAGGTGCACCTCGCCGCCGGGCTCTTCCCCGAGGGGACGGAGTTCGCCCACGGCGTGTACTACCTGGACGTGGTGGACGGCAGGCCCACGCTGGCCCGGCGTATGAAGGAGCTGCGCTACATGATCAAGCGCGGCTGGATGACCTACGGCGACCATGAGCGCGCCGCGGCGATCGAGGCCCTGGACGCGGTGAAGAAGCCGGACGAGACGCGCGCCGCGAAGGGCAACATCGAGCTGGGGGTGGGCAACCGCGCCGGGTGGAGCCTGCAGGGCTTCATCGAGGACGCGCACGGCGAGCTGCGCCCGCAGACGCACGAGGAGAACACCTTCTGCATGGGGTGCCACTCGGGCGTGGGTGCCACCGACGACAGCGTCTTCTCCTTCGGCCGCAAGCTGCCCGGCTCCGAGTTCCAGGCCGGCTGGTTCCACTGGTCGCAGCGCGACCTGAAGGGTCTGCGCGAGCCACGCCGGGCGGACGGGCACTACGAGTACACCTACTACCTGGAGCAGAACGGCGCGGGGGACGAGCTGCGCGCCAACACGGAGGTGCTGTCGCGCTTCTTCACCGCGGACGGGAAGCCGCGGCCCGAGGCGCTCGAGGCACTCCACGCGGACATCTCCACGCTGCTGCTGCCGAGCCCCGAGCGCGCGCTCCAGCTGGACAAGGCCTACCGGCTCATCGTCCGCGAGCAGAGCTTCATCCGCGGGAGGGATGCCACCGTGGAGCCCGCGGTGAACGTGCACCGCGACCTGTCCGACTCGAGCGTGGAGCTGATCACGGGCGTCACCGAGCCCCTGACCGGACCGCGCACGGGGAACGTCACCGTCTACCCCGGGCTGCCCGTGAAGAGCGCCGGGCCCGCGCCCAAGACGAGGCTCACGGGCGGACAGGTCACGGCCGGTCCGCACTGACCGGTCCCCTCCCCTCTCGAAGGAGGAACATCGCCCGGGACGTCAAGCGGGAGCGATATGCCCGCGGGCATGAGACGTTCGCATGATGGCCAACAGGCGGCCGTCCCGATGCGACACCATGCCGCACGAGGCAAAATATCCGCTCCTGCTATGGCTGGTGGCACCTGCTCCGCTGGCCACGTCCAGTGCTTCCCGAGGTGATGATGAAGGTCCTGAAGAAGTCGCGCCCGGCCCTGCTCCTGCTCTCCGTGCTTCCCCTCCTCCAGGCGTGTGAGAGGCCCTTCACCGTGGTGAGGTTCAGCGCGCAGGTGGGCGAGCAGCCGCTGCGCTGCGCCACCAGCTACCCCAACATCGGCAAGTCGGGCACCCCCATCGAGCTGATCGACTTCAAGCTCTACGTCCGGGACGTCACGCTCGTGCGGGCCAATGGAGAGAGGCACCCCCTCATCCTGGAGCAGGACGGAACGTGGCAGGTGGACTCCATCGCGATGCTCGACTTCGCGGATGGAACCGGCACCTGCGAGGCCGGCGGCCCCGAGACACGCATGGAGGTGGTGGGCCGGGCACCGGACTTCGATGACTACACCGGCCTGGAGTTCAAGTTGGGGGTGCCCGAGGAGCAGAACCACCTGAACGGCCCCACCCGGCCCCCTCCCCTCAACGTGCCCAAGATGTTCTGGAGCTGGCAGGGGGGCTACAAGTTCCTGGGCCTGGACCTGCGTACGCCCAGGTACGAACAATGGGTCTTCCACCTGGGCGCGTCCGGCTGCACCGGAAGCCCGGCGGAGGGCTACAGCTGCGCCGCCACCAACCAGGCCACGGTGTCCCTGAGCGGCTTCAACCCCACGAACAACCAGGTGGTCCTCGACGTGGCGGCCCTCCTCGCCGACTCGGCTCTGGACCACGTCATCGACAACAAGACGGACTTCGTCGCGGGCTGCATGTCGGGCCGCACGGATCCCGAGTGCCCGGCGCTCTTCGAGAAGGTGGGGCTGGCGGCGGATGGGACGCCGCAGGCCGTGCCCGCGTCGTTCATCCGCGTCCGCTGAGAGCGAAAGGAGTCTCCACGTGTGGACAAGAACCCTGTTGTCGTGGAGCACCGCTGTGCTGTCGGTGCTGCTCCTCTCCGCGTGTGGCGAGGAGAAGAAGCCCTATGCGTGGCAGCTGCCGCCGGGTTTCCCGGAGCCCTTCGTCCCCGAGGACAACCCCATGTCCGAGGAGAAGGTGAAGTTGGGCCGTTTCCTCTTCTACGACACGCGGCTGTCCATCAACGACACCATGTCCTGCGCGAGCTGCCACGAGCAGAAGCGGGCCTTCAGCGACGGCAAGGCGACGCCCACCGGCGCCACGGGGCACCGCGTCGCACGCAACTCGCCCGGCCTGGCCAACGTGGCCTACCTCGCCACGTACACCTGGGCCAATCCCGTGCTCGACACGCTGGAGAAGCAGGCGCTGGTGCCGCTCCTCGGGGAGATACCGCTGGAGCTCGGCATGGGCATGCACCTGGAGGAGGTGCTGCAACGGCTGCGGGAGGACGCGCGCTACCCCACCCTGTTCCGCGAGGCCTTCCCGGACGAGGAACAGCCCATCACCCAGGACAACGTCGTGAAGGCGCTCGCGTCCTTCCAGCGCACGCTGCTGTCGAGCAACTCGCCCTATGACCGCTACCTCCAGGGCGACGTCAACGCCCTGTCCGCCTCCGCCAAACGGGGCATGGAGCTGTTCTTCGGCGAGCGCGCCGAGTGCTACCACTGCCACAGCGGGCCGCACATGACGAACTCCTTCCGCTCGAAGGACACGAAGCTGCCCGAGTGGGAGTTCCAGAACACGGGCCTCTACAACGTGGACGGGCTGGGCGGCTACCCGGGGGACAACACCGGCCTCTACGAGTTCACCGGCCTCGCGAAGGACATGGGGCGTTTCCGGGTGCCCCCCCTGAACAACGTGGCCCTGACGGCGCCCTACATGCACGACGGCAGCATCGCCACCCTGGAGGAGGTGCTGGACTTCTACATGGCCGGAGGGCGCGACGTGACGAGCGGGCCCCACATGGGGGATGGCCGGGCGAACCCCCTGAAGAACGAGTTCGTGCGCCCCTTCGAGCTGAGCGCCGGGGAGCGCGCCGACCTCATCGCCTTCCTGGAGAGCTTCACCGACATGGACTTCGTGAACGATCCGAAGTTCAGCAACCCCTTCGAAGAGTAGTCCTGCAACGGACCGGGCTGATCGCATAGGGTCCCCCTTCCGCGACAAGGGGGAGCCCATGGCAGCGAAGTCACCGCGCAAGAAGGCAGCCACCACCACGACGCGCCGGCCCCGCCGCAAGAAGGCCGAGCCCGCCTCCAAGGGACTCAGTGCCGCCGAGGTGGCGAGCGAGGCCGCTGCTCCTCCCACCGAATTGGTGCAGGGCATCCAGGAGGACGGCGGCCAGGTGCTGAGCGTGTACCGGGATCCGCTCGGCGCACACCCGGTGGTGTTCGCCGTGCTGCCCATCGACAAGGTCGAGCCCACCCCCTACCAGCGCGACGTGTCCGAGCCCCACGTGAAGCGGCTGGCCTCGGCCATGGAGCGGCTGGACCGCTTCCTGGATCCCATCATCGCCATCCGCAAGGAGGGCCGGTACTGGACGCCCAACGGCAACCACCGGCTCCAGGCCTCGAAGCTCCTGGGCGGCAAGTCCATCATGGCCCTGGTGCTGCCCGAGGAGGACGTGGCCTATCAAATCCTCGCGCTCAACACGGAGAAGGCCCACAACCTGAAGGAGCGCTCGCTCGAGGTCATCCGCATGCACCGGGGCCTCACCGGCGCACGCGCCGGACGCGAGTCCGACTTCGCCCACCTCTTCGAGGAGCCCGCCTTCCTCACGCTCGGGGCCGCCTACGAGAAACGGCCGCGCTTCTCCGGGGGCGCCTACCACCCCTTCATCAAGCGGGCGGAGTCCTTCCTCCAGCTGCCCCTGGCCGACGCCCTCCAGGTCCGCGAGGCCCGCGCCGACAAGCTGCTGGAGCTGGACGACGCCGTGGCCACCGTGGTGGATGCCCTCAAGGGCCGTGGGCTGCAGAGCCCCTACCTCAAGAACTTCGTCGTGGCCCGCATCAACTTCCTGCGCTTCAAGAAGGAGGGCCCCGTCGAGTTCGATCCCACCGTGTCCCGGATGATCTCCAGCGCCCGGCGGTTCAACCTGGACAAGGTCAACCGCGAGGACCTGGGCCGGATGAGTGGCCCCCTCCTGGCCGAGGACTCGGAATAGGGATTGCAAGGCAGCCAGCGCCATGACGACACCACCCACCACCGTCCTGGTCGTCGATGACGACCGGGCCAACCTCGACTCGGTCGCGCGCATCTTCCAGCGCGAGGGCCTGGAGACCCTCACCGCCAGCAACGGCACCGAGGCGCTGGAGCTGCTGCGCCGGCCCGAGGTGAGCGTGATGGTGACGGATCTGATGATGCCCGGCATGGACGGGCAGGAGCTGCTCAAGGCCTCGCGCACCATCCGCCCGGACGTGGAGGTGGTGCTGATGACGGCCTACGGCACGGTGGAGACGGCCGTGGCCGCCATGAAGGACGGCGCCTACGACTTCATCACCAAGCCCCTCAAGCGGCACTCGCTGGTGAAGTCGGTGCAGAAGGCGCTGGAGCGGCACGAGCTCGCCGCGGAGAACCGCGTCCTGAAGGCGAAGCTGGCGGAGATGGGCAGCACCGGCGGGCGCACCATGGTCGGCCAGTCCCCCGCCTTCCGGGCGATGATGGACACCATCCGCCAGGCCGCTCCCTCCACGGCCACGGTGCTGCTGCTCGGCGAGTCCGGCACCGGCAAGGAGCTGGCCGCCCGCGCCCTGCACGAGCAGTCCACCCGGGTGAAGGGTCCCTTCGTCGCCATCAACTGTGGCGCCCTCCCCGAGAGCATCCTCGAGGCGGAGCTCTTCGGCGTGGAGCGCGGCGCTTTCACCGGCGCGGTGGCCCGCCGCGAGGGCCGCTTCGAGCGCGCCACCGGCGGCACCCTCTTCCTGGACGAGGTGGGTGAGATGCCCCTGTCCGCGCAGGTGAAGCTCCTGCGCGTGCTCCAGGAGGGCGAGCTCGAGCGCCTGGGTGGCACCCAGACGGTCAAGGTGGACGTCCGCATCGTCGCCGCCACCAACAAGGATCTCCAGCGCGAGGTGGCCGAGGGCCGCTTCCGCGAGGACCTCTATTACCGCCTCAACGTGGTGGAGGTGCGCATCCCCGCGCTCGCCTCGCGCCGCGAGGACATCCCCCTGCTGGCCGACGCCTTCCTGCGCCGCTTCGCCTCCAAGAATGGCAAGGTGCTGCGCGGCTTCTCCCCCGAGGCCCTCACCGTCCTGGAGAATTACGCCTGGCCGGGCAACGTGCGTGAGCTCGAGCATGCCGTGGAGCGCGCCGTGGTGCTCGCCAGGAGCGACATGCTGGAGGTCACCGACCTCCCCGAAACGGTGCGCAAGGGCCCCCAGGGCTCGGCCGGACAACTCGTCATCCCCATCGGCACCCCCATGGAAGAGGTGGAGCGCCGGGTGATCCACGAGACCCTGCGCCACACCAAGGGGGACAAGACCCTCGCCGCCCGCCTGCTGGGCATCGCGGCGCGCACCATCTACCGCAAGCTCGAGCGCGAGGCCTCCGAATCCTCGGGCGGTGGAGACGGCCCCTCGTCCCCCCTGTCCGAGTGACAGCGCGTCAGTCCATCCGCCGGGCCGCTGACATTTTGTCCCACGCCGTCACGCCGACCGCTGCTGCCCCCAGCGGTCTGGCTTATTCCGGAATGATTCCGGGTACTTGGCTGTAAGGCTCGGGCTGCCAGCCCCCCCCAACGGGTGGCACCCCGCTTGCTCAATCCCGAGCAGGCCCTCTCTGGACGCGTGATGGAACTCTTCTTCCGCAAGTACTTCTGGACCGTGAACCTGGTGTTCATCCTGCTCGTGGCCCTGCTGGCGGCGCGCACGGTGAACCTGTTCGTCGAGTCCGCCCTCACTCCCATGCCCTCGGGGGAGGTGTCGGCACGGCAGAAGGCAAAGCCCGTGGAGGCGCTGGCCTCGTTGGATCTCAAGCGCCTGTCGGATCTGACGGGCATCACCCTCCCCGAGCCCGATCCCGTCGTGGCCGAGCCCACCGCCCCCGTCGTGGATCCCAATGCCGCGCCCGTGAAGAGCAGCCTGCGGGTGAAACTGCTCGGCACCCTGGTGGCCAGCGACAAGATGTGGTCCGTGGCCTCGGTGCAGGACATGAACAACCAGCGCTCCACCACATACATGGTGGGCGACCGCATCCAGGACGCCGAGGTCATCGACATCGAGCGCGAGCGCGTCATCGTCCTCAACAACTCCCGCAAGGAGTTCATCGACGGGCACCCCGGTGACGGCGCCGTGGCCTCCTATACCCCCCCGCCGCCGGTGCCCAACGGCCCGCCCGTCCGCGCGCCCAACACCCTGGGCAACGGCATCCGCGCCGTCAGCGAGAACGACTACGAGGTTCCGCGCTCGGAGATCGACCGCACGCTGGCCAACCTCAACGACGTGGCCATGCAGGCGCGCATCGTGCCGGCCTTCAAGGACGGCCAGGCCCAGGGCTTCAAGCTCTTCTCCATCCGCCCGGACTCCATCTACTCGAAGATCGGCGTCCAGAACGGCGACGTCATCAAGCGCATCAACGGCTTCGAACTCAACAGCCCGGAGAAGGCCCTCGAGGTCTACACCAAGCTGAAGGAAGCCTCGCGGATCGAAATCGAGTTGGAGCGCAACGGCTCGAGCATCCGCAAGAACTACACCATCCGCTAACCCACCCGCTGTACCCCGTCCCTCCATGAAGACGCTTCAGTCCTGGTTGCTCCTGCTCTGCCTGGCGATCGCCGCGCCCGCCCTGGCGCAGCGCCGCCCCGGCCCACCCGCACCCGCGGGCACTCCCGCCGAGCGGCAGATCTCCCCGTCCACCAATGGCCCCGAGGCGGGTGGCGCCAGCGTGCGGCCCACGCCCACGTGTGAGGAAGTCCGCCGCCGCGCCCGTTACGGCATCTACTTCGACAAGGTGGACATCGAGAAGCTGGTGCAGACCGTGTCGGACGCGACCTGCAAGACGTTCATCCTCCCGGAGAACGTGCGCGGGAAGATCTCCATCATCGGCCCGGAGAACGGGCGCGTGGAGGTGAACGCGGATCAGTTCTACGCCGCCTTCCTCGCGGCGCTCGACGCCAACGGCCTGGCCGTCTACCAGCACGGGCGCTTCCTGAAGATCGTCGACAAGCGCGCCGCCAAGCAGAACACCATCCCCACGTACGTGGATGGCGAGGACACGCCCTACACCGCCAACGAGCAGATGATCACCAAGCTGTTCCGCATCAAGAACGTGGAGGTGGAGCCCCTCCGCGGCGTGCTGCAGCAGCTGGTGTCCAAGGACGGCGACACCATCCCGTACCCGCCGGACATCATCATCATCAACGACGTGGGCTCCAACGTGCACCGCCTGGAGCGTCTGATCAATCAGCTCGACTCGCGCTCGGCCAGTGACGAGGTGCGCATCATCCAGGTGCAGTACGCCACCGCCGCGGACGTGGCCGCCACGGTGCAGAAGCTCTTCGAGCAGAAGGGTGGCCCCACCGCTCCGGGTGGCCGGACGCCTCGCGGCGCCCCCGCCCCCGCCGTGGTGACGCCGCCCGGTGGCAGCATGGGCGAGACCATGCCCATGGTCGGGGGCGGCGCCGACGGCGGTCCCGGCGGACCGGTCACCTTCTCGCAGATGATCCCCGACGAGCGCACCAACAAGCTCATCGTCGTGGCCAGCCCCGCCGCCTTCGAGCGCATCCAGAGCCTGGTGCGCGAGCTCGACATCCCCACCGCCGGCACCGAGCGCATCAACGTCTACCCGCTGGAGAACGCCAACGCGGAGGAGATCGCCAGCACGCTGCAGACGCTGTCGCAGGGGACCTCCACGGGCGGCCGGCCGCGCACGCCCATTCCGCCTCCCGGCGCGGCCCGCCCCGGCGGGACCACCGGTTCCGCCGAGCTCTTCGCCGGCGAGGTGAAGATCTCCGCGGACAAGGGCACCAACTCGCTCGTCATCATCGCCAGCCAGAGCGACTACCGCAGCCTCGTCCGCGTCATCCGCGAGCTGGACAAGCCGCGGCGCCAGGTGTTCGTCGAGGCCGTCATCATGGAGGTCAACCTGGACCGAAACAGCGAGTTCGGTTTGAACCTCCACAGCGGCTACGCGCTGAGCACGCCGGCGGGTCAGGGCTCGGGCATCATCGGAACCAACCACGGTGGCAGCGGCGTGCCGCCCTCCATCTCGCTGACCAGCCTGGCGGGCATGGGTGGCTTCCTCGCCGGCCTCCAGGGCCCCGTCATCCCCGAGCTGAAGAGCCTGGGCATCGACGTTCCCGCCTTCGGCGTGGTGCTGCAGGCGCTCCAGCAGAGCTCGGACGCCAACGTGCTCTCCACCCCGCACATCCTCACCAGCGACAACGAGGAGGCGGAGATCACCGTGGGCCAGAACGTGCCCTTCCAGTCGGGTTTCACGCCCTCCTCGCTGGGCTCCAGCCTGGGCGGCGTCACGGGCGGCACAGGCACCGGCACCGGCTCACTGCTCGGCGCCCTGGGTGGCCTGGGCAGCCTCTACGCGCCCATCACCCGCCAGAACGTGGAGCTCAAGCTCACCGTCAAGCCGCAGATCAACGAGAGCGACTTCATCCGCCTCACCATCACCGAGCAGACCGAGGAGATCGCCTCGTCGGACCCCGTGCTCGGCCCCACCACCTCCAAGCGCAGCGCCAAGACGACGGTGGTGGCGAAGGATCAGGAGACGGTGGTCATCGGCGGCATCATGCAGGATCGCACCATCGAGTCCGTCTCCAAGGTGCCCATCCTGGGTGACGTGCCCCTGCTCGGTCACCTCTTCCGGGACACCACCCGCCGCAAGACGAAGACGAACCTGCTGCTCTTCCTGACGCCCTACATCATCCGCGAGCAGTCGGACTTCCGGCGCATCTTCGAGCGCAAGATGGCCGAGCGGCAGCAGTTCGTGGAGCAGTTCTACGGCCAGGTGCCCGGCTACGACGTGCCGGTGGACTTCACCCGCAAGAGCGGGCCGCTGAGCCGCATGCGCCGGGTGGTACAGACCGAGGAGCTGAAGTTGGAGAACGGCGGCCCCGGCGTTCCGGGCGAGCGCATCATGCGGCCGGCCAGCCCCTCCCCCGCTCCCTCGCAGTCCGCCCCACGGGGCGGGGAAGTCCCGCCGGCGCAGGAGGGTTCATTGGCTCCAGTGCCGTCGGAGGAGCCGGTCCCCGTGCAGCCTCCGCCTGAGCCTCCTCCCGAGGACCAGGAGCAGTTGCGTATCCAGCCAGACACCGGGGACGAGAGATAGACCATGAGCCTGCTCGCTGATGCCCCACTCGCCAAGCCCGCGGTCGACGCCGCCACCCAGGTCGTCTCCCACGGCCCCGCCTTCCTGTGCGGCCGGCCGCTGGGGGAGATCCTCCGACACACGAGCGGTCTCACCGAGGAGAAGCTCCAGGAGGCGCTCCAGCTCCAGTCGGAGAAGGGCGGCCGGCTGGGCGAAATCCTGGTGGGCCTGAAGGTCATCGGCGAGGAGGACGTGGCCAAGGCGCTCGGCCTCCAGCTCGATCTGCCCTACCTGGCGCGCATCTTCCTCGAGGAGATCGACGCCGAGCTCATCAAGCGGGTGCCCATCAACTTCGCCAAGCAGGCCCGCATCCTTCCCCTCTCCGTGGAGGGGGATGCCGTGGCCCTGGCCGTGGCGGATCCGCTGGACACCACCGTGATGGACCACGCCCGGATGCTGCTGGGCCGGGACGTCAACCCGCGCATCGCGCTCGCCTCCACCATCGTGGACGCCATCAACAGCGTCTATGACCGGGCCACCAACGAGGCCGAGCAGCTCGTGGACGAGCTGGAGGCGCAGGACCTGGACTCGATCGCCCAGGAGATCGACGAGGTCAAGGACCTCATCGACGCGGAGGGTGACGAGGCCCCCATCATCCGGCTCGTCAACTCCGTGCTCTTCCGCGCCGCCAAGGAGCGCGCCAGCGATATCCACATCGAGCCCATGGAGCGCGAGCTCATGGTGCGCTTCCGCGTGGACGGCGTGCTGCAGGAGATCATCAAGCCGCCCAAGCGCTACCAGAGCGCCATCGTCAGCCGCATCAAGGTCATGGGGCAGCTGAACATCGCGGAGAAGCGCCTGCCGCAGGACGGCCGCATCCGCATCAAGCTGGCCGGCCGCGACATCGACATCCGTCTGTCCACCATCCCCACCACGTATGGCGAGCGCATCGTCATGCGCTTGCTCGACAAGAACACCACGCTGTTGGATCTGACCGAGCTGGGCATGGCCGCCCACACGCTGGAGGGCATGGAGCACGTCATCCGCCGCCCGCACGGCATCGTGCTGGTGACGGGCCCCACCGGTAGCGGCAAGACGACCACGCTCTACGGCGCGCTCTCGAAGATCAACACCCCGGACCTCAACATCCTCACCGTCGAGGACCCGGTCGAGTACCAGCTCAAGGGCATTGGCCAGATGGCCATCAACCCGAAGATCGGTCTCACCTTCGCCCAGGGCCTGCGCTCCTTCCTCCGTCAGGACCCGGACGTCATCATGGTCGGCGAAATCCGCGACAAGGAGACGGCGGAAATCGCCATCCAGGCGTCGCTGACGGGCCACCTGGTGTTCTCCACGGTCCACACCAACGACGCGGCCAGCGCCGTCACCCGTCTGGTGGACATGGGCGTGGAGCCCTTCCTCGTGGCCTCCTCGCTCACGGCCATCCTCGCCCAGCGTCTGGTGCGCCGCGTGTGCCCCGACTGCCGGGTGCAGTACACGCCCACCGACGAGGAGCTCAAGGAGATCGGCCTCACCCGCGCGCTGCTCAAGGAGCGCTACGGGCTGGAGAAGATCTACAAGGCCACCGGCTGCCCCTCGTGCAACCAGAACGGCTACCGCGGCCGTACCGGTATCTACGAGCTGCTGCTGGTGGATGACACCGTGCGCCAGCTCGCCCTGAAGAACGTCGACTCGTCCACCATCAAGAAGGCCGCCATGAACAATGGCATGCGCACGCTGCTGGACGACGGCGCGCGCAAGATCGCCCTGGGCGAAACCACCATCGCCGAAGTCCTCAGCATCACCCAGGAAGACCTCTAAAGAAGCCGCGCCCCACCGCTCCCGGAAGGGAGTGGCCCGGGGCGCGGTTCTACTGCGCGACCCACCATGCCAGTCTTCGAGTACAAGGCCCTTGATCAGGCCGGAAAACCCATCCGCGGGATGCTGGAAGCCGACTCGCCGAAGACCTTGCGCTCGCAGCTGCGCAAGGACGGCAAGTTCCTGACGGAAGTCATCGGCCAGGCCGAGGGCGGCCGGGCCGGTGTGCGCAAGGGCGCCAACGCGGCCCAGGCCGACCGCGAGGTGAACTTCTCCAAGCTGACCCGCGGCCGCATCACCACGGACGACATCGCCATCACCACGCGCCAGCTCGCCACGCTGCTGGGCGCGGGCGTGACGCTGGTGGAGTCGCTCACCGCGCTGGTGGACCAGGTCGAGAAGGAGCGGCTGAAGATCATCCTCTCGGACGTGAAGGGCCGGGTGAACGAGGGCTCGTCCCTGGGTGACGCGCTCGCGGTGCACCAGAAGGTCTTCGGCTCGCTCTACGTGAACATGATTCGCGCCGGCGAGCACTCGGGCGCGCTCGATACCGTGCTGATGCGGCTGGCGGACTTCACCGAGAGCCAGTCCAAGCTGCAGCAGAAGGTCATCGGCACGATGACCTACCCCGCCATCATGGTGGTGGTGGGCGTGGGCATCCTCACGATGCTGATGGTGGTCGTCATCCCGAAGGTCACGAAGATCTTCACCACGATGAAGGCCACCCTGCCCATCACCACCCGCATCCTCATCTGGGTGAGCACCTTCCTGCAGGACTGGTGGTTCATCATCTTCCCGGTGGTGGTGGGGACGGTCTTCGCCCTGACGTCCTACTTCCGCAGCCCCAAGGGCAAGCCCGTGTGGGACCGCTGGGCCCTCAAGGCTCCCATCTTCGGCGGCCTCCTGCGCCTGCTGGCCATCTCCCGCTTCGCCCGCACGCTCGCCACGCTCCTCAAGAGCGGCGTGCCGCTGCTCACCGCCATGGACATCACCAAGGCGGTGGTGACCAACTCGGTGCTCTCCGACGTGGTGGAGAAGGCCCGCGACGCCGTCCGGGAGGGCGAGAGCATCGCCGCGCCCCTCAAGCGCTCGGGGGAGTTCCCCCCGCTCGTCTACCACATGGTCTCCATCGGTGAGCGCTCCGGCCAGCTCGAGGACATGCTCCTCTCCGTGGCGGACAGCTACGAGAACCAGGTGAACGTGCGCATCGGCGCCCTCACCTCCATGCTCGAGCCCATCCTCACCGTGTTCATGGGCGTGATCATTGCATTCGTGGCGTTCTCGGTCCTGATGCCGATTCTGCAGGTGAACTCGGCCATCCGGTGACGGAGGCTTCCCGATGAACGACACGCTCGACCGGTGGATCCAGCGCGTCACCCTCGCGGCGCTGCTCGCCCTCGTGGCGACGCTGCTCACCGTGGGGGTGACCCTGTACGCCTCCGACTCCAAGGCCGGCACGGCGGCCGGCGGTACGTCCCAGAGCCAGGACTTCCAGGGCCAGGACATTTTGACAGGAACGACCCGTTAGACACCCGGTGGCTTGCCGAAAAGTCACGAGAGGAACGACATGAGCGACAAGAAGACGAAGCAGCAGCGCCGCCGCCGCGGCATGACCCTCATCGAGATCATGGTCGTCATCACGATCCTCGGTCTCATCATGGCCGCCGTGGGCGTGGCGGTGATTCCGAAGCTCGACGAGGCCAAGCAGGACACGGCCCGGCTGGACATCGCCAACATCCACAACGCGCTGAAGCTCTACTACACGAAGAAGGGCAAGTACCCCGACACGGGCACCGGCCTGCGCGCCCTCGTGGAGACGCAGAACCTGGAGAAGCTCCCCGTGGACCCGTGGGGCCACGAGTACGTGTACATGAACGAGGGTGGCAAGCCCGTCCTCATCTCCTACGGCGCCGACGGCACGCAGGGCGGCGAGGGTCCGGACGCGGACATCTCCTCGCGCGACACCGCGGCCCAGAAGTAGCAAGGAAGCGAACCGGACCCCGCGTCGGGCAGGAACGACCATGACCCTCGAGCACGCACCCACGCAGCAGCAGACCGAAGAGACGGCGCGCCCGTCCCGCGTGGGGCGGCTCCTCGTCGGCATCGTCATCGTCCTGGCCACCGCGGGGGCTTTCGGCATCGCCAGCCTCACGTTCGACAGGACGCTCAGTCCCCTTCAGCGCCAGGCGCGCGCGGAGATCCGCGGACTGGAGGGCTACTTCAAGTCCTACCACCGCATCACGGGGCGCTTCCCCTCCCAGGCGGAGAACTTCTATCCGCTGCTCCAGGTGGGGCTGCTGAAGGAGGTCCCGAACGATCCCTGGGGACGCGCCTACCAGTACCGGATGTCCGACAACGGGAAGGGCTACATCATGTCCTACGGCGCGGATGGCCTGCCCGGCGGGAGCGGAGAGGACGCGGACCTCATCAGCGGCGGCGTGCTGAACAACGCCATCGTGGGGACGCCCGAGCAGCAGGAGGCGGCCAGGGGAGAGCAACCATGAGCACCCTCGCCCAGCGCAGGGCCCGGGAGCGCGGACTGACCCTCATCGAGGTGTCCATCGCGCTCGGCATCGCCGCGGTGCTGTTCGCCGCCGTCACCGTCTCCATTGGCGCCATCACCGGCGCCAAGGCCAAGGCCTCCGCCAGCGAGCTGGCCGGCGTCATCCGCTCGCTGTACGACACCGCCGCGCTCAGCGGGAAGACGTGCCGGCTCGTCTTCGAGCTGCCCGATCCCAAGGCCGAGGAAGGCACCACGCGCTACCGCGCCGAGTGCGCCGCGGCGAACATCACCACCGCGCGCAACCGCGACGACATGCTGCGCGAGGAGAGCCGCGCGCGCGAGGACGACAAGCGCAACGCGGGGCGGAGCGACTCGCGCCGCAACTTCACCCGCGGCGACGACGACATGCCCGGTCTGGACGAGCTCCTCGCCCAGGAGGAGAACCGCGTGGAGGAGGCCGCGCGCTTCTCCGAATTCACCGCCGAGGAGCTCCGGCCGCGCGAGCTGCCCCAGGACGTCTCCGTCTCCGTGTGGACGCGCCACCAGCGCGAGCCCGCCGAACAGGGCGTGGCCTTCCTCTACTTCTTCCCCCAGGGCTTCACGGAGAAGGCCCAGGTCTACGTGCGCCAGGGAGAGAACGTCTGGACGCTCGTGGTGTCACCGCTGACCGGTAAGGTCTCCATCGTGGGCGAGGCCCTGGAGGTGCCCAAATCATGAGACGCACCCGTGGCTTCACCCTGTTGGAGACGGTGGTGGCGCTCGCCATCCTGGCGCTGGCGCTCATGGCCATCTTCGACATCAACTCCGGCGCGGTGGCCAACCACGCCTACGCCAAGAAGCTCACCGTGGCCACGCTCCTGGCCCGCTCGAAGATGACGGACCTGGAGCAGAAGCTCTACGACGAGGGCTTCTCCAACGACGATGACGAGGAGTCCGGCGACTTCTCCCAGGAGGGTTGGGACAACTTCAAGTGGCGGGCGAAGATCATCGCCCCGCAGACGGATGGAGTGTCGCCCGAGCAGCTCGTCGGCGCCATCTTCAACCTGCCCATCGGCGAGGGCGGAGACCTCAGTGGCATCGCCTCCATGTTCGGCGCGGGCGGGGGCAACGACGACAAGAGCGGCCCTTCCCAGACCACCGCCAGCCCCATGGCGGGCGCCATGATGGGCATGGCCCAGCCCATGTTCACGCAGATGGTGCAGCAGATCACCCAGACCGTCCGCGAGGTGCACCTGACCGTCTATTGGCGGGAGGGCACGCAGGTGGAGAGCCTGGACCTGGTCACCCACGTGGTATCGCTGGGCCCCGGCTCGGATCGCAACGGCGGCTTCTCGTCCACTCCCGGTGACAGCAGTGACGTCTCCAACCAGTGGGTGGACCCCGCCACCGGTTTCATCGTGCAGGGCGCCGTACCCGGCCCCAACGGCCAGATGATGCACCCGCAGACGGGCCAGCCGCTGATGCGGCGCTCGGACTGGCTCCAGCAGCGCGGGGGTGGCGCGGGCGGCATGGTACCGGGCGGAGGATTGCCGGGTGGGGGGAGGTTGAGCCGATGAAGCGTCAGGTGCGTCGTGGCTTCACGCTGATGGAGATCATGATCGCCGTGGCCATCACCGCCCTCATGGGCGCGATGGTGGGCATGGCCTTCCAGACGGGCTTCCACGCCAAGGAAGTGGTGGAGGAAGAGGCCGATCACTACCGCATGCTGCGCGCGGCCATGAACCGCATGGCCCGGGAGATCGGCTCGGCGTACGTGAGCGACCGCTACGACGGCCAGCGCTACCGCGATCAGAACGACCGGCCCACCAACTTCATCGGTGAGCAGGACCAGCTCACCTTCACCACCTTCGCCCATCAGCGGCTGTACACGGACGCCAAGGAGTCCGACCAGGCGATCGTGGAGTATTCCGTCCAGTCGTCCTCGGAACGAGGGGCCAACGGTCGCATGGATCTGATGCGCCGCGTGAATCCGAATGTTGAAGGCCGGATGGACCGTGGTGGAACCACGGATGTCCTCTTCGAGGGAGTGAAGCGGCTGGAGTTCGCCTACTGGGACTCCGAGCGCAAGGAGTGGGAGGACGAGTGGGACACCCGCCGGACCGAGCTGAAGTCCAAGCTCCCCACGCGTGTTCGGATCACCCTGGTGACGCTCGACGAGAACGGCAAGGAAGTGAGCTACACCACCCAGACCCGTGTGATGCTGAACACGGAGCTTCCCAGGTACTGATGATGACGAGCCCCAAGCACAGAGAGGCCCGGCGGGCAGGCGCCCGCCGCGATGCCCGGGGAAACCGCCGCCAGCGTGGCGTGGCGCTCATCATCGCGGTGGTGGCGATCACGATCCTCACCGTGGTGGCGACGGAGTTCGCCTACAACACCCGCGTGGACCTGCAGCTGGCGGCCAACCAGCGCGACGAGGTGCAGGCCATGTACATGGCCCGCTCCGGCGTGGCGCTCTCGCGGCTGCTGCTGCGCTTCCAGAAGCAGGTGGACCAGACGCCCATCCCCAATATCGGGGATCTCCTCAAGGGGCTCACCGGAGGCGGTGCGGCGCCTGGCGGCCAGCAGCCGGCCTCCTCGCTCAACATCCAGCTGTGGAAGCTGGCGCGTGTGGACTGCCATATGCTCAAGGGCCTGGTGCCGTCCGGCGGGGCGGATGGCGAGGAGGATGATGCCTCGGCCGCTCCCGTGCTCCATGAGGACGACGACGAGGTGTCGACCGAGCTGTCCCTGGCCCCCGCGAAGCGCTCCTTTGGCAGCTTCTCCGGCTGCTTCCTCGCCACCATCTCCGACGAGGAGGAGAAGCTCAACCTGCACCGCCTCAATGCCGGCAGCGGTGATGCGCTGCCCACCGTGCTGCGGCTGATAGACCTGCTCGAGGACAAGCGCTTCGAGTTCCTGTTCTCGCGCGAGGACGCCAACCGCGTGCGCGTCAACCCGCGGGACGTCATCATCGCCATCAAGGATTGGGTGGACGAGGACAAGATGCAGTCCCAGCTCAACCTCACCAGCGCGGTGGGCCCGTTCGCGGGCGGCTTCGCCGACGAGGGCTCGCCCTACAGCCGCTACGAGCCGCGCTACGAGCCGAAGAACGCCCGCTTCGACAGCCTGGACGAGCTGTACCGGGTGCACGGGGTGAACGACCGCTTCATGGCCGCCTTCCGGGACCGGCTCACCGTGTACCCGGACATCAACTCCAAGCCCAACGTCAACACGGATGATCCGATGATGATGTACATGGCCATCCGGTCGGCGGCGGACCCGGCGCGCCCGGACCCGCGGTTGAATGACCCTGTCTTCGTGCAGGAGCTCATCACCCGCATCCGCGCGGCGCGGGCCTTCAGCTTCTTCGGCACGAGCGTGGCGGACTTCGTGAGCACCATCGAGAGCGCGGGCATCGCCGTCAACCCCCAGCTCAAGGCGAACGTGGCCGGCAACCGGCTGCTGGGCGACAAGAGCACCACCTTCACCATCAAGTCCGTGGGAGAGGCGGGATCGGTCCAGAAGACGATCACCGCCGTGGTCCGGCTCGACGACGCGCTGGGCAAGCTCCTGTATTGGAGAGAGGAATAACGAATGGCCCGGATTCTTGGTCTGGACCTGGGCAGCCACTCCGTGAAGGGGTTGCTGCTCGATGCAACCACGCGAAACTCGGCCGTGAAGGGTTGGGCCGAGGTGCGCCGCGCCCCCGAGGGTGACCGTCAGGAGACGCTGCGCGCGGCGCTGCGCGAGCTGCTGGCGCGCCCGGAGCTGCAGCACGCCGATCAGGTGGTGGTGGCGCTGCCCGGCCCGTCGCTGGCCACGCACCAGCTCGCCCTGCCCTTCACCGATCCCAAGCGCATCGAGGCCACCATCCCCTTCGAGGTGGAGAGCCAGATTCCCTTCGACCTGGGCGACGCCGTCTTCGACTACCAGGTGGCCACGCAGGTGAAGGACAAGGGCAGCGAGCTGCTGGTGGGCGTGGTGCGCCGCGAGGAGCTGACCACGCTGCTCGAGATGCTGAACGAGGCGGGAGTGGACCCGCGCGTGGTGACGCACCCGGGCATCACCTACCAGAACCTGCTGATGCAGCAGCCTGGCCTCTTCGCGGGCCTGGACGCGGAGGCGGTGGCCATCGTGGACATCGGCCACGAGCGCACGACGGTGGCCATTGGCCGCCCGGGGATGGGCGTGGAGTTCGCGCGTACCTTCTCCGGTGGTGGACTGGGCCTCAGCCGCGCGCTGGCCACCGAGTTCCAGACGCCACTGCCGGAAGCGCACCACTGGAAGGAGGCGCACGGAGCGCTGGCGAGCGAGGCCCAGGCCCAGGGGCCGGATGGGGAGCGCGCCGCGGCGGCCTTCGTGCGCGGCCTGCAGCCGGTGCTGCGCGAGCTGCGTCCGTCCTTCAAGGCCTTCACCGCGCGGACCCGCCGGCAGGTGGGCGCCGTGCTGCTGTGCGGTGGCACCGCGCGCATGCCGGGCATCGCCGAGCAGCTGAGCAAGGACCTCGGGGTTCCCGCGCGCGTGCTGGCGCTGCCGCCGGAGTCCTCCGGCGCGGTGTCCGCCTCGGAGCAGCCGCTGGCGATGCAGGCGTATTCGCTCGCGCTGCGCGGCCAGGCCTCGGGCGCCAAGGCGCCGCGCTTCAACCTGCGCCGGGGCGAGTTCGCCTTCAAGGGTGACTACGACTACGTGAAGGACAAGGTGGGGTTGCTGGCCTCGTTCGCCGCCACCCTCCTCCTGCTGCTGATCGCCAGCGGCGTGGTGCGCAACTCCGTGCTGGCGCGCCGCGAAGCCCAGGTGGACGCCGTGCTGTGCGACGTCACCCAGCGCATCCTCGGCTCGTGCGAGAAGAACTACGACATCGCGCTCAACCGCCTCAAGGGCGTGGAGAGCCCGGCCGCGGCGCTGCCGAAGCTGTCGGCCGTCAACCTGCTGGCGGAGATGACGCAGCGGGTGCCGGCGGACGTTCCGGTGACGTTCGACCGTATCGACATCGACCTTGAGCGCATCAGCGTGCGAGGCCTCACGGACAGCTCCAAGCAGATCGACACCATCGCCTCGGCGATCAAGGGCCACCGCTGCTTCAAGGAAGTGAAGGAGGGCAAGGTGGAGAAGACGCGGGATGGCAACAAGGTCTCGTTCCGCCTGGACATACAGGTGCAGTGCCCCGAGCAGCCGCAAGGCGGGGAGGGCTAGGACATGGAAAAGCTTCGAGGACTCCTCAACGACGCGCGAGCCTGGTTCGACCGGCTGACCACCCGCGAGCGCCAGATGGTGCTGGGGACCGGAGGCGCGGTGCTGGCCTTCGTGCTCTTCGTCATCCTCTTCTCCTTCTCCAACAGCGCGAGCAACTACCGCAAGCGCACGGACCAGAAGCTGGCGAAGCTGCGCGAGGTGCAGGCGCTGGCGGCCAGCTACCGCGAGGCCGCCCAGCAGCGGCAGATGGTGGAGCAGCAGCTCACCGGCAGCGACGTGAGGCTGATGAGCTACGTCGAGGAGAAGGCCACCCAGGCGGGGCTGACCGTGCCCAACATGACGCCCAAGAACGACGTGGGCATCGGCGACGGGCAGATCGTCGAGAGCTCGGTGGAGCTGACGTTCACCGACGTGGACCTGCGCAAGCTGCATGACTTCCTGACCATGGTGGAGAGCGGACCGGGCGTGGTGAAGGTGAAGAGCCTGCGCCTCGAGCCGCGCGACGCCACGGAAACCCTGACGGCGTGGACGACCGTCTCCACCTACAAGATGAAGCAATGACCATGGCCGCGGAAACCAAGATCGCCCGCTGGAAGCTCGTCGTTGGCTACGGTGCGTTCTCGCTCGTGGCCTTCGTGTTGTGCCTGTTCCTCACCTTCCCGTACGACACGCTGCGGCGGCGCGCCGTGGACGCGGCGGCGGACGCGGGGTACGCGCTGCGCATCGGCTCGCTGCGGCCGGGGCTGCGCGGGCTGACGGCCACCAACGTGCGCCTCAGCAAGGTGCCCAACGGGATGACGCCCGAGCTGCACGGCATGCTGGCCAGCAACACGGGCATGCTCCCCGGCCCCGAGGAAATGGGAGAGCCGCTCAACATCGACTCGGTGGCGGTGCGTCCCTCGCTGCTGCCCCCGGGCCTGGCCTTCCACGCGAACCTGATGAACGGTTCGCTCAGCGGCAACGTCGGCGGGCTGGGCGATGTGAAGGTGGCGGTGAAGCTGTCGGACCTGGATCCCTCCGCGGGCAACCTCAAGGGCTTCAGCGGAATGGACCTGGCGGGCAAGCTGAACGGCTCGCTCGACCTCACCCTCCCGAAGACCCGCGGCCAGCCCGACCTGAGCCAGGCCAACGGCCAGCTCTCGCTGGACACGAAGGGGCTGCTCATCCAGGGCGGCAACATCACCGTGCCCATGTACGGCCAGCCCACGCCAATGGACCTGCCGAGGATCGCGCTGGGTGACATCGACGCGCGCATCAAGATCGAGAAGGGGCTGGGCACCGTGGAGGCGTTGCAGGCCAAGAGCGAGGACCTGGAGGTCCAGGGCTCGGGCACCGTGAAGTTGGGTCAGCGGCTGGACGTGAGCCAGCCGGACATGGACTTCAAGCTGCGCGCCGAGCCGGAGTTCGTGAAGCGGCTGGGCCTGCTGGGCGCGGGCCTGTCCATCCTGCCCGCGGACAAGACCGACCCGAAGTTCCGCGTGGCGCACCTGGGCGGCTTCTTCAACCGCCCCAACTTCGGCCCCGCCCGCCAGCAGCAGCAGCAACCGCAGTTGCGTTGATCCCCTCCAGCCAGGACCACGAAAGGGGCCTCCGAGACTGACTCGCGGCACCTTCCCCTCTCCCTTCGGGAGAGGGAGCATCAGCCCCCCTCCCCCTGGGAACGCTACTCTCCGGGTCGGGCAGAGGGACTCTACCCTGAAAATCAGTTCCGGGAGTTGCGTGTCGGATACTCCACGGGTTAGGAGTGTCCCGCGACTTCACAGGGAGTGCTCGATGCCGGAGTTGGTTTTCTTTCGTCGGGGCGAGGAGGTGTTGCGGGTGGGTCTGGGACGCGAGCGCATGGTGCTCGGTCGCGGCGAGAAGAGCGACGTCGTCGTCCCCGACCCCGAGGTGAGCCGGCAGCAGGTGGCCCTCGTCTTCGATGGCGAGCAGTGCACCCTGGAGGACCTGTCGGGTAAGGGTACCCAGGTCGCCGGCGCCACCCTGAGCAGGGGTGTGCTCGCGGATGGTTCGGACATCGCGCTCGGTCAGTGGCGCGCCGTGTTCCGGCTCCATGGCAGCGGCCAGTCCGAGGGGCCCACCGAGGTCGGCTCCCGCACGGAGGTCCAGGCCCGTGACTCCGCCTCGCGCTGGCAGCCCGCGCAGGTGCGCATCAAGCAGGGTGCCAACGAGAGCGTCCGCAAGCTCAGCGGTGACGGCGACAGCTTCACCGTGGGCAAGGACCCGTCCTGCGATCTCGTCATCCAGGATCCCTTCATCTCCGGCCGCCACCTCAAGGTGACGCGGCGCGACGGCCACTTCCACGTGGTGGATACCAATTCCACCAACGGCACCTGGATGGGCTCCGTGCGCATCTACGAGGTGCTGGTGGGCCTGCCCACGACACTGCGCCTGGGCGAGACGGACCTCATCCTCGAGCCCATCACCCCGACCCGGAAGGAGCTGTCCTTCCACGGCATCATCGGCAACGACCCGTCCGTGCGGCAGCTCACCGAGCTCATCGAGCGCGTGGCCCCGTCCTCCGCCGCGGTGACCATCCTCGGCGAGTCCGGCACCGGCAAGGAGCTGGTGGCCCGCGCCCTCCACGAGTGCTCCCAGCGCTCCGACAAGCCCTTCATCCCCGTCAACTGCGCCGCCATCTCCAAGGAGCTCATCGAGAGCGAGCTGTTCGGCCATGAGAAGGGCTCGTTCACGGGCGCCACCAACGCGCGCAAGGGAGCCTTCGAGGAGGCCGACGGTGGCACCCTCTTCCTGGACGAGATTGGCGAGCTGCCCCTGGACCTGCAGGCCAAGCTGCTGCGCGCGCTGGAAAGCGGGGAAATCAAGCGCGTGGGTGCCAGCCGTCCCGGCCATGTGGACGTGCGCGTCCTCGCCGCCACCAACCGCGACCTGCTCGCCGCCTCGCGCGAGGGCCGCTTCCGCGAGGACCTGTACTACCGCCTCTGCGTGGTACCCCTCCACCTGCCGCCCCTGCGCAACCGGCGGGGCGACATCCTCTCCCTGGCCGAGCACTTCCTGCGCACCTATTCGCCCCGGGGCCAGACGGTGCGGCTCACGCCCTCCGCCGTGGAGCGGCTCCAGCAGCACACCTGGCCGGGCAACATCCGCGAGCTGCGCAACGTGGTGCACCGCGCCCTGCTGCTGCGCAAGGGCCCCAACATCGACGCCGCCGACATCACCTTCGATCAGGAGGTGAACCGCGAGACGGGCGTGTCCGTGCCGGAGCTGCCTCCGGGCATGACGCTGGAGCAGATGCTCCTCAAGCTCGAGCGGCAGATCGTCGAGGCCGCCCTGCGCCGCTACAACAACAACCGCGAGCGCGTGGCCCGGGAGCTGGGCGTGGCCCGCTCCACCCTCTTCAAACGGCTCAAGGAGTGGGGTCTCACCAAACAGGAAGAGGAGTCGGAGTAGGTGTGACGCGGAGTGAAGCGCGTCCTGATTAGATCCTTTTGGTGGTCCATTCGTTCCAGCTTCCAGACACCCGATGAGGGTGTCGAGGAGGCTCAACCATGGATGCCACGGCTCTTGCCCTTCCCCCATTCGCCGAGCTGTACCGCCAGTACCGCACACGGGCGCTGGCCATCGCACGCCGCATCGTGGGCGACGCGGATGACGCGGAGGACGTGGTGCAGGACGTCTTCACCCGCCTGGCTCAACGCCCCAGCGGATTCGACGGCCGCTCCGCATGTTCCACGTGGTTGCATCGTGTGATGGTGAACAGCAGCATCAACTGGCTGCGCGCCCGCAAGCGCCGCGAGCGGTTGCAGCACGAGCCCGAGGCCCCGGCTTCTCCCGAGGCCCAGGCGGTGGGCACCGAGATGCAGCGCCACTTCGAGGAGGCCCTGGAGAAGGTGAGTGAGCAGCAGCGCCAGGTGCTGTGGCTGCGGGAGATGCGCGGCTACAGCTACCCGGAAATCGCCGCCATGCTGCGCATCCCCGAGGGCACCGTGAAGAGCGCCCTGCACCGGGGCCGCCAGCGGGCCCTGGCCGAGCTGGAGGAGCACGACCTGGAGTCCTGAGCCCGGTCCTCCGGCCTCAGTCCTCCGACTTGGAGCCCACGAAGAAGTCCTCCTTGTCGCGGAACAGGAGGTTGAAGCTCGTCAGTGAGCCGTAGATGCGGGTGATGTAGCTCTGCATCTCCACCTTCTCGGCGTCCGACAGCTTCGGGTGAGCGTTGAGCTTCTGCTCCATCACCCGAAGCTTGTCCCGGACCATGACGATCTTGTGGAAGAAGGTGTCGATGGGGATGTCCTTCCCCTGCACGTCCGGTTTGCCGGGCACCAGCTTGAGGGTGCCGCCCTCCCACTTGTTGGCCAGCGGGGCCTCACCGCCCTCGCCCACCGCCTCCCGGATCAGCTCCATCAACTCCGCGCGCGTCATGTTCAGCTCCAGCCCTTCCAGGTCCACCACTTCGTTCGGATCCCGCTCCCGCCGCCGCACCACCGGCCCCACGCCGCGCACCGACCGCTCGCGCCGCGCCGTCTCCTCGGCCACCTTCGCGGCCACCCCGCGCCGCAGGAACTTGTTGCAGAGAGGTGCCGAGGGCGGAAACAGCCCCCGCTCCGGCTGCAACCGGCACACGCCCACCCAGCCGCGGTGATCCACCGAGTGAGCCGCCCACAGCTTGCAGTTGCCGCACACCTTCTCCTCCGGTCCGAAGACCGGCAGGGGAGGTTGCCCGCTCCCGGCACTCTCCGACATCAGCGGCGCTCCTGGGCCTTGGGCCCCTTGCGGACGCCCAGCTCACGCAGCAGCCCGTCGGCGTCCTCGACCTGATCCAACAACCACAGCACGTAGCGCACATCCACGTTCACGTTGCGCGCCACATCCGGGTTGTAGCCGAAGTCATTGGCCACGTTCTCCCACACGCGGTCGAAATTGACGCCCACCAGCTGCCCCTTGCCGTTCACCGTGGGGCTGCCCGAGTTGCCACCCGTGGTGTCCGCGTCCGCCAGGAAGTTCACCGGCACGTCCTTCAGCCGCTTGTCCATCCAGGGCCCGTACCGCTTCGCGTTGGCCGCGGCGGCCACCTTCTCCGGGACGTTGAAGGGCTCCTGGCCCGTGTGCTTCTCCATCACGCCCGCCAGCGTCGTCTGCGGCGTGTAGAAGGCCCCGTCCCGAGGCGAGTAGCCCTTCACCTTCGCGAACGTCACCCGCAGCGTGCCGTTGGCGTCCGGCGCCACCGGCTTGCCCGCGTGCGCCAGCACCGCCTTGCGCCACTCGGGCATCAGCCGCACGTTCGCGCCCAGGCGGCGGTCCCTCAGCTCGTCCAGCGCCACCATCTCGGTCGCCAGATCGAAGCCCAGCTCCAGCAGCGGATCCTTCCGCGCCCGGAGCTGCGCCTCCGTCTCGCCGGACATCTTCTGCCGCTCCGCCAGATCCAGCACCTTCGAGCCGGCGTACAGGGCGTCGATCTTCGCGGACACCTCCTTCTCCGCGTACGTGCGGCCGAAGTGCTTGTCGATCGCCGCGATGCGCTCGCCCGCGCCGAGCGCCTGCGCCCGCCGCACCAGCGCGAGGAGGGCCCGCTTGTCCGCCGGAGCGAAGAAGTTCTTCTGCTCGCGCTCGAGCCGGTCCTTCAACCGGGGCAGCTCACGGTCCATGTACTCGGGCTCGCGCTCGAGGTCCGGCTTCGCCCGCTCCCGCGCCAGCCGCGCCAGCGTCACCGCCAGGGCCGGCCCCTTCGACCCCCCCTTCAGCACGTCGAGCAGGAACTCGCGCTCGAAGCCCTTCCCCTTCTCCGCCTGCAGGGAGAGCAGCTCCGCGCGGGCCTTCAGCGCGCCCGCGTACTCCTTGCGCTTCTCCGCCCAGGCCACCACCGCCGCCTCGGCCTCGCGCTGCTTCTCCACGATGTGTCCGCGCTTGAGCCCCGCGAGCTGCCCGCCCGCGTTCTTGTAGCGGTTGTGCAGGCCCTTGAGGCTCGAGGCCACGGCGATCTTCCCCGCCGGATCCTTCTCCCCCTCCTCCTCGAGGATGCGGATGAGCTCGCCGTAGACGTCGACGACGCGCGGGTAGTAGCGCGTCTGGCGCTCGGCCATGTCGTCCGCGAGCAGCGCGCGGAAGGTGATGCCGGGGTAGCCCAGCACCATCACGAAGTCGTCCGGCTTCACGCCCTGGGTGGCCAGCGGGAAGAAGAACTCGGCCTTGTAGGGCACGTTCCGCGCGCTGAACTGCGCCGCCGAGCCGTCCGGAGCCGTGTAGGCCCGGAGGATGGCGAAGTCACCGGTGTGGCGCGGCCACATCCAGTTGTCCTCCTCGCCGCCGTACTCACCCACCGCGCGCGGCGGCGCGTACACCAGCCGCACGTCCGCCAGCTCCACCGAGTCGATCAGCACGAACTGCAGCCCGCCGTCGAAGCTCGCCACCTTGCAACGCGTGGCCGGGCGCTGCTCGCACTCGGCGACCAGCTCCTTCTCCTTGCGCTCCATCGCCTTCTGCCGCGCGAGATCATCCGCGCCCGCCGGCACCGCCGCGAACATCTCCTTCGTCACGTCCGTGAAGCTGCGCGGAACCTGGACGCGCGCGCCCTTGCCCGGCAGCTCCTCCTCACGGCCCTTGGCGAGGAAGCCCTGGGTGATGAGATCGCGCTGCGGCGAGCTGTGCTCCTGGATGATGGAGAAGGCACAGTGGTGGTTGGTGATGACCAGGCCCGACTCGGAGATGAAGGCCCCCGAGCAACCACCCACGTTCACCGCGCCCGCCAACAGGCCCGTGCCCCGCTTGGGATCCCACAGCTTCCTGGGAGACACCTGGAGACCCTGGGCCTTCAGCCACGCCGGATCGAGTTCGAGGACCTGCTGGGGGGTCCACTTCCCCTCCCCAGCCAGCGCCGGGGCAGCCATGAGCGACAGGAACAGGAGCGTCTTCTTCATGTTGCCCCTTCCCTATCGCTTCTTCCGCCCGCTGGCGATGGTCTCTGACGAAAGCGGAAGGGCATGACCCGCACTCCAGCCCCCTCCCAGAGGGAGAGGGGGCGTACACGTGGTCCGCCCGCTCCCTCCCCGGCCCTCCCTGGCGCGGAGGGAAGCGCGCGGAACAACCCATGCCCGGACGTGTTTCGGCCCCGCATGCAGACCTCGAGCGGCGCAAAGCTGGACTTCGGCCGGGTGGCCCTTCTCCTCCTGTTCCTGGGCGCGGGCTGGTACTTCTGGGACTCGCCCGTCCTGTGGCCCTTGAAATTGCTGGTGGTGATGGTGCACGAGAGTGGTCACGCGCTCGCCACCCTGCTCGCCGGTGGCGCCGTGGACCGCATCACCCTCTCCGCCAATGACTCCGGAGCCTGTCTGTCCCGGCTGCCCGCCAGCATGATGGCGCAGGTCGCCGTCTTCTCCGCGGGGTACGTGGGCAGCGCGCTCGCGGGTGCCTTCCTGCTGCTCGCCACCTTCCGCTTCCGATTGCGCCGCCTCGTGCTCCTCGTGGCGTGCGTGGGCCTCGCGGTAATGGGCGTGCTGTACGCCGGTGACAGCATCACCCTGGGCTTCTGCCTGGGTACCGCGCTCGCGCTGGGGCTCGCGGCGAAGTACCTCCCGGATGGCGGCGTGGACATGCTCAACCTCCTCCTGGCCGCCTTCACCGCCCTCTACGTGGCCTTCGATCTGCGCTCGGACCTGGGGCACGGCGCCGCGAGCTCCGTCAGCGACGCCTCCCTGCTCGCCAACCTCACCCCCGTGCCCTCGTGGGCCTGGGCCGGGCTCTGGTCGTTCGTCTCGCTCGCGCTGCTCGGGCTCTTCGCCCGTTGGTCCCTGCGCGCCGCGCGCCCCGAGGGCCTGGGCTACTCGCTGACCTCCGGCCGCCGGTAGGGCTCAGCGCCTCGGGCGCATCCGGTAGGCCACGAAGGAGGCCACGTCCGGGAAGGCGAAGTACGGATTGTGCTGGCGCACGTCCGCCATGGCCGCCACCGGCACGTCCGCGTAGTCGTGCCCGGGGAAGAGCCGGGTGCTGTCCGGAACCTTCAGCAGCACCTGTGACAGCGAGCGGTACATCGCCTCCGGGTCTCCCCCTCGCAGGTCGCACCGCCCACAGCCGTTGATGAAGACGGTGTCGCCCGACACCAGCGCATCCTGCGCCAGCAGGCAGTGAGAGCCCGGCGTATGTCCCGGGGTGTGCAGCGCCTGGAAGCCCCGGCGGCCCACCGTGAGCGAGTCACCCGGTCCCAGCGGACGCAGCGCGCCTCCGGCGAGGTTGCGCAGGTCCGCGGAGAAGTCCACCTCGGCACGCTGGGCGTACACCGGCACGTCATGGCGCGAGAGCAGCTCCGGCAGCCCGTTGGTGTGATCGCCGTGGCAGTGCGAGACGAAGGCACCCACCAGGCGCTTGCCATCCTGCGCGAGGGCCTGCTCGATGGCGGGCACGTCCCACGCCGCGTCCACCACCAGCACCTCGTCCGAGTCCTTCGGGCCCACCAGGTACACGAAGTTGTCCATGGGCCCGAGCTTCAACTGGCGCACGTACAGCGATTCCATTGGCATCCTCCGGGCGGGCCTCCGCCCCACTGCGTCCGGCCCCACTCTACGCGTTGCACTCGGGCACGGAACCGCTCTTGAGGTGGAACACCGCTTCGCATTTGAATGTGGACCCTTTTTCCCCCTACCCAAGGAGCCCCCACCTTGAGGACCCCCCTGCTCCCCCTGGCCCTGACCCTGCTCGCCACGAGTGCCGTGGCCAAGGACCGGGCCACCTTCCGCTACACCCCCCCCGCGGACGAGGAGCGCCCCGTGGTCGTGGAAGGGACGGTGGGTCCCCAGGGCAGCGACTTCGCGCTGCGGCTGCGCTTCGACAAGCTCCCCTTCGGACAGGAGTGCGGCATCCGCTGCGCCAACACCACCCTGTTGCTCGACACGGATGCGAGCACCCAATCGGGCCTGAAGCTCTCCGGCAAGGCCCCCGAGAACGGCGCGGACCTGGCCATCATCGTCCAGGGGACGAGGGATCTCTCCGGCACGAAGTCGGACAGCTTCCTGCGAGTGAAGGTCCGGCGGCTCACGACCGAGGCCCGCACCGTGGATGATGGCGAGTTGCTCACCGAGCTCGACAACCGGCGAGATCCCGAGCGCATCCACATCGAGGGCAACACCGTCTACCTGCTCATCGACGCGAGCAGCGACCTGCCCTCGGGCCGCAAGGTGCGCATCGTCTACCACCCGCCCGGCAGCAAGGCGATCCAGGCCACCCTCCCCGGCATGCTCAGCGGCAGTGCGAGCAGCGGCAAGGTGAAGATCTTCCGCCGCGGCTCCTGGGGAACCGCGAAGCAGGGCGGCCAGCGCGTCGGCGTCGAGAACAAGTAGGCGCGGGGGCACGGCCCTTCAGCGAAGCGGGGGACCCAGAATCCCCGCGCGGTCCAGCAGCTCGCCCACGCGCTTCGCCAATGCGACGTGCTCGGGGTTGCTCGCGGTGAACCGCTCGGGAGTGAGGACGACGAGCGTGCCTTTGTCCTCGACCCGCTCCATGCGCACGGGAGCAGGCAGCGGAGGCACCCTCCCCAACTGGTCCGAGTAGTAGGTCACCCAGCCCCACAGCCTCGTGGGCTGGGGCATTGGGATGAGATCCCTGTGCGCGGTGGATGTGGCGATTGCCCATTCCGGCTCCCAGGCCATCGCCATGGCACGCACCATCCCGGAGAGCACGGCCGCAGTCAGCACCCGCTGCGCGTTCGGGCCCTCCTTGTTGTCTGGACCCGAACTGGGAATGGTGAACACGCATGAATTGGAGACAAGCTCCGAATACATCCCCGCACAGATGAGGAAGGAGCTGGCTTCGTAGTCACTGGCGCCATTCCAACCACTGATACGAAAGCCAAGCTCGTCGAACACACGGTCCTTCCCACGACGAAACATCTTCGTCAGAGAGGCCTGGTTCATCTCGATGGGGTGCTTGAGTGCCTCCTTGAGAGACCGCCCTTGCTTGAGCCAATGAGCGAAGTCAGGGGCGACCGAGCGCAATGCAGTGAACAAGACCTCCGCGCGACGCCCACATTCCTCGGGAGACTCCTTTCGAGCTCCCCAGTAGGCCCCTGCGTAGTAGGTCTCGATCAAACCATCCTCCTTCATGGAAGTGATGGGGTATGAACCACCACGATCCCCCGCACACGATTATTCCTGAAGAGTACTCGGATGGCATCAGCCACCTTCGCCTCCGCTACGTGCCACTGGATGGGCGTGCCCTTTGCGGCTTGGAATTGTCGTTGAGCCTGCTCCACCATGTTACGAGCTCCCCTCGTAAACCACGGCTTGGGCTCCAGCTTGTCGGTGAACTTATTGGCGTAACCGGGTCCCTTGGATTCCAGCAGCACACCGTCTTTGAATCCATCGAACCGTACGTTCCGAACGATGTATGACTCATCCACGGACCGGCCGGAAATCTGCTGCTGGTAGCGCGCCGCGCGCCGGCTCATGGACTCCTTGACCGGTGTCCACTGTCCCGGGCCCTTGTTCGCCTGTACGGACGAACCTGCCTTGCCAGAGCCCTGCTGGACCGACTGGTTGGCCATGTGGAGGATCACCGCGGCACCCGGTCCACCGCCGAGCACGCGGACAGCGCGCCCCACAGGGAGAACGACCCGCTCGAGAACCAGCGCGCCATCCGCCGACAGCGACAACGCAGGCAAGGAAAGTGACTCCAAGCCACCGCCCACCGAGGCCACCGTCCGGGTGGTCCCCATCGCGGAGCCATAGGTCGCCAGCACGGTCACGGACAGCCGGGAGAGCGCGCGAATCTGCTCGCCCCGTGTCATCAACCGGAAGCGCGCGAGGAACTCCGGCGAGCGGAGGACGAGCTCCGCCACCCCCCGAGGCATCCGAGAGAGAGCGACGAGCGCATCTCCCGGATGGAGCACCAACCCTCCCAGTGCCAACACCGTGTCGCGGAAGACGTCCTCCGCTCCATCCAGGGAGCGGTTGATGACATCACCGTCGTCGTACACCTCGGCCAGCGGAGGACGACTCCTCACGCGTTCGAGGCGCTCATCCACTGGGAAGAAGGCCCCACTGCGACCATCGTAGAAGGCGCCCACCTCGAAAGGTCCCGCCCTCAGCGCCCCCTCCTTCAACGCCACCGGACCCACGCGCTGCTGGGTCCGCCCACTCAGCGCCCACGCCACGTAGCCGTCGGGTCGCAGCACCGCCAACCCGGCGAAGCGCGCCACGCGCGCGAGGAGGACCGGGCGAGACAGCTCCTCCTCGCCTTCCATGATCTCACGCAGCAGAGACGAGGCCACCAGACGCGGACCGAAGCCGGCCAGGGTCACGGGTCTGGCGAGCAACTCCTCGTACAACTCCGCCCCGTCCTCGGGCGTGAAGTCCGCCGCTCGCGAGGGGAGCTGTTCGGAGTCCTCCAGCCCGGCTCGGAGCAGCAGCATCTCGAAACCGTCCGTCTCGACCAGTCGGCCCTGTACGGAGTGGAGTGGCAACGGCGCCGGGCCTCCACTTCCCTCCATCGACCCCGACGAAGGCAACCCGGTCGCACAGCCAGCGAGCATCACGAGGCCCACCACGAGCCCCCAGGCCCTCACGCGAAGCCGCCACATGCATCGGGAATCCAGGTCAGCGGAGTACGGGGACATGGCATGTCTCCTCGGCAGGAGGTTCGGAGGCCGGTGCCTACGCTACCCCGCCAGTCCGAGGTCCTGCCGGGCAGGCGAACCACCCAGGTCGTGTCAGACCCTCGATGCAGGATGCGCCAATGGCCCTCTCCCCGGGTCCATGCCGTACCGTCATGCCCCCCATGCCCTACCTGAGTGGGCAAGCAGGCCCTTCTCCGCCCTTGCCCGCCTACCCCCCGAGTAGATCCCTTCTCCCCCTACTTCCAGTACGCCCCCGCGCCCACCGGTCGTCCCGGTTCCAACCCAGGCAGGCAAGCGTGAGACCCCCACCCCCGAGGCCCCAACCAGACGGATTTCCTGGCCCGAATCACTGAACATGCGTATAGCCACTCTACCCCCGAGGCTTTGCAACCCCTCGATTTTGTTCCCTTTGACGGATGGCCGTGGTAGTCCCGCCGGTTCATCACTTGCTGGCCCGGGCACGGAGTGCGTGAGCCGCACCCCGCGTTCCATTGGGATACGGACAGCCCTGACCTGAACACATGAGCATGCTCGCACAAGCGGAAAACAAGACGCGCAAGAAGCAGGGAGCCTCGGGTGGTGGTGGCGGTGACGGTGTCGCCTCGGCCTCCGCTGGTGGCGGTGGGGGGGGTGCCACGCCCGCCGCGCTCGCCGACGAGGCCCGCCGGCGCTACCTCAACTACGCTCTGTCCGTCATCACCTCGCGCGCCCTGCCTGACGTGCGTGATGGCCTCAAGCCCGTGCAGCGCCGCATCCTGTACGGCATGTGGAACGACCTGAACCTCACCCACGAGGCGAAGTTCAAGAAGTGCGCCCAGGTCGTCGGCGCCATCATGGGCCCCTACCACCCGCACGGCGACACCGCCATCTACGACGCCCTCGTGCGCATGGCGCAGGACTTCTCCCTGCGCTACCCCCTCGTGGACGGCCACGGCAACTTCGGCTCGCTCGATGGCGACGCCGCCGCCGCCTACCGTTACACCGAGTGCCGCCTGGAGAAGCTCGCCGACGAGCTCCTCAACGAGCTGGGTCAGAAGACGGTCGACTTCCGTCCCAACTACGACGGCACCCGCCAGGAACCCGTCGTCCTGCCCTCGCGCGTTCCCCACCTGTTGATGAACGGCACCACGGGCATCGCCGTGGGCATGGCCACCAACATCCCGCCCCATCACCTGGGCGAGCTGTGCGACGCGCTCACCGCGCTCGTGGATGACGCCAACCTCACCGTCAAGCAGCTCCTCAAGTGGGTCAAGGGTCCGGACTTCCCCACCGGCGGCGAAATCCTCAACTCCCAGAAGGAGCTGCAGGAGATCTACGAGACCGGCCAGGGCAGCGTGCGTCTGCGCGGCGAGTACGAGCTCGAGGACCTCAAGCGCGGCGGCCAGCAGATCGTCATCACCTCCATCCCCTACACGGTCAACAAGTCCACGCTGGTGGCCAAGATTGGGGAAATCGTCCGTGAGCGGAAGCTGCCGCTCGTGGTCGACGTGCGCGACGAGTCCACCAAGGACGTGCGCATCGTGATGGAGCTCAAGAAGGAGGCCAGCCCCGAGCTGGTGATGGCGTACATCTACAAGAACACGCCCCTCCAGACGAACTTCAACGTCAACCTCACCTGCCTGGTGCCCAACCCGGAGAACCGGGAGGTGGGGACGCCCAAGCGCCTGGGCCTCAAGGAGATCCTCCAGTACTTCCTGGACTTCCGCCTCGAGGTCATCAAGCGGCGCATCCAGTACCAGCTCGACGAGCTCAAGAAGCGCGTCCACATCCTCGAGGGCTTCGAGAAGGTCTACGACGCCCTGGACGAGATGATCCGCATCATCCGTGCCTCCGAGGGCAAGCAGGACGCGGCCAAGAAGCTCATCGCGCGCTTCAAGCTGGATGAGCTCCAGGTGGACGCCATCCTGGAGATGAAGCTCTACAAGCTGGCCCGCCTGGAAATCCTCGTGGTCCAGAACGAGCTGAAGGAGAAGCGCAAGCAGATCAAGGAGCTGGAGGCGCTGCTCAAGAGCAACACGCGTCTGTGGGGCACGGTGAAGGACGAGCTGGCCGAGGTGAAGGCCGCCTACGGCATGCAGAAGCGCCGCACCAAGGTGAGCCGCGGCGGCGCCGAGGAGATGACCTTCGACGCCGAGGCCCTCATCGCCGACGAGGACGCCCACGTCGTCATCACCCGCGACGGGTGGATCAAGCGCGTGCGCGAGGTGAAGGATCCCTCCTCCACCCGCCTGCGCGAGGGCGACGCGGTGATGACGGTGCTCGCCGGCAGCCTCAAGGCGAACCTCGTGCTCTTCAGCAACTTCGGCACCGCCTACGTCACCCGCTTCAACGACGTGCCCGCCTCCACGGGCTACGGCGATCCGGTGCAGAAGCTCTTCAAGTTCGACGACGGCGAGCGGATTGTTGGCGCGCTGTCGCTCGACAGCCGCCTGTGGCGCCCGGAGAAGCTGCTGGGTGTCACCAGGCAGGGTCTGGGCATGCGCTTCCCGCTCGCCCCGCACCTGGAGATCTCCACCCGCGCCGGCCGCCGCTACGCCAAGACGGGCGAGGGCGATGAGATCGTCGGCGTGCAGCCGGTGGAGGACAAGGACCTGGTGGCCGTGCTCACCGAGCGCACCTCCGCGCTGGTGTGCAAGGTGGCGGAGATCAACGAGCTGGCCGGCCCGGGCAAGGGCGTCAGCGTCATCAAGGTGGAGGACGGAGACCGGGTGGTGGACTTCCAGGTCGCGCCCCACGGCAACAAGGAGGCGGGCATCGCCTTCGAGACGCAGAAGGGCCGCAAGCTCACCCTGAACCCGGGCCGTTACGAGGTGACGGGCCGCGGCGGCAAGGGCCACGAGATGTCGCGCAAGGACGCGGTGAAGGAGGTGCTGCGCGCGCCTCAGTACATCCCGCTGCCGGAGCAGAAGAAGGAATAGCCGGAGACAGTCATGGCGACGACCAAGAAGACGACCTATACGGGCGCGGACATCCAGGTCCTCGAGGGCCTGGAGCCGGTCCGCAAGCGCCCGGCGATGTACATCGGTGGCACCGACAGCACGGGCTATCACCACCTGCTGTGGGAGATCCTCGACAACTCGGTGGACGAGGTCATCAACGGCTACGCGTCCACCGTGGAAGTCACCCTCCACAAGGACGGCCGCACGGTGACGATCGTGGACGATGGGCGAGGCATCCCCATCGACATCATGCCCAAGTACAAGAAGCCGGCGGTGGAGATCATCCTCACCACGCTGCACGCGGGCGGTAAGTTCGAGCAGGGCAACTACATCCACTCGGGCGGTCTGCACGGCGTGGGTAGCTCGGTGGTGAACGCGCTCGCGCGCAAGCTCGTCGTGGAGATCAAGCGCGACGGCAAGCGCCACGTGCAGACGTACAGCAAGGGCAGGCCCACCAGTACGCTCAAGGTGGAGGGCCCGGCGCGCGGCACCGGCACCTCGATGACCTTCGAGCCCGACCCGGAGATCTTCGGCGAGAAGCTGAAGTTCGACGCGAAGCTCGTGCGCGAGCGGCTCGAGGCGAAGAGCTACCTCCACAAGGGCATGACGGTCGTCTGGAAGGACGAGACGACCAGCCCGCCCGTGAAGGAGGAGTTCAAGCACGATGGCGGCATCGCCGAGTACCTGACCAAGGTGGTGGCCGAGCGGGGCAAGCCGGTGGTGCCGTCGGGCAGCACGGCCATCTTCTACCACTCGCGTGACAACGGGGTGCGCCTGGAGGCCGCGCTGGTGTGGACGGAGGCCACGGACGAGCACATCCGCTCGTACGTCAACGGCATCCCCACGCCGCTGGGCGGTACGCACGAGGCGGGCTTGCGCGGCGCCGTGGTGAAGGCGGTGCGCAACTACATCGAGACGCACGACCTCTCGCCCAAGGGCGTCACGCTCACCGCGGAGGACATCCGCGAGGGCGTCACGGCCATCCTCTCCACGTACGTGGTGGAGCCGCAGTTCCAGGGCCAGACGAAGGGACGTCTCAACAACCCGGAGACCACGGCCCAGGTGGACGGTGTCATCCGCCCCGCGCTGGAGAAGTGGCTCAACGACAACAAGTCCATCGCCGAGTCGGTGGTGGCCCGCATCGTCCTGGCCGCCCGCGCGCGCGAGGCCAGCCGCGCCGCCTCCCAGGCCGTCAGCCGCAAGACGGCCGTCAGCCACCGGCTCAACCTGCCGGGCAAGCTGGCGGACTGCTCCTCCACGGATCCGGCCCAGAGCGAGCTCTTCCTCGTGGAAGGTGACTCCGCAGGTGGTAGCGCCAAGCAGGGCCGGGATCGGCGCACCCAGGCCGTCCTCCCGCTGCGCGGCAAGGTGCTCAACGCCGAGCAGGCCTCCACCGACAAGGTGGTGGGCAACAAGGAGCTCACGGACATCGTCAGCGCCCTGGGCTGCGGCATCGGCAAGGACTTCGACATCACCAAGCTGCGCTACGGCCGCATCTTCCTGATGATGGACGCCGACAGCGACGGCAACCACATCGCCACGCTGCTGCTCACCTTCTTCTACCGGCACCTGCGCCCGCTCATCGAGCAGGGTCACATCTACCTCGCCCAGCCGCCCCTCTTCCGGGTGGACATCGGCAAGGAGACGTACTGGGCGCTCGACGAGGTCCACCGCGACCGCATCATCCGCGAGAAGGTCAAGGGAAACGCCAAGCCCAACGTCATGCGCTTCAAGGGTCTGGGAGAGATGACGCCGGACGAGCTGAAGGAGACCACGCTCGATCCGAAGGTCCGCCAGAGCCTCAAGGTGACCATCGACAACCCGCTCCTCACGGATCAGATCATCAACGACCTGATGGGTCGCGACGTCAGCGCGCGCTTCAAATTCATCATGGAGAGCGCGACCGAGGTCGAGGACCTCGACGTGTAGGACCCCACCGGGGGCGGGCTCCGGGTCCTCCCGGAAGCGCGCCCCTGGTGCCCCTGGCGCGGGGCATGGTGCCCGGCCCCCCGGCTCGGCTAGCATCCCGCCCCGTGAGCCTGAAGACCCCCCTCGCCCTCTCGCTCGCGCTCCTGCTGGGTACGGCCCCCGCTGTCACCGAGGCCGCTTCCCGCCGTGGCGCGCCCACCTCTTCGGCCCGCAGGTCGAAGAAGAAGAAGGCACCCCCCGCGAAGCCCGAGCCCGCTCCGGAGTCCCCGTCCGACCTCGCGGATGAGGCATCGGAAGCACCCTCGGACGCCCCCGTGCAGGCCCGGACGCAGGAGCCCACTCCGGTCGCGCCCGTGGCGCCCACCCCGGCCGAGAAGTCTCCTCCGGCCCTGCCCTCCGCCCGGGCGGGTCGCGTCGCGGTGCTCGCCGTCCCCGTGGACCCGAGCGACTTCGAGACCGCCTCCCGGCTCGAGACCGACCTGCGTGACGCGCTCGGCGCCCGGGCGGACATCCCGTGGGTGGATCCGGCGACCCTCTTTCCGCCGCCGCCGCCCGCCTCCCTCGCGCAGGGGGATGCCCTCTTCGATGAGGGCAAGGGCCTCTACGACAACCTGGATCCGGAGGCCGCGTCGAAGAAGTTCACCGAGGCCGCGGCCTTCTACCAGCGCCACCCGGTGGACACGAAGCCGGAGCGGCTGGCCCGCGCCTACATCTTCCTGGGCGCCTCGCGGCTGCTCAACGGGGAGTCCGCCGGAGCCCAGGAGGCCTTCACCCGCGCGTTGCTCGCGGCCCCCACCGTCCGGCCCCAGTCCGAGCTCTTCGGGCAGGACGTGCATGACGCCTTCGACGCCGCGAAGCAGGCCCTGTCCCGCCTGCCCCGGGGCACGCTCGCCATCGCCTCCGTCCCCACCGGCGCGCGGGTGACGCTGCATGGGGAGCACCTGGGCACCACGCCGTTGAAGGACGTGGAGCTCGCGCCCGGCCCGCATCAGGTGGTGCTCACCCTCCCCGGCCATCTGCCCTTCGGGACCTTCCAGGAGGTGGCGCCCTCCCAGCGCGGCGAGCTGCGCCCCCGGCTGGAGCCCACGCCCGAGCTGGCCTCGGTCCAGGCCCTGGCCGCCGAGGTGTCCTCCTCGTCCAGGTCTCTTGGCTCCAGCAAAGTCCCCCCTGGAGTGGCCCGGATCGCCGAGAAGCTCGGCGCGCGCTACGTGGTGCTCGCGCGGGTGGAGAAGAAGGGCCAGGGCCGCGTCCAGGCCTCACTCCACGCCTGGGACGTGCAGCTCGAGAACCGCCTGCGCGGGGTGGTGTTGAACCCCGAGGACGCGCGCGAGCGACAGGCGGCCGTGGGCCAGGTGCACGACTTCCTCACCGGGAAGCTCGTGCCCGACACGTCCCTGCCCTTCGCGCTGCCCGCGGTGGTGAAGAAGCCCTGGTTCTGGGCGGCGGTGGGCGGCGTGGCGGTGGCCACCACCGCGGGTATCCTGCTGGCCACCCAGCCCAACAAGCCCCTGGGCATCCGGATAGGGAATCCTGGCGCCGGTTGGTAGCGTCCTTTCGAGGTCTCGAGGTCCATTCCCATGAAAGCCCTTGCGCTCATCCTGCTCCCCACCCTCGCGCTGGCCGCCCCTCCCTCCGGGCCCCGGCGCATTGGCTCGCTCCTCGTGCCCATGGATCCCACGGCCGAGGCGAGCGGACCCAAGATGGAGAGTTACATGAACGAGGCCCTGGCCCAGTTCCAGGGCTACACCGTGCGCAAGGCCGAGGACATCTTCGGCCTGCCGGCGGATGACGAGGCACTGCTCGCGCTCAAGCGGGGCAAGCAGGGCTATGAGGAGAGCCTCGCCGCCTTCGAGAAGAAGGACTACGAGGACGCCGAGCGCAAGGTGCGCGCCACCCTCAAGGAGCTGCAGAAGGCCTCCGCGGCGATGAAGGACTCCTGCAATCCGCTGTGCGACGCCACCGCCCTCTACGCCGCGCTGATGCACCTGCGGGGCGACGTGGAGGAGGCGAAGCTGGCGCTGTTGGATCTGATGGCGCTCAACCCCACCTACGAGATGAACACCAAGCGCTTCTCCCGCGAGCTCATCTCGCTCCGGGTGCAGGTGGCCACGAGCGTCAACGCGGCGCTGCGCGGAGGGGTGACGGTGAAGTCCCGCCCGGCCGGAGCGCGCGTCTACATCGACAACGAGTTCAAGGGCTACACCCCGGTGACGGTGTCGACGCTGCCGGTGGGCAAGCACCTGCTGCGGCTGGAGCGCCCCGGTTTCCGTGTGTACGGGCAGGTGCTCGAGATAAGCCCGGACGACGTGGAGGCGAGCACCGCGCTGCAGCCCACGGACGACTACAAGGCCTATGACGCGCGGCTGGACACGGTGGCCTCCGAGATGATGCGCGCGAGCACCCCCACCAGCCCGGCGGTGGCCTCCCTGGGCAAGGCGCTCGGGCTGGAGCGGGGCCTGGTGGGCACGGTGCGCGACATGCCGGACAACAACACCACCGAGCTGGTGCTCGGCCTGTACGACATGGGCACCGGCAAGCGGCTCGGCGCCAAGCGCGTGGTGCTGCAGGGCGACGAGTTCGGTCAGCTCAAGTCGGAGATGAACCGGCTGGTCAATCACCTGATGAACAATGCCGACGGTGGCGCGGAGAAGAAGGTGAAGTCCTCGGATCCGCTGGAGAACTCCCACGGCATGGACGAGTGGAACGCCGAGGACCGCGGCGGCAAGCGGCGCTCCCAGGAGAAGAAGTCCAAGGGCGGAGATCCGTTGGAGGGAGTGAACGGTACCGAAGATTGGTGAGACGCGGCGCTTGTGCGCCGGAGCGCGCTGCCTAGAGTCGGAGGGCCCATATGCGTGCCCTCCCGCTCCTGTTGCTCCTTCCCGGCCTCGCGCTCGCACAGACGGGGCTCATCGTCCAGCCCGCCACGCCACCTCGTGGGGTGACGCTGCCGCCCACCTCCGCCGCGCTGGTGGACGAGGCCACGGCCCTCTCGGTGAACCCCGCCGGCCTGCGCTTCATCGGGCCCGGGCAGCTCTTCTACCTGCACGAGCGCAACCTCGCGCGCGACCAGGTGGGAGACGGGCTCTTCCTGGGTACCTCGCTGCTGGGAGGGCTCGGCGCCGGATTCAGCCTGGAGTGGATGCGCGGGCGCGGACTGCCGGACTACCGGAAGACGTCCTTCGGACTGGCGCTCGGCTCGGGGAAGCTGTCGCTGGGCGTCGGGTACCACAACCTCTCCTCGGACGACGGGGCCCTGGACAGGCTCTCCGGCTTCGACCTGGGCCTCACCCTGCGTCCCTCGCGCTTCCTCTCCGTGGGCGCGGTGGTGCGGGACGTGAACGCGGCCGAGGAGGGGCCCTTCACCCTCCCCCGGAGCTACAACCTGGCTGTGGGCGTGCGCCCCTTCGGCGAGCGCCTGACGCTGGGCGCGGACTACCTCGCCCCGGAGGGCGACTGGGGTGACGGACGCCTCACCTACACGCTGAGGGCCACCGTGCTCCCCGGCCTCGGACTGGGCGCGGGCCTCTCGCACGGCCTCGGCGCGGATCGCTCGCTGGCGCTGCAGCTCGCCGCCACGCTGGACAGCTCGCGCTTCGGCGTCACCTACGCGGGAGGCGGCACCGAGGGTGGCGGGTTGGATCACGTGGTGGCGGTGCGCCTCTCCACCCAGAGGTACCCGGCGCTGCGGCTCGGTGGGGGAGCGGTGGCGCTGGTGGACCTGGATGACCGGCTGGTGGAGCGCGGGAGTCTGGGGCTGATGCTGCTCGGCGTCACCGAGTCGGACCCGTTCCTGCGGTTGATGCGGTGGATGGACGAGGCCACGAAGGACCCACGGCTCGAGGGCGTGCTGCTGAAGGTGTCGGACCTGCCGGGCGTGGACTGGGCCAAGGCGGACGAGCTGCGCCAGGCGATCCTGAAGATGCGCGCGGCCGGCAAGCGCGTGATGACGGTGCTCTACAACGTGGATGACCGGGCCTACTTCGTGGGCTCGGCCGCGGACAAGGTGTACGCACTGCCCTCCTCGTCGCTGCTCGTCAACGGCCTGGCCGGCAGCGTCATCTACCTGGGCGGGACGATGGAGAAGCTGGGCGTCACCTGGGACGTGGCGCGCGTGGGCGAGTACAAGACGGCGCCCGAGCAGTTCACCCGCCGCGACATGAGCCCCGCGGAGCGCGAGACGGTCGAGGCCTACCTGGACGCGCAGACGGAGCACGACGTGCAGGCGGTGACGCAGTCGCGCCGCATCACCCCCGAGCGCCTCCGGGAGGCATGGAGCGTGGGCATCCTCACCTCCAACCGGGCGAAGGAGCTGGGCCTGGTGGACGGGGTGCTGCTCCCCGAGGAGCTGGACGCGAAGCTACGGGCCCTGGCGCCCGGGGCGAGCTACGATCCCTACTACTCGCCGCGGGGAGAGCGGGAGGGGCGCTGGAGCGGGCGCCGCCGCATCGCCGTGGTGCCGGTGCTGGGCACCATCGCCGGAGGCAAGAGCCGCAAGTCTCCGCTGGGCGGCGAGGTCGTCGCTGGCGCCGAGACGGTGGCGCTCGCCCTGGAGCGGGCCCAGAGGGATCCCTCCGTGGTGGCCATCGTGCTGCGGGTGGACTCGGGCGGCGGCGACGTACTGGCCTCGGAGTTGATGTACCGCGCCGTGCTGGAGGCCAAGAAGTACAAGCCCGTCGTCGCCTCCATGGGGGACGTGGCGGCCTCGGGCGGCTACTACACCGCCATGGGCGCGGATGAGATCTGGGCCTCGCCCACCACCCTGACGGGAAGCATCGGCGTCTTCTACATCAAGCCCGCGCTGCGCGGCCTGCTGGGCGACAAGCTGGGGGTGAACGAGGAGATCATCACCCGCGCCCCCATGGCGGCCCTGCTCAACCCGTGGAAACCGTGGACGGAGGCGGAGCAGAAGACGGTGCAGGCCTGGGTGGACTCGGCCTACGACGACTTCATCACCCAGGTGTCCGTCGCGCGGAAGCTGGACAAGGCGAAGGTGGACGCCGTGGCGCGCGGGCGGGTGTGGGCGGGCGTGGCGGCGAAGGAGCACGGCCTGGTGGACTCCCTGGGCGGACTGATGGACGCGGTGGCGTCGGCGCGCAAGCGGGCGGGAGTGCCGGCCCAGGAGGAGTTGGAGCTGACCGTGATGGGCGAGGCGCGCGGGCTGTTCTCCGCCCTGGGCGGGGAGCCGGGTGTGGACGCGAGGCTCCTGCCCTCTCCCGAGCCCGTCCTCCCGCCTGGATTGCAGGCGCTCGTGCGCGACTCGGGCCTGGAATCGGTCCTGTTGCTCGAGCCGGGCCTGAAGGCCGTCCAGCCCTTCACCCTGAGCGTCCGCTGACGTCACGGGGAGGACAAACGGAGATGAAATTCTCCGGGCATCCTCCGTGTCCTCTGTTAGTGTTGTTGGGCGCTTTCCGGTCGGCCACGAGGCCGCCGGGACGCTCCAGGAGCCGGCGGTTCGGTCGGCGGGTGGCTCGTGCCAGGCGCGGGCCGTCCCGAGGATCCCGCGTCGGGCTTCTGTCCCACAGACCGCAGAACCTCGTGCGCCTCCCGCCGGGGAATCCCTCCCTGGGACGCGCCGAATCCCGTAGACCATGAGCGAAACCGATAACCGAGATCCCCGAGACGTCCCGTCCCCCATGGCCGCCCGCGCCGAGGCGCCACCGGACGTGGATGATGGCGATGACGAGGGCGAGGGCGACGAGGGCCCCGACGAGGGCGAGGGCGCTGCCCCCGCGCCGGGACAGCCCTCGGGTGGCCCGCCCGGCCAGGGTGGAGGCCGCCGCCGCCGCCGCCGTCGTCGTCGCAGGGGTGCCCAGGTGCAGTTCACCCCGGACGGACAGGCCTACCGCATGGTGGCCGGTCCCGACGGCCAGCAGCAGCAGGTGTTCCTCACGCCGCAGGAGTTGCAGCAGTACCAGCAACGGATGGCCCAGCAGCAGCAACAGCCGCAGGGTGGCGGTCAGCCGAGGCCCCCGCAGCCGGCGCCCCAGCCATCGCTGGCACCGGTGGAGGGCGTGCTCGACACCGAGGCCAAGGGCCCCAACGCCTTCCTGAGGCAGCTCAAGCGCAACCTGCTGCCCGCGCCGGACGACGCGGAGATTCCGAAGAACCTGGTGCAGAAGCTGCGGCTGCGCCCGGGCCAGTATCTGAACGCCCTCGCGCAGATGAAGGGCCAGAAGGGCATCATCCAGCGCGTGGAGCAGGTGGATGGCCGCCCGCTGGAGCAGATGAGCCGCCTGCCCCACTTCGCGGACCTGACGTCCGTGGACCCGGTGGAGCGCATCAAGCTGGAGAACGGCCACCGCGAGATGGTGACGCGGGTGATGGATCTGATCGCCCCCATCGGCAAGGGTCAGCGCGCGCTCATCGTGGCGCCGCCGAAGACGGGCAAGACGATCATGCTGCAGCGGATTGCCCAGGCGGTGGTGGCCAACCACCCGGAAATCCACCTCATGGTGCTGCTCATCGACGAGCGCCCCGAGGAAGTGACGGACATGCGCCGCAGCATCAAGGCCGAGGTGCTGGCCTCGAGCTCGGACCGGCCCACGGGCGACCACCTGAAGGTGGCCGAGCTGGCGCTGGAGCGGGCGCGGCGTCTGGTGGAGAGCGGCAAGGACGTGATGATCCTCCTGGACTCCATCACGCGGCTGGCGCGCGCCTACAACAAGGAAGTGGACAACTCGGGACGCACGCTGTCGGGCGGCGTGGACAGCCGCGCGCTGGAGCGGCCCAAGCGCATCTTCGGCGCGGCGCGAGCCACCGAGGAGGCCGGCAGCCTCACCATCGTGGGCACGGCGCTCATCGACACCGGCAGCCGCATGGACGAGGTCATCTTCGAGGAGTTCAAGGGCACCGGTAACTCCGAGGTGACGCTGGACCGCTTCCTCGCGGAGAAGCGCATCTTCCCGGCCATCAACATCGGCCAGTCGGGCACGCGCAAGGAGGAGAAGCTCTTCACCCACAAGGAGTACGAGAAGGTGAAGAAGATGCGCCAGATGCTCTTCGCGGTGAAGCCCGTGGAGGCCATGGAGGCGCTCGTCAAGCGGCTCAGCCGCTACACCTACAACGACGAGTTCCTCGAGGAGCTGTGAGGGGTGGATCGGCCGGGCGGTGGACCTACGCCACCCGGCCGATCAGCTCCGCCGACACGAACGTCTGCGTCCCGGTGAGGGCCGAGGGATCCCTCCGGGGCCGGGCCTGCTCCATCACGGAGCCGTGGGCCTCCCACCAGCGCTCGGCATCCTCCTCCGTCCACTTCCCCGCGTCGGCGCAGGCCTCCAGCGCCAGGCGGAGCTCCCGGGCACTGGCGTAGCGGCAGTCGGGATGCTTCGACAGACAGCGCATGAGCACGTCACTGAGATCTCGAGGCACCTCGCGGCCCAGCCGCACGTCCGGTGGCGTGGGAGACGTGTGCAGGTGGTGCGAGCAGATCTCCACCGAGGTGCGGCCCTCGAAGAGGTGGCACCCGGTGAGCAGCGCGTAGCCCACCGCGCCCAGCGAATACAGGTCCGCGCGAACATCCACGCGCCCCGGGGAGGTGATGGCCTCCGGGGCCATGTAGAGCGGCGTGCCGACGACCATGTGTACCCGTTGGGGGGACGTCTCCTCGGAGGCCCCCACCTCCTTCACCAGGCCGAAGTCGAGCACCTTCAGCAGATCCGGCACGCCGCGCCGCCGGCACAGGAACAGGTTGGCCGGCTTGATGTCGCGGTGGAGCAACCCCAACCCATGCGCCTCCTCCAGCGCCCCGCACGCCTGCCGCAGGAGGTGGATGACGCGTGAGGGAGGCTGGGGCCCGGTGGCCAGCAGCAGCCCGTCCAGATCCATGCCCTCCAGGTACTCCATCACGTAATAGAAGAGCCCATCGGCGGTGCGGCCATAGTCGTAGATGGCGATGGTGTTGGGATGGGTGAGCTGGCTGGTGAGCTGGACCTCGCGCTCGAAACGCTCCAGGCCATGACCATCCACGTTGGCGCTCAGCAGCTTGATGGCGGTGCGGCGGCGCAGCAGGGCGTGGCTGGCCAGGTACACCTCGCCCATGGCTCCGGCGCCCAGCAGCTTGATCAACGTATACTGGCCCAGCTTCCGCGCCGCCTGGACCTGCTTGCGCAGGCCGTAGATGACCTGGGAGACCAGGGTGGCCATGGCGACGGCGACCCCGCTCCACAGCACGGCATCGAGCGTGGGCATGGGCGAGCCGCTATGCGACCGGGCCTGCGCCATCACGGCGACGACGGCCCCATCCGGCAGGGCGCCGAGCAGGGAGATCCAGAACGTCCTGCGCACGGAGCCGGGGATGATGACCGCGTGGGAGATGAGCGCGCCGTTGGTGACGAGCAGGAGCGACAGGGGATCCGCGTCGAAGTAGGCATCCAGCTTGAGCAGGACGAGCACGCCCAACAGCCCCGCGGAGTCCAGCCAGGACAGGGTCCGCAGGGAGCGGGGCGTCTCGCGGCACACCTGCCAGAGGACGAGCGACATCAGGGCGCCGACCAGATGGAAGGCGAAGGCAGGCTCCACCAGGGCGTCGGCCCACGGCATACCAACCACGAGGATCGCGCCCAGGGAGGTGAGGACGTAGAAGGCGGAGGCCAGGAAGAACAGCGCCTTGTAGAGCAGCTCGAGCCGCTCCTGGAGGAAGGAGCGGGCCTCATCGGACACGAGCGACGTCGTGTCGAAGGAATGAGGTGAGGCGAGGTGGGGCCTGAGCGGGGAGAGCTCCATCGACCCCTCGTTCTACACCACCCGGACAGCGAGTGGGGATCCCCGGGGCTCCCGGGAATCCACGGAGGGGCGCTCAGCAAAGAGAGACGCGACGCTCGCAAAGCCTGACACGGCAATTTGGATTGCGAGCGCGAGGAGGGGCTCGTTAGGGTGTGCGCCCCATGACAACTCCCCGTCCCCTGCACTCCCAGGACAAGCGTTCCCCCGCCGTGGCCGAGGCCATGGCCAGCTTCCACCGTGACATCGTCGACCAGGTGCGCACCGCCGTCGAGCGTGATGCCGTGGTGGTGGTGGGCATGGCGCGGAACCCCTTCGTCAAGAAGGCGCGCGAGGCCCTGACCCAGGCCGGCATCCCGTTCACCTACCTGGAGTACGGCGGCTACTTCGGCATGTGGAAGCAGCGGCTCGCCATCAAGATGTGGAGCGGCTGGCCCACCTTCCCCCAGGTCTTCGTGCGCGGCGTGCTCATCGGCGGCTTCGATGACATGCGCAAGGCCCTGGAGGATGGCTCCCTGAAGAAGATGCTCGGCTGAGCACACTCGCCCGGTGGTAGGGCGAGCTCCCGAGCATGGAGCTCCCGCACGGGTTGCGCGGGCAACCAGACCCGGACGCAGAGCCTGCGCTCCCTGGCCTCGCGGGCCCCTCGCGAAGGGCGTGGCGCCCCCTTTGCAATGAAAGCTCCCGACCCGACGGCCTCCAGACGCGTGGGCACAGTGGCCAGACGCGCGGAGAGGCCCCGACAAGGAGCACGACCATGCGCGCCACCCCGACGACCGACCTCTCGCTCACCTCCTTCTTCTACGAGGAAGAGAACGAGGCGCTCCCGGCGCCCGCCCTGAGCACGGTGGACGAGGTGATGGCCCGAGAGGTGATTTCCGTCCGCCCGGACACCAGCCTGCAGACGGCCGCCGAGTTGATGCTGGAGCTCGTCATCAGCGGCATGCCCGTGGTGGACGAGAAGGGACAGTTGCTGGGGATGCTGTCCAAGACGGACCTGGTGCGCCACCGGCTCGATGAGGACGGCGAGGCCCGCGTGACGCTGCCTTCCGGCCAGCATGTCCTCGAGGGCACCACCGTGGAGGACGTGATGACCCGGCAGGTGCTCACCGTGCCCGAGGGCGCCTCGCTCGCCGAGGCCGCGAAGATCATGGTCAACGCGGGGGTCCACCGGGTGCCCGTGGTGAACGCGACGGGCGCCCTGGTGGGGCTGGTGACCACGTCGGACATCGTGCGGTGGGTGGCGGGACTGCCGTAGCCGCCACCCCCGCCCGGGCCGGGGCTACTGCACGTCCTGCAGGCTCCGGCCCTGGATCCACCCGTCGTGGTACACCACGCCCTCCTGGGCGATGGAGCTGTTCCGGTACAGGCCCACCTTCAGGTAGTTGGTCTGCCCCGAGTACAGGGTGGCGACGTTGCGCTTGGGCAGGACGAGCTGTCCGTTGTGGTACAGCTCGATGAAGCCGACGCTCGATTTCGCCGACCACTTCACGTGGAAGATGAAGTCCTGCCACTGCCCGCGCACCAGCTTCGTGCTCCACACCACGGTGCTGCCCTGGACGCGCAGGTAGATGGTCTCGCCGTTGACGTAGAACTCCACCGGCGGAGAGCCGCTGTCACCGCTGTGGTGCCACTGGGTGAAGAGCTGCCAGGTGTTCGCGCTCGGGTAGTTCGAGGCGAACATCGTGCTCCAGCGGTAGAAGAACTCGTCGCCCTCCTTCTCGTTCGTCATCCGCACCAGCTCGTTGCGGTTGCCGCTGGAGCTGATGGGGTTGTCGCCCTGACGCACCGTGGCCTTGAGGGCGTAGCCTCCCTGCCGCGTCGGAGAGGCAATCACCTGCAGCCGGTCCGCGCTGACCATCTGCGTCTTGCTCCACTGGGTGCGGTCACCCGTCTCGAAGTCGCCGCGCCACACCACGCCGGAGCCCGTCGAGGAAGCCCCGCACACGCGGGCCTCGGTGATGCTCGCCCAGTCGTTCACGGTGTTGCCGTTGACGGTGATGCGCAGGCGGCGCGCGCTGCGCGCGGTGAAGGCATACGTCTCCGCCGCAGTCGTCGTGCCACTGCTCCTGCCGGAGTAGACCTGCGTATAGCTCATCCCGTCCGAGGAGACGGACATCGTGAAGGTGCTGGCGCGCGTGTTGCCCTGGTGCCACGCGATGGCCGCACCCGAGATGGATTTGACCGAGCCCAGATCATAGTCGATCCACGCGCCCTTGCCGGGGCCGCTCCAGCGCGTGTCGAGCTTGTCGTCCATCGTATTGGTCGCCACGCTGCCCGCACCATCATCACCCGAGGCCAACACCGAGAGCGCGGAGAGGGGGACGCAGTTCTGCACTGTCAGCGAGTCGGAGGCGACTCCCAATGTCTCGGACGGCTCGTTGGAAACCATGTCATCGGGGTTTCCACAGCCAGCACCAGCGAGGACGATCAGCGCTTCGGCCAACAGCAGGGTCTTCTTCAAGTTACGGCTCTCCGGGAAATGAAAGACAGACAGGAAGTGGAACGGTTCTTTTCGAGACGCGGCTCTCCCGTTGCGCCAATCCGGGCCAGGCCCAGATCGGCGAGAGAGTCTTCACCGCGTGTAAGACATTGACTCCTTACCCAGACGTCCGCGAGACACGGGCGTGATGGATGGGTCGAGAGCATCCACCAACTTTGTTTTCCAATCAACACAACGCGTCGACGCTCGCGCGGAGAGCAAGGTGACGAGCGTCGACGGTCGGAGGCCCACCGGAGCGCGTCAGGCCCTCCGGTGGGCGGAACGGCTCAGGGCTGGAACGTGCCCGTGAACGCCGAGGCGTAGTGATAGCTCGGCCCGTTCACGAACGGCAGATCCGGGTTCGCGCCCGGCATGGAGTACGCGTACAGCAGGATCATGTAGGTCCTCCCGGAGACGAGGAAGCCGGGCGGGGGGCGGAACTGGGTCTGCGTCGTGTAGAAGAAGCCCACCTGTCTCCGGGACGTGCCACCGGTGGACGTGGCGGCCAGCTCGTAGAGCCGCACCAGGTAACGGGTCGGGGTGCCCAGAGCCGGCCCCGTCCAGCTCACCAGCGGAGTCGGCCCCACGCCCGAGAGGTTCCCCGTCGCGCTCGCGCCGTTGATGCGCAGGTCGCGGGGTGGGCCCACCTGGGGCACGAGCGTCTGCGTCACCCCATCCATCATCTGAACCTGCGAGTAGGCCGCCGCCTGGTAATAGGCCGTACGGGTCGTGCTTCCATCGGCCCGGGTGAGCGAGAAGGGAACGAGCGCGCTCGCCTGGGCGGTGACGATCCGCTGCCAGTGGCTCGGGTACGGGTTGCCGTACTGCAGGACCACGCGGAAGTCGCCCTGCCCGGGCTCGTAGTTGGTGGCGAGGGCGAGATCCGGGTAGCCATCGTACTGGCCGTACTCCGAGAAGCGCGGCAGGGTCCCAACGTTCACGAGCTCGTCATTCAGCGTCGCGCTGGGATGAGAGGCGAGCGCCAGGGTCTCGAACTGCGACGCGCGGAAATCGAAGGCCTGCCTCGTGGTCGGCAGGGGCCACAGCGTGCCCTTCAACAGGATCGTCCCCGGCCCGGAGGACCCCGCGTCGACACTCCCGCCATCGAACGAGCCGCCATCGAACGAACCACCGTCCGGTCCACCGTCGGTCGAGCCCACGTCGTGGATCTGGGTGCCCAGGCGGGCCTCGTTGATCGCCAGCCCCGAGGAGAGCCCCGCGTCCATGTCGAAGCGGAGCACGTTCTGGGTGACGTAGACGAAATCCCCCTTGGCCGGCTCGATCCGGGCGGGCGCGGCCCCGCAGTTCCCGAGGGACGCTCCGTAGTCGATGTCGTCCATGTAGACCGTGGTGCCCTCCAGGGGCTCCAGGTTCGGCGAGGAGCAGGCCCTCGTGAAGTAGCCGATGCCCGCGCCCGTCGAGTGGAGCTGCAGGTCATCCGAGACCTGCCAGGGGGAGAGCCCATGGAGCTGGATGGCGAGCCGGGTCCCCGCGGACTCCTCCACCACGTCGGGGCGGCCCAGTGTGGCGGCGCTGAGATCGACGTTCCGGCTGTGGGTCCACAGGTAGGTGGCACCGAACTGGAGGAAGTACGGAGTCCGCTCCACGCCGGGAATGAGGAAGGTGCCGTTGGCCTGGCCGGAGCCGGAGCGGTAGACGTAGCTCGAACCATCCAGGGTGGGCACCCACGCGCCGATGACCGTCGTGGACAGGTCGGCCGGAAGCACGATGACCGAGCCATCGGCCTGGACGAAGTGGGTATTGCGTACGCCGCTCACCGCGAACGACCCGCACTTCGCGCTCTCGGTCGGGGCGATGTTGAAGGTGTACCCCACCGAGGCCCCATCCGCGTCCGTGACGGTGCCGGTGATCGCCACGGGCAGGTCGAAGCACACCGGCGCCACCCACTCCACCTCGCTCGAGCCGGCGGTCCACCGGGGCGGCCGGAGCGTCCCGGAGGTCGTGCTCCAGGAGAAGACCACGGGCTTGCCCTCGGGATCGTGCGCGGCGAGGCCCAGCGTCACGGCCTCACCCCCGTTGGCCTCGATGGCGCTCTGCCAGAAGCTGTCGATCCGGGGAGCCACGTTGACACGCGGCGTGGTCCCCACCTGGAGGACGAGGGTGCCCACGCCCTGGCCCCCGCGCCCGTCCGAGGCCGTCACCCGAAAGGCACAACGGCCGGAAGCCGGCACCGCGTTCAAGGTGAAGGACGGGGAGCTCGCCGCCGGGTTGGAGAAGGTGCCCACGCACTCGGTGCTCCAGGAGTAGGACAGGGCATCGCCCTCGGCGTCCACGGCCGTGACGGAGAGCGCCGTCGTCCCGCCTTCCGCCAGGACGGACGGCGTCCCCTGCATGGTGCTGATCCGCGGCCAGGAGTTGAAACCGATCGACACATCGGCGTTCCCGGTGGCCCCATCGAGCTGCACGCTGATGTCGAAGTTGACGGAGACGCTCGTGCCCTTCGCGTCCGTCACGTCCAGTTGGAGCCGCTGCACGCCCTCGGTGGGGGGCGCCGTCCAGGTGGTCGTCGCGGAGGAGGCGGAGCTGAAGAAGCCCGCCGCCGCCGTCCAGGCGTAGCTCAGCGCGTCTCCGTTGGGATCATGCGCGGTGACCCTCAGGCTGACGGAACCGCCCGGGTGCACCGTGGTGGCGGACACCACGACGGAGTCGATCCGCGGTGGCTCGTTCTCGTAGGGAGGCGGGCGCGACACCTGCTGCAGCGTCAGGAGGACGCTCACCGTGGCCCCCGCGCCCACCGAGGTGGGGCTCGAGCTTCCCCGGTAGAGGACCGCCCCGGCCGCGTCGTACGCGAAGGCCTCGAAGACGCGCTCCGTGCCCGAGGGGATGCCGCCGAGGGTTCCCTGCCACGCGCTCCCCGACGGGACCAGCTCGGTCGAGAGGGGCGACGAGATGCCAGGGCCCCGGACCTCGACACGGACCCCCTTCACGTCCGCGCTCGAGAGCTCCTGTGACAGCGTGACCTGGACCTGCGCGCTCCCGCCCTGGTCAACACCCTCCTGCTTTCCACATCCCGTGGCGACGGATACGACCAGCAATACGGCCGCCCACATGGTGGCGGCACGTCTGCTCCCATTCCATGACGACATGAAGCTCTCCCTCCCTTGGACAGACAAACCCTCTGGGGTTTGCCTGTATCAGAGGTTTCACGGGGAGAGCCAGCAAGCGGGGGACTTCAGGACAACCGCCAACTGCTTGCATGTACGCGCCAACAGGAGGTTCGACGCATCACGCCACGGCACGCAACGGGGCCAGCTGATCCTCCGCCATCTGAAGGCAGTCACCCAGGAAGCGGATGTAGGTGGTCAGGGCCCGGGAGCCGATCTCCGCGTAGATGCGCGCGTGGTCGGGCGAGCGGGAGATGGCCTCCTCCAGCATCTTCTCGTTGAGCAGGTTATGGCCCACGTCCACGGCCGCGTGCTCGTTCAGGAAGGTGAGCTTGTCGTACACCTCCTTGCCGAGGACCGCCTCCACCTGCTGCATCACCCGAGGCACGTAGTACACCGCCAGGTAGCCGATCTCCCGCTCGATGGCGATCTGCCCCACCGGGTTCAGCCCCTCGATGGTCTCCTCATGCAGCTGGCGGTACTCCTTCATGGACTCGGTGGGCTTCTGCGTGAGCAGCTCCTCGACGTTCAGCGTGGGCGTGTGCCGCGTGTTCCAGTGCGCCACCAGGGAGCGGGCGTCGTCGATCGTCATCAGGTGGTGGCCCGTTTCACTCTTCGCATGGATGGTGAGCGACTGGCCGAGCTTCTCCATACCCAGCTCGATGCAACGCTGGCCCGTGCGGCGGATCCACCCGTCCACCGGCTCGGTCATGTACGCCCCGCGAGCCATCCACTCGATGAGGAAGCGCTCCAGCACCACGGGCTTGATGGAGGGATCCAGGAGCCGGCGCAGGGAGGAATCGGAATCGAGACGGCTGCGCGCCAGCAGGGTGTGAGGCTCATACAGCTTCTTCAGCAGCTCCATGGTGTTACTCCTTTGCGGCTCGTGATGAAGGTGAACGTCCAAGGGATTGCTCCTGGATGTGCTCCAGGAAGTCGGGAATGTGCGAGGCGGGGATGATCCACAGACAGGGCTGTGCCGAGGGGTCGTCGTGCAGACGGGCCGCGTGCGCGTAGGCGCCGTCGTCCTCGCACAGGTAGACGAAGGCACTGCGCCCCCGGCTCGTGAACCAGCGGCGAGCCTCGTCCAGCAGCGCCACGTAGGCCTCACGCCCCCGCGGAGAGAGCGGGAACAGGCGCGCGGAGTCGAGCAGGCGGAAGAGGTTCGTCCCGGGGTGTCCCAGCTCGAGCACCAGCGCGGCCAGGGGGAGGCCCTGCCGGCGTGCCACGAGGATCCGCCGCTCACGCTCCAGCCCCGCGCCCTGCCAGAGCTGGGACACGCCCCCCATCTCAAGGCGGTCACGGGTGAAGTCCTGTGCCTCGACGTAGCAGGCCGGGCGGGTGCGGGCGATCTCCCTGGCCAACAGGTCCTTCTCCCCCATCGACGCGGGCCCGATGTCCAGGTCCCCCACGGGCAGGCCGCTCGGCTCGTTGCACTCCACGTCCATCATCCGCAGATCCATCACCAGCGACTGCCCGCTCGACTGCATCCGCTGGGCGAAGCGCAGGTGCGTCCGGTGAATCCACGGCACGGTCGACTCGACGTAGGCCATCATCCACCGGAACTCCGAGTCCCCCTGCGAGTGCTCCAGCGTGCGCAGGTAGGTGTCGCGGAGGATCTGCCCCGGTACCGCGGGCGCGTTGGCCGACTTCCCGGGCCTGCGCCCCAGCTGATGGACCAGCCAGGAGTGACGATAGGCCTTGAGCGAGGAGAGCGACGCCTCCACGCCCCGCTCCGAGGGCCACACCGTCTGGCAGAAGAGCTGGGGCAGCTTCCCCGCGCGCAGGCCAAGGTCGATGAAGTCCCGGCGGATCTCCGCGAAGTGCTCGGCCGTCTTGCCCGCCAGGTTGAAGTAACCCGAGGCGGCGTACAAATCCCACAGCGGCTCGAGCAGCGTCTCGCTGGTGCGCGTGGAGGGGCAGAGCGACTGGGAGACGAAGCGCATCCACGGGACCTCGTCCCGCTCCGTGCTCGGCCTCACCTCCAGACCACACACCCTGCGCCCCTCCCGCGAGGCGAACGACACGTACCGCACCTCTCCGCTCAGGGAGATGCGCTCGCCGTCAGCCGTCTCCAGCTCGAGCGGCAGGAAGAGCCCCGGGAAGACCAGGTCCTCTGCATCGACCAGAAGGCCCAATCCGGAGAAGGAGAAGTCGACGACCTCTCGCTCGCGCCGCCCCAACTCCTTCCACAGCGGATGCTCGAAGCAGGCCCGCAGCCCCGCGGGCGCCGGCAACCGGCGGTGCCACCGGTGGCGCACCCGCCGCAAGCGCTCGGGCAGCGGCGTCACCAGCCACTCGCCTCGAGCAACGGGGGATTCCAGGCGCATCCGGTAGGCCGAGTTGTAACCCACCAGCTCGAGCTCGTAGGGCGACTCGCCCCACCCGGAGTCCGGCTCGGCGCAGCGCCAGTACAGCAGGCCCTGCTCCGCGTCCACGCGCTCCAGCGAGACCCGCACCAGCTGTCCCGGCCGGCGCAGCACCCCCTTGTTCGCCATGGCGGAGATCGCCGTGAGGATGGACTGGATGCGCTCGCCGCTGGAGATCTCCTCCTGCACCGGCAGGGGCGAGGCCACGGGCGCGGCGCTGCCCTGGCGCAGCGCGTCCTCCAGCAGGGAGAGGATCTGCCCGCCCTGCTCCCGGGAGATGTCGACGAGCTGGATTGCCAGCGCGCCGCCCGTCACCCCGGCGCCACTCCACCGCGCCTCGCCCGAGAAGGGACCGAGGACCGTCCCGCCCACCTCCAGACCGATGCGCAGCGTCCGCTCGCGCGACAACAGGTCCGGCTCGCACTCGGTCTGGGCCCATACCTCGGTGGGGCTCAACAACGTCGCGCGGCCCAGCACCCGCCCCAGCTCTGGCAGCACCACCTGGATGCCACTCCGACCCTGGAGCGAGTACCCCGAGTATGGACCCGTGACCGATGAAGCCGGGGCTCCCAGCGGACGCGCCATCGGCTTCTTCGTGATCGAATGCATGGATTTCCCCTTCGAGATCCCCAATCCCTTGCATTCAGTAGGAAACACACTCGCTGGATCCACGTCAAGACCCCCGCTGAAAGTGATTGACTTCCGCCGCGTGAATTCCCAGCCCTCCGCTCTCGCACGGCAAACTCCGCAGGACCGCACGTCGAGAGGAATCCCGAAAAACCTTTCACGAAACCAGGAGCCCGAGCCGCCCCTCCGCCAATGTTTTCAAGTCATTGCGGCCACGTCACGCGAACGCGTGCGAGGATTTGAAGTCTCACAGGGCTTCCCACGCTCTTTGAAGCTGGCGGGAAATACGGGACTACCAGCAGATGCGGAGAAGGAAACTGCTGGCGTCCTCGTCCGTCGGGATGGACTCGAATTTCAGCTCATCCGGTCCCCGCCCCAGGGCCGCGGCGGTGCTGGCCACCACCATGCCCGTGTTCCAGGAGATGCCAATCAGGTCCTGCTTGAAGATGAGCTCACCGGAGCAGGGGCTCAGCCGGCGGTAGGAGACGTCACCGAAGTTCACCGCCAGCGAGACCGCGCTCGGGATACCCTCCAGGGTGCGGTGCAGTCCGGACGCGGAGGCCACCAGGGCCCTCATCCGGCCCACGGAGCTCCGGATATAGGCGAGCCCCGCATCCCGCCCGCACTTGTAGAGGGCCTCACCGTAGGTGCCCCCACGAACCACCGCCGTCTGCCCGATGATGTCGAGCATCCCCAGCATCCACGACACCGGATAGCGGTAGCTCTCCACCAGCCGCTCACCATCGGCGATCTGCCGCCGCGCGAGCTCGCCGATGTCCGCGCCGAGCGCATCCGCCGACACGAGCACCGACCCCAGGAACATGCCGGGGACCCGGTGCTCCTGCTTGCACCTGGCCAACCGTGCGAGCAGCTGTGGGCGCTCCTCCATGCCCACATTTTGCCACGGATATTCAAATCTTCTCATACTGATTTAGTCGGGGGTGTGCTCCCGCCGACTCCCCGTCCAAGGGGGCCTCAAACCCCGGCCAGCAGGGGCGAGCGGACACCAGCCGAGACAATCCAGAGCTGATGGGAAGTCCGGGTAATGGCGATGTGCAAACGACGACGCGCCTCGTCATGGGCCGGGTAGGCCCGGGCCGTCGCGTCGGGGATGACGACGTAGTCGAACTCCAGGCCCTTGACGTTGTCCACGTCCGTCACGTCGACACCCGGCTCGAAGGAGAAGTCGCCTTCCAGCACGAGGCGGGCCCAGGACATGTCCGCGACGACGCGGTGGAAGGCCCGCGCCTGGTCGGGACTGCTGGCGATGACCGCGACGGAGGCGTGGGGCTCGCGCTCCAGGAGATCCCTCAGCGCCTCGCCGATGAAGAGGTGCGCCTGGGCCTCGTCCGGGAAGTGGTGCAACCCCACCGGCGCTCCCTCCCGGCCCGCCTGGGGGGCCGCGGTGGTGGCCTGCGAGCCCAACACCTTGCGCGCCAGCTCCGTCACCGGCCTCGGGCAACGGTAGGACACCTGGAGCCGGCAGGTGGCCGCGTCGCGGACGCCGAGCTCCGTGAGCACCGCCGGCCACCCCGCGAAGCTCGTCGAGGTCTGCTGCATCTCGTCTCCAGCGAGCGTGCAGCTCCTCGCCTCGCCGAGCAGCTTGCCCACCACGAACAGCTCGAAGAGGGAGAAATCCTCCACCTCGTCCAGCACGACGTGCACCAGCCGCCCCACGGCGCCCAGGCTCCCACTCTGGGCGCGCAGGAACAGCAGCAGCGGGAGATCCTCCAGGTCCAACGTGCCGGCCAGCTCGTCGGGCGTGTCGCTCTCCAGGGACTTTCCATCGAGCGTCTGGAGGCGGTCCGGATCCACCCCCTCGAGCTCGCGAGAGAGGGGCGTGGCGATCTGCAGCATCGAGTGCCGCACCGTCTCGTCGACGGCCGTGAGCGGGAGATCTCCATTCGAATAGGAGACGACGCCCTCCAGGAAACGCCGCTCCGTGAAGACCTCGGCGAGCCGCTTGCGCAGGCCCGGCAGGGTGGTGGCGGACGACTTGAGCACGCCCAGCCGGGCCGCGAGCGCGCGGCGCAGCGCCGGGTGACGCTTGAGTTTCGCCACCAGTGGAGGCGTGTCCTCCCACAGTTTGATGGCCTTGGCGCCGAACGAGACGCGCGCGGCCGTGGCCGCCCAGTCATCCAACGTCTCGACGGACACCTTCCCCAGGCCGAGCGGCGCGAGCAACCGCCGCGAGAGCCGCGCCAGGCCCTCCTCCGGCACGATGACCTTCATCCGCGACTCGGGGTACTCCGCGTGCTCGTCGAAGGCGATCTTCGCGAGCCGGTGCAGGGCGACCGTCGTCTTCCCGCTGCCCGCGCTCCCCAGGACGAGCAGCGGCTGGTCCGCCGCCACGCTCACGGCCTCGAACTGTTCGGCGTCGAGCAGTGCCGTCACATCGAGCGCCCCCTCGCGCCGGGAAGTGCCCTCCCCTATTCCGAGCTGGCCCGGACGTACCGCCGTCCCCGCTCCACCGCCCTCGAGCTGGGAGGCGGGCCCCGCGCCCATCATCCGCCAGGCACCCTCGGGGGTACGCACGAGCACGAGCGTGCCGGACTGGATGCGGGTCAGCCGCCCGCGCTCGATGACCACCAGCCGCCGCACCTCGACGGTGCCCTCGGACAGCCGCTCGCCGAACCACTCCTCGTAGGCGTCTCCCTCTCCATATCGATAGAAGACCCGGGCCACCGGAGCGAAGCGCCAGTCGATGATGCGCACGTCGGCGGACGCGTCCGCGAAGCTCGTCCGGCCCAGCAGGTAGTCCCGGACACCCGCGGGTCCATCCACGCGCAGGTGCGCGAAGTACGGCGCGTTGATCTCCGGCAATTGGGCCGTCTGCTGACGCTCCAGGAGGGCGCGCGCCTGGTTCATCTGATGGAGCAGGTGCGGGAGGTCCGCCACGGGGGCGGTCGCCGCCTCGTCACGCAGTACCTGCAACTGGGCCACCAGGCCCTGCGACTCCTGCTTGCGACTGCCGCTCCGCTGCCTCGCGGCCTCCACGGAGGCCATCACACGGCCCAGGAGCTCCTCCTCCTCCGCGATGATGAACCGCGCGTGCGCGGGGAGTTCTCCGACAGTGTTGCTCATGATGTGTTCTGCCCGTTTTCTCGGAAAACGATCCAATCCAACGTTGCTGGTGCAAGGAAGGGAGCAACCCCCCTCCTCAACGGAACCCATACCTCATGCGGATTGGAACAACCCGGAATGCATCGTTGATGTCGGTGTGGACCCTCGCCCTGCTCGTGGCCCTCGGAATGGCCACCCCGGCGGCCGCCGCGGACCCCCTGGCCGTTCGCGTCTTCACCGACAAGGGAACCTACGACCGGAACGAGCAGGCCCTGCTCACGCTCGAGGTGAAGAACACCTCCTCGCTGTACGTGAGCGTCTCCTTCGGCAGTGGCCAGCAGTACGACTTCGTGGCGCGCGATGCCAGCGGCGCCACGCTGTGGACCTGGTCGAATGGCAAGACCTTCAGCCCCTACGGCTCCAGCAAGATGCTGGCCCCGGGCGAGACCTGGAGCGTCCAGGAGACCTGGAGCTTCGTCGACGACGCGGGGAGCTCGCTGCTCGATGGCACCTTCTCCATCACGGGAACCTACCTGGGCAACTACCTGGGACGCAGCGGCACCAAGTCGGGCACGCAGGACGTCGTCCTGCAGACCTCGGATCCCCTCGTGGCGACGTTCTCCACCGACAAGACCTCGTACTCGAGGTTCTCGTCCGCCCCCCTGTACCTGACGGTCACCAACGTGGCCGCCTACCCGGTGACGATCGGCTTCCAGAACGGGCAGCTGTACGAGTTCAGCGCCAGGAACTCCAGCGGGCAGGAGGTGTGGACCTGGTCCACCGGGAAGACCTTCGATCCGGCGGCCTCGGAGCTCGTGCTCGCCCCCGGTGAGTCCCTGACGTTCAACGAGTCGTGGTCGTTCAACGACAATAGCGGGGGTAGCGTCGCGGACGGGTACTACACCGTGAGCGGGACCTTCCTGGGCCAGGCCTACGGCGCGGTCGAGCCCAAGGGCGGAGAGAGTCAGATCCGCGTGTACACGCTGTTCTGAGTGAGACGTCGATGACGGAGCGCCCTTCCGTATGGGTTTCATCGGGAGGGCGTCTCCTCGGATTCAGCGGATGAGGCCACCCAGGAGCCCGCCCAGGCCTCCGCCTCCCCCCTGGGAACCACCGCTGTCCGGAGTGTTGCCGCCCCCACCCCCCAGGTTGGCGAGCATCGGCATCACCGTGAGGATGCCGCCCACCAGCTGTGGGTCGAGCCGGGACTTGAGGAAGTTGAGCAGCAGCGGCGCCACCAACGAGGCCTTGCTCGCGTCGAGGTTGAAGCGCTGGAGCAGCGCCACGATGCCCGCCACCTCGCTCGCCTGGCCCATGGCACCGCCGAGCGCGCCCATCAGCCCGCCGCCCCCGGACTGGCCCTGCCCCTGCCCTCCGAGGAGCCCCCCCAGCCCGCCGAGCGCGCCCATCAGCCCGCCACCGGACCCGGACTGCTGGGCCTGCGCGGTCTGCGCCTCCGCCTGCTGCTGCCACCCCTGCATCTCGGGGATGGACTGCCCCATCTGGTCCGCCGCCTGCGGCCCCATCTTCTCCTTCACGGTGCCCTGCACCAGCTTCAGCAACGAGCCGGCGAGGCCCTGCGCCTGATTGGAGTCCACGCCGAGCTGCTGCGAGAGCTGTCCGATGAAGTCCATTGCGTATCTCCTCCCATCCTCGGAAGCGGGGGTTGTACCGGACCTCCCGCCATGTCCCACCGGAAAAGCTCACACTGGAGGGTGGGCGCGTCCGTTGCAGGACGGAAGATCGAGTGCCCGGGAGGAGTAGTATCCAGCGCCGGGAGCTCATCATTCATGAAGACGGCGCTTCACCTCGGGTTGCTGCTCGCCCTCCTTCCACTCCGCGTCCAGGCCCAGACTGGCAAGTACACCCCCAACGGAAGCTGTGACGGCCTGCCTCGAATCGATGTCTCGACACCTCGCGGCGTCTGCGTCGGCGTGGTCGCGGATGGGTTCCGGTTCCCCCGGACGGTGACCCCGCTCGCGGATGGCAGCCTCGCCGTGGTCGACATGGGCGGCTGGGTTCCCCGGAAGGGCTCGCTCTGGCGCCTGACGCCCGACGCCTCCGGGAAGACGTATGTGAAACGCAAGCTGCTCGAGGGACTCGACCGTCCCCATGGCGCGGCCGTCGGCCCCGATGGGTTGCTCTACATCGGGGAGCTCTCCCGGGTGATCCGCTTCGACCCCGGTGCGGCCAACCCCTCCTCCACCGTGGAGACCGTCATCCCGGCGCTCCCCACGGATGGCCGCCATCCGCTGACGGCGCTCGTCTTCGACGAGCGGGGCTACCTGTATGTCAATCGCGGCTCCGCCTCGGACAACTGCGAGCCCATGAAGGGCCATCGCGGCACCGACGGCCGCACCTGCCCCGAGGCGGAAGGGCACTCCGCTCGCGGTGTCATCCGGCGCTATGCCCTGACGGGACCGGGGCGCACCGCCACCACGTGGATGAACCACGCCGTGGGCCTGCGCAACTCCATGGCCATGGCCATCCACCCCGAGTCGGGCCTGTTCGTGCAGGGCGAGAACTCCCGCGACTCCATCAACAGGAGGGACAGGCGTCTGGATGATCGCACCACGCCCCACGAGGAGCTCAACATCATCGTCCCGTACCAGGATTACGGCTGGCCCTATTGCTACGACGACAACGAGGCCAGTCCCGAGTTCAAGGGCTTCGACTGCTCACGCATGCGCAAGCCCGCCCTGCTGTTGCCCGCCCACGTCGCGCCGCTGGGCATGACGTACTACGCCGGCGGCATGTTCCCCGACTGGTACAAGGGCAAGCTGCTCGTCACGTACCACGGGTATCGTGACTTCGGTCAGAAGCTCGTCGCCATCCCCACCGATGCCGCCGGCAGACCCACGGGCGAGCCCTTCGAAATCATCAACGGCTGGTACAAGAAGGGCACCCAACCCATGGGCGCTCCCGTGGGAGTGAGCGTGGGCCGCGACGGCTCCATCTTCCTCGCCGAGGACAAGAACGGCACCGTGCTGCGTCTGTTCTTCGATCCCAGGAAGGGCGACGGCATCCCCACCCCCGGCCTGTCCGTCAAGCCCAGCGCCGAGCCCAACCAGGATGCGCGCTGCCGCGAGCTCGCCACGCGCGATGACTCGTTCTCCCGCATCCAACGCGACATCATCGACCCGCTCTGCACCAGCTGCCACGGCGCCGCCGGAGGCAACGCTGGCAACCTCCGCCTCGCACGCTGTGATGACATCGGCAATGCCCAACGGCTGCTGGCGCCCCGCCCCGGCCACGCCCCCTTCGTCGTCCCCCGCAGCCTCGGCAGCGAGCTCTACCTGCGCCTCGAGGGCACGACGCCCGGGCTCCCCCCCATGCCCGCCGGAGGTTTGAACCCCGAGCTGCTGGCGGAGGTCGCGGAGTGGATCAACGAGGGCGCTCCCATCCCCCGCCAATCCCTGACAACGGCCTCTCCGGAGTAAGCCACTCCACAACAACCACTTTTCACGACTTGTAGTGATTTCCGGAATGCAACAGCAGCCTGCCCCCCTGTGCTGAATCCCCGGCGAGCCCTCATGGAGAATTGAAGTATGGGCGAGCGAGCCTGGCCTGGGGGAGGACCATGCAGCGACAGCAGGGTCTGTGCCACACGGAGACAGGGAAGGAGAGCCGCCGGAGGACCTCCGGGACGTGGCTGAAGACCCTGGGCCTGATGCTCGTGCTGCTCGCCAGCGAGGCCTCGCGAGCCGAGGGACTCCCGCCCACCCTGCGCGCCTCGTTGCTGGTGCGCATCCTCGCCTACGACCGGCGGATGGGCACCCGGCCTCCGCCCCTGACCGTCGCCGTCCTCCATCGCGAGGGCAACCCGGGCTCGGAGCAGTTCGGCCAGGAGTTCACCCGCGCGCTGGAGGTGGCCTCCCGCGGGAGGAGCGTCTCGGGCCAGACCGTGCGGGTCATCCGTGTCGGCTTCCGTGAGCCCTCGCAATTGAGGGAGGAGCTCTCCCGGGCCCGCGTGGTGGCGCTCTACGTCTGCGAGGGGCTCGAGGCCCACACGGGCAGCATCGCCGGGGTGACGCGGCAGCTGTCCATCCTCTCCTTCGCCGGCAGCAGGGCCGAGCTCGACCAGGGCCTGGCCATCGGGCTCAGCCGACAGGGGGATTCGCCCACCATCCTCATCCGCCTCTCGGCGGCCCGCGCGGAGGGCGCGGACCTCGATGCCGGATTGCTCAGCCTGTCCCAGATCGTCGACCCCGCGAGGAGCACCCCATGACGCTCGAGCTTCGTCATCTCTCGCTGAGGGCCCGGCTGGTCATCCTCGTGGTCCTGCTCTTCGCGGCCTTCTCCCTCTTCTTCCTCCTCTTCTTCCCCGCGCGCATGAATGACCTGGCGCGGCGCGGGATGCTCGAGCGGACGCTGGGGATCGCCCGGCTGCTGGCCAACGCCACCGAGCCGGCGCTCGACTTCGGCGACGAGGCCAACGGGCAGCGGCACCTGGAGACACTCGCCTCCAGCCCCGAGGCGATCTTCGGACTGCTGCTGCGCGAGGACGGCACGCCGCTGGCCGCCTGGCACCCGGAGCGCGCGCCGAAACGACTCCTGGACGATCCCCAGGAGGCCTTCATCCGCGGGCAGGAGGTGTTCGCGCGGGTCCACATCCAGACGCGCGGGGGCCAGCGGGGCACGTTGCTCCTGGGCTTCAGTCTCGCCCGGCTGCAGCAGGAGAACCGGCACACGCAGCAGCTCGCCGCGGGCATCTCCGCGCTCATCCTCGCCAGTGGCGTGCTGGCCGCCTTCGCGGTGGGCACGGTGCTGGTGCGGCCGCTCAAGCGCGTCACCGACGTGGCCCTGCGCATCTCCGAGGGCGAGCACGACGCCCGGGGCGAGCTCGACCTCACCCGGCGCGACGAGATGGGCACCCTGGCCTCGGCGTTCTCGCGCATGCTGGACCGGCTCTACGAGCAACGCGCCCTCATCGAGTCCCAGATGAGCGAGCTGCGCAGCGCCCAGGATCAGCTCATCGTCGCCGACCGGCGCACCTCCATGGGGACGCTCGCCGCGGGCGTGGCGCACGAGATCAACAACCCGCTCGCCTACGTCACCGCCAACATCCACTACGTGCTCCAGGAGATACCGCGGCTGCGCCACCTCCCCGAGGAGGACTGGGAAGAGGCGTACAGCGCCCTCACCGAGGCCCGCGAGGGCTGCGCGCGCGTGCAGCACATCGTCCAGAGCCTCAAGTCGTTCTCGGCCGGAGATGACGGCAAGCGCGAGCCCACGGCGCTCACCCACACCCTCGAGAGCGCCATCAACATGGCCAGCAACGAGATCCGCCACCGGGCCCGGCTGGTCCGCGACTACCAGCCCGTTCCACCCGTCGAGGCCAACGAGGTGCGGCTCGCCCAGGTGTTCCTCAACCTGCTCATCAACGCCGCGCATGCCATCGAGCCGGGGGCCTCGGAGCGGAACGAGATCCGTATCTCCACCCGCACGGGCGAGGACGGGAGGGCGCGGGTGTCCATCACCGACACCGGCAGCGGGATGACGCCCGAGGTCCGCGCCCGCCTCTTCACCCCCTTCTTCACCACCAAGCCGGTGGGGGTGGGAACCGGGCTCGGGTTGTCCGTCTGCCAGGGCATCGTCACCCGCCTGGGTGGGCAGATCGAGCTCCAGAGTGAGCCCGGGCACGGGAGCACCTTCACCGTGGTGCTCCCCGCCAGCCCCGCCCCGGTGGGAAGCAGGCCCGGCGAGGAGGCGCCGCCCCCGAAGACGAGGCGGGCGCGCATCCTGGTGGTGGATGACGAGCCCCTGGTGGGGACCGCGCTCCGCAGGGCCCTGGACTGCGACCACGAGGTGCGGGTGACGACGCGCGCGCGCGAGGCGCTGTCCCAGCTACGCCAGGGCCCGCCCTTCGACGTCATCCTGTGCGACCTGATGATGCCGGAGATGACGGGCGTGGAGTTCTACGCGGAGCTCCAGCGGACGGCCCCCGAGCTGGCGGAGATGGTGCTCTTCATCACCGGCGGCGCCTTCACCGAGGTGACACGCGCCTTCCTCGAGCAGCACCAGGCGCGAGCGCTGGAGAAGCCCCTCGACATGCGCGCCCTGCGCGAGCGGCTCCGCGTCCTGCTCGAGTCCCACGCCTCCTCTTCCACCTCCACCTTCATGGGTTGAGCTCCACCATGCCCCGCCTGATTCCCTCCCCCTGTTGCCACGGAGTGCTCCTGGCCGTGGCGCTGTCTTCCGGTCCCGCGCTCGCGTACGACGAGCCCTCCCACGAGGAGGAGGAGTCCGAACCGGAATGGACCCAGTCCCTCTCCCTGGAGGAGTTGCTGCGGGTGGAGCTCTCCGCCCCCTCCAAGCGTCGCCAGCAGGCCCGGGAGGCGCCCGGCGTGGCCACGGTGGTGACGCGCGAGCAGATGCGCCGGTTCGGCTGGACGACGATCGACGACATCCTCTTCAGCCAGCCCGGCTTCTTCCCCGCGCAGGACTTCGAGCGAGCCACGGTGGGCGCTCGCGGACTCTGGGAGGGGTGGAACAACAACCACCTGCTGCTCCTGATGGATGGCGTTCCCATCAACGACAACGAGCTGGCCACCGCGTTCACCTGGGACATCACCCCGCTCTTCCTGGTGAAGAACGTGGAGATCATCCGCGGCCCCGCGTCCGCCCTGTATGGCTCCAGCGCCATCAACGGCGTCATCGCCCTCAACACGCTCTCCTCGACCCACACCCTGGGCGAGGGCGAGCGGCTGGAGATCAACAGCGAGGCCCGGCTGCGCGCCGGCAACCATGGCACCACGGCCGTGGACGCCGTGGCGGTCACCCGCTCCCGGCACGTCTCCGCGGTGCTCGGCTTCCAGCACCAGCGAACGGACGGGTTCTCCTACCTGTCCTATGACGGCTCGAGACGGACCGACGCCACGGGCGCGCTCCAGCGCTTCCGCGTGAACAACCGCCGCGACAGCGACTACCTCTTCGTCAAGCTGGAGCCCCTGAACACCCTGCGGGGACTGTCCGCGCAGTACCACCTCCAGGATTGGAGCTATGGCACCGGCCACGGCTGGCTCTACTGGGTGCCCGACATCGACGGCGCCATGCGGGACCGGCGGCACATCGCCGTGCTGAGCTACCGCTCGGAGCCGGGCAGCCGGCTGGAACAGGAGTACGTACTCAAGTACCAGCGGCACCAGTACGAGAACGAGGTGCGCTACTACCCGAGCGGCGCCGACAACGGGAAGCGCTACTACCCCGCCGGAATGACCGAGGCGATCAGGACCGCCCTGGACGAGCTCTTCGGGCGCGTCCAGCTCTCGGGCTCCCTGGGCGAGCGCATCACCCTGCTCGGCGGCGTGGAGTACGCGGCCACCTTGTATGGAGGGGACGACATGCACTACGCCACCACGGACCTCGGCGACGAGGAGCCGGACGCCCCCGCCACGCAGTCGCCCGTGCAGCTCGGCCCCATCTACGAGCCCCTCTTGAATGAGCCCATGAGCAACATGGGCGCCTACTTCCAGCTCGCCTGGAGCAGGTTGCTGGAGCTCCCCCTCTCGCTGACGGTGGGGCTGCGCTACGACCTGAAGTTCTTCCACTACCGCGAACCCGGGCAGCCCGAGGGGCCCCGCCACTTCAAGTCCTATGATCAGCTCAGCCCCCGGCTCGCGCTGGTGTACGCGCCGAGCCCCGCGCTCGGTTTCAAGTTCCAGGCCGGCCGGGCCTTCCGCGCCCCCTCGGCCGGCGAGCTCCTCGGCTCCAACACCTGGATGTTGGACTCCAACACCGAGACGATCCGCCCCGAGCAGGTCACCACCTTCGAGCTCAACGCGGACTGGAGCATCAACTCCCATCTGAGCTGGCGCAGCACCCTCTTCCACTCGCGCTACGAGAACCTCATCGGCTACGTCCAGGGGAGCCGGCTGGACAACTTCCTCTCCCAGACGAACCTGGGCCTGGAGTCCGAGCTCCTGGCGGAAGTGGACCTGGGAGCGCATGGCCGCCTGTCGGCCTTCGGCAACTACTCCTACGTGCATCTGCTCGATGGGGCGGATTCGAAAGGCGTGCCGGTGGACAACGAAGGGCACCTCACCTGGGCGCCCGCCCACCAGGCCAAGGCCGGTGTGAGCTACCAGCGGGAGCGATTCAGCCTCGCGCTCCAGGGGCGCTACCAGGGCGACGTGTTCCGCCGCGAGGAGGACATGACGGAGCCCCTGTTCCGCACCCTGCGGCCGGCGGTGGTGCCCGCCTGGTTCCGGCTCGATGCCAACGCCCGCTACCAGCTCACCCCGTGGGCCGGCGTCGCGCTCGAGGTGTCCAACCTTCTGGACGCGGAGAGCTACCTCGTGAAGATCCTCGACTTCCCCTTCGACTACCGCATGGAGGACCGGCGCGTCTTCGTGAGCCTGGAAGTCAACCTCTGAGGAACCAGCGTGTATCCTCGCGAGAATCCTCGAACCGGGGTCCCGCCCCAGGTGGTGACATGAGAACGCTGTTCGCCTCGCTCTTCACGCTCGCGCTCATCGCCCTGGCCTCCGGGTGCAGGCGCCCCTCCGGCGCCCATGGAGAGGACGCGGGCACCCCGAGCCTCCCCGTGAAGGGCCCCCAGGGCACCGTGACGGTGAAGGGCTCGGACACCATGGTCATCCTCGGCCAGCGCTGGGCCGAGCAGTACATGAAGGAGCACCCGGGAGCGAAGATCCAGGTGACGGGTGGCGGCTCGGGCACGGGCATCGCGTCGCTCATCAACGGCACCACGGACATCGCCATGTCCAGCCGTCCCATCAAGGACACCGAGAAGCAGCAGGTGCGGCAGCGCCACCCCGAGGGCCCCGTGGAGATCACCGTGGCCAAGGACGGCGTCACCTTCTACGTCCACGAGACCAACCCGGTGGAGGCCCTCTCCATCCCGCAGCTCGAGAGCATCTACCTGGGCGACATCACCAACTGGAAGGACGTGGGCGGCAAGGACGCGCCCATCATCGTCTACTCGCGGGAGAACTCCTCGGGCACCTACGCCTTCGTGAAGGACGAGGTGCTCGGCGGCGAGGACTTCACCGTGCGCGCCCTGACGCTGCCCGGCACCGCGGCCGTGGTGCATTCGATCTCCCAGGAGAAGAACGGCATCGGCTACGGCGGCGCCGCCTTCGCCAAGGGCATCAAGGAATTGAAGGTGAGCAGGGACGCCCAGGGCGAAGCCATCGCCCCCACCGAGCAGAACATCCAGAACGGCACCTATCCCCTGTCGCGCGGGCTCTACTTCTACCTGCCCGGGAAGGCCTCCGGCGTCGCGAAATCCTTCATCGACTACGCCCTGTCGCCCGAGGGACAGCAAATCGTCACCCAGACGGGCTACTTCCCGGTGAAGTAGTGCGCGCGACCCGCTGGCACCCGCGACCCGGGATTTCGTAGGCTGGGCGCATGATTCAGGGCTCGGGCCGCTGCCACTACCACCCGGAGCGCACCGGGCTGGGCATCTGCGTGGAGTGCCGCCGCGTCATCTGCCGCGAGTGCACCACGCAGTTCGAGGGCATCAACCGGTGCGCCAGTTGCCTCGAGAAGCGGCGGAAGGCGCTGGAGGGTCCGGCCGAGCGCCGGGAATGGAGCGTGAGCAACGTGTTGCTGGCCCTGATCGGCGCGGCCCTGGTGTACGGCGGAGTCCTGCTGCTCGCCCAGATGGCGACGGGGCTCTGAGATGGCCGTCTCCGCGCTCGAACTGCGCCCCCGGGGGGCGGTGGCGATCCTGGACGCGGGCCTGCGCGTGTGCGTGCGCAGCTCCGGCGTGTGGGCGCTCACCCTGCCCGGCGGAGCGCTCGTCACCGCGGCCCTGCTCCACCTGACGGACGCGGTGGGCCAGCACCGCCCGCTCGCCCTGCCCGCGCTGTGGTTCACCCTGGCCTGGCTGGCTCGCGGCCTCTTCCAGGGTGCCGCCTGCCACCATGTGCAGGAGCTGGTGCTCGGGAGAGGTTCCGGAGAGCCCACCGCGTGGGCCTCGCTGCGCGCCGCGCTGGCCCGTACGCCGAGCCTCCTGTTCGCCGTGGCGTACCTGTTCACCTTCAACCTGGTGACGCTCGGCGCCTCGCTGGGCTTCGCCTACTTCTTCCTCTCCGCGCACCAGGTGGGCTACGCCGTCGCCCTTCAGGGCCGGGGCAGCCTCCTGGGCCTGTACGGGCAGTGCGCGCGGATGCTCGGCCCGGCACGCGGGAGCGCCACCGCCGTGCGCGTCCTGTTGTGGGTGCAGCTGCTGGTCTTCTTCAACCTGCACATCGCGGCCAACACCCTGCTCTACGTGGGCCGCAAGCTGCTCGGCATCGACCTGACCTTCGCCGAGCGCTTCGCCTCGCTGGACAACACCTCCTGGGTCGTCTTCCTGGTGGCCGTCACCTTCACCCTGCTCGAGCCCCTTCGCGCCGCCACGTCCACGCTGCTGCTGGTGGATGGACGGGTGCGCCAGGAGGGCCTGGATCTGCTCGCGGCGGTGCAGCAGCTCCCCACCCGGAGCGCGGCGCTCGTCCTGTTCGCCTTCCTGGGGACCTGCCTCCTGGGCACACCGGTCCATGCCCAACAGTCCGAGGCGCCCGCGTCCCGAGCGGCCCTGGAGCAGAGGGTGGGGACGTTGGCCGGGCAGTGCGAGCTGGAAGAGCCCACGGTGGCGGAGTGGCGGCGGACCGTCACCTCGCTGAGCCAGACCGAGGCCGTGAAGTTCCAGCGGCTCGTGCGCGACGTGGAGCAGGAGGTGTACGAGAACGAGGACTGCGAGGCCCTGGAGCGGCTCGAGCAGGGCGTCGCGCTGGCGGCCCGGACGGCGGAGCTGGAGAAGCAACAGGCGGATGCCCGTGCGGCCCAGGCGCATGCCCGCGACATCCTCGCGCGGCCCGAGTTCCAGGTGCCCGAGCCCGAGGCCCCCAAGGAGAAGCCGGAGGAGGACGTGGAGCCCCCGGGAGCCTGGCGGCGGTTCATCGAGTGGTTGGCGGAATGGCTCGAGAAGCTCTTCCGGCGTGACGAGACCGCGCCCGCCAGGCCGACGAGCTTCACGGGCGTCAGCGGCCAGCAGGTGGTCAACGTCCTCGTGGTGGTCCTCATCGCCGGAGTGCTGGTGGTGCTCACCCTGCTGCTGCTGCGCGCGCTCCGCGGGGAGAAGAAGGCCGAGGGCACGCAGCTCGAGGTGAGCACGCTGGACGCGAAGACGCTCGCAGACGAGTCGATGAACGCCCTCTCCCGCCCTCCCGAGGGCTGGGCCCACCTCGCCGACGAGCTGGCCGCCCGGGGCGAGTACCGCGAGGCGGTGCGCGGCCTGTACCTCGCCCTGCTCTCGCGCCTGCACCGCGAGGGCGTCATCCACTATGACACCACGCTGAGCAACTGGGACTACCTGCGCCAGTTCCGCAGCCGCCGCGAGTGGCTGCCCTCCTTCCGCGAGCTGACGCTGCGCTTCGACTTCGCCTGGTACGGCAACGTGCCGGTGGGCGCGGAGGGCTACCGCGACTTCCGTGCGCTGTGTGCGCCCATGCTGTCCACGCCCGCCACACAGGAGGCCGCCGGTGCGTGATCGTTTCCCGCTGCTCGTGGTGGGAGGCCTGCTCGTCACCGCGGTGATGGGCTCGTGGCTCGTGCGCGGCGCGGCACGAGGCGGCTTCGCCGATACGCTCTCCACCTGGCGTGCCCAGCCGGATGGGGCTCGCGGCCTCTACCTGCTGGCCGAGGAGAGTGGCCTGCCCGTCACCCGCCGGACGGCGGACCTGCAAATCCTCCAGGACACGGGGACGCTGGTGCTGCTCGCGGTGGAGGTGGAGGGCGCCCAGGAGGAGGATCCGGATCAGACGGCGCTCGCCGCGGAGAAGGACTCGAAGCTGGAGGACGAGGACGTGCCCCGCCACGGCTTCAACCGGCTGCATGTCCCCGAGCTGAGCGACACCGAGACGGAGAAGCTGCTCGAGCACGTCCGGGAGGGACACAACCTCCTCTATGTCCCCTGGGGCTCGAGGGAGAATCCGCTGCTGGACAAGCTCGGGGTGAAGCTCTTCAAGGCGGACACCTCGCTGCCCATGCGCACGCTCGTGCCGCCGCTCTCCAGCCCGTACACGCTGGGCGTGGAGCGCGTGGAGGCGAAGGTGCAGGCCTACCTGGAGCTGCCCGCGGACGCGGTGCCGGTCCTGAAGGACGAGCCGCTGGGCATGACGGTGGCCGCGGTGGTGCCGTACGGCGCGGGCGAGGTGCTGGTGGTGGGCGCGCCGGAGCTGGCGATGAACGAGGCGCTCGGGCGCGCGGACAACGCACGATTCTGGCTGAGCGCCTTGAGCGCGCTGGGCCCGGGCCCCTTCGAGTTCGATGAGCACCACCACGGCTTCACCAACGAGCGCTCGGTGGTGGACTTCGCTCGGCGCTATGGCCTGCACTTCGCGGTGGCGCAGTTGATGCTGGGGTTGTGCCTGTGGGCGGTGGCCCTCAAGCGCTTCGGCCGGCCGCGCCCGCCTCCCGAGTCCACGCGCGTGGGGGCCACGGACGCCCTCTTCGCCATGAGCCGCCTGTACCGCGAGGGCCGCCACTACGGCTTCGCCGCCAACCTCATCACCCGCGGTCTCACCCAGGAGCTCGCCCTGCATGTGGGCCTGCCCGCCCATGCCCCCGCCCAGCAGGTCGCCGAGGGCCTGGCCGCGCGCGGACGGGAGGACCTGGCCAACGGCTTGCGCGCCATCGTCCGCAACGCGGAGGCCGTATCCGCGGAGAAAGACCTGCAACAGCTGGCCACACGCACCGCGACACTGCGCCAGCGCATCCATCCTTCCGGGCCGCCCCCGAGCGCGCCCCTTGCTTCGACACCCGAGGAGCCATGACTTCGTCCACCTTCGCCTCCACCCCGACCTCCGCCAGCCCCGCCGTGGCCGCCGCCCATGCCATCCGGGAGGGCGTGCTCGCCGAGGTGCGCAAGGCCGTCGTCGGCCAGGACGAGCCGCTCGAGTTGATGCTCGTCGGCCTCATCGCCGGAGGCCACGTGCTGCTGGAGGGCGTGCCCGGCGTGGCCAAGACGCTGATGGCCAAGGCGCTCGCGCGCGGCATCAGCGCGGACTTCAAGCGCATCCAGTTCACCCCGGACCTGATGCCCGCGGACATCCTGGGCACCAGCATCTTCGATTTGAAGAGCCAGTCCTTCGTGCTGGTGCGCGGCCCCATCTTCACGGACCTGCTGCTGGCGGATGAAATCAACCGCGCCCCCGCCAAGACGCAGTCCGCGCTGCTGGAGGCCATGCAGGAGCGCGGCGTGTCGCTGGAGGGCCGGCACATGCCCCTGTCGCCGCTCTTCACGGTGTTCGCCACGCAGAACCCGGTGGAGTCCGAGGGCACCTATCCACTGCCCGAGGCGCAGCTGGACCGCTTCCTTCTGAAGATCGACGTGGGCTACCCGGCGCCCGAGGAGGAGGACGCCATCCTCGCGTCGGTGCACCAGGGCTTCGACGCGGGCGACCTGGCGCGGGCGGGCGTGGGGGCGGCGGTGACGAAGGAGGGGCTGCTGGCCGCGCGGGCGGCGCTCAACGAGCTGACGGTGGAGCCTCCGGTGCTCTCGTACATCCGCAAGCTGGTGGCGGCCACGCGCACCTCCAGCCGCATCCGCCTGGGGGCGGGACCTCGCGCGGGCGTGCACCTGCTGCTGGCCGCGAAGGCGCTGGCGGCGTTGCGCGGCCGGGGCTTCGTCACTCCGGATGACGTGCGCTTCCTCGCGGGGCCGGTCCTGAGACACCGCCTGCTGCTGTCGCCGGACGCGGAGCTGGATGGGGCCACGCCCTCGGACGTGCTGCGCGAGGTGGTGCAGTCCGTCGAGGTCCCCCGGTGATTCCCACCGGGCGCCTGTGGGTGCTGCTGTGCCTGCTGGCCGTGCCGATGATGGCGGCGGGATTCTTCCCGGGCCTCGGCGGCGTGGTGCTGGTGCTGGACGCGCTCGCCCTGGGGCTGGCGGCGGTGGACTTCCTGCTGGCCCGCCGGGTGCGCCTGGAGGTGAGCCGGAAGCTGCCGAGCCGGCTGTCCGTGGGCGTGCCCAACAAGGTGGAGTTGCTGCTGGTGCACCGGGGCGGCCAGGCGGTGGACGTGCGCGTGCGTGACGACGTGCCCGAGTCCTTCATCGCCACGCCCGAGGAGGCTCCGCTGCACCTGTCCGCGGACAGCCAGACGCGTTGGGTGTACCGGGTGTCGCCCGCGAAGCGCGGCAAGTTCGGCTTCGGGGACGTGAACGTGCGGGTGCGCGGGCCCCTCGGGCTCGTCTTCCACGAGCGGCGCTTCCCCGCGGCCCAGAACGTGTCGGTGTTCCCGGACCTGCGGGGCGCGAGCCGCCTGCTGCTGTCCGGCGCGGCGTTGGACCTGGTGAACCTGGGCCTGCGGCAGCTGCGCCGGGACGGCCGGGGCAGCGAGTTCGCCCGGTTGAGGGATTACGCACAGGGAGACTCGGTGCGCGAGGTGGACTGGAAGGCCACCGCGCGGCGCACCCGGCCGGTGACGCGGGTGATGGAGTCCGAGCGCTCGCAGTCCATGCTCATCTGCGTGGACGCGGGGCGCTCGATGGCGGCGCAGGTGGACGGGCTCACCAAGCTGGACCACGCCGTCAACGCGGCGCTCTTCCTGGCCTTCGTGGCGGTGCGCAACGGCGACCGGGTGGGGCTGGCGGTGTTCGCGGACGGGGTGAAGGCGTACCTGCCTCCAGCGGCGGGACGCATGCAGTACCGGAAGATATTGGACACGCTCTACTCCACCACGCCGAGCCTCACGTACGTGGACTACCTGGCGCTCTTCAAGGAGCTGAACGTGCGCCTCACGCGACGCAGCCTGCTGTGCGTGTTCACCGACTTCCTCGACGAGGAGCAGGCCTCCACGATGGTGGCGCCCCTGCACCGGCTGGCGCGGAGGCACGTCCCGCTGTGCCTGTCCGTACGGGACACGGCGCTGGCGAACCTGCTGCGCACTCCTCCCGAGGGCGCCGAGCAGGCCTTCCAGCAGGCCGTGGCCAGTGAACTGCTCACGGACCGCGAGGCCCTCAAGGCCAAGGTGAGCGCTGGTGGCGTGCAGATGCTCGACGTGCAGCCGGATGAGCTGAGCCTCGCCGCGGTGAACCGTTACCTCGACATCAAGGCGCGCGGCGTGCTGTAGGCGCCGCATTGACCGACCATCGCGGGGGGGACGCTCATTCCTCGTAGAGCACGTGCACGGGCTCGCCCTTGATCAAGGAATCGAGCTCTTGCCGGCTGGAAACAACCAGGAACGAGTACGTCGCCTCGACACCATCCTCCAGGGTTTCGACCGTGGAGGGACCGGGCTTCTCCGGACTGGCCGCACAGGAGATGAGCTTTCTCACCCCACCAAAAACGAGACGAGCGGGCCGACCACTGACGGTCAAGCTCTCGTCCTCCACACAGTCGATGCGTCCACGCTTCTCTGCTCTTGCAGATGCTTCGTCATCGGTACCAGCATGGATGAGATAGACATTCTCCATCACAGAGAACTCCTCCTGCGGCCCTTCCCTGAGTTCGTAATAGAGCACCACATGTGCGGCGTACCAGGGCATCGTTTTCTCACTTCCATTACGCCTTGCGCTTCTGCTTGTTACGACAACGAAGGAACTTCTGGGCCAGTTGGATCTTCTCGCGCTCTTCTCCTGCCGCTCCGTCATACTGCTCTTGAAGCCACTCACAGGGGTCCGGCCGCTTCCTGGCTTCGCGAACGTACTCGTTCTCCTTGTTCTGCACGCCTCCTTTGGAGCAGAGAACCGTCTGGCTCTTGCAGAAGTCCTCGGATGCATCAGCGCGCTCCCGAGCAGCGCTCCTGGCACCTTCAAGGTTTTGAACACCTGAACGGAGCGCCACTACACTGCGGCTTCGCCCCAACGCTGGCGAGCCAACTCCAGCGTCCGGGCGTTCTCGGGCACCTGACGCAAGAAATGCTCGCGAGCTGCGGGCTCGGGAATGTCGTCGGCCCGGATGCGCACACAGCGCGCAGCCTCGCGCAGGGCCGCATCCCCCGCGCTGACATCCCTCTGCGCATTAGGAAGGGTGCCAGCAGCACACACGCCTCGCGAGCACGGACCTCGGCTTCCTGGAGGGCACCACTCGCCGCATCCAGCTTCGCCAGCATCGCGAGCCCGGAGCACCACCTGAAGGACTGGGGATCCTCCCCCATGTACTCCTGGAGCAGCGTCCGGGCCTCCGCCCAGTGCGAGGGCTCTCGGCTGCTGGCCAACACCAGAGCCAGGTAATGCAGGTTGAAGCCCACCGCGGCATGCTGCTCCGTATGCCGGGCGACGCGCAGAGCCGCGCGCAGTTCCGCCAGGACGGCGGGCACATCCCCCAGCGAGGTCAGGGCCAGCCCCGAGTGGGTCTGAAGTGGGGTTCCGTCAGGTAGAGGAAGAATGCCCTCCAGCAGCGGACCCCGGCGGAGAGGGCTCCGTCTTATCGTTGTCCATGAAGAGTCAGGTCCTTCTTCTCCGCCCCGCGCAACCAGTCCGAGCCCAGATACGCGTAGACGCCCACGCCCACCGTCAAGGCGAAGGATATCTTGAAGGCCACCGACAGCTTCGGCGGGTGGATCTGTGAGATGGTGCCCTCGATGAAGCCCGCGAGCACGAAGAGCGCGAGCGTGCCGAAGAGGAGCTTCACCGCGCGCACGGCCTCCTGGCGCAACGCCAGACCTCGGGGCAGACCCCGAGGCGCCACTTGCCCCCGGGCAATGACGAAGCCCGCCGCGCCCGCGATGCAGATGGCCGTGATCTCCGGAATGCCGTGCGGGAGGATCCACGCCCAGAACCAGCCGGCCAAGCCCTTGGCCGTGTACACCTGCGCGAGCGCGCCCAACATCAACCCGTTGATGAAGAGCATCAACGCAGTGCCCACGCCCACGGTGATGCCCAGGGCGAAGGCGAGGAACGCGACCTCGATGTTGTGGGTGAAGAGGAAGGAAGAGAACGCGGCCTGCTGTTCCACGGACATCCCCTCCCCCGAGGCCTCATCGGCGGCGCGCTGGACGGGATCCAGGCTCAGGTGCTCCCCGGGGACGAGGTAGGGCGCGGCGTCCGGATCCACCATCATGCCCAGGTACCCGAAGCCCACCCCCGCCAGGAAGAGGAGCACCGAGGCCGCGTACATCCGCCACTCCTGACGGAGCAGCGCGGGGAAGCCTCGAGCGACGAAACCCCATACATCCGAGAACCGGGGCCGCTGACCCGGGTAGGTGATGGCGTAGGCCCGGCCCACCAGATCATTGAGGTACTCGCTCACGTCGGCCGAGCCGCTGCGCGCGCGCACCCACAGCAGGTCGCTGGAGACGGCGCGGTACAGCTTGCCCAGCGTGCGAGCCTCCTCCAACTGGAGGGCGCGCAGGCCCGAGCTCTCGGCCTTGTCGAGCAGGGACTCCAGCTGCTGCCAGCGCGGTCGCCGCGCCTCGATGAACTCGGGCATCTCCATGACGCGGCGACTCTAACCCAGTCCGCGAAGGCCGGAGCCTACTGCCGCCGCGCGGGGCGCAGGCCGGACCAGCCGAGGGTCACCTGCCCGCTCCAACCCCCCCAGACGCGAGCGCCGTCCGGACCGAAGCCCCGGCGCACCGAGGTGCCCAGCTCGAACCCGGAGAACATCAAGCGCGCCCCCACACCAGCGGCAAAGGCGAACGGGCCCGGTTCACGGGGCGTGGCATCCACCAGGGCGTCGATTTCGGCTCCGAGTGCCAGCCTCGGAATGGGCAGGAACCAGGCCTGATACGCGCTGTCCCAGGAGGCCCGCGCCTCGCCCGGCCTGAGGGCGTAGCCCTGGCTGGTGGAGAACGCCCACTGCCCCCAACGTGACCCCGCGAGCAGCGCCGGGCGCAGCCTCAGCCCCCGGGCCTCCTCGTCGAATCCGGAGCCCACCAGGGTGCCGTCGAAGGACAGCAGCACACGGAAGGCCGGGTGGTCCGTCAACCGCACCCGTGCCGACAACGAGGCGGACAGAGCTGTCGCGGGCAGCTCACCCGCCACGCCATCGCCGCTCAGCAGCGCCCCGGGACGCATCGCCAGCGCCGTGCCCAGGGCCACGCGCTCGGACACCCGCCCCTCCACGGCGAGGGTGGTGCGCCCGCGAGCGAGGTCCACCCCCGCCGACTCCAGCTCGGGCTGGGCCCGCAGCTCGAAGAGCCAGGCCCGCGGCAGGAAACCCGTGGGCAGCGGAGCCGCCTCCACCATGCCTCCCGAGGGAGCACCCAGCATCGACATGAGCGCGGCCTCCTCCTCGACGGACGCCTCGAGGGGCTCGGGCTCCTCCTCGACCCCGGAGACGGCCGGCTCCCGAGACAGAGGGGCCTGGGCGTTGGCCTGGGCGTTGACCTGCTGGACACGTGTGTCACCCCAGAGGGCTTCCACCGAGGCCACGCGCTCCCCGTCGCGCATCCCGGGCACCGCCCGCGTCAGCAGCGCGCCGTCCGACTGGCGCCGCAGCGGCTCCTCCACCTGGGTGCCATGAAGCCCACGCAGCTTCAGCGCGGCGAAGGGGCCCTCCAACAGCCGGCCCTGCTCATCGAACACCTGGACCTTCACCCGGAACGAGCTGGCCATGGGCTCGAGGTCCACGTCCACGCGGGGCGGCACCACCGTGAGTGTCAGCTTCTCCGGGAGCGCGTCGGGCACTCCGCGCGGCAGCAGCTCCAGCGTGTGCGTACCCACGGCCTCTACGCGTACCGGGTGCGTCGTGGGGGCACCATCGAGGCGGAAGTCCAGCGACTCGGCCCCATCCACCGACACGTCCAACCGCATCGCGCCCCGGAGGCCCTGGGGGCCCACCACGCCGCGCTCCGACTTCACGCGCAGCACCTCCACCTGCCGCACGGCGGACACCCGGCCCACCAGCCCCGAGGCATCCACGGCACGCACCCGCGCGAAGTACCGGCCGGGCGCCAACGCGCGGGCCACGGACTTCAGCGACTCCTGCCCGGCCGGCACTGTCTCCCCGTGCACCCGGTCGTTGAAGCGCTCGTCGCGCGCGAGCTCCACCCGGTAGGACGCCGCTTCCTTCACGGGCGCCCACGCCAGTTCCTCGTCCACGCCCTTCTCGTCCAGCAGCACCCGCACCGGGCGCGCCGGGCCCGCCCACGCCGGCGCCTTGGGAAGTGGGCGCGGCTTCTCGGGGACCTTGCCCTTCTCCACCCGAGTGCCGTGATCCCTGGGAACCTGGACGCTCTGGCCCTGCGCGCGCACCTCGGCCTGGCCGTCGTAGACGGAGACGCGGCTCGTCTGCTGCGCATCCACCCCCACGAGGAGTTCCTTCGAGCGCGCGGCCACCGAGGCCGCCGGCATCTGCACGCCCACGGGCTCGCCGCGCAGCTCCGCCAGCGACACGTTCAGCTCGCCCTGCAACAGCTCCACCGCGCCAGACTTCATCACCGCGTCCGTCGCCTTGGGGGCCTGACCGTAGATGACGACGAGCGCGTTCTCGTTCATCTGCAGCCGCGTCAGGTCCTTGAAGGTCACCTCGGCGCCGGCCTCGCGCAGCGTGTTGACGGAGTCCAGCCGCCACAGGCCCTGGCCGGTGTTCGCCTGGCGCCACTCCACCTTGCCCGCCCGCTTGGCGTTGACCTCGGGTTTGACGAAGGTGAGCCGCGCGTCCGGGTCGCCCTTGATGCGCAGCACCGTGCCCGGCTTCAGCTCGTGCGGCGGCGGCCCCATCTTGTTGAGCGCATGCAGCTTCGCGGAGCCGACCGTCACGTCGCCGAACACCTTGCGCGCCACGCTGCCGCAGGTGTCTCCGGGCTGCACCACATAGACGTCGTCATCGGCGACCTGCTGGGCCCACGAAGGGGCCGGCAGGAACCACACCAGGGCGAGCACCGTGGCGAGCCCTCTAACGCTTGAGCTTCTGAGCACGCGATACCTTCCGGATCAGATCGTTCGGCTCGAGCGGCAGGGGGACGAAGTCGAACAACCCGCCCTCCAGCGCGCCCGTCACCAGGTCCCAGTCATCCGAGGGACCACACAGCAGAACCGGCGGAGAATCCGGACGAGCGGCCAGGGCCTTCGCCCGCGCGAGCGACTCGCGTCCCTCCGCGACGACGAGCAGCGCGCCGAGCTCCCGCAGCGACTCCTCGGCGGAGATCACCCTCGCCTGGAATCCACACGCGGCGAGCGACATCATCAACGTGTTCCCCGCGGCCGACGGGTGCGGCTCGGCCAGCACTGCCACGGGAGCCCCACCCGCCGCGGGGCTCGTCACGGACAGCGCATGCGGTACGAGCCCGCGCTCCGTCTTCTTTCCCTCGCCCCGCCTCCTCGGCGCGGACGCCCACGGCTCGGCGAGCACGGCCAGCAGTTCCTGACGCATGGCCGCCGCATCCGACGGGCGCGCTTCGGACCGGGAGACGAGCTCCGGGGCCGGCACCTCATCCGCCTTCACGGTCGTTACGATCGGGCCGCTCGGGGCGTAGAGCGTGACGAAGTCGATGTTGTCCAGGGCCGCCACCCGGGAGCCCACGAGCGCGAAGCGCGTGGCGTCATCTCCCAACCCGGGTGCGAAGAGGATCTGCCCGACGCCCGCGAGCTCCTGCTCGACACGAGCCAGCGCACCCCGAACGGCCCGCTGTACATCTCCGACGATGGAGCGGTGCAGGTGGCGGACGAGCTCCTGGAGGGCATCCGCGTTGGTGTCCATCATCTTTCAGCCCAGCCCCACCAGCGGAGGCAGCGCACGGGCCAGGATGAGGAGGAACAGGCGCGTGAAGAGCGAGAGGCCTCGCGAAGCCCCCGCGTCGCTGCGAGTCTCCACTCCGGGGATAGGGGTCGCGGCCATTGTCGAATGCCCCATCTAACACTGCCGGTGGTTGCGGAGCGAGCCCTTGACCCGTTCCGCGACCCGCCCGGTTCCCAGGAGAGGAGGCGCTACCGCCCCACGGAAGCGTCAACGCGCTACACTGCCGGGCCCCTTCCGCACTGTGAGGAAATCCGATCATGCGCATCCAGAAGCCCGCTTCTTCCCGATGGCTCGCGGCGGCCCTGCTCCCGTTGCTGGCCGCTTGTGGCCCCACGGATTCTGGTGAGGCCCTGCGCGCGCTCGGCGAGTACCAGGACGGAATCATCACCTTCTACGACGCGACGGGCGCGGGCAACTGCAGCTTCGATCCCAGCCCCCAGAACCTGGACGTGGCGGCGATCAACAAGGGCCAGTACGAGGGCAGCGCGGTGTGCGGTGCGTGCGTGGAGATCGAGGGTCCCAAGGGCAACCTGCGCGTGCGCATCGTGGACTCGTGCCCGGACTGCCCCGACAGGGGCCACCTGGACCTCAGCCGCGAGGCCTTCGCGAAGATCGCCAACCCCATCGACGGCCGCGTGAAGGTGCGCTGGCGCATGGTGACCTGCGACGTGCAGGGCCCCATCCGCTACCATTACAAGGACGGCAGCTCGCAGTGGTGGACCGCCATCCAGGTGCGCAACCACCGCCTGCCCGTGACGAAGCTCGAGTACTGGAAGAACGGCGCCTGGACCCAGGTCAACCGCGAGGACTACAACTACTTCGTCGAGCCCAAGGGCATGGGCACGGGCTCCATCAAGGTGCGGGTGACGGCCTCGGACGGCCAGACGCTCGAGGACACCCTCCCCGCGGTGACGCCCGACGCAACCCACGACGGAGCGGCCCAGTTCAAGGGAGGCTGAAGCAGGTGGACCCCCGGGCGTGGGCTGGCTCTTCGCTCGGCACCACGCCTCGGAGTGACTCCAGGCGCGCTGCGCGGACGGCCTGACTACAACCGCTGGAGCGAGAAGCGCGAGTGGGTCTTCATGCCGCCCATGCCACCCGAGGACTGGTCCAGGGTTTATTGATCAGCAGACGCTCATCCTGATTCAGATCTTCAATCCGCTCTGGTTCATCGCCCTGCCGTGGATTGCGAGTCGGAGTTGGCCGGACCTGGTTCTTCGAACGCAATCCCGCTGCGGTGACGAAAAGCGGCGGCAGCGAACTGCCCCGGGATTTCATCCGGCTCTGGCGTGCGCGCCTTCGTGGACGCCACCGTCGCAGCCAGGGCCGGGCTCTCCTCCTCCAGCCCCGGCTCCGCCTCCGCTCGAGGGAGCCGCCCAGCGCATGGTGGCCCTGGTGAACGCCCTGTCCAACTGGTACCTGCGCCGCAGCCGTGACCGCTTCCGGGCCCCCGGCCTGGAGCAGGGCAAGCAGGACGCGTACTTCACCCTGTACGAGGTGCTCACCACGCTCGCGGCGATGAGCGCCCCTCCGATGAGGAAGTGAGCCTCAACGGCCTGCCCGCGCGTGTGCGCGTCGAGCGCGCCTGAGCCCCCGGGGACACGGCATGGCTCAGACCTGGGCCATGCCGCCGTCGACGAAGAGCTCGATTCCGTTGACGTAGCTGCTGTCATCCGAGGCGAGGAACACCGCCACCTTGGCGATCTCGTCGGGGTCCGCCATCCGGCCCATGGGGATGTTGGCGGCGAACTGCTCGTACGTCGCCTGCGCGAGCTCCTCGCCCCCGGCGAGGGTGTGGAGGCCGGGCGTCCGGGTGGTGCCCGGGCTGAGGACGTTGACGCGGATGGGGCGACCCTTCAGATCGAGGATCCAGTTGCGGGCGAAGCTGCGCAAGGCGGCCTTGGTCGCGCTGTAGACGCTGAACGCCGGAGTGGCCATGGCGCTCGTCGTCGAGCCGTTGATGATGATGGAGGCCCCCTCGCGCAGCAGGGGCAGGGCCTTCTGTACCGTGAACAGGACGCCCTTGACGTTGGTGTTGAAGACGTCGTCGAAGTGCGCCTCCGTGATGGAGCCCAGGGCGGCGAACCCCGCCGTGCCCGCATTGGCGAAGACGATGTCCAGGGAGTCCGCCTTCTGTCTCACCACCTCATAGAGCCGGTCGATGTCGGCCAGTTTGGACACGTCGCCCTGGACCCCCGTGGCCTGGGGACCGATCGCCTTCACCGCGGCGTCCAGCTCCGCCTGCCGACGGCCGGTGATGAAGACCCTGGCGCCCTCGGCGGCGAAACGCTTCGCCGTGGCGAGGCCAATTCCCGAATTCCCCCCCGTCACCACGGCCACCTTGCCCTGCAGCTTGTTGCTCATCGTCGTGTCTCCCTGTCGTCGGCGGAGGAAGTGCATCGCCAACGAGAGGGATCTAATTTGGAACGATTGGCTCGAAAGGTGGATTTCATGGGAACCTGCGTTCTGGAAACGCAACGATGAGGGCTCGATGAGGGACTTGAATGACATGTTCTTCTTCACCGAGGTCGTCGCGAACGGAGGCTTCGCGCCGGCGGGACGGGTGCTGCGGCAGTCCAAATCGAAGCTCAGCCGCCGGGTGGCACGGCTCGAGGAGCGCCTCGGGGTCCGGCTGATCGAACGCTCCTCGCGCCGCTTCCGCGTCACCGACGTCGGGCAGGCCTTCTACGACCACTGCCAGAGCGTGATGGCGGAGGTGAACCGGGCCGAGGCCGTGGTGGCCGCCACCCAGGGCGAGCCGCATGGAACGGTCCGGTTCAACTGTCCCCAGGGCATGATGGATTCCCTGGGATGCCATCTCGTCCGCTTCATGGAGCGCCACCCCCGGGTGAACCTGCAGGTGGTGGCCACCAACCGGCGGGTCGATCTCATCGCCGAGCGCATCGACCTCGCGCTGCGCGTGAGCCCCTCGCTCGACATCGACGCGTCATTCACCGTGCGCAAGCTCACCCAGAGCAACTGCATCCTCGTCGCGGCTCCGGCATGGGCCGACCGCCTCGGCGATGAGCGGAGCGTGGAGCAACTGGCGTCGGTCCCCACCCTGAGCATCAACGAACGGGAAGGGCAGGACACCTGGGCGCTCCTTGGACCCGAGCAGCGGACCTTCACCCTCCACCACATGCCCCGCCTGTCGTGTGGGGATTGCCAGGCCGTCCTGGGAGCGGCGATCGCCGGGCTGGGGGTCGCCCTGTTGCCCGAAGCTCTCTGCGGCCCCGCCCTGCGCTCCGGCCAGCTCGTCCGGGTGTTTCCGGACTGGCACACCCAGGAGGGAATGATCCACCTCGTCTTCACCAGCCGTCGGGGCCTTCCACCCCCGGTGTCCGCGTTGATCGAGTACCTGGCGGAGCATGTTCGGAATCCCTTTTCCATGAGGACGGCGTCCTGAAAGGGAGACACCGGGGCGGCGGTCGGCCATCAACTCCACCCGCCCCCGCGTCCTCCCCGGGCCTGCTGGCGGATGTCGCGGAGGGGTTTCGTGCCTGTCTGGCCCATCCGCTCATCCGCCCGGTGTTGCAGGCGGAGGCCCTCATGTACTTCTTCGGCGGCTTCTTCCTCGCGCTCTACCTGCCCCCTTCTTCCATCGATAGTTCAATTCCACGGCGGAAGCGGAGCCAGCGACGAACACCACCAATGCGGCGGCAAGACTGCGAGCACCACGACACATGAGGATTCCCCCTCCCTGGAGATGACAGCGGGCGAAATCGCCCAGCGCATTCAGCCTCTCAGAGCATGGCGCTCGGGAGGGAGCACCACCGGGAATATTCTCAGAGACACACGCCAACCAAAAGGCACGCGGCGTGACTCTGGCCTAGACTGGAGCCGTGACGGACACGCCTGACACCCTCCTCGACGGGACCCACACCGTGCTCACGCCCGAGTACGTGGAGTTCCGCTTCACGCTGGCGGGCATCTACTCGCGCTTCCTGGCGTGGCTGCTGGACACGCTCATCGTCGTGGTGGGCACGAGCGTGGTCCTCATGGGACTCGCCATGACGATGGGGCTCTTCCCCGGCTTCGCCAGCGCCCTGGGGTTCGTCATCTACTTCCTGGTGGACTGGGGCTACGGCATCGCCCTGGAGACGGCCTGGAGCGGACAGACGGTGGGCAAGCGCGTCATGGGCCTGCGCGTCATCCAGCGCAGCGGGGTGCGCATCGGCTTCTACCACGCGGCGCTGCGCAACCTGGCGCGGCCGGTGGACCGTCTCCCCTTCCTCTATCTGGTGGGCGGGGTGACGGCGCTGCTGTCCGGCTCGCACCAGCGGCTGGGAGACATGCTCGCCGGCACCATCGTCGTGCGCGAGCGCCGCCTCAAGGCGCCCTCGGCCATCGGGGCGGCGGCCGGAGAGGGGCTGTTGGCGGATCCCCTCTTCGTCTCGCGGGTGAAGCGGCTGAGCGCCGAGGCGCGCGAGGTGGTGCTCTCCGCCGCCCTCCGGCGCGAGGAGCTGCGGATGGAGGCCCGCCTGCGCCTCTTCTCCGCGCTCGGCACGAGGCTCCAGGAGCTGCTGGCCATGGAGAAGCCGGCCCACCTCTCGGACGAGAAGTGGACGCTGCTGGTGGCCGCGGCCCTCATTCCCGCCCCCGGCTCGCGGATGGGGACCGGGGCTCGCGCGGTGGCCTAGAAGTAGACGGACGTGCCCGCGGACAGGATGAGCGACGTCTGCACCCGCTCCGTCAGGGACAGGTAGGCGTTGAACTGCGCCCGCGCGCCCAGGCTGATGGAGTCCGACACGAAGAACTCGATGCCGGCGTTGGGCCCCACACCGAAGAAGTTCGAGTCCCCCTGCGGCTTGAAGACGTGCAGGTAGCTCAGGTCCGCGCCGATATAGGGACGGATGTTCTCCTCGAAGATGAGGTAGCGGATGCCCAGTGACGGAGCCAGGCCCACCACGCGCTGCTCGCTGATGGGATCGTACGGGAAGGCGATCTTCGTCAGCGAGACGACCTCGAAGCCACTCTCGATGTAGAGGCTGGCGTCGAGCCCGAGGAACACGGTGTTGTTGAGGCTGGCCGTGTTGTTGAAGTTCATGTAGCCCAGCGACAGGCCCAGGCTTCGGTTGGCGAACTGGGCATGGGCGGGAGCGGCCACGAAGAGGGCCACCGAGAGGCCAAGAGCGTAGAAGAACGAGCGCATGGCGCGGACTCTAGCGTCCCCTGGCGGCGGCTAAACCACCGAAACCGCAAGGATTCCCGCCTTCCGGGGACGTTGATCCGGGTAGGGGGCTTCTCCTACACTCCCGCCGATCATGCCTTCCCTCCGCTCCGCGCTCGTCGTCCCCCTGCTCCTGGCCTCCGGCTGCATCAACACCCCGCCGCCCTCCGACCGGGCCCTGGTCAACAACGAGCTGTGTACCCAGGAGCTGGCCCGGGGCAACTGCAAGCAGGCCGAGGTGTACTGTGACCTGGGGCTCGAGTTCGCACCCCAGTACGCGGACCTGTGGTCCAACAAGGGCCTCATCGCCATGTGCATGGACAACAGGAAGCAGGCCAAGGAGTTCTTCATCAAGGCCATCCGCTTCAACCAGGACCAGGCGACCGCCTACGCGAGCCTCGGCAAGATCTACCTGGACGAGGGTGCCCTCGGGAAGGCGCACGACAGCTTCCAGCGCGCGCTGAAGGTGAACCCGGACTACGTCGAGGCCCGGTACAACCTGGGGCTCACCTTCATCAACATGAAGAAGCTGGACAAGGCAGAGAAGGAGTTCCTCACCCTGCTGGTGATTGATCCCAACAACGCCCAGGTCCACCACGATCTGGGCATCGTCAAATACCAGCAGGGCCTCAAGGAAGAGGCCGCGCAGGAGATGACGAAGTGCGTCCAGCTCGCCCCCAACCTCAACCCGGAGTGGTGGAACGACCTGGGCGCGGTGCTGATGGAGCTCAGCCGCTTCGAGGACGCCCGGCAGGCCTTTGGCAGCTGCGTGGCCCTCCAGAATGATCACCCGCAGTGCCTCAACAACCTGAGCATCGCCCAGCGCAAGGCGGCCCTCACGGACTCGGCCCTCAAGGAGTTCCGCGACACGCAGAGGGCGGAGAACACGCCTCCCGCCCTCTTCGAGCTGGCGCGCAAGTACAAGGAGCAGGGGCTGCTGTCCGAGGAGGAGCGGACCTACAAGGCCTGCCTCAAGCTGGACGGCAAGTACGCCCCCTGCCACTACGGCCTGTTCCAGCTCTACTCGGAAGGCCAGAAGCGCCAGTCCGCGGAGATCGCCTGCAAGAACTTCCTCAAGTACGGCTCGGTGGAGGACTTTCCCTCCGAGATAGAGACGTGCGAGAAGTTCCTCAGCGCGCAGTCGTACTAGCGCCCGCCCACGAACACCCCCGCCATCGCGATGAGCGTCAGGCTTACGGTCAAAGAGAGCAGTACGGCCGGTGCGAAAGCCACCGAGTTCGTCCTCGACGAGTCCATCATCACCCTGGGCCGCGACAAGGGCTGCCAGGTGGTGTTGGCGCAGCAGGCCGTGTCGCGCAGCCACGCCCGCATCACCCAGGAGGGCAACCTCTTCTTCCTGGAGGATCTGGGCAGCGCCTACGGCACCCAGGTGAACGGCAAGCCCCTGCCCAAGGGAGAGAAGCGGCTGCTGCGCAATGGTGACATGATCGTCATCGCCCAGTTCGACATCCGCTTCGACAAGGTGGCGGACCTGCCCCACGACGTGGACTCGCAGAAGACGTCCTTCGTCGCCCGCAACATGGTGAAGGACGTGATGCGGGGCCTGTCCGGTAGCGAGGAGCGCTACCTCCGGGTGATGAACGGCCCGCGCGAGGGCGAGCGCCTGGAGATCAACGACGCCCAGGAATTCGTCATCGGCCGCGACGAGTCAGCGGACGTGGTGTTCCAGGACGATCTCATCTCCCGCCGGCACGTGAAGGTGCGGCGCGACTGGTCCGGCACGCACGTGGAGGACCTGGGCAGCCGCAACGGCATCAAGCTCAACCGCAAGCGGGTGTCGCGCAAGATGCTCCGGGACGGTGACGAGCTGGAGGTGGGCGGAGTCCGCTTCGTCTACGTCTGCCCATCCGAGGCGCCCGAGGAGCAGGCCGAGGTCCTGGCCGCGGAGGTGGCCTCGGCCACGAGCGGCGAGGGCAACACGACGAGCCCGCTGTCGGCCGTGCGCGAGCGCACGTCCTCGACGAAGCGCTCCGCCACCTCCACCGAGAAGCCCCCGGAGCCCGTTCAAGCCGAGGCCCAGGAGGAGCCGGAAGCACCCGCCGAGGAGCCCGCCGCGGAGCCACCGGAGGAGCCGGAAGCACCCGCCGAGGAGCCTCCCGCGGAGCCGCCCATGATGGAAGCGTCCCCGAGGTCCAGCCGCCGCGACGAGTTGGTGGATGAGGCTCCGGAGAAGGACGTGAAGCGCCTCATCCCGCTGGTGGTGCTGGGCGTCATCGGCCTGACGGCGGTGGGAGTGCTGATCGCCCTGTTCGTCGGAGTCTGAAACCAGCTCCCTCTCCCTCTGGGAGAGGGCGGGGGGTGAGGGTATCCGAGCCCGTTCTCCCACCCGTGGCCCCCGGTGAGGACAGGGGATTCAACCCGGGTTCACCCACTACCCTCACCCCGTCCCTCTCCCGGAGGGAGAGGGGAAATGGCCGCGGTCATCAGCGCATGTGCTTCCCAGTGTAGTCCTTCAAGAGGTTAGCGGATGGAGATGCGGGCCACCGGCTGGATGTTGAGGTCCGGGGACAGCTCCTGGAAGCTGACGATGGAGAACGGTGGGTTGAACTCGAACTCGAGCAACTTGCGCACGTAGCGCCGGATGTCCATCGCGGTGAGGATGACGGGGCGCTGCGCGCTGGGCGGCAGGTGGCCACACTCGGACTTGACCGCCTGGACGATCTCCTGGGCGATGTCCGGCTCCAGCGCCAGGTGGGTGCCCGCCGAGGTGCGCTTGATGGAGCTGCGGATGGCCTCCTCGATCTGCGGATCCAACAGGTAGACCACCAGGGTGCCCGTGCCGCGCGCGAACTTGTGGGACACGTAGCGCCGCAGGCTGGAGCGCACGTGCTCGGTGAGCATCACGTTGTCGGCCTCGACCTGACCGTACTCGGCCAGGGCCTGGAGGATGCCGCGCAGGTCGCGGATGGAGATCTCCTCCTCCACCAGGCGCCCGAGGATGTCCGTGAGCTTGAGCACGGTAACGACCTTGGGGACCACTTCCTTGACGATGGCGGGGAAGGCCTTCTCCAGCTGGTCGAGCATCGACTGCGTCTCCTGGACGCCGATGAACTCGCGCGCCTGGCGGCGCAGCACGGCGGCCAGGTGGAGGATGATGTAGCCGGGCACGTCCCAGGTGGTGAGGCCCGCCGCCTCGAGCGTTTCCTTGTGCTGCTCGGGCACCCACGCCGCGGGCTGGCGGGTCGCGGGGTTGAGCGCCTCGAAGCCCTGGATGTTCATCAACCGCAGGCGCTCCACAGTGTCGTTGACGAGCACGTGGCCGATGGTGGCCTGGCCCGTCACCACGGGGACCTCGTTGAGCTGAATCTGGTACGAGCCGGGGGGCAGGTTCGGGTTGCCGCGAGCGCGAACGCCGGGGAAACGCACGCCCAGCTCCACGAAGAGACCATCGCGCATGAAGGGGATGAGCTCGAAGAGGAACTTGCCGTTGTCCTGGCGCGAGTCCACGAAGGGCACCAGGGCGTCGGAGACCTCCAGCACGATGGGCGTGACGACGGGGATGAAGAGCTCGGAGTCCGGGTTGATGGGCTCCTTTGGCTGGGGCTCGGTGGCCGCCGGCGTCTCGCCCGGGGGCGTCTCCCCCGCGGTGAGGCCACCCTCCTCGCCCATCGCGCCCGCCTTGTCCTTCCTCATCATCGTCCAGGCGCCGTAACCGGCTCCGGCCCCGAGGAGGAAGAACGGAATCTTGGGCAGACCGGGGATGAGGCCGAGCACGAAGAGCATGCCCGCGGCGATGGCGATGGCCTTCGGGTAGGCGGTGAGCTGCGAGCCCACGTCCTGGCCGAGGTGGTTGCCCTCCTCATCGCCGCCCACGCGCGTCACGATGATACCGGCGCAGGTGGAGATGAGGATGGCGGGGATCATGCCCACCAGACCGTCACCGATGGTGAGCAGCGTGTACTTCTGCGCCGCGCTCGCGACGTCCATGTCCTTCTGCATCACGCCGATGACGAGACCACCGACGATGTTGATGACGGTGATGATGATGCTGGCGATGGCGTCGCCCTTGACGAACTTCATCGCGCCGTCCATGGCGCCAAAGAGCTGGCTCTCGCGCTCCAGGTCGCGGCGCTTGCGCTTGCCCTCCTCCTGGTCGATGGAGCCCGAGCGCATGTCCGCGTCGATGGACATCTGCTTGCCGGGCATGGCGTCCAGGGTGAAGCGCGCGGCCACCTCGGCCACGCGCTCGCTGCCCTTGGAGATGACGATGAAGTTGACGATGACGAGGATGACGAAGATGACCAGACCGACGACGAAGTTGCCCTGAACCACGAAATGGCCGAAGGCCTCGACCACCTCTCCGGGATCACCCGTCAGCAGGATGAGGCGCGTCGTGGAGATGGTGAGCGCCAGCCGGTACATCGTGGTGATGAGCAACAGCGTCGGGAACACCGACAGCCGCAGCGCCTGCGGCACGTACAGGGAGATCAGCAACAGGACGACGGAGATGCTGATGTTCAAGGTGAGCAGCACGTCCAGCAGCAGCGTGGGCAGCGGGACGATCATCATCCCGATGATGGCCACCACCACGCAGGCGAGGACGATGTCGGAGTACTTGGACAGGAAGCTGTTACTCTGGGCTGACATTGGCGGTTCCGATCCTAGCGGGACCGGGCGCCATTCCCAAGCCTCCCTGCCCGAGCTCCCCTGGATGCCTGGGCTTTCTTCGAATGGGTGCGGCTAGAGGGTCGTCCCACCGTCGGTGGAATCCTGCAGGGCTTCCTCGGCGGCGCTCTGGCGTGCGGCCTCGGCCAGGAGCCGCGCGCGCTCGCTGAGCGGATCCTTGTTCTCTGGATCCAACGCCACCACCCGGGAGAAGTCCTCGGCCGCTTCCAGGAGGCTCCCCAGGCGGAGGTGGACCTCTCCCCGATTGACGAGAGCAGGACAGTCCGTCGGGTTGAGCCGCAGGGCCTCGTTGAAGTGGGCCAGCGCGTCGTCCAGTTCGTCCACGGCCAGGCAGATGGCCCCGAGCGCCGTGCGGTAATAGCCCTCGGTGGGATCATACGCCGCCAGCTCCACGAAGACGGCGCGGGCATCCTCGTAGCGACCCTGCTCGTAGGCCTGGAAGCCCTTCATGGCCCGCTCGATCATCTCGGGCCCGGACAGTGGGCGCTCCTCCTGGGTCGATGCCGTCGCCTTGGACTCGGTCGTCATCCTCGCTACTCCCTCATGCCCCTGCTCGAGCCCCCATGGGTGGATGGGCGGCTGCACTCTACTCCGTGAGCACCGCCAGCACCAGATACCCCGCCAAAGCTTGAATCCTGTGAAAATAATGAGGAAACTTCCTGGGCCTGATCAGCGATGATCAAGGTGTTCCCGCCCCGCAGTCCCCACCGCCTCTCCAGGAGCTCGCCATGTCCGTCAACAATCAGGCCAACGCCGCCCTCGCTTCCGCCCTCGCCCCCAGCGCCAACGGCTTCAGCGCGGCCGAGAAGAACATGCTCAGCCAGCTGAGCGGCCCCGACCGCGCTCGCATGGAGGCCCAGCTCGCCCTCCAGAAGCAGCAGGAGACCGTGGCCTTCATCTCCAACATGATGAAGAAGCTCAACGAGATCGCGATGTCCGTCATCAACAACCTCAAGTAGTCCCTGGCGGCGGCCTCGTGCCCCGCCTTCCAAGCCGGCCCCGCCTGGCCCTCCCCGCTTCTCCGGGAGGCCCCCAGTGCCTGGCCGGCTTTTTCTTTTTCTCCCGCCTCCCCCTCGAGCCTCGGGCCCCGTGCGTTCCCGTGCGCGACCCCCCAAAAAGCGGAGAAAAAAATGGGGGAGGAAACTCCCGGAGCCACGCGGCGATAATCCTTTTGTCAGCAGGTCGCTGTACCCAACCTCGCACCGCCTTCCCAGGAGATCATCATGTCCGTCAACAACCAGGCCAACGCCGCCCTCGCTTCCGCCCTCGCCCCCAGCGCCAACGGCTTCAGCGCGGCCGAGAAGAACATGCTCAGCCAGCTGAGCGGCGCCGACCGCGCTCGCATGGAGGCCCAGCTCGCCCTCCAGAAGCAGCAGGAGACCGTGGCCTTCATCTCCAACATGATGAAGAAGCTCAACGAGATCGCGATGTCCGTCATCAACAACCTCAAGTAGTCCCTGGCGGCGGCCTCGTGCCCCGCCTTCCAAGCCGGCCCCGCCTGGCCCTCCCCGCTTCTCCGGGAGGCCCCCAGTGCCTGGCCGGCTTTTTCTTTTTCCCTCGGGCCCTGGGCTCGCGCTCCGAGGAGCCGCCGCGTAATTCGCCCGAAACTCGGTAATATCTCGCCCACGCAACCCAGGAAGTGGTTCGCAGATAATCCAATCACGAAGCACACATCGCCGCTCCTCTCTCCCTCCTGGAGAACACATGACTGCCATCAACAACCAGACGGCCCGGCTGTCCACTGCGACCAACCTCAACTTCGGCGGCGTGAGCGCGCAGAACCTCGCGACGAACGCGCAGCTCATCGAGTCGACGCTGAACTTGATGAACCAGGCGTTGAACGTGGCCGGCAAGGCGCTCGAGCTGGCGGACCAGATGGGCAAGGCGCAGCCCGGGCAGACGAAGCCCGCCCACGGCAACACCGGGTGCTTCCCCACCGAGAAGCCGAACCCCGTCGAGTCGTATGACCGTGAGGCCAGCCTCAAGGTCGACAAGGACGGGAAGATCACCACGCCGGGCGGCTACGTCATCGAGCAGCTGGGCCAGTTCGAGTGGAAGATCACCGGTCCGGACAAGAAGGAGACCCGCGTGTGGGGCGACCCGCACGTGGAGGAGAGCGACGGCGGCAAGTGGGACTTCAAGAAGAACACGGAGTTCGTGCTCGGCGACGGCACCCGCATCGACGTGACCTGCAAGCCCTACGGCAACGGCGCGACCGTCACCGGCCAGCTGGACATCATCAATGGTGACAGCCACGTGTGCGTCACCGACATCGACAAGGGCAAGGGCAAGGTCGGCCAGGTCACCTTCGACGGTGACGACGCGCTCTTCAAGTTCAACGCCCAGGGGGGGGACCGTGTCACCATGGGCAAGACGTCGGCCGAGTGGAACTTCGAGGACCGGGAGATCATCGGTTCGGAGAACCAGGGCGAGAAGCTGAAGACCCGGAACGAGTTGAACCTGGTTCAGCAGAACTGGAAGACCCTGTTCGACTCCCCGAGCAGCGCCAGCGACACGCTGAAGTCCATCCAGAACAGCTTCGACTCCGTGCAGAAGCTCTTCGACTCCCTGAGCAGCACCCGCTCGCACGGCTTCAACCCGTTCCGCCGGCAGGACGACATCTTCAAGTACGACCGCAACCAGCACCTCGAGGGCATGAAGTCGTCCTTCAAGGCGCTGAGCATCATGCTCCAGACGCTGCAGCGGCAGTTCGAGCTCAGTGGTATGCTGCGCTCCCGCGGCTCGAGCATCGCCTAGCCGCCTCCACCAACGGACGGGGCCGCGAGCCCCGTCCCCGAGGGCTCCATGAGCAGCGACTCTTCCTCGTCCAGTAACGAAAATGCCCAGCGTGAGAAGGAAGCTGGCGAGAAGTTGATTCGCGGGGAGATCACCCTCGGCGAGTTCCTGGGGATGCCCACCCAGGTGCTCTACCGGTGGGCGGAGACCGCGCACAACCTCCTGCAGGCGGGCAGCACGCAGCAGGCGTTGCAGATCTTCCAGGGACTGGTCGCGGCGGCTCCGTACGATAGCGTCTTCCACTGCCAGCTCGCGGCGACGTACATGACCCTGGAGCGGTACGACGAGGCCTTCGAGGAATTCTCGCAGTCGCTCCGCTTCAACGGGAGCAACGTGGACGCACTCGTGGGGCGCGGAGAGATCCACCTGCGCCGCGGGAACGTGCCCGAGGGGCTGGTGGACTTCACCCTGGCAGTCAAGAAGGATCCAGAGCTCAAGCGCCGCTCGACGCAGCGAGCCCGCTCGATGCTGTTGGTCCTCAAGCAGCAGGCGGATCAGGCGAAGTCGGGCAAGTAGCGCTCACCCCATCGAATCGACTCCGACGCCCGGCCGCGCGCAAGCGAGTGCCGGGCGTCTCCATTTCCGCGTCCGGAGCACCCGAAAAAGCGGAGAAAAAATGGGGGAGGAAACTCCCGGAGCCACGCGGCGATAATCCTTTTGTCAGCAGGTCGCTGTACCCAACCTCGCACCGCCTTCCCAGGAGATCACCATGTCCGTCAACAACCAGGCCAACGCCGCCCTCGCTTCCGCCCTCGCCCCCAGCGCCAACGGCTTCAGCGCGGCCGAGAAGAACATGCTCAGCCAGCTGAGCGGCGCCGACCGCGCTCGCATGGAGGCCCAGCTCGCCCTCCAGAAGCAGCAGGAGACCGTGGCCTTCATCTCCAACATGATGAAGAAGCTCAACGAGATCGCGATGTCCGTCATCAACAACCTCAAGTAGTCCCTGGCGGTGGCCTCGCGCCCCGCCTCCAAGCCGGCCTCGCCTGGCCCTCCCCGCTTCTCCGGGAGGCTCCCAGTGCCTGGCCGGCTTTTTCTTTTTCCCACGCGGGCCGGTGGGACCCAGGCCCGAGTGGGAAAAGGGCGGTGCGTTCCGAGCACGGAGCACACCGCCCGCGGGCCTCTCAGCCCTTCACCTTGCCCAGCGAGGGATTCATCATCCAGGTCTTCACGGACTCGAGCTGCGGCTGCTGTTCCTTCGGCTGAGCCGACGCAACGGAGACTTCCCCCGTCAGGGAGCGCGCGCGAGGGGCCGCGCCCGACTCGAAGCTGTCCTTGCCGCTCTTGCCCGCGCCCGGAACCGCGGCCGACGACTTCGCCACGGAACCTGCGTTACCCGAGGCGGAGGAGCTGGGGGCGATGAAGCAGGTATGGACCCAATCGAGGCACTCCATGATGACGGACGGCGTTCGCTGAGCGGACGGATCCTGCGAGAACCGGGCGTAGGCTTCCTGGAGCTCCTGGAAGAGTTGCCTGTCGAGGGACCCTCCGGGCCTGGAGCCTCCCACCAGGGAGTGCATCTTGAGCAGCACCAGCTGAAGGGAGCCCTTGGCCGTCTTCGCGTTACGCTCCAGCTCGGCGATCAGTTGATCCCGCCAGGCGAGCAGATCCGTCGGATTCGCGGGGCGCTTGGGCGTCGACATGAAACGAGCCTCCTATGAAGGTGGGGGAGTCTAGCAGACTGCTCGTCTTCCTCGGAGAGGGCCCGTTCTACTCCTCCTCCCGGAGTTGGGACAAAAAGCGGAAAAAAAATGGGGGAGGAAACTCCCGGAGCCACGCGGCGATAATCCTTTTGTCAGCAGGTCGCTGTACCCAACCTCGCACCGCCTTTTCAGGAGACCGCCATGTCCGTCAACAACCAGGCCAACGCCGCTCTCGCTTCCGCCCTCGCCCCCAGCGCCAACGGCTTCAGCGCGGCCGAGAAGAACATGCTCAACCAGCTGAGCGGCGCCGACCGCGCTCGTATGGAGGCCCAGCTCGCCCTCCAGAAGCAGCAGGAGACCGTGGCCTTCATCTCCAACATGCTCAAGAAGCTCAACGAGATCGCGATGTCCGTCATCAACAACCTCAAGTAGTCCCCTGGCGGCGGCCTCGTGCCCCGCCTCCAAGCCGGCCTCGCCTGGCCCTCCCCGCTTCTCCGGGAGGCTCCCAGTGCCTGGCCGGCTTTTTCTTTTTCTCCCTCCTCCGCCACGTGAGCCTCGAACTCGCGACGCGGGACTCCAGGCGTACCGACCCCGCAAGCACAACAGCCGCTCGCGTCCTCTGCCTCCCCGGTGGAGAGCGAAGACCGTCCGAGCGGCTGCTGGAATGACGTGGCCGCGCTCGACGCACGGCCTGTCCGTCACGTCCCTACTTCCACATGTCCTGCGACAGCTCCTGGGAACGCGACGTCATCTTCTTGAGGAAGTACTCGAACTCCATCTTGCCGAGCACCTCGTGCGTCGAGTGCTTCTTGATGCTCTCGTTGGCGGCCTTCTTGATCTCGGCCTCCGTGGCGTTCGGATTCTGCTTCAGGAACCTGGTCATGTCCTCGGAGACCTTCGCCTTGTAGGCCGCGGTCCGCTCGGGGTTGAGGTACTGCCAGCTGTCGGTGGGCAGCTTGCCCCGCTCGGTGACGTCGTTGTTCAGCTCGGTCTGCCAGGCGTTCGTCGCCTCGGCCGGCGAGAGGGTGGTGGTGTTGGCCACGGACGCGGAGCGGGCGCTGCTGGAACCGTTGATCGCCGTCATGAAATTCGTCCTCCGAAAATTGAGCCTTTGGAGAGATTGTCGCAGAGCCTGGCGAAGTGTTGCGTGCCCTTTTTCGAATCCTGTGGAAACCCGTTCCAGGAGCGGAGAGGCGCCCGAAAAAAGCGGAGAAAAAAGGGGGAGGAAACTCCCGGAGCCACGCGGCGATAATCCTTTTGTCAGCAGGTCGCTGTGCCCAACCTCGCACCGCCTTCCCAGGAGATCGCCATGTCCGTCAACAACCAGGCCAACGCCGCCCTCGCTTCCGCCCTCGCCCCCAGCGCCAACGGCTTCAGCGCGGCCGAGAAGAACATGCTCAGCCAGCTGAGCGGCGCCGACCGCGCTCGTATGGAGGCCCAGCTCGCCCTCCAGAAGCAGCAGGAGACCGTGGCCTTCATCTCCAACATGCTCAAGAAGCTCAACGAGATCGCGATGTCCGTCATCAACAACCTCAAGTAGTCCCTGGCGGTGGCCTCGTGCCCCGCCTCCAAGCCGGCCTCGCCTGGCCCTCCCCGCTTCTCCGGGAGGCTCCCAGTGCCTGGCCGGCTTTTTCTTTTTCCCACGCGGGCCGGTGGGACCCAGGCCCGAGTGGGAAGGGCGGTGCGTTCCGAGCACGGAGCACACCGCCCGCGGGCCTCTCAGCCCTTCACCTTGCCCAGCGAGGGATTCAGCATCCAGCTCTTCATGGACTCGAGCTGCTCCTGCTCCTTCGACTGACCCGGGGGAACGGGGACGTCACCGCCGAGCGAGCGCGCGTGCTGAGCGGAACCCGACTCGAAGCTGTCCTTGCTGGCCGTGCCGGCGGCGGCCGCGGGCTTGGAAGCAGGCGCGGCGGCAGGCGCGGCACCGGCGCCCTGCACGGGGAAGCCACGCGACGCGAGATACGCCTGCATCCACTCCACCGACTCCATGAGGATGGCCGGGCGGGGCTTGGCGAGCGCCTCCGGGTCCTGCGAGTAACGGACGAAGGCGTCCTTGACGTCCTGCAGGGACTGGGGGTCGTAGGGGGCCCCCGGCTTCGTGCTGGCCAGAAGGGTGATCATCTTGCGCAGCACCTGCTGGAGGGTACCAGAGGCCTCCTTCGCGGCCTTCTCCAGCTCGGCAACGATTTGATCGCGCTTGGCGACAAGATCAGCCGGAGCCGCGGGCGGCATTTCGGCGGGCACAGTCAGCTTGTTGTTGGACGTCGACATGAGCAATTCCTCCAAAGGGATACATCGGACGTTACAAGAACTCAGCGTATCCAGAAAGGGCGGTAAACTCCTGTAATACACTCCGCGGTGTCCGGACCGGCTCAGCGGCCCATGAGCGCTTCCACCAGGGCGTTCGCCTTGCGGGCCACCGGGTCGTCTTCCGGGGCCAGGGAGATGGCCCGGCGCAGATCCTCCACGGCCTGGGCCTTCTGGCCCAGGGTCAGCCGCACCTCGGCACGGCCCACGTAGGCCTGCGCATCACGGGCGTCCAGCTTGAGGGCCACGTCGTAGGCTGCCAGTGCACCCTGCGAGTTGCCGGCGGCCATCTCCACCACCCCGAGCGCCTTGGCGAAGTAGGCGTCCGCGGGGTTGATGGCGTAGAGGCCCTGGAAGAGCGTGCGCGCCTCGGCGATCCGGCCCTGATAGTAGAAGAAGTAGGCCGTCTTGGCGATGGCGTACAGCTCCTCGTCCGAATAGCCGCGCACGTCGCGCAGCGTGGCCTTGCCCTCCGCCCAGCGTTGGACCAACGCGGTGAGCTTCGCCTCGTCCTTCGGCGGGTTGTTGCTGTCGGATGCGGCCATGGTGCTAGTACCCCTCGTCCCGCTGCTCCTCGCGCATGCGGCGCTGGATCTCCAGGACCTCGGAGTGGACCTGGCCCACCAGCGCCAGCATCTGCGCCTCGCGCTGCAGCAGGCCCTTGAGGCGCTCCATCCGCTCCGGCGGCGCGTTGATGCGGCCCAGGCTGCGCTCGAGCATCTGCCGCTGCTCACCGTCCGCGCGCCCGGCCACGCTGCCCAGGTACGGCCGGTCCGACATGCCCTCCAGGTCCGCCTCATGCCCCTTGGGGAGCGGAGGCTCGGGCAGGCGGATCTCCTCCGAGGAGTGCGCCGGGCCGATGAAGTCCAGCAGCGCCGCCGAGGCGAGCGCCGGGCTCTTCGGGTTGCCGGCCTTGCGCTTCTTGCGGTCGAACTGGGACGGGTCGACCAGCTTCTCACGGACGGCGCGGGGTCCACCCCAGGGCCAGAGGGGGGCTCTCGGGGGCTGATTGTTGATTTTGGCCATGGTCGGGTCCGAACCTCACTCCAGGTGGGGGGAGCAGTCTACCCCACCCTCAACGTTTGCCGCCTGCCTGCTGCTCGCGCTGCAGCTCGTAGACGAAATTGAGGACCTCCGCGACGGCGTCGTAGAGCTCCTCGGGGACTTCCTGGCCCACGTCGACGCGGTAGAGCGCGTTGGCCAGGGGCACGTTCTTCATGAGCGGGATGTTGTACTGCTTCGCGATCTCCCGGATCTTCTCCGCCTTGAGGCGCAGGCCCTTGGCCACCACGCGCGGCGCGGTGTCCTTGTCCTTGTCGTACTTGAGCGCGATCGCCATCTCGACGTCGTCATTCATGGGAACCTCGCGTCGGCAACGGGAAGCGCGGCCTCACGCACGCGCCGCCGGGTTGGCGTTCTTCAGGCCGTAGACGAAGTTGAGCACCTCGGCGACCGCGTCGTACAGCTCCTCGGGGACTTCCTCGCCCACCTCCACGCGCAGCAGCGCGTGCGCCAGGGGCACGTTGCGCAGCGTGGGCACGTCCCGCTCGCGAGCGATGGCCTTGATGCGCTCGGCCTTGAAGTCCAGGCCCTTCACCAGCACGCGCGGCGCGGTGTCCTTGTCCTTGTCGTACTTGAGCGCCACGGCCACGTGGTCCGGGTTGGTGACGATGACGTCGGCGTCCTTCACGGCCTCCATCTGCGCGCCCTCCAGAATCTCCTGCGCCATCTCCTTGCGCTTGGCCTTCTGGTGCGGATCTCCCTCGCTCTCCTTGTATTCCTTCTTCACGTCCTCCTTCGACATCATCTGGTCCTTCATGTACGACTTGCGCTGCCACCAGACGTCGAAGATGGCGAAGAGGAAGAACACCAGGCCCACGCGCACGGCGAGGCGGAACACCAGCTCGCCCATCACCGCCAGGGCCACCGAGACGTCGCGACGCACCGTCTCCACCACCAGGGGCATGGCATCGCGCACCACGCCGTAGGTCACGTAGGCGGCCACGGAGATCTTCGTCACGTTCTTGAGCAGCTCGACGAGCTGCTTCTTGGAGATGAGGTTCTTCATCCCCTCGATGGGGTTGAGCTTCTCCAGCTTGGGCATCAACGGTTCCATCGTGAACAGCGAGCCCACCAGGAGGAAGTCCACCAGGCCGCCCATGATGGCCACCGCCACCACCACCGGCAACGAGAGCAGGATGACGGTGGACAGGCCCATCGTCATGAGCTGAGAGGTGGCCTCCTGCAGGTTCTCCGGGTGGGCGATGTGATCGAAGCTGAACCGGAAGAGCTCGGTGAGCTTCGACTCCACGTTGGACCACGTCGCCTTGACCACGCCCAGGCCCACCACGAGGCCGAACACGCCCGTCAGGTCCTTGCTCTTCCAGACCTGGCCCTTCTTGCGTGCGTCGTCGAGCTTCTTTTGTGTGGGTTCTTCTGTCTTTTCGCCGGACATGGAGAGGACCTCGGCTCAGCCGAGCAGGCGCACCGCGTGGCGAAGCATGGCCAGCATGGAGGCGAACTCCGCCTGCATCCGCCCCATGATGAGGCCCAGGGAGATGGAGACGACGATGACCGTCACCAGCGGCTTGATGGACATGGAGATGAAGAACACCTGCACCTGGGGCGCCACGCGGTTGATGGCGCCCAGCGCCATGTCCGTCAGGAACGAGGCCAGCAGGGTCGGCGCGGAGAGCGCGAGGGCGATCTTCAACAGGTCCGCGAAGGAGCGGATGAACAGCTCGAAGAAGGACCACTGACCCGAGCTGAAGCGCGGGAAGCCGTCCAGGGGCACGATGGCGAGGCTGTCGGCGAGCGCATTGATGACCAGGTGGTGGCCATTGAGCGTGAGGAAGAGCACCACCGCCAGCTGGATCTTGAGGTTGGAGAAGAGCGAGACCTGCTGGCCGATCTGCGGCACGAAGAGCTGCGCGTTGTTGCTGCCCGACATGGTGTCGGCGATGTTGCCGGCCACCCGCGCCGCCTCGAAGACCATGCTGACGATCGTCGCCAGCGCCACGCCGATGAAGATCTCCTTGAGCAGCAACCCGATGTAGGGCAGCGCGCTGGTGGGGATGGCGCCCATGCGCGAGCTCACCGCCGGGAAGAGCACCGCGGAGAGCGTGACGCCCACGCCCATCTTGATCTCCGTGGGCACCACCTCGCCGCCCAGGAAGGGCGAGAGCACCAGCACCGGCATGATCCGGCACAGGAGCAGGCCCATCGTGAAGATGACGAGCGAGAGGTTGGCCTGCTCCGTCAGCCTGGCGATGACCTCGGAGACGTTCATCGGATGAGGGCCGGGAACTGATCGAAGACGTGGAAGGTGAAGCGCACCAGCTGCATGCCAATCCAGGGGCCGAGGAGCGCCAGGATGCCGAACACGGCGACGAGCTTGGGCGCGAACGAGAGCGTCTGCTCCTGGATCTGCGTGGTGGCCTGGAAGACGGCGACGATCAGACCCACCAACAGGGCCATCAGCACCGGCGGGGCCGAGACGAGGATGACCAGGTAGAGCGCCTGCTGGAGGATGGTGTTGAGCTGGTGCATGTGCGTCTCACAGGTAGCCGATGACCAGGCCCTTGGCGATGAGGTACCAGCCGTCCACGACGACGAAGAGGAGCAGCTTGAAGGGCATGGAGATGGTGGTGGGCGAGAGCATCTGCATGCCCAGCGCCAGCAGGATGTTGGCCACCACCATGTCGATGACGATGAAGGGCACGAAGAGCAGGAAGCCGATCTGGAAGGCCTCCTTCAGTTCGGACACGACGAAGGCGGGGACGATGATCATGAAGTCCCGCTCCGTGAGATCCTTCCGGTCCTCCTCGGAGGCCCGCATCTTCTTGGCCAGGTTGAAGAAGAGCGCGCGGTCCTTCGCGGTGATCTTCTTGTTGAGGAAGTCGCGCAGCGGCTCCTTGGACTTGCTGGCCGCCTCCATCAGCCTGCCCACCGACTCCGAGGACAACAGGCTCGGCCCCCTGGCCAGGATGTCCACCTCCGAGGCCCGGTACATGGCCTGGCCCACCGGGGCCATGATGTAGACGGTGAGGATGATGGCCAGGCCGGTGATGACCTGCGTGGGAGGAATCTGCTGGGTGCCCAGCGCCGAGCGCACGATGGAGAGCACCACGGAGATCTTCACGAAGCTCGTCACCATCATCAACACGAAGGGGACGAGCGACAGCGCGGCCAGCGCCAGCATCAGCACCAGCGGACGCGAGGCGAAGGAGTCGGGGCTCACCGACTCGACGTTCACCGCCGCGTCGACGGAGGTGCCACCCCCCCGCTTGTTGCGTTGGGCGAAGGCGATGAACGGCTCCAGCGCGAAGAACACGGTGAAGAGCCACGGCGAGAGACGGAGGGCGGGGAAGCGAACGTTGGGCGTGAATCTCACGGGTCGTCTCTTCAGGCGCCCGGCGGCCGGGTGCCGCTCGGTTGGGTAGCACCCTGCTGCGTGGCGTCGCGGCGGGCGAGGAGCTTCTTGAGAAAAGGAGAGAGGGGAACCACATTGGCCGGAGGCCGCTCGGAACGGATGCGCTCCACGGCCTCGGTGTCGAGCTTGGACAGCAACTGCAACCCCGCTTCGCCACCACCCACCAGCAGGTACTCGTCCGCGGCCTTCAGCACGAAGAGGGTGCGGCGTTGATCCAACGCCACCCGCTCCACCACCGACACCACCGAGGGCCGCCCCACGGGCATGCCCTGCAGGCCCATCAGCTTGCGCAGGCCCACGTTGAGGGTGAGGTAGATGGAGGCCAGCACCGCGCCGAACAGCAGCAGCGTGCGCGTCAGCATCCACCCGAGGCTCTCGGGCTCCTCCTTCATACCGTCCGTCAGCGAGGGCTCCTCGAAGGAGGACGGCGGCGTCGCGGAGGCGGGGGAAGGAGACGGCTGCGCGGGTGCCACTTCGGCGGCGGCAGGTGGCTGCGCGCCCGGAGCGGGAGCCTGGGCCCGGGCCAGTGGCGCCAACAGAACGCAGGCGCACACCAGCAGGGCTGGACGCGAGGGGAGGACGGGGGACACTGCCATGGTGGGGCGCGAGGCTAGTTCATCGGACAGGCGACCGCCACGGGTCCGCCCTCCCCTGCTCCGCCCCATCGCTTGCCTGCCTGGGTCATCCCACCGCGACACGCGCTGCTCTCCTCGTTGCAATGCCACGGCGGCTCCCCTCGGCCCGGCGGCGGGCCTCAGCCCGCGAGCGAGAGGATCCGCACGCCCAGCTGCCCCTCCATCTCCACCAACTCGCCCCGGGCAATCACCTTGCCATTCACCGACAGGTCCACCGGCTCGCCGGGCGCCCGGCGCAACTCGATGACCTGGCCGGTCCGCAGGGACACCACCTGGTCCGCCGTCACCGGCACCCGGGCCAGCTCCACGGAGATCTGCAGGGGGATGTCACCCAACAGGTCTCCCGAATCCATTCTGTCGTCCACGGCTCCACTCTCCACCAGGGGGTTGCGTCTCTCGGGGTCGGTGAACTCCTCACCGTCCTCTGACTCTCCGGACTCGCCCAGGGCCTCCGCCGCGGCCTCATCCGCCTCGGAAGGCACGCGCCGCTGGAGGAGGGCCTGCTCGCCGAGCACCACCTCGGTGATGCGCGCCTGGTACTGGTCGTTCTCGACGAAGACCTGGGCGTCCAGGTAGCCCTGGCGGCCCAGCCCCAGGCGCAGCCGCGCGGTGCCCTCCTCACCCCGATCCGGCCGGGCCGAGAGCTCGTCCACCAGCACCACGTCCTTCACCCGGAGGCTCGCCAGGTCATGGCTGGAGATCTCCGCGTGGCCGATCTCCGCGCGCAGCCAGGTGCGCACCGACGACAGCCGGCCCAGGTGGGCCCGCATGTCCGCTTGCAACATCGCCCGCCGCTGCTCGGTCACCTGTGCCGGCTCCATCACCTCCAGCACGCCCGAGGGAACGAAGACGCGGACCATCCCTTCCTGGGCGCCGAGCCGGGCCCGGAGGTGCACCACCAGCACCGGTCCCTCCTCGCTCAGCCGCGCCACCGCCTCGTCCACCCCGCGCGCCACGCCCTCCAACCGCAGCTTGGGCTGCCCCGGATCCATCCCTGGAGCCAGTGCCTTGATCGCCTCGAGGATGACGAAGCTCGCCACGCCCTCCTCGATGTCCGTCAGGGGCCGCAGGCCCACCGTCTCACCCGCGCCACCCAGCAGCGTATCCACCGCCGCGTGGGCCAGGGGCAGCTCGAGCTCCAGCACCGCGCGCCCGCGATGCGCACCGGGCACCAGGAAGGACAGGAAGGTGGGCTCGGCCAGGTGACGGCGCAGCTCGGCCGGAGCGAGCACCCGCACCGACTCCTGCGAGAAACCCACCTGCGCGTCGAAGATGTCCTTGAGCCGGGCGCACAGCGCCTCGATCGCCTCCGCCTTCGGCGTCAGCCACCTCATCCGCCCGGCGATCCGCGACTCGTTGAGAGAAACCTTTTCCAGCTTGAAGGTATAGGGCCGCCACGACTTCGCCGACCGCTTCAGCAGCCGGGTGTCCACCACCATGGTCCGTTCTTCATGCCCGCCGGACCCGTCATCCGCCTCGAGACTCATGACTTCGCCTCGACCCTCAGCTCCTCGAGAGTGAGACCCCGTCCGGCCAGCGCGCTCTTGAGACCGTCACGCTGCTCCTCGAGCATCTTCAGCACGTCCCGATCGCCGCCGCTGAAGACGGCCTGGATCTTCCCGTTCTTCGCGGTGAGCTTGATGGACAGGCCGCTGAGCACGTCGTTGCGCAGGTCGATCTGGAACTCCGCGTTACCCGCGGCGTTGGTGCCCACCCGCACCCGCTCGACGATCTTCTGGGCGATCTCGTTGGCGAGGGCGCGCAGCCGCTCCGAGCCCGCGGTGGGCTTGGGCTTGGCCACCGGAACCGGCGCCATCAACGCGGGGTTGAACCGGAAGCTCGCGCCCATCTCCGAGCCGTCCTTCTTGTCCTTGCCGTCTCCATCGCCCTGCTTGCCGCCGCCGTCCGCGTTCGTCTTGAGCGAGCCCCTGCCCTGCAACCGGGCCTGCACGCCATCCGCCGCGTGCTCGCTGTCCTTGCTGAGCGCATCTCCGCGCTCCTCCAGGGCCTCGCGGGTCACCTTGGCATCCGTCGCGCGCGACTCGCGGCGCGTCTGCGTCACGCCCTGGTCCTGCTGCCGGCCCTGGGTCACCTGGCCCTGGCCCTGTCCGGGCTGCGCCGTCTCGGACTTGCCCAGCTGGCGCTGCTGACCGCGCAGCTCTCCCGACTTGCCCTCCTGTTGCAGCCGCGCCAGGACGGACTTGCCCAGGCTCTGCTGCTGGGGCGTCTTGGGCTGCTGAGGCAGCGCGGCCTTCTGCTGCTGCACCAGCCTGGAGAAGGCGGACTCCCCCTCCTGGCGCTGCTTCGCCTTGGACTCCTGGAGTTGCTTCTCCTGGACCAGCCGCTCCGCGGCTCTCTGCGCCTGACGATCGTCTTCGACTCGGCTCATCGCGACACCACCTGGGGGACCCCGAGGTTACTTGCGCTGGCGCATCAGGAACAAGGTGTTCCCGATTTCCTCCTGGTTCAGCTCCTCCTTGGCCTGGCGCTCGGCACGGATCTGCTTCTGCCAGTTCTCCTTGTGCTTCTCGATGGCCTTGAGCTCCTTGGCCGCCTCCGCCATCTCCCGCCGCCGCTGCTCGACCAGCTTCTCGGCGGTCTTGACGACCTCCTTCTGCTGCTCGATTTCCAGCGCGAGCTGCGCCTCCTCGTCCTTGAGGCGCGCCTCGTAGCGGTTCATCATGGTGAAGCTGTTGGGCCCGGTATTGCCCTTGGCCATGATCTGCTGGAGGTAGGCCGTCACCTTCTGCTTGCGCTCGGCCTTGCGGGTCTCGAGCTCCTGCTCCATCCGCTTCAGCTCGGCCTTCTGCTTCTCCAGCGCCTTGACGGCGTCGGAGAAGGCCTGCTCGGCCTCCTCCTTCGCGCGCTCGCGCATCTCGAGCAGGGTCTGCAACCGGTAAGGGGGCATGTCTCCATCCTACCCCGGAATGCCCCCACCCCGTCAGTCCTCGAAGAGGGAGATGAGCTTCTCGACGGTCTCCTCGAAGGGGCTGTTGGAGTGGGTGTCCTGCTTGAGGAAGTCGATGATGGCGTCGTACTTGTCGATGGCGTAGTCCGTCCGGGGGTCCGTCCCGTACTGGTAGGCCCCCAGGAGGATGAGATCGCGCTGCTTCTCGTACGTGGCGAGCGTCTCGCGCAGCTTGCCCGCGGCCTTCTTGTGCTCCTTGGAGACGATGCCGCTCATCACACGGGAGAGGCTGGCCAGCACGTCCATGGCGGGCCACTGATTGCGCTCGCCCAGGGCACGGTTGAGGATGAAGTGGCCGTCGAGAATACCGCGGACTTCGTCGGCGATGGGCTCCTCCATGTCACCGCCGGCCACCAGGCACGTGTAGATGGCGGTGCACTTGCCCTTCTCCGAGTTGCCCGTGCGCTCGAGGATGCGCGGCAGCATGGAGAACACGCTCGGCGGGTAGCCCTGACGCGCCGGGGGCTCACCGATGGCGAGGCCGATTTCACGCTGGGCGCGGGCCAGACGCGTCACCGTGTCGAGCATGAAGAGCACGTTGCCCCCGCGCTCGCGGAAGTACTCGGCGATGGCGGTGGCCACGTAGGCGGCGCGCAGACGCACGAGGCTGGGCTGGTCCGAGGTGGCGCACACCAGCACGGAGCGCTTCATGCCCTCCTCGCCCATGGCGTCCTCGATGAACTCGCGCACTTCGCGGCCACGCTCGCCGATCAGCGCCACCACGCACAGGTCCGCCTGGGTGTTGCGGGCGATCTGCCCCATCAGCGTGGACTTACCAACGCCCGAGCCGGCGAAGAGGCCCACGCGCTGGCCCTCTCCCACCGTGAGCAGTCCGTCGATGCAACGCACGCCCAGCGGCAGGGGCCGCTCGATGCGCTGACGCGTGAAGGGATCCGGGCAGTCGCGATCCACCGACCAGTCGAGCAGGCCGTCGGGGAGCGGCTTGCCGTCCATGGGCTCGCCGATGCCGTTGAGCACGCGGCCCAGCAGCGCCTCCCCGCACTTGATGGCGAGGGGCCTGCCGGTGGGGATGACCTCACTGTCCGGACCGATGCCCTGGAGCTCGCCCAGGGGCATGAGCATGACCTCGTCGCCCTGGAAACCCACGACCTCGGCCTTCACGGCGGCGCGGGTCGCGCCCTTGATGAAGACCAGCTCGCCCACGCGGACGCCGGGCACACTCGCCTTGATGACCAGACCCGTCAGCTCGGTGACGCGGCCGCGCACCCGGTACAGCGGTGCGTCCTTGATGAGCGCGTAGTAGCGCGAGAGATCGAGAGCCATGGCCTACGGAGGGCCCTCCTTCCTGCCCTGATCCGGAAGCAATACGTTCTGGAGCATCTCGAACTGGGTGGGCAGCTGCGCGTCCACCTTGCCGAACTCCGTCTGCACGATGCAGCCCACCGGCGCGACGTCCGGGTCTTCCTTGATGGCCACGTCCACCGCCCGGCCAATGAGCTCCATCAGCTCCGCCTTGCGGGCGCGCAGCACCGCCGCCGACTTGGGATTCACCCGGAGCACCACCGCCCGGGCATTGCGCAGCTCCTCGATGGCCTTGGCGCAGATGTCCGTCAGCAGCGTCGGATCCCGCTCCACGTCGCGGCCGATGATCTTCTCCGCGATCTTGCACGCCAGGGAGATCACGTCCCGCTCCTGCTGGGCCAGGATCTCCCCGGCCTGCATCTTCGCGCGCAGGAGGGTCTCCGTGGCCTGCGCCAGCCCTTCCTGACGGCCCTGCTCGCGAGTCTTCGCCAGGAGCTCCTCGCGCTCCCGCTGGGCCTCCGCGAGGATGCGCTCCTTCTCCCGCTGCGCCTCCTCGATGATGCCCTGGGCGGTCTGCCGGGCATCGAAGACCTCGGCGTTCATCACGCCCGGACGCGGAGGACGCAACACCGGACGATCCCCGCCGGGTAGCGGCTCGGCCCCCGAATCGCCCTTGATCACCTTGCCGATCGCCATGGAAAGCTCCTTGTCAGCGGGAGGATGCTAGCGCGTTCCGCCCCGCGGTCCACGCCCACTCGTGCCCGGCGTCCGAGGCCGTTCGCGCCCCGGGACCCTGGACCCCTCCGGCCGTACCGCCGGCAGATTGGTGCCGGTCCCCAGCACCCTGGGCGGGCGTTCGACCTCGGCCTCGGGCTGGACGCGGGGCACGGCGCTCCGGCTGTGCGTGCGCGCCAACGGAGAGCGGAAGACGCGCGAGCCATCCGCTTCTTCCGCCCCGAGCGGCTCCTGGGCCCGAGGCCGGGGGCCGGCACCCGTCCGCGACGGAACCGGTCCGATACGGGCCCCGGTGGGGTCCGGCTTCACGTCCGCTCCGTCCCGGGCGCTCCGCGGGCTCACCCGGCTCACCCGGGAGGGCGAAGCCTCTGGTGGTGCCTCCTGCTTGCGTCCCCCGTAGTTCGAGCTGGCGCCCGCCCGGCGAGCCTCGCGCTCGGCGATGGGATCCCTCCGCACGCCCACCACCGACTGGGAGGACGCGGACCTGCGGACCGACGGCTCCGAGCTGGCCCCCGCCCGCATCTCACGCGACATCACCGGAGCCCGGCTCGCCGCGGAGGGAGGAGGCACCGCCTTCCCGGCACTGGAGGGAGGGGGACCGAGCGCGGGAGGACGTGGAGGAGTGAGCCGTACCGGACGCTCGATGAGACCCCGGGCCGCGAGCCGCTCCAGGTCCGTGACGATGTCCGTGCGGCCACCGTCGCCCCGGGTCGTCGGCCTGGCGCGCTCCTCGCGCACCCACTTCGTCACGATCTGCCCGAACTCACCGCGGTGCTTCTCCACCAGACGCGATGCGAACTCGGCGGACTGGGCCACGCTCGCGCGCGCCAACCGGTGCACCCCGGCACCACGGATGGCGGCGGCCAGATTCTCCAGGCCCCCATACTGCGCGAGCTGCGCCCGGGCCTCGTCCTCGGCGAGCTTGCGCGGGGCATTGGCCGTCACGGCCCGCGTGGCGAGCTGGCGCAGGTGGGGCGGGAGCACCACGAAGGCCGGCTCCCGCTCGGCGTCCGGCACGCCCGCCAGCGCCGGCCCCAACACGCGCGCGCCCAACCGGTCACACACGGTGAGCAGCTCACGCGTCTGCAACAACAGCACGTCGGTGAACTTGAAGGGCACGTGCGACGAGGCGTCGCGGGAGAGCCGCTCCTCCAGCTTCCAGCGCACGATGTCCAGCACCTGCGGCCGCACCTCGCGCGTGAGCTTCACCCGGCCCGTGGACGGCAGGTGGGAGCGCACCGCGTCCGCCAGGGGCGCCGGCAGCGCGCGCAGCACCACCTCCACCAGGGCGGCACGCTCGCGCTTGAGCAACCCCGCCAACCGCTCCGGGTCCGCGCTCCACAGCTGCCCGCGCCGATCCTTCACCAGCCGCTTGATCTCCTGGACCAGCAGCGGGATGCGCTTCTCGCGCGGAATCTGGAGGATCTCCTGGGCACGGTGTTGGAGCAGCTCCGCCTCGTCCTCGGGCAGATGCTCCAGCGCGGCGACGCCCTCCTGGCCACCGAAGGTGATGGCGGTCAGGAGCATCATCGTCTGTCGCTTGCTCAGCGAGGTGAAGAACTGTTCCAACGGTCACCCCGCGGGTGGACAGCGTTCCAGGGAAACGACGAACGAAGCGAGCATCACTCCCGCTTCGGGCGGGCCCGGGCCGTGGCGGCGGCTCCACCACCGCCCCGGAGCATCGGCCACACCGCCAGACCGATGGAGGCCAGGATGAGCAGCACGGCCACCGCCGCCATCATGCGGAACTGACCCACGCTGGAGGCCGTCATGCGCATGCCGAACACGTCCTTCAGCATGCTCTCCGAGCCCTCCTCCTCATCGGGCGCCAGCGCCGGCGTCAGCAGCACCGTCACCGCCTCCGGCTTCAACTCCGGCACCGCGGTGGAGACGAACAGCTGCACGTCCTCGCGCTTGATGGGCGGCTCGCTCTTCGGCCCCGGCCGGTACTTGATGAACACCGACGCGGAGGGCCTCGGCTTGTCCTCCGGCTGGGTGAGATCGTTGTTCTCCGGGATCATCACGATGGCCTGGGCCTCCAGCACACCGTCGATCTTGTTCAACGCGTTGGAGACCTCACCACCGAGCGCCTTGAGCAACATGGCGCGCTCCTCGGTGGCGGTGGGGACCATGCCGCCCTTGGCGAAGTGGCTCAGGCCCTTCTCCATCGGACGAGGCAGCGAGTACGCGCGCAGCAGCTCCGCGGCCTGGGCGGCATCGGCCTTGGGCACCTGGATGCGGAACTTCAGCTCGTTGCCGCCTTCCTCCTTCAACTTCGTGGCGGCGATGCCTTTCTTGCTGAGCAGGACGTAGATCTCATTGGCGTCCTGCTCGGACAGGTCGTGCTGCAGGTCGATGGTGCAGCCAGTCCCCATCGCCAGAGCGAGAAGGGCGGCGAGCGCGTACGGTCGGAGCGTCATGGGCGCGCCTAGCTTAGATGCGCGGCGTCGGTCCCAACAAGGCCCAACCCCGACACAGCCCGGAAAACGAGGAAGGGCGTCCCCTCGCGATGGAGGAGACGCCCTTCGAAGAGCCGGCCGAGCCTGGCTGCTCGCTACACCTGGGTCTTCAGGGTGTCCTTGAGACCGCTGGTGGCCTTCTCGACGACCTTGCTCGTCAGGTCCAGCTCCTGCGTGTACTTGTACATGCCGGCCTGGAGCGACAGGAGCTCGGCGTTGGAGAACGTCTTCCCGGAAGCGCCGGCCTGGATGAGCTTCTCCATGTTGACCTGGCCCTTCTCCAGCTCGCTGACCACATGGCCCAGCATGCTGCCCGTCTTGCTGGCCTCCTGCTTGCCGGTGACGGCCTCGGCGCCGCGCGCGGTGGCGGGCTCCTGACCAGAGGTGTTCACCTTGTTGAGCGCCGCCTTGTCCGTCTTGTTGACGGCCTCGGCCTGACGGACCTGATCAGCACGCTGCGTGGCCTGCGCCTGCTGCACCTGCTCCGGACCGCCAACACCCTGCGCCTTGTTAGCGAGGGCCGCGTCGAACTTCGAGGCCCCCTGCTTGTTGACCTGCTGCGCGCCCTGATCCTGCAACTTCTGCTGGGCGATCTGCGCCGCCGAGACGCCGGCCATCGGACCCGCCATGTGACTGCCTCCTTGAATTCTCAGGGGAGGACGATTCCTCCTCGTTCAACAGTTCCTTGAGCCGTTCGATCGCCCGCGCGTGCAGACGCGACGCCCAGCTCTTCGACTGCCCGATTTCCGCCCCCGCCTCTTCCAGCGTCTTGCCCTGGAAGTAGTAGCCCTGCAGAAGCCGGCGCTCCTTCTCCGGCAGCTTCTCGATGGCCGCCCTCACCCGCCCCCGCTGCTGCTCGAGCTCCAGCCGTTGATCCACCGGCAGGGACTCGTCCGAGAAGCCCAGCGACTCCGAACCTTCGAGGCTGGTCGCGAACACCATCGCCAGCCCCGCCACCGCGTTGGAAATCTCCATGACATCATCGTCAATGGACCCTCCGCGGTTGCCTCCTCCCTGCTCGCGATCCGAAAGATTTCCCAAATACGCCGTCGCACGCTCGCCCATGTAGGCGGAACGCGCATCTCCACCCTTGAGCACCCCCATCTTGCGCAGACCATCGTAGATGGCGCCCTTGATGCGGTAGTGGGCAAAGGTGAGGAAGTTGGCCCCGACCTTGGGATCGAAGCGCTCCGCCGCCTCCAGCAGACCAATCTGGCCGTAGGCGATGAGCTCATCGAGCTCGAGCTGGGCGGAGAACTGCCTGCGCACGGTCGACGCGAGCGACCGGACGTAGGGGCCGTACTTCTCCAGGAGGACCTTCTTGTCTTCGCCGAGAGCCAAGAGCGACGCTCACTCGGCCTTCGACCACAACCGCTCGAGGGCCTGATTCAAACGAGGGTCATCCTGCAGGGCGTCGGCGATCTTGGTGGTCAAGGCCGCCGACTTCATCCTCAGCTTCTCCTTGAGCACCTCGGCGACGAGCTTGCGCGTCGCCTCGTCCTTGCTCTTGAAGTCGCCGTTCTTCAGTTGCTTGGCGATGGCGAGCGCCTGGGCGGTGACGGGCTCCATCGCCTGGGGTCCCTGAACGTTGCCGGAACCCACCTGACCCGACGGTCCCACCAGTCCGGCGGTGCGATCCACGCCTCCGCCAAACGTCGCCGCCCCTGCCTTGCCGGCTGGCGCCTTACCGGCGGCGCCCTTGGCGCCTCCGGCGCGTCCCTTTCCGCCCCCTCGTCCGACTCCACCGACCGACATCGGCATCTCCTCCTATCAAGGCATCCTACTTCTTTGACGCGGGCGGTGGCAGGGCCCCCGCCTCCTTCGCGTCGATGAGCGCCCGGGCCAGCCGCGCCCCATCCCCATCCGGATCCAGCTCGATGGCGGCCTTCAACTCCTTCATGGCCTCGGGAACCTTCCCCATGAACAACAGGGCCTCGCCCACATGGGCGCGTGGCAACCCGGAGTTGGGGGAGAGTCGCTGGGCGGCCCGGTAGGCCTGCAACGCCTTGTCATGCCGGCCCTGGGCGAACTCGAGCGAACCGAGCGCCAACTGAGGCACCTCGCTCCTGGGCATCAGCACCGCCGCCCCCGCGAAGACTTCACGCGCCTTGTCGAACTGGCCCATGTCGAGCCAGAGGTAACCCGCCTCCAGGAGGATCATCGCCTCACGTCTGGCGAGCGGAACGAGGCTGCCCGAGATCTCCGAAGTCTCCGCCATGTGACGTCTGCTTCCTTTCCCGGCCCGGACCTGGCCCGGGGAGGACGCGACCTCGTCCTCTCCCGGGGGGCCGGACCCATGAAACCACCAGCGCCCGAGCGCTAGCGGATGTTGCCGATGGAGTTCTTCGCCGAGTCGTGCCGCGTCTTCAGCACGTTGGAGATGGTGGTGAACACCTGGTTCTCCTTCTGCATGGAGACCTGCAGACCCAGCAGCTTCTTCTGCTCGGCGAACATGCTCTGCATCTCGCCGTTGAACTCGGTGCCAACGCCGCTGCTGGTGGCCCCGGTGTTGATGGAGCCGTTGTTGGAGACGGGCGAACCACCCAGGGTGGAGATGCCACCCGCGCTGTTGAGCGTGGTGCTCATGGGCGCGCCGCCCGTGGACAGGGCCGCGCCGTAGTAGGGCGCCGCGCCGGAGCCGGAGGTGTTGCCGAAGGTGGTGAGCGAGGACACCGCCGCGGACACCACGGAGCCGCCGGGCACCATGTTGGCCACCACGCCCACGCCGCCGGCCACCGCGTTGGCCGCCGTGCCCACACCGGACTGCACGCGGGCCGAGAAGCTCGTGTCCGGGGTCACGCGCGCCGTCGTCAGGTTGGTGGACATCCGGGGCATGTTCAGGTTGCTGTCGATCTTCATGGTTCCTCTCCAGGCGATGGAACGGCCAAGGTCTCGGAGCACGGGGTCCTGCGCTCCATTTGCTGAATTATCGGTGATCGCCCGGCACAGTTGCGTGTGATCCGTCGGAAAGCGTACCAGAACCAAAAAGGCCCGTCATTTCCGGCCCTTGGCCTCGGCCACCAGTCGCTCGCGCGTCTCCAGGAGCACGCCGAGCAACTCCTCGGCGCGGGAGATGGCCGCATGGATCTTCTTGGCGTGCTCCGCCTTGGGGCCCTTGAGGTTGGCGAGCTCGTTCTTCACCGGGGTGAAGAGGGAGCGGACCTCCTCGGCGGTGGCGGTCTCGATGAAGGACTCGATGGCGGGGAAGGACGGGGTGGGCAGGGGCTCTGCGACGGGCGCGGGCTGCTGCTTGGACGGCGGGCGCATGGTGGAAGACGACTCCTGTCAGTGCCGGCGCCAGGGCCGGCGCGGTCGGGCGACTCGACGGTAGGGGAAAAGCCCCACCCGGTTCAAGCCGCTTGCCCACCAGGCATGGCGGCGCTCCAGGAAGAGACGCCCGGGGAGGGAACAGGCGCGCGCGTTTCTCATTCACTCCCTGTCCGCGACGGCAGGCGCACCTAGGTTTTTCCCTGCGGAGGGCACGGCCATGGGGGGCACGGCCACCGCCTACAGGAGATACATCCATGACCAAGAAGATTGTGGGGCTGTTCGCGTCCGTGGCGCTGGTGAGCTCTGGCCTGGCTCTGGCCAACGACGACAAGAGCAAGAGCCAGCAGACCCAGAGCAGCCAGCAGATGGGCGGCGGCGCCACGGGTGGCTCTGGAAGCCAGCAGGGCCAGATGGGCGAGAAGCAGATTACCGGCACCGTGGTGAAGAGCGGCTCCAACAAGCTCAGCCTGCGGACCGATAACGGCATCATCGACTTCAAGGTCGACAAGCAGACCCGGTTCCAGGATCCCAACGTCAAGCAGCTGCGCGACATCAATGAGGGCCAGCAGGTCCGCACCAGCTTCACCGTGGAGAAGGACAGCAACGTCGCCAAGAGCATCTCGCTGGACACCAGCATGGGCGGCAGCGGCCTGGACTCGGACACGGGCATCAACCAGGACATGGGCGGCTCGGGCCTGGACCAGGGCGTCGACAAGGACATGGGCGGCGCGGGTGACGTGGGCGGCGACGTGGGCGGCTCCGGCTCCATGGGGGGTGACGTGGGCGGCACCTCCGGCGACCAGGGCGGTATCCACTGAGCCGACATAGATCCCCCGCTGGGGACGCATCCAACGCTCGCGGCATCGACACCGATGCCGCGAGCTTCTCGTGACGGGCACGGCGAACCGGGAGCCGGCCCACCGGGTAGGACATCAGTCCATTCAGTATTGACTGAACATACTGATGAAAGTAGACGAGTGCGCGACTCCTGGTCCGGGGTGGAGCAGCGCATGCGTCGGGATGGTGTGAGCGCCGAGGAGGAGCGGTTCATCGAGTCGATGGGCCTGTTCTTCGAGCGCCAGGGCATACCGCGTATCGGCGGGCGCATCCTCGGACTGCTGTTGTTGGCCGAAAAGCCGCTGGCGCTGGGCGAACTCGCCGAGCTGCTGCGGGTGAGCCCGGCCTCTGTATCCACCAACATCCGCCAGTTGCAGGCCGGTGGCCTCGTGGAGCCCGCCAGCATCCCCGGGGACCGGCGGCACTACTACGTCTTCAACAGCGCGGGTTGGGACCACCGGCTCGAGGTGGCGATCTCCGCCATGGACGTCCTGGGACAGCTCTGCCAGGACGCGCTCGGTCAGCCTGGGCTGAAGGGACGCCACAAGCTGCGCGAGGCGGTGGAGTTCTGTGACTTCTACCGCCAGGAGATGTCCGGTGCCGCCGAGCGATGGCGCGCCCGCTTCGCCCGCAGGCCCGGCACCCAGACGCCTTCCCCTACCCCGTCCGCGCGCCAGCGCCGGAACGCCACCCGCTAGCCTCCTCCCTTCTTCCGGTTCGCAGAAAGGACCGTCCCCGCAATGAGCCAGCTCTCCGCTGTTACCGGTGGCGCCATGCCCATCGTCTCCCTGACCGACGTCACCAAGACCTACACCCTGGGTAAGGTGGAGGTGCCCGCGCTCCGGGGCGTGACGCTGGACGTGTTCCCGGGGGAGTTCATCTCCATCGCGGGCCCGTCCGGCAGCGGCAAGACGACGGCCCTCAACCTCATTGGCTGCGTGGACACGGCAACCTCGGGCATCGTGAAGGTGGACGGGCAGGACACCAAGCAGCTCTCCGAGCGGCAGCTCACCCACCTGCGGCTGCACACCATCGGGTTCATCTTCCAGAGCTTCAACCTGGTCCCGGTGCTCAGCGTCTTCCAGAACGTGGAGTTCCCCCTGCTGCTGCAGCGCAAGCTGAGCACGGACGAGCGCCGCCAGCGGGTGATGACGCTGCTCGAGCAGGTGGGCCTGGAGAAGCACGCGAAGCACCGCCCCAACGAGCTGTCCGGCGGCCAGCGTCAGCGCGTGGCGGTGGCGCGCGCGCTCGTCACCCGGCCCAAGCTGGTGCTCGCCGACGAGCCCACCGCCAACCTCGACTCCGTCACCGGCCAGAACATCATCGACCTGATGAAGGAGCTCAACCGCAAGGAGGGCACCACCTTCATCTTCTCCACCCATGACGCCAAGGTGATGAACCACGCCAACGCGGTGGTGCGGCTGGCGGACGGGAAGATCCTCGATCGCATCACCCCGGCCGAGGCCCAGAAGGCCATGGCCTCGGGCGCGGAGGGGCACTAGATGGGACAGCTCTCGCTGCCGATGCGGGTGGCCTCACCCTGGACGAGCCGATACATGATGTCGTGAACCCCAAGGAGGACCCATGCATCGCAGCCGACTCTGTGCCCTCGTCATTGACTGCAAGACAGACGACCTCGACGCGGCAACGGCCTTCTGGAGCAAGGCCTTCGGCAAGCCCGCCGCGCCACCTTCTCCGGACAATGGAAACTACCGCGAGCTCACGGTGGGGGAGGACGAGCCGATGATCCTCCTCCAGAAGGTGGACCATCCGAGCCGTGTCCATCTGGACATCGAGACCGATGACATCGAGGCCGAGGTGAAGCGGCTCGAGGCGCTCGGCGCGAAGCGGGTGGAGTTCGTCAAACGCTGGTGGGTCATGGAGGCGCCAACGGGGCATCGCTTCTGTGTCGTCCGCCCCCAGCGTGGGCCGCTGGAGTCCCGCGTCAACACGTGGAACGACGAGGGCTGAACGAACTTCTGGCATTGCTCCAGAGTGGGACCGTGGCGACACTGGGCTCGTCACGTGCCCTTCTGGAGAGACGCTCATGGCCATCGATGATGTGCAGCGCCCATCCGCGCAGGAGTTGCTGTCCCTCCCCCGCCTCGCGCCGCTCGTCCCCATGCTCTACGTGGCCTGGACGGACGGAGAGCTGACACCCGATGAGATTCGCGCCCTGGGCGCCGCGGCCCGCTCGCAGCGCTGGTTGGACCTGCGCTCCAACGCGGTGCTGGCCCACTGGTTGGACCCCCAGAACCCGCCCAGCCCCAGCGCCCTGGCCCAGGTGGGCGAGCACATCCGCCGCACCGCCGAGCGCCTCTCCCACAGCGGCCAGAAGAGCCTGGTGGAGCTGGGTGCGCAGCTCGCCGAGGTGATTGGCGGCAAGGACGCCCTGCCCGCCCCCATGCCCGAGCTGGCCCGGGACCTGGCCCCCCTGGAGTCGGCGATCGGCATTCCCGGCGCCGAGGCCGTGCGCACGCTCGTCCCCGGCCCCAGGCTCCGCCTCGTCGAACCGGCCGAGCCCCGCTCCTTCAGCGTGGACGCGATGCGCGCCGTGCTGGAGCGCACGTATTCCGCCGAGCGCGCCAGCGTCCGCGAGTGGCTGGCCGATCCCCTCTTCCGCTACGAGGACGAGCGGAACACGGACGCCTATCGCGCCCGGGTCCTGGAGTGGCTGAAGCACCTGGCCGGACGCGGACTGGGCAGGCTCGCGTACCCGGACGACCTCACGAAGGTGGACCTGGGCCGCTTCATCGCCGCCTTCGAGACGCTGGCCTTCTTCGACCTGAGCCTCGTGGTGAAGGCGGGTGTGCACTTCGGCCTCTTCGGCGGGAGCATCTACTTCCTGGGCACCGAGCGGCACCACCGGGAGTACCTGCCCCGGGTGGCCTCGGTGGAGCTCCCCGGCTGCTTCGCCATGAGCGAGCTGGGCCACGGCTCCAACGTGCGGGACGTGGAGACGCTGGCCCGCTACGACGCGGAGCGCGGTGAGTTCGTGGTGCACACCCCCTCGGACGCGGCGCGAAAGGAGTGGATCGGCAACGCGGCCCTGCACGCGCGCATGGCCACGGTGTTCGCGCAGCTCGAGGTGAAGGGCGAGCGCCACGGCGTCCACGCGCTGCTCGTTCCCCTCCGGGACGAGGAGGGCCGGTTGATGCCCGGGGTGCGCGTGGAGGACTGCGGCCTGAAGATGGGGCTGAACGGCGTGGACAACGGGCGGCTGTGGTTCGACGGCGTGCGCGTCCCTCGGGAGAACCTGCTGGACCGCTTCTCGCGAGTGAGCCCCGAGGGCGAGTACACCAGTGCCATCCCCGGTGTCGCCAAGCGTTTCTTCACCATGCTGGGCACGCTGGTGGCGGGCCGGGTGAGCGTGGCGTGCGCGGCGCTGAGCGCGGCCAAGAGCGGGTTGACCATCGCCGTGAAGTACGGAGACGAGCGCCGGCAGTTCGGCCCGGCCGGCGCGGAGGAGGTGCGGCTGCTGGACTACCAGGCCCACCAACTCCGGCTGCTTCGCCCGCTGGCCACCACGTACGCGCTGGATTTCGCGATGAAGCACCTGGTGAAGCGCTACGTGGGGCGGACGGAGGCGGACGCGATGGAGGTGGAGGCGCTGGCCGCGGGCCTCAAGGCCTATGCCTCCTGGCACACCACGCGGACGCTCCAGGTGGCGCGCGAGGCGTGCGGGGGCCAGGGTTACCTCGTGGCCAACCGGCTGCCCTCGCTCAAGGCGGACACGGACGTCTTCGCCACCTTCGAGGGCGACAACACGGTGCTGATGCAGCTGGTGGCCAAGAGCCTGCTCACCGGCTACCGGCAGCAGTTCGAGGATGACCGCATCTTCACGGTGATGCGGCTCATCATGGACCGGGCGGCGGGCGCGCTCATGGATCGCAACCCCTTCACGGTGCGGCGCACGGGCAGCGAGCACCTGCGCGACGGGGACTTCCAGCTGCGCGCGCTGCGCTTCCGGGAGTCGGATCTGCTGGCCTCGGCGGCGCGCCGGCTGCGCAAGCGGCTGAGCGCGGGAGTGGACTCGTTCGAGGCGTTCAACCAATGCCAGGACCACCTGCTGGCGCTCGCGCACGCGCACGTGGAGCGCGTGGTGTTGGAGCAGTTCGTCCTGGGCGTCGCCGAGGTGGAGGATCCGGCGCTCAAGGCGGTGCTCGGACGGCTCTGCGACCTGTACGGCCTGGGGTGCCTGCAGGACGCGAGCGGCTGGTTCGTGGAGAACGACCACATCGAGGGCGCGAAGGCCAAGGCCATCCGCAAGGAGGTGACGCGGCTGTGCGCCGAGCTCCGGCCCAACGCGGTGGCGCTCACGGAGGCCTTTGGCATCCCGGACTCGTGCCTGGCGGCGCCCATCGCACTGGGCAGGCCCTCACCCTGAGGCATGCCGAGGCACGCGGCGGGTTGCTCGCCCTGGAGACGAGCAACCAGGGGCTCTTCGGCTCCCGGGTGCCGGTTCGTCCTCCGGTGGACACGTTTCCAGGGATGAATGGTTGGCTCACACTCTCCCTGTCCCTGTTGCTCGGCCAGACGACGCCCACGTCCGCCGCCCCCACGGAGGCGGCGGCGGAACGCGCCGTCCAGGAGGCCGAGCTGAACGAGCTCCGTGCCGAGCTCGAGCTCCTGCAAGCCCAGATGGAGGCCCAACGGCAGGAAACCCAGGGCCGCATCCAGTCACTGGAGCAGGAACAAGCCCTCGAGGATGCCCGGGCCGAGGAGTTGGAGTTGCTCCGGCGAGAGCAACTGGAGAGCCTCTCACGCGGTTACGACTGGCTCATCACCGTGGATCAACTGCTGGAGGTCGGTGACTTCGACATCGGCCCCGCCGTCACCTCCGCGCTGCGGGAGATCTCCAGCGCCCGCGCCACCGCCGCCGAGAGAGGCAGCGGAGATACCGTCCTCCTCATCGAGAGCGCCCTCAACCGGCTCGCCACCATCGATGACCTCGTGGGGCAGCGCAACATCTACCCGGCCCGCCGGCAGCTGGAGACCGCCGGCTTCGAGTTGAGGCGCGCCTGGCAGCTCGGCCTCGAGCGCTCAGGCACCACGCTCGTCAATCAGTAGTAGTGCGGCGTGACGGATACCGGAGGGCTCGCCGGCTTCGCGATGAGGTAGCCCTGCACGAAGTCCACCCCGTGCTCGCGCACCCACCGCAGCTCCTCCGGGGTCTCGATGCCCTCGGCCACCGTGAGGATGCCCAGCTTCTGCGCCAGCTCCAGCAGCTTCTCCGTGATGGACGCCTTGTAGGGGTCCTGGTGGATGCCGCGGACGAGCTCCATGTCCAGCTTCATGATGTCCGGGCGGAGCTGGTGGATGAGGTTCAGCGACGAGTACCCCGCTCCCAGGTCATCCAGCGCCACCCGGAAGCCCGCCTGCCGGTAGTAGGCGATGAGCGACTTCAGGTGGTTGGCATTGGGGGCGTGGTCCGACTCGATGATCTCGAACACCACGTTCCCCGGCGGGATGCCATGCTCGGAGATGGCGGCCACCGTGGAGCGCAGGCAGAACGCCGGATCATAGATGGCCGTGGGCGTGAAGTTGATGAAGAGCGGCACCTTCAGCCCCAGGCGCGAGGCCTCACGCACCGCCGACAGCCGCGCCGCCAGATCCAGCTGGAAGAGCAGATCCGCGTCGCGAGCCAGCGTCAGCATCTTCCCCGGGAACACCAACGACCCATCCGGCTCCAGACCGCGCAGCAGCGCCTCGTAGGCGTACACCTGGCGCGTGTCCTTCGCGTGAACGATGGGCTGGTAGTGGCTGGTGACACGCTTCTCGGCCAGCATGTCCACCAACCACCCGGCCCGGGTCATGGTGAAGAGCTGCGGCAACGAGCCCACCCGTGGGAAGTCGCCCAGCCCCGGCTCCCCGTCACCCTGGAGGAAGAGCGCGCGCGTGGAGCGGGACTCCTCGCCCGTCAGCGCGCCCATGACGTCGGCGACGAGGGCGCTCAGCTGCGAGCTCCGCAGCCGCACCGCCACGCACTGGGACTCCGGGATGGCCTGGTGCTCGCGCCCGGCGTCTCCCAACAGCCGGACCAGCTTTCCGTAACTGTGGCCCAGGGGCATCCAGAGAAAGAGGCGGCCAGGCCCCTCCAGCTCCAGCTTCTCCGGAAGGGACTGGCACCGCTCACACGACTTCGACACGCTCTGGCTCATGCAGACTCACTCACGGCTCTCGGAAGACGAGCAGTCCACGCGACGTCTCGGTGGCGTAGATGAACCCGTCTCCGGGTACCACCACGCCATTGAGACCATCGAGGAACGCCTGTCCCCGTCCTGAATCCGTCTCCCGCCAGGTATTGTAGTAGGCTAGCTGCCGGGGTGTACTGGGGTTGGACATCTCGAGGATGCGCAGGCCATCCTGGTTGTGAGCCACGTACAACTTGGAGCCCACCAAGGTCAAACCACCCACCGTGGTCTCCGGCCCCATCTCGAATCGGCCCACTTCCGAGATATGCTGGGGGTCCGTCACATCCAGCGCGCGGAGCATCGACCCCCATCCCTCGCTGGACTCGAAGGCGATCAGCCGCTCGTCAATCTGGCCCACCGCCACCGGGCGGCTGGTGGCGTTGTCGTATTTGAAGCTCCCCAACGACACCGGCTTCTTCGCGTCCGTCACGTCCGCCACCGCCAGCCCGTACCGCCAGTGGCCGAGGTAGAGCCGGTTGTTCACGACCACGCCCTCGACGGGGATCTGCCCCATGCCGACGACGCTGTCCTCCACGAAGTAGCGCGACTGCAGCGAGGGCTGCGTGGGCGTCGAGATGTCGTAGATGTACACCTCGGCGTTGGGCGACGGCGACACCAGGTAGAGCCGGTCCTGGTCCAGGATCAGCCCCCACCCCTGCACGCTGGGCCTCGGGAGCGCGGTGAGCCGCTTGGGCGCCTCCGGTCTGGTCACGTCATAGACGAGCAGTCCCTCGTTGTAGCTCGAGACGTAGAGCACCGAGCCCTTCACCCGGGCCCGGTACCAGATGTCGTTCGTCGGGGAGATCTCCGCCACCTTCTCCGGGTGGGCCGGGTCCTTCACGTTGTAGATGAAGAGGCCGCTCGACAGCGCCGTCACGTAGGCGAACCCGTCCGCCACGAAGACGTCCGTGGGCTGACCGCGGGGAAGGGCCGTCTCCGACACGAGCTCCACGCCAGACGCCTGCTGCTCACCCTCCGCCCACTTGACATGGGCCGCCTCGAAGGTGCCCCGCATGTCGGCCTCGCCATTCACGCACCGCCGGAACTCCCCCTTCACCCGGTCGGGCGAGAGCGCCTGACAACCCGCGAGCGCGAAGCGCACCGGCGTGGGCGTCGACGCGGTCTGGAAGTCACTGGCCAGGAAGAAGGTGTCGCCCTCCACCGTGCTCACCGTGAGCGGAGTCCCCAGGAGCAGCGGCTTGTCCTGCAGGAAGCGGATGGACCCCTGCGTGTCGACCCCCTCCAGGGTGATGTTCAGGTTCCAGATGCCTTCCCCCTTGACGGAGGTGAATCCCGACCGATCACAGGCGGACAAGTCGAAGGCCTCGGGCTCGCAGTCGTGCTTCTCTTCCTCCGTGCGCGTGCACCCGGAGGCCGTGAGGAGCAGGACTCCCGTTGTGGCTACCAGTAAACGGTTCATACGCCATCCATACCGGGCACCGGGACGAGACGAAAGCCCCGGCTCACCCAACACCCCGAGCGGCGGCGACGTGCACCGCTGAGCAATCGTACAGAAGCGCCCGCCTGCCCACTCGTTAATATGGGGGGGCCTGCCTAGGTTCGCTCCGTCCCTCGTCTCCCCACCCGGGAGGTCGCCCCTGTGAATCGACGTCTATTGATCGCCACGCTGCTCACCTTCGTGCTTCCTGAAGCGGCCCTGGCCCAGGTCTATGTGATCCCTCGCCGGGCCTACCGGGCGCCGGTGCACACCTATGAATTCGATTGGCGGCACCTGGACATCCTGGTCGGCCCCGAGGCCGAGGGGGTCGCCGCCCCACCCGCCCACCGGGCCCACCAGCAGACGCCTGGCGCCCCGGGTGGACCCACCCCCGCGTCTCCGCAGATGCGCTCGCCGGGAGTCCCCACCGCCGAGGCGCCGAAAGCTTCCCCGCAGGAGCAGGGGACGGGCGGCAGCCCGGTGGAGACCGTCGAGCCGGGCAACCCCACGCGCGTGGTGGACAGGACGGATGGCGGCACGCCGGACCCGATCACCTCGGGAAGCTCGCTCTACGTGCCCATCGCCCTGTCGGCGGATGGAGGCACACCGGACGCGGGCCCCAGGTACGCCCAGTCCCTGGGCGACAAGAGCGGAGGCGTGCGCTTCTACTTCTACGAGAACGAGCGGAACGTGGCCCAGTACGCCGCGCCCCAGCTCGAGGACACCTACCGGTACCTCGTGGACCGCTTCAAGTTCGTCCCCACGCAGACGTTCCCGTACATCCTCTACAGCAGCTACCAGGAGTTCCTGCAGACCAACATCACCGCGGTGTCCGAGGGCACGCTGGGTGTCACCAGCACCCAGGGCCACCTGGAGCTGACCCTGCCCTACCTGGGTGACCACCGGCAGTTCGGGGAGATCAGCTCCCACGAAATGGCCCACCAGTTCACCATCCAGAAGGTCCGCTTCCTCGCCGAACAGGCCAAGGTGGCGGGGGATCCGCTCAATGCCATCCCCCTCTGGTTCATCGAGGGTCTGGCCGAGTTCTACGCCAAGGGCGGTCTGGATCCCGAGGGAGAGATGATGGTGAGGGATCTGCTCATCAACCCGGATCTGATGCGCGGCTACGCCTTCCTCGACTTCTGGTCGCCCGGGCCCTACGGCTTCGTGTGGATCTACAAGATGGGCCAGGCCCGCTGCCATTTCCTCGAGGAGACGTACGGGGCGGGCTTCATCCAGAAGGTGTTGGACAACTCCCCCAAGCTCGTCTCCGGCACGGGCATGACGCCCAACCTCCAGTTCGAGGGGCTGCTGGAGATGCTCACCGGGGATGATCCGCAGAAGCTCGCCGCGAAGTTCGAGAACTGGCTGAAGCAGCGCTCCTACCGTACCTACCTCAAGGCCGAGCAGTACACGCCCAGCCTGGAGCTGCTGAGCGAGCGCAGGGGCGTCGTCACCGCGCTCAACAGCTCCAACGACGGCCGGGTGATCATGTACCGGAGCATCATCCCGGAGACGGGCCAGAGCCAGCTCATCCTGGTGGACCCCCGCGCGCCCAACGACAGCGTGAAGGTGCAGGGCGACGGCGTGCCGGGCTACGAGTCGCTGCACCCCATCTTCGGGCGCAACTTCGCCCTCACGGACTCCCGGCTGGCCTTCGTGGCCGAGTCCATGGCGCGTGACATCATCTACGTCCAGGACTACAAGCACGACGCGAAGTCCATCTCACTGGGCGGGGCGCTGCCGGCGATGGGCCGCAGCCCCTACGTGAACAACCCCTCCGGACTGCGCAAGGATCCGCCATTCCGGGTGGACTTCGACCTGGGCAAGCGCGAGGCCTACAGGCTCGCCGACCACGGACTGATCGCCGCGTACTCGCCGGCCTTCTCTCCGGATGGCAAGCAGCTGGCCTTCATCGGCCTGAGCGAGGCGGGCACGCGTGACGTGTACGTGCTGCCGCTCGATCGGGGGCTCGACGTGGAGCCGACGCAGATCACCCATGACGTGTACGCCGAGCGCAGCCTCGCCTGGGGTCCGGCGGGCATCGTCTTCACCTCGGACGCCACCTCGCACGGCTACTACAACCTCTTCCGCGTGAAGCCGGAGGATCCCAGCAAGGTGGAGCGGCTCACCACCGAGGCGCGCGATCACGCGGATCCCACGGTGCTGGCGGACGGCCGCCTCTTCTTCGTGGCCTTCGAGAACAGCCGCTCGGACCTGCACGAGTACACCGGCGGCGGAGCCATCGTGCGGCGAACGGACGTATCCACCGGTCTCTTCGAGCCGAGCCCCGGCCCGGATGGCAACCTGTGGCTGCTCTACCATCTGTCCGGAGAGCGCAAGCCGGCCCTGCTGCGCTCGCAGCAACTGCTGAGCTTCGAGGTGTCCCAGGTGTCGAAGGAGCTGGCGGGACCGCCCAGCCCCCTGCCCCAACGCTCGCTGCAGGGCGCCGAGGCCTACAGGCCCTTCGCCCTGGAGAACATCGACCTGGGGCCCATCATGGGCTTCGCCGGCGGCGGTGGCGGTGGCTTCTACGGCCAGGTCTTCGCCTCGGCGATGGATCGGCTGCGCAACCACGCCATGCTGCTGCAGGTGGCGGTGTACGGCTCGTTCGATCTGACCGACGGCTACCTGCTCTACCTCAACCAGGCACAGCGCACGACGTGGGGCATGGGTCTCTTCCAGTCCCTGCGCTTCCGCGTGGACCAGTCCCTGCGCGAGGCCGCCGCCGGCAGCAACCTGCCCTACTACCTGCTCATCTCCGGCGAGCGCTTCTTCGGCGCCACCGGCATCGCACGCTACCCGCTGAGCACCTTCACCTTCCTGGAGGCCAACCTCAGCATCGGCGGCTCCTCGTACTTCCTGGATCCGACGACCTCCTTCTACCTCAACCTGCCGGAGATCAACGGCGTGGGAGACCTCTACACCCAGTGGCGCCAGAACCAGCCCGGCCTGCGCTTCCAGACGGAAGGCTCCGTGGCCTTTGGCTACAACACCCTGCGCTACCACTACACGGGTGTGCCCATCTCCGGCACCTCGTTCATGAGCGAGCTCACCACCGGCGTGCAGCCCTTCCACGGCGAGGTCTTCGGCAACGTGCGCCTGGACGCCGAGCGCTACTTCCCCGTCCCGCTGGGCAGCACCCACATCATGCTGCGCGGCGGAGTGGGCACCTCCTTCGGCGGACGCTTCACCCGCTCCTATTACCTCTCCAGCTTCGACACCATCCGAGGCGTGCCGTTCGGCAACGAGGAGTGGCTGCTGGGCCAGCACTACCTGTACTCCACGCTCGAGCTGCGCGTGCCCCTGGATGCGCTCATCCGCGTCGCCTTCCTCAACACCCTCATGGGCGTGGCGGGCTTCGACCTCGGTGGCGTGGGGGGCTCGGCCCGGGACATCTGGAACCGCCGCGTGCTCGATGCGGCCGTGGGCATCAACCTCGGCCTCGGCCCCCTCCTGCTGCGCCTGCACTTCGCCTACCCGTTCGACATCAACGCGCCCGCGGGCAGGCCGGCCAACGAGTGGGTGACCCAGTTCTCCATCGGCATGGCCGGACTCGAGGGGTACCTGTTCAAACAGCCTGGCTCGGCCAGGAAGAAGAAGGAGGCGCCCCAGCCGCCCGTGACGCTCGGCGGAATGGGGATGCGCGTGGGCGGCGCGAACTGACGGGTTCGGCCTGAAGTCACCGAGACCCCCACCCCGTCCCTCCCGAGGGAACGCGGTGGGGGTTTCTCATGTCAGGACTGGGCGGCCACCAGGGCGGCGTTGGCTCGCGCCAGGGGGCCTCCCTCGTGCGGAATCCGCTCGAAGTCGCCTCGCAGCGCCTTGAGGGCGAACTTCTCCAGATCGATCTCCTTGCGCGTCCGCACGCCCAGCGCCCGCACCAGTTCCGACAGCGGGCCGAAGCCGAAGAGGCCATGCTGCAGCAGCAGTCCCGCCGCCACTCCGCTCACGATCTTCCACCCCCGACCGTCCTTCGCCGCCAGCACCAGCCCGAGCACCGAGACCGCCGACGCCGCCACCGTCACCACCCGGTTCAGGTCCCACTCGTGCTCCAGCTTCCGCAGGTACTCGCTGATGGCCGGGCGATCCATCTGCTCCGCCATCGCCTGGACACACTTCTCCACCCGCGCATCAATCTTCCGGTTCACTCCGTCCGGCGTGTGCGAGCGCACCGAATCGGTCGACATCCGGTTCCAGGATTCCATCGCGACTCACCTCCACTCTGGCTGGCCCGCTTCGACCACAGGCCATCTGTCCGAAGCTAGGGATGGGTGCGCATACGGGTGAGGACATGCAGGCGGGCCCGGCCGTCCGCCCGTCCCCATCCCACCCCTGCGCGGCGCGCGGTCGGATGCCTAGCTTTCCCGGTGTGAATCGTCTTCCGAGCCTCCTGCTCGTCTGCCTCCTCTCCGGCACGGCGTGCATTCATCGCGAGCATCCCCAGAAGCTGCGCATCCACGAGGACCTGCCGGGTTCGGGGCCGGGGCTCTCGCTCGCCCTCTATCAGTCCGTGGGCGTGGGACTGCGGCCGGGTCACGAGGTGCGGCTGGTCCAGGACGAACGCATCCTCGCCACGCTCGAAGAGGAGAGCCGCCAGGCGCGCGAGTCGCTCCACCTGCTCGTCTCCAGCTGGCAACCGGGCGAGGCCTCGGAGCGTCTCGTCCGCGCGCTCTCCGAGCGCCAGCCGGGCGTGGTCTGCCGCGTCCTGGTGGATCCACTCCACAGTCCGGGCTTCCAGGACGAGGTCCAGCCGCGGCTCGTCGAGGCGGGCTGTGAGGTGCGCGACTTCCGTCCCTTCGTCGGAGAGGAGGTGGTGTTCGCCGACGAGCGGCTGAAGGCGCGCAACCATCGCCAGCTCGTCGTGCGCGACGGCCGCAGCGGCCTCACCGGAGGCTCCGGCGTGGGACCGGCCTGGCGTGGCGAGCAGGGGCCCAGGGACGCATGGCGGGACACCTACGTCCACGTGGAGGGTCCGGCCGTGCGACAGCTGCAACAGGCCTTCGCCAGGGACTGGCTGGAGGCGGGCGGAGGGCTGCTCCCGGAGTCGGCCTTCCCCTCGCTCGAGCCCCGGGGCGAAGCGCGCGCGGGTTTCGTCGCGAGCACCGGCTCGCCCTCGCTCAGCCACTCCGAGCGGATGGTGCAGGTGCTCATGGCCACCGCCCGGCGCCGCCTGTGGCTCACCAATGCCTGCTTCATCCCCACCGCCGCCACGGTGGACACGCTCATCCGCAAGGCCCAGGAGGGCGTGGATGTCCGCGTCCTGGTGCCCGGCCGCCAGCCCGAGGGCAGCCGTGGAGTCCTCGCCGCGCAGCGCGCCACCTATGAGCGCCTGCTCGAGAATGGCGTACGGCTCTGGGAGTACCAGAACGCGCCCCTGCACGCGCGCACCCTCGTGGTGGACGAGCAACTGGCGGCCGTGGGCTCCAACAACCTGGAGCCCAACTCGAACGCGCTGCTCGAGGAGGGGGCCCTCGTCGTCGAGGATGCATCGCTCGCCCAGGAGCTCGCCGCCAGCTTCGAGAAGGATCTGACGTACGCGGTGGAGATCCGCCGGGACGAGTGGCGGGAGCGTGGGCTGTTCCAACGCCTCCGCATCCGGCTCCCCCCGTCGACCACCGGGTGCCGCTGAGCGGGTACCGCGACGCCCAGGCCGGACACCGGCAGCCCCTCCCAGGAGAGTCCTCTTCCCACCGGGCGGGCCCGTACCATCGGGCAGTGAACGGAGCGGCCCAGGTGGGTCAGGCATCCGCCTTGCTCGGACGAAGCGCGATGAGAATCGCGCGTTTGATCTGCACCCTCTGTGTTGCCTTGTCGTTCGCCTGCGAATCCCAGGGCACGGCTCCGTCCAAGGTGAACGATGGGCAGACCCCCATCTCGGACGAAGACGTCACCCCGCCCGAGCCAGCTCCCACGACGGAGCAACCACCGCGGCCCGAGCCCCCCACGCAACAACCTCCCCAGCAGCCCGACCCTCCTCCCCTGGAGCCCGAGGAGCAGCGGACCTTCGTCCTGCCCCCGGTGCAGGAGTCCCTGCAGGAGTACGAGCTGATCCTGCCTCCGGGGGTGCTGGAGAAGTTCCTCGCCGATAAGTACACGCCGGAGCAGGACGCCGTCTTCCGCCACAATGGCGTGAACCATCCGGTGAAGGTGCGCCTGCGCGGGGCCTCGGCCCGAGACTTCCCCAAGAAGAGCTGGAACGTGAGCTTCGAGGACGGCGTGCGCTTCGAGGGACGCACCTCGCTCAACCTCGTCGCCGAGTACCAGGACGCGTCGATGCTGGCGGAGAAGCTCGCCTATGATCTGCTGGCGGCCATGCGCGTACCGGCACCCCGCGCGAAATACGTGCGGCTGAGAATCAACGGCCACTACGAGGGTGTCTTCCTGGACATCGAGCAGGTCAACAAGTCCTTCCTGCGCGCCCACGACTTCGCGGACCGGGACGCCACCATCTACCGCGCCGGGTGGAAGGATACCGAGCTCAAGCTGCGCACCTGGAAGGTGCCCTACCAGGGCGACTGGCAGCAGAAGACGAACGAGAAGACGCCCCACGACGACGCGCTCGACGAGGTGCTGTACATCATCAACCGCACGCCCGAGCCGGAGCTGCCCGACGCGCTCGCCCGGCACCTGGAATTGGAGGCCTACCTGCGCTCCATGGTGATGGACGCGCTCATGGCCAACAACTACATCGAGGACTCGGAGAGCTACTTCATCCACGACGAGGTGACGGACCGCTGGGTGTACGTGGCGTGGGATCTCAACAACGTGGACGCGCGCTGGTGGCACGAGATACCGCTCGTCGAGAATCCGGAGCCCCTCTACAAGCACCCGCTCTTCCCCTTCACCCTGACGGACGGGGTGGTGGCCAACCGATACGAGAACCGGAAGACGGTCCACCCGGGCTACCTGCCCGTCTTCTCCAACCTGGGGACCCGCGTGGTGATGAACCCGGAGCTGCGCGCCCGGCTGGTGGCCCGGATCGACAAGGCCATGAACGAGCTCTTCACCCTCGAGGTGTTGGGAGCCCACATCGACGAGCTGCACGCGCTCCTGGCCCCGCACATGGCCGATGACCCGTACATGGACCTCGCGAAGTTCCAGGCGGGCCGCGCCTGGATGAGGGACTTCGTCCGCCTGCGGCGCGCGTTCGTCCTGAAGGAACTGGAGCGCTACCGCACGAGCAGGCCCGGGCTGGTACTGGAGGCACTGGATGCCCGTGAGGGTTGGGTGGAGCTGGGCAACCGCGGTGACGCGCCCGTGGCACTCGGCGGGATGGTGCTGACCACGAACCTGCGGCGGAGCATCCCCGCGCTGCTGAGTCCCGAGATACCGGCGGAGCCACCCGCGCAGACGCCAACGTATGGCCCACCCCAGGGGGTCGTGCTCTCGGAGCGCACACTGAGGCCGGGCGAGCGCGTGCGCTTCACCGCCTCCGAGCTGGGCCTCACCTTCACGCCTGATGGGGAGATCGGCGTCTTCGATGGCCAGTCGGTGGTGGGAATGAAGGACGTCCTCTTCTACGGGACGCTCCCAGCCGGGAAGCACTACGAGCGCGCCGGGGATGGAGCCTGGGAGGTGCGCTGAGCCAGTCGAAGAGAGTCCCTACAGGTGCTGCCGGAGGTCGCGACGGAGAGAGGAAGCCCTCACGCGCGGCGGCTCAGCGTGGCGCTCCGGAAACCGATTGCAGCACCGCCTCCGCGCAGGCCTTGCCGCCCCGGACGGCGCCCTCCTGACTGCCGAAGAAGGAGGAGCGTCACCGAGAAGCCCTCGTCCACGAGGTACTTCGCGCACGTCAACCCCGCCAGCCCTCCGCCCGCGATCACGACCCGCTTCGCCATACCGTTCCCTTCTCTAGGCCCGCCGTGGGACCAGTGGTTTGTGAGGAACGGAGGGAACCGCCACGCCCCGGGGCCGGGTGTCCTCGCGACCCGCCCGCACCAGCAACCAACCCACGACCACCAACAGGACGCCGAGGAGGAGGAAGCCCACGTCCCAGGCGAGCTGCCCCGCGCCGGGGTGGACATGGTGGATGCCGAGCAGATGGTGGTCGATGAGCCCTTCCACCAGGTTGAAGACCCCCCATCCGATGGAGAGGGAGCCGACGAAGGTGCGAGTCGACCAGGGCACCTCGGGGCGCTGCCCCGCGCGCCACAGAAGACCAATGCCAATCACCGTCATGAGCCAGGTGAAGGCGTGGAAGAGGCCGTCCCAGACCATGTTGATCTTCATCGAGACCAGGTCCGTGGGTGGCAACCGGGACGAAAGCATGTTGTGCCACTGGAGCAATTGGTGCAGCAGGATGCCGTCGACGAAGCCGCCCAGGCCCGTACCGATCAGCACCCCCGCCGAGATGATCGCTCCCTGATGCCGTGGAGTCTCCGCCATGGTCTTCCCCTCCGCCGCGGTCACGTTTCGGCTCCTGGCTCGTTCCTGTCTCGTGCGGCGACCGCGTCGCGTGGCGGCAGCCCCACCCGATACAGCAGCGCGCTGAGGGAGCCGATGAGAAGGAACGGCACGGTCATCGTCACCAGCAGGCTCCAGAAGTCCTCGCCCAGCACCGAGGCCCTCACCACCTGAGCGGTGGTGCAATCCGGGCAGGCGAACGCTGCCGTTGTCACCAGCGAGCCCGCCAACGCGGCGAAGGAATGGAACCGACTGTGCCTCATCGAACGACCCCCGGATCGATGCTCCGCAGCGAGGGTAAGCACGGCAAAGAAGAGGAACAGGAGACGAGGGAACCAGACAGCCAGGGGAGGGATGGAACGCCAGGTCCATCGAACGGGACTCCGGATGCGAGGCGCTGGATGGAGAGAGCGCGCAAGTGCGCCAAAGGACTAGATCCGGCGTACGGCAAGGAGGCGGCAAAGAGGCGGCGCGACTCCCATTCGCAGGAAGGAACCTCCCATGCGTCGCTCGATGTCCGCCCTCCTCCCTCCTCCTCGTCGTCATCTCCACCGGCTGCGTGAGCACGACGGTGATTCGCTCCGAGCCCAGCGGTGCCACGATCAAGTCCCGCTCCGGCGAGGTCCTCGGCAGGACGCCGTACGAGTACAGCGATTCAGCCACCGTCAATCACACCGAGAGCTTCGTCCTCGAGCTGGAGGGCTACAGGTCCGAGTACGTCACCATCCGGCGAGACCAGTGGAACGGAGCGCGCACCGCGGGCGGCATCATCGGCGGGCTGCTCGTGTTCCCCGTCTTCGCCACCCTGTTCTGGGCCACCGACTACAAGGACGGCTACTACGTGGAGCTGAGGGAGGAGCCGGAGCAGTCGCGGGACGAGGCGCCACGGGCGTCCGGCCTTGCGGCTCCCGAGCGCCAGCGCACCTCGCATCGCTGAACCCCTTCACCCCCAGGCTCCTCACCGGCGCTCGCGGACCTCCAATGTCCTGCGAGCGCTGAGCCCCCGGTCGTCCGAGACGAGGATCTCATGGGTACCCACCGAGGGCGCCCACCACACCCGCTCGTCCGCTCGCGCCGAGGCCAGGAAGACCCCATCCACGAACCACGTCAGCTCCCGGTCCCCTTCGGCCTCGGCCTCCAGTGGGACCTCCTGTTGGTCCGCCGGGACGCCCGGGATGAGGAGCGCCACCTGCCCCTGTCCGGGCGAGAGGATCTCCGGAGCCCGCTGTACACCCCCGGGCTCGCAGCCAGGCGCGGGAGCGGGAGGCTGGGGCAGCAGGCGGTGTTGCTCGGCGAGCCAGCGCCGGATGCTCGCCGGCCAGGAGAGGTACACGCGCGACTCCGTCTGTCGCCCGGCCCGGCACGAGGGGGTCACCGCCAGCCCCGTCTTCACGTCCACCTCCACCCGCTGGTGGTACGGGCAGGTCTCGGTGGGCACGTGGCTGCGCTTCGCGAAAACGAAGCGCCGCTGGGTACAGGCGTCCGTCGGCAGGTAGCCCGAATAGGCGCATACCTCCACCTGGGTGAGCTCCGAGGGCACCACCGCGTCCACGTCCTCGAGCCGACCCCGGGGCCCCAGTCCCTCCAGGATGTCGAAGAGGAGCGGCCCCGCCGCCTCCGCGCCCACGAGGTGCACGCTGGGGGTGTTGTCGAAGTTGCCCACCCACACCACCGCGGTGTGCCGGGGCCCCGAGCCCGCCGCCCACGCGTCCCGGTGACCGAAGCTCGTGCCCGTCTTCCAGTGCACCCGGGGGGGCAGGCCCGTCAGCCTGCGACGCGCCGGGAAGTCCGGCCGATCCCTCAGCGACAGCGCGCGCCGGGTGAGCCACGCCGCTCCGGGAGAGAAGATCGTCTGGGCGCCCGCCTCGGGCCGCCCTTCGTCCAGCAGCTTCAGCGGGCGGGCGTGGCCGTCCTCGGCGATGGCCAGATAGACCCCCGCCAATTCCAGCGGCGTGAGCTCGATGCCTCCTACCGACGCGGACAGCCCGTAATGGCCCGGATCCGGGTGCAGGCTCGTGACGCCCGCCAGCCGCAACGCCCCCAGGAAGCGCTCCACCCCGAGCCGCTGCAACAACTTCACGAAGGGCAGGTTGAGCGACTGGGAGAGCGCGTCCTCCAGCCGCACCAGCCCCTGGAAGCGTCCGTCGAAGTTGCGCGGCGCGTAGGTGCCGTAGAAGGTGGGGATGTCCGGCACCAGCTGCTCCGGCCCGGCGATTCCCTGATCGATGGCCAGTGCATGGATGAGCGGCTTGAGCGCCGAGCCCGGCGAGCGCGTCGTCGCGAACCCCGGAATCTGCCCGCCATGCGCGGTGTCGAAGAAGTCGAAGTTACCCACCAGCGCGATCACCTCCGCGCGCTCGCGGTCCACAACCACCGCCGCCCCGTTGTGGATGCCCTTCGCGCCCAGCTCCGGCGCGGCCTCCCGCATCATCCGCTCCACCAGTCGTTGAGAGCCCGCCTCCAACGTCGTGCGCAGCCTCCCCCGTCCGGGCCGTTGGGCGCGCAGCCACACCGCCGCGTGCGGCGCTTCACGAGGAAAGGGCGTGAGTTGGGAGGGCACCGCCGTGGCACGCACCTCCGCCAGCGCCGCCTCCGGTGACACCCGCGCCCCCCGTGGCCCGAGCCGCAGAGCCTGCTCGTCGAAGAGCCGCTGCGCCACCTCGTCCCGCGCCAGCTTCAGCCGCGCCGCGTTCTGCGGCGAGGGGTAGCGCCGGTTGGGGTTCTGCGGCACCGCCAGCAGCGTCGCCATCTCCGCCGGACTCAGGTGCGTCGCCCGGTGCCCGAAGTACGCCAGTGACGCCGCCTCCACCCCTTCCACGTTCCGCCCGTAGGGAACGAACTGCAGGTAGGCCGCGAGGATCTCCTTCTTGGACAGCCGCACCTCCAGCTGCACGGCTCGTAGGGACTCGATGACCTTGGACGTGAGGGTACGCGGCCGGGGCTCCAGCACCCGCACCAGCTGCATGGTCAGCGTGGACGCCCCGGACACCCGCCGGCCTCGCAGCACGTTCGTCACCGCCGCGCGAACCACCGCGAGGGGGTCCACGCCCGGGTGCCAGAAGAAGCGCTTGTCCTCCAACGCCAGCAGCGCCTGGACGTAGGCCGGATCCACCTCCTCCACCACCGTGGGCACCCGCCACCGCTCGTCCGGCGCCAGGAAGACATGCGCCGGCGAACCGTCCCGGTACTCCACGACAACCGAGTGTGACTGCGAGAGTCGCTCGGGCAGGGGCACCCACCAGACCGCGGCGAGAGCGACGAGCGTGAGGCCCAGAAGGACGAGGGCGCCCTGGAGGAGCCTCTTCCTGGAGAGAAGAAGTGACGGCATGGGAATCCGGTTTCCGGCCAGACCTTACCAGCTCCGCCGAACGGGGAACGCTCGCGGAGCCATCCTGCCCGGTATGATGGGACCGTGCCTTCCGCCCCCGTGGAACCGACCCCGCGCATACTGCTCGTCGAGGATGATGAACGCCTGGCCAGTCTGGTCCAGACGTTCCTGCGGAGTCAGGGCTTCGAGGTCAGCCGGGTAGGAGACGGCCAGGAGGCGATCAACGCCATCCGGAACGAGCCGCCCGATTGCGTCATCCTGGACATCCTGCTGCCAGGAATGGATGGCATCGAGGTCTGCCGGCGGGTGCGGCCGACGTATCCCGGTTGGATCCTCATGCTCACCGCCCAGGATGAGGACATCAACGAGGTCGTCGCCCTGGACACCGGCGCGGACGACTACCTGACCAAGCCCGTGCGCCCGCACGTCCTGCTCTCCCGCCTGCGTGCACTGCTGCGGCGGGCGAGCCGCGGAATCCCGAAGGTGTCCGAACCTTCCCTCGGCGAGGGCAAGGTGATCGCCACCCAGGAACTGCGCATCGATGGCGACCGCCGCACGGTGAGCCGCGCCGGGGAACCGATCGTGCTGACCGATGCGGAGTTCGATCTGCTGTGGCTCCTGGCCAGCCGCGCTCCCGCCATCCTCACCCGCGACGACATCCTCTCGGAGCTGCGCGGAATCGAGCACGACGGCCTGGACCGCTCCATCGACATGCGCATTTCCAAACTGCGCAGGAAGCTGGGAGATGATCAGCCACCGCATCAGCTCATCAAGACCGTGCGAGGCCGGGGCTACCTCTTCGCCAGGAGCTGAGGCGCCGCCGTCACCATGAGTCCTCCTGCCCGCTCGTTCCGCCGCCCGTTCCATCTCATGAGCAGCCTGTTCGCGCGCATGTACATCGGGATCATCGTGGCGCTCGTGCTGGCCGCCGCCGTGATGGGCATCATGGCCACCCAGCGGTTGACCTCGAAGGGGCCGGACGAAGCACAGGCCGAGCAACAGGCCGAGGACTCCGCCCGGGAGTTCGAGCAACTCAACCAGGGCCTGCACTGGCTCCTCGAGAATCAGCTCCGCTCCCAGCCTCGCGAGCGCTGGGCGGCCATCGTCGACGAATGGCGGACCCACTTCAGCCACCCCATCTCGCTGCGGTCGAAGGCCGAGGTGTTCGCCCAGGAGCTCCCGAAGCGCACCCGGGAGCGCCTGCTCTCGGGCCAACCCACGGCCTGGATGAGACCGCCCGGGCTCACCGGCGAGCGGGTGGACCTGCTCCTGCCCCTGCCGGACTCGGAGCTCGTGCTGGTCCAGGAGGTGCTGTTCGGTCCCCCTCGGGAGCTGGTGCTGGAGTTCCTCGCGCAGGAGCTGGCCATCCTGTTGCTGGTCCTGGGCCTGGCGGTGCTCGTGCTCACCTTCCCCCTCTACCGCCACGTCACACGGCTGGCCGCCACCACGAACGCCTTCGGTCGCGGAGAGCTCGGGGCCCGGGCCGACACCCGAGCGCCGGAGCCCATCGGACATCTGGCCCGCACGTTCAATGACATGGCGGAGCGGATCCACCGCATGACCCAGGAGCAGCAGGCCAGTCTGCAGGCCATCTCCCACGAGCTGCGCACCCCCATCGCCCGGCTGCACTTCGCTCTCGACATGGCCCGGCATGCGCGAGGCCAGAGCGAGTGGGGGTCTCAGCTGGCTGACATGGGCAAGGACGTGGAGGAGCTCGATGCCCTGGTGGAAGAGCTCCTCACCTACACCCGCCTGCACCGGGACGCGCCCCCCCTGGAGTGGGAGTCCATCGAGCTGGTGGCCCTGGTGACGGAGCTGATCCAGCAGCTCGCGCTGTTCGCGCCCCACCTCCGAATCCAGCTCGTCGCCGATAGTCCGATGGAGTGCCAGGGCTCACCCCGCTACCTGCGCCGGGCCATCAGCAACCTCATCCGCAACGCCCAACGTCACGCCCGCGCGGAGATACGGGTCCAGTTGGAGAGGAACGACTCGAGCTATTCCGTGCTCGTCGACGATGATGGCCCCGGCATCCCGCCTCGAGACAGGGAACGCATCTTCCTGCCCTTCACCCGCCTGGATGACAGCCGCAACCGCAAGACGGGTGGTCACGGACTGGGGCTGGCCATCGTCCACCGCATCATGCAGGCGCACCAGGGAAGCGCCCGTGTAGCGGATGCGCCCCTGGGCGGCGCACGCATCATCCTGTCCTGGCCCCAGCGCTGAGCGCACAGCTCGGAGGCCCGGAGCGCCGGCTCATCTGTTCACGTTGCCGTTGTACAGATTCCCGCCGCCAATCCTGACATCGCCGGAGGCCGTCGTGCCCGTGGTCGCGCTCGTCGCATACACCACGTATCCCGGAGCATCATCCAGGTCGACGGTGTTGTTCTGGAACCTGTTGTTGACGCCCGTCGCATAACCGCTGCCGTGCGTACGGACCTGGAAGGCGTCCACCACGGAGGCATTCCCGTTCCGGTAGCCTTCGTTGTACCGGATGAGGGTGTTGACGCCCTTAACGTCCACGAAGCTGTCAGCGCTGTTGGCCCCGGAGATACCCGTCCCGTCGAAGGTGCAGTACTCCACGACGGTCCCGTCCGCGCCTTCCTTGATGTCGATATGCTCCGCGGTGATGCCACCGGCGAAGTTCGTGTATCGAATGACATTTCCCACGACGACGTGCTCATAGGGCGAGCTGGCATCGGAACCGACATAAGCGCCTTCGCCGTATCCCGGCTGGTAGTTGCCCGTGTCGTGGATCTTCGAGTGCTCCAACGTGTTGTAGGAGCTGCCATCACGGAAATGGACGCCTTCGTCCCCGATGAGGTGAACCTCGACGTGGCTCAGCACATTGTGGTTTCCGTTGTCGATGATGATTCCCTTCTGCGCGTTCGTGATGATGAGGTCCCGGATCTGCCAGTAGTCCCCGGTCAGATGGATGCCGTAGGAGCCATCGTTGACCGCGACGCCCTTCAGGATGGCCGGATTGCTCGGATCGCAGCTCTTCAGGGTGATGGGGCTGGAAGCCGTGCCGCTCCTGCCCGAGTAGAACAGCCCCTGGCCGCCCGGATCTCCGCTCGTGGACCGGTTGCCGGTATAGGTGCCCGAGGCAATGACCAGGGTGCTGCCCGGTGCGGCGTTCTTCATCGCGTTCTGGATGTCGGCGGTCGTCGCCAGCGCATTCGCACAGGAAGTCGTGCCGCCGCTCGTCGTCGCGAGGGCCGTGTTGCTGCCACTGGAGACATTGCCCGCCGCGTCCCTGGCCTTCAGTTGATAACTGTAGGTCGTCGAGGCCGTCAGGCCGGTATCGCTCGTCGAAGTGCCGCTGACGCTCTTCAGGAATGCGCCGTTCCGGTAGACGTCATAGCCAGTCACCCCGACGTTGTCCGTGGAGGCGCTCCAGCTCAGGTTGATCTGACTGCTGGACACCCCGGTGGCCGTCAGATTCGCGGGCGTCGAGGGGGGCTGGGTGTCTCCGCCCGAGCCGCCATTCGCAGTAATCTCCAACTGTGGAGGGTTCGAGGCGTTCTCGCTGCTGTTCAGCGTGGTGTATTTGCCCACGCTCTCCTGCAGCACGAAAGAGACCGTGCCGTCTCCGCTCGCCTGGGCGCTCACGTAGGACGTCACATCGATTTCGTTGTACTTCGCGGTCGTGTTGATCGACACGCTGCCCACCTGGCTTCCCACGGCCGGCTTGTTGGCCCAGGTGATGGCCGACTCCGTCCAATTGTCCGTCGTCTCGTAGGCCACCAGGGTCGTGGCCGACGACGCGCTGCCGTACACCTTCAACCTGGCGCTCGTCACGCCAGAGACGCCGCTCACATTGAACTTCAAGTAGCCATGACGGCTCGTGCCCGGATCGGTCTTCAAGTACACCGACGTGCTCGAACCGTAATTGGAGGATGAATTGCTCTCGTGGACGTAGGAGTCATCCGACGGAGTCACGACGGTGAGGGCCTGCCGCGTCGTGCCCGAGCGCTCCTCCGGCCCACCCGGGTCCACTCCGCAGGCCACGAGCGTGGCGGCCATCCCCGCGAGCGCCAACCGCCGACCCCTCATCCGCAGGACTTCCTCTCGACGCGTGTCCATGGCTCCGGTCCCTTCCGTGAGGGCTCTCCCTCCCAGCCTGACGGACGGGACCACGGGCGTGAGAGGAACGAGCGTTCCGGCCTCGCCTTATAAACAGGTTTTCCGGTTCTGACGAGGACCCTGATTCCAGGGTCCCCAGGACGGCCGCCTCCGCGGTGACGCCACGACTACAGCAGGAAGTCCTTCCAGGGACCGGAGACCTCGACCGAGCCTCCCGCCTCGCGCGCCCAGATGCGGGGGTCGTACATCGCCTCCGCCTCGACCGGCGGCAGCGTGAACTTCCCGGACGTCACCGCGCGCACCGCGTAGACCACCGTCTTCGTCTCGCCCGCCTCCAGGCTTCCGAAGACCTCCATCCGGTCGTCCCGGATGTTCACGTAGTCCGCGCTCCACGGCTCCGCGTTGGAGATCCACTCCACCGCGCCCCCGCGCCCGAGCCGCGCGTTCTCGATCTCCCAACCCGCCGGCAGCCGGTCCACCAGCGCGATGTTCTGGATGCGCTCGCGCGAGGTGTTCTTGATCTTCACCTCCACGTAGACGAGGTCCGCCAGGCCCACGGACCCGCCCCGCACATCGAGCACGTCGCCCGCGAGGTTGCGGTAGCGGCGCTCCAGGGAGAGTCCCTCGCCGCCCGTGCGGTACTGGCCACCCGAACGCACCCCCTCGCTCGCGAGCACCAGGTAGAGCTTGCCCTCGCCCTTCTCCGGGACATTCAGGGTCAGGCCCTTGCGCTCGCTCGCGCGCACCAGCGCCCACGTCCGGTCGGAGGCGCGCTGCTTGACGCCCTCCCGCGTCGCGACCTCCTTGCCATCCGCCGTCAGCACCGCCGGAGCGAACTTCGAGGCAGCTCCCGCCACGCGCTTGCCCAGGCCGGTGATGCCCCAGACCAACTCCTGCGTGGTGTAGTAGCTGCTGCGCTCCTGCTTGAGGGCCTCGGCCACCCGCTGCGCGAGCGGCTCGCCCGCCGGGTCATCCCCGAACAGATCCTGGAACGTGCTCAGCATGAAGCCACGCCGGCGCCGGTCCGAGTAGAAGGACCAACCGTTCCACCGCTCCTCCACCACCGCCGAGACATCCGGGTTGCGCAGGTCCTTCTCGTAGCGGCGGTCTCCGGCCTGGTACAGCGCGGCCTTGAGCATGAACTCCTGCTCCGCCCGCTGACCGTTGCTCCAGAACTTCTGGCTCCCGAGCTGGTCGATGAGCTTCTGCACCCGCGCCTTGTGACCCTTGCCGGCCATGGCCAGCACGTAGTGCATGTAGGCCTCGGAGCCATCGTTGTAGGAACCCTGACCCGAGCGGCCCTCGCGGCGCGTCACCTGCTGGTTCATCCAGTCAATCGCGGTGTCGATGCGGTCCTGCGGCACCGCGTACTTGCGCTTCTGCGCGTCCAGCAGCATGTGCGTGGCGTAGGCCGTGCCCCACTCCACCGGCTCGGTGGCGCCCGGCCAGTAGCCGAAGCCGCCCGAGGGCGTCTGCATGGAGAGCACCCGGTTCACGCCCGACATCACCATGCCCTCTATCTTGGCGTTGGCCGTGAGCGTCGGGTCCACGCTGTCCACGAGCTCGGAGACGTAGAGCAATGGGCGGGTGGAGGACGTCGTCTGCTCGATGCAGCCGTGCGGGTACTGCACCAGGTACGAGAGGTGCTGGAAGGACTCGGCGTAGGGGTTCGTGGTCACCCAGAACGTCGAGCGCTCACTGGTGGGCAGCCAGCCCTGCAGGTACGGCGACAGGTCCAACGTGCCAGCGGCCAGCTCGATCCGCTGCACCTTGCGCTCGCGCGGACCCGAGGGGAGGAAGGGCACGTCGAGCTGCTCGAAGGAGGTGTGTCCGCCGCCCTCCGCCGTCACCTTGAGGCGAGCCGCGCCCACGGCCTGCACCGCCTTCGCCTGGAAGACGAGCGTGGCCGCCTTGCCCTCCTCCAGCCGCACCTTGCCCTCGCTCTTGCCGAGCAGTTGCAGCGGCGAGGCCATGGACGCGGGCATCGCCATGCCCGGCACCGGGAGGTTCTCCGCGGTGAGGGACACCTTCACGTCCTGCGCCTTGCCGGAGAGGTTGGTCACGAAGACGGGGATTTGAATCTCATCCCCCTGGCTGAGGAAGCGGGGCAGCGTGGTCTGCAACACGAGCGGATCCCGCACCAGCACCTGCGCGCTGGCGTGGCCGATGCGCCTGGGGCCGCTCGTCACCGCCATCACCCGCACCGCGCCGCGGTACTGCGGCAGCTTGAAGGGGACGCGCAGCTTGCCGTTGGCGGGCACCGGCAGCACGCCACTCCAGAGGGCCACCGGCTTCACCGGCTGCACGCGGCCCGAGGCATCGCCCCCGCCACCACCACCCGTGGAGCGGCTGGCGCCAGCGGGAGGAATCAGCAGCGTCCACCCGAGCGTCTCGTACGTCTGCACGCCCAGGGCCCGCCGGGTGAAGAGCTCCGCGAGCGGGTCCGGGCTCTTGAAGCGTGTGAGCGAGAGGACGCCCTCGTCCACCACCGCCACCGTCGCGAAGGTGCCCGCCTCCACCGAGCCCAGCTCCAGGTCCACCGTGAGGGTGTCATTGGAGCGAACCTCCTTGGGCACGTTCAGGGTGACGGCCTGCGTGAAGTCCACCGGCTCCAACGTCATGCTGGCCACACCGAAGGCCCGGTCCGGCATGAAGGCCTGGGCGGACTCGAGGTGCGGATCCTTCACCAGGAACGTGCTGACGTAGACGTTGGGCGCGAAGGCCGAGGGCTTGAAGGTCCACGTCACCTCGCCCGGCTCCACCGCCTTCCACTCGGCGGCCTGCACCCCATCCGTCTCGGCGGTGAAGAGCATGCGGCCACGGTAGGGCGCCTTCACCTTCACGGTGATGGAGTCCCCCACCTTCGCCGAGCGCGGCAGCTCCACCGAGAGGGACGTGGGCCGCGCCGGCCGGGGCGTCTGGTCCACCTGCGCGGAGGACGCGTCCGACCAGTAGTAGCGGCCGTGGCCCTCGAGCTGCAGATCCGTCTGCGCCGCGCCGGACTTCACCCGCACCAGGTAGCCCGCGGCGTCCGAGGACGGCGTCACCTGGAAGGAGAACTTCCCGCCCTCGGGCTTGACGGTGGTACGGCCCTCGCGCACGGGACGCAGGTGGCGCTGGTAGCGCTCCTCGCCCGAGCCCTCGTCGTAGAAGTAGCCGTACTCCTCGTCCAGGCGCAGGTACTCCACGTCGAGCGGTTTGACGGCCTTTCCATAGGGGGCGCCCTGCCAATCCACCACCACGCCGGAGACGGTGAAGGGCTGGTTCGCCTTCACCTTGTCCACGTTGGCCTGGAGGCCCACGTAGTACGCCTCCGGGTGCACCGGCACGGTGGCCTCGCCCAGCGTGGAGCGGCCACTGCCGGCCTCGAAGACGCTGGCCTGCGCCACCAGCTTCGCCGGACCCTTGAAGCCGCCCGCGTCCTGCTGCGCCGGGCAGCGCACCGACGTGCGGCCCTTCGCGTCCAGCTCGGCATTCACCTGCCCCAACACGGTGGCCTTCGCGTCCGAGCCCTCCGGACGCCACACCCCGTAGGCGTACTGCGCGTTGTCCTTCGGGCGGAAGACGGACGGCTCCAGCCGGCACGTCACCTCCACCGGGCTGTTCTCCGCCGAGCCCCCGAAGAGGTACGCGGCCTCCACCGTCAGCGGAACCTCCTCGCCCTGCACGTAGCCGGACTTCTCGGCACGGGCCGTCACCTTCATGCGCTCGGGGACGAACTCCTCCACGTTGAGACCGTACGAGGCCACCTGCTTGCCGGCTACGCTCAGCACCACGTGGTAGGCGCCCGTGTCCTGGTAGGCCTCGAAGGGCACGTCCAGCGACACCAGGCCCGCCTCGTTCGTCTTCAGCGTCACCTTCTTCAGGTCGCGCTCGCGCGGGTCCACCACCTTCAGCTCCACGGGCATCCCCACCGGCGGCGCCATGTCGTCCTGGCCGCGCAGCACCGCCACCACGTGCGCGGTGTCACCCGGGCGGTACACGCCCCGGTCCGTGTAGACGGAGGCACGGTAGGGCTTGTCCGAGCGGTACGGCTCGCCCTGCACGTCCGAGTTGGCGATCTCCGTCTTCAGCTCGTTGTACTTGAGGTAGGTGAACTCATCGCCCTTGCGAGCGAGCAGGGCGAAGGGCTCGGCGGTGTCCACCCCCGGCGCGGGGACCGTCAGCTTGCACCCGTCGGCGCCCCCGGTGGTGCAGCGGGCCACCACCTGGCCGCTCTTCTTCACCAGGGAGACCTCGACACCCGACAGCGGCTCGGTGCTCTCCATGCCGAGCGCCCACACGAACACCTCCTCCTTCGCCTCCGAACCCCGGGGCGCCAGGCCGCGCTTGGCCACCAGGCTCAGGTCCGTGAGGAGGATGCGCGAGGCGGACGACTTGTAGCTGCCCGAGGCGGTGATCTCCACGAGCCCCCGGGTGCTCGCGGGCACGAGGCTGCCCACGTCCAACCAGGTGGTGGCCAGCGTGTCCTGCGCGCCCTTCAGGGCCAGCGTCTTGCGCAGCAGCACGTTGGAGGTGCGCTCGTCGGCGGCCTCCTGGCCGTCATTGCTCATCCAGAAGAGGAGGTTCTCCTGGGGCACGTGCCGCACCACGAGCTCCACCGAGTCCAGGTTGAGGTGGTTGAGAGGCAGGTTGCGCCAGGCGCTGCGTGGCAGGTAGCGGCCGGTGGAGCCGAAGCTGATCTGCGGGCTGCGCGCGGAGATGGAGAAGGACTTCTCGTAGGTGGACAGCAGCGTGCCGCCCTTGGACGAGGTGGCGCCCGCGTCGATGCGCATGGAATAGGAGCCACGCTTGAAGTCACCGAAGACGCGGAAGCCCCAGCGCGAGGGCGACACGGAGAACTTCACCGGCGGGTTGAAGTGAAGGGTGTCCGCGGCGGAGTCCTCATCGAGGCTGCAGCGCTCGCCACCTTCTCCATAGTAGTAGTCGTAATCCTCCTCGCCCTCCGGGTGGCTGGGCGCCGCGTCACCTTCCACCTCGCGGCAGCGGACCTCGATGTAGTGACCGGAGGCGCCCTCCTGCGCGTAGGCGTTGGTGATGTCGAGACGCTTGCCCACGTGCAGCGCGAAGGAGCCCTCCCCCGCCGCGGCAGTGCCCCCATTGCGGCCGGTCGAGGCCAGGCCCTGCTTGAGGGTGAACTTCACCTCGGCGCCCGGACGGAGGCTCGCGCCCCCCAGGGCCGCGGTGACGCTGTGACGGTCCGTGGGGTGGGAGCGCAGCTTCACGTCGGACAGCGCCTTGCCATCCACGGAGAAGGAAGCGAAGCGGCGCACGTTGGCCACGTCCACCGGGCCGGAGAAGACCAGGTCCACCTCCACCTTGCCCTTGCGCACGTCCATCTGCCGGGGCGACAGGCGCAGGAAGGCGAACTCGGGCGTGGTGAAGGTGCGGCTCCATCCTCCCGCGGCCTGGGGCTTCACCACGGTGCCGTCAGCCAGCTCGAGCGCGTCGAGCGAGACGGTGTACTCGGTCTTGAAGGCGAAGCTCTCGCGCGGGGTGAAGACGAGCGTGGAGCCGCCGCGGAAGCTCAGCGAGCCCGGCACGTTCGGAGACACCGTGAAGACGGTGCCCTTCTTCACCTCCTGGTTCTCGGGCGCCACCGAGCGGGGGAACTCCAGCACCACCTCGCGCGGCACCATGCCTTCGGGGCCGATCTCGTGGATGACGGGGGCGAGGGAGTCCGCCGAGGCCGGGGTACTCGGGGTGCTCGTTCCAGATGGACCGCTGCCGCTGGCCGGGGCTCCCGAGATGGGGGCCGGACCAGACGGCGCCGGGGTGCTCTTGGATTCGTCCTTGTTGCAGCCGGCGATCGCGCCCACCAGTAGCGCCGCCAACAACCAGCGCGCCCTGGCCGTGCGGAACGGCTTCGGCGTTGGAACGGACTGCGGACCCATGATTCCTCCGAGGAAAAGACTCGGGTTGTTCACGCGGCGTGCCGGAGGTCCGGACGCCGAGCTGGAGGGGAGTTGTGGTTGGAAGTAAGGCCCGATCGCGTCCCCCCACGCGGTCGGGCGCCCACACGGTGGCTAGCGAGCCGCAGCCCGTCTCCGGTCCGGGTGGGACCTTGGAATTGGCCGGAGACGCTAGGGCGGCTCGTGGTCGCGGGTCAACGATGCTCGGCGTCCAGGTCCCATTGCTCCGGCGAGAACATGCACACGCCATTGCCCGCGTCGTCGGTGCTCACGCAGAACCGGGTCCCACACGGGTAGGGACGCAGCAACGAGCAGCGCAGGCGGCAGTGGCCGTGGAAGCAGACGGAGTCCTCTGGACAGCTCGCGGCGCCTTCGTGTCCACAGGTCTGGACGCACGACCTCCAGGCCTGCCCCTTCAAGGATAGGAACGGCTCCGTCACACACACCTCTCCGTCGGAGCAGGGTTCACCGTCCTGGCATGAGCGTCCCTGCACCTTCAGGCACACCGACGCGCCGCCCTCCAGTTGGAGGCACTCCTGGCCCTCGGGGCACGCGCGGCCCTCGCACGTGGGCTGGCACACGGGCCCATCGGGGTCGCCGCGGGCACAGAAGAAGCCCTCCGGACACGTCCCCTCCTGCCCGGGAACACACTGCCGGCCGCACCAGCCGGAACCGGCGCAAACGAGTCCCTCCCCGCAGGCCCACTCCCGCAGGGCCGCCTGAGGAAAGCGGAGGCACCGCTCCCCCTCCTTTCGCGTGCCCTCGAGAGCACATGCGCGGAGAGCCATCCTCTGCCGCCCTCGCATGGGAATGGACCGGCAGGCCGTCTGGGTCGGGCACCAGGAGTCCGACTCGCAATCACTGGCCGTACACCACCGTTGCTGATAGCGCGGGTCATGGAAACACACGAACGGGGGATCGCACTGTTCGTCACCCAGGCAGGGCTGGAGGAGGGTGGGCCGCTCGCGGGCCTCCCCGGGAGACACCCATGGAACGAAGCGCCACCCCTCGACCACCCGCTCCGGGGGCGCCCGGCTCCACAGGACGACGAGTCCCACCAACGGGAGGACCAGCAGCGCCACGGCGGCGAACACCAGCAGGGCCCGCCCCTTCTTCCGCCCGACCTTCCGCAGCATGCGCGCCATGCTACCCGCGCGGTGGGCCCGGCGCACGAGTTCACCCGCCAATACCGGGAGCACCGTGCGGTAACGTGCGCTCATGCCATCACAGAGATGCGGCTCTCACCCCAGCGGCGCCGGGCTGCGGTTTCAGGTCCTGGACCGGAGTTGGAGCCGCCCTGTGACTCAGCGCGCCCGACCCACCGAGAGACTCAGGATGTGGGTGCTATCTCCACTGCTCATGCTGAGCGTCAGCGTTGGCAGCAGCGGTTGTTTCGATGCAGGCGACTGCACGCCAGCGGATAACACCCATAGCTGCTGCGTGAAGAACCACCCCATGAACCCGGGGGCCTGCGACGCCATCGAAGGAATGGAAGGCGTGACCTTCCGGGTCGTCAAATCCACCGCGAAAACACCGATACCTGGTGGGAAGGTCGCGCTCACGGCCGCTGCTGCACTGGTGCTGAATGATATCGATTCCTTCCGAGCGGCTCGGGCGGACATCGAAAAGCTCCTGGAGGAGTGCGCACGCCACGCGGAAGAGGAGATCAACCGGAAGCGGTTGGGAGGAAAGAAGCCGGGAAAAAGCGACTGTGGCCAGGAAGTCGGAAAGAAACCCAACGGGGATCCAATAACCCAGGCGATGATCTGGGGATTGGAAAAACACAAGGCGGCGCGACGTCGTCATCCACGCAGGTGACCCATTGCAACCCTGGGCCATCTATGACTTCAAGTTTCCCTGCCCGGAGAGCAACCTCCCCACGTGGAGCAGGTATCCCAAGGGACATCCGTATCAAGGGCGCACTCAAGGGGAAATGTACCGGCGATCCCTGGGACGCTCTCCTTCTCGTGTGACGCCCTTGGACGGAGTCATTCCGGATTCCATATGGTGAGCGAACGATATCCAAGGCTCAGACAAACCTCGCCTGATGGTCGATTGCTGGTGCGAGAGGGCATCATTCTCTGTTTCTTCATGCGGCGTCCGCACGAAGAACTGTCGGCGGCCGTCACACGCGCTCTAGACCTCTATCTCGATGCCGCGGGGCACGAGAAGCCGGGCTGGTACGTGGACATGGGAGGCGACCACGACCCCGAGGAATACAAGGGCTGGGCGGGGGGCATGCTGCCTCTGGATGAAAGACTCTGGGCGAAGGTTCGAGACGAACTGAACTCTCGGCATAGCTGCATCCTACGCTTGGAGGAGCACGAGAATCAGGTAGGTGGGTTTCACTTCGAATACCACGGTAGGCCGCGTGAAGACCTCGACCTGCCGGATTTCGTCAGCGCGGTGTCCTTCTGGTTACCCACGGAGTATCTGGAGCAACAGGGTCCCGACCGCGTCAAGGCCCTGGCCGTGGCGCTCGCACGAGAACTCCCCCTTACCTCTGGCTATGCCAGCCTTGCCTTCAACTCTCTCTTGGAGAGCAAGCCGGTGATGCAGTTCATTCGCGAGCACTGCTTCCTCCATCCTGGAATGGACGTACATCACATCGGCACCACATCCACGAACCTGGGTGATCGGGTGCGGGGCGCCTACTGGCTGAACTTCTACGGGCAGCCCTTGGTCGATCGAATCGGAGGCGAGGTAGGGCTTCGAAAGTGGCTGACTCTTCCAGAGGTGTCCACCGAAGAGTTGGGCGCCCAGAAGGTTCTGGTATCGCTGGGGAAATGGCCTGAATCGGGAGATGTGGATCAAAAGAGAGAGATGAAGCCGTATCGCGCCCTGGCTCGGGTGCTGGAACCCTACTTGTACGAGGAGCCCGGTACCCAAGATGCCGTACGACGCTGGCAGCGCCGCTTCCTCGACTGACCGCACCACCTTGAAAGTCACCCCATTGGCCTGTCCCATGGGGTAGAGTATCCGGGCCCGGAGCCCTTCCGCCCATGATCCTCGCCATCGCGGGCTTCGCCCGTTTTCCCCCTGAACTGCTCGTCGTCCTCGTGGCCTCGCTGCTGCTCTGGCACCCGGTGCATCGGCTCCTCCTGCGCCTCACGGTCTGGTGCTTCGGATGGGGCGCCTTCCGCGCGGCCCTCGCCCTCACCCGTGTCCTGGAGTGCCTCCCCCTCGCGGCCTGGATGAGAGCCTTTCTGTGGCGGGAGGAGTTCTACGCATACTCGGCGCTCGGCCACACGGAAACGGCCGTCGCGGGCGCCCGCCGGCTCGCGGTCCATGCGAAGGCGGACAGTTGTCTGTCTTGCGCCAACTGCGCCATCAATATCTTCATCAACGCGGGCCTCTACCTGGAGGCACTCGACATCGAGCGGGGCTGGCAGGGGCCGTCCAACCCCCCGGACCCCTCCGCGGCGCGCGAGTGGGCCCTGGTGCGGTTCAACCTCGTCGAGGCCGTCTACAACCTCGGGAGCTGGGAGGCCGCCAGCGCGCGTCTGTCCAACCTGGAGGAGGTGGCTCGTGGGGATGCCTTCCTGTGGAACTTCTTCCCCATCCAACGCGCGTGGATCCTCGCCCACACCGGACGCGGAGAGGACGCGCTCAGCGCCCTCGCCCAGGTGGACTGGCGGCGCTTGCCCCGGCTGTACCGGAGCGAGGCGCATTTCGCCCTCGCCGCCTCGCTGCTGGCGGTGCACCGGTACGAGGAGGCTCGGCGGGAAGCACGCACGGGGTTGAAGCACGCTCGCCGGGTGTCGAGCACTCGCAACGGGCTGTTCCTGCTCGGGCGCATCACCCTGGCGGCGGGGCACCCGGAAGAGGCCCTGCGCTTCTTCGAGGCTGGCGCCACGCACCCCTACCAGGGTCAGGGAGGAGATGGCTTGCTCGCCTGGGGGGATTGCCTCGCGCGACTTGGCCGTCATGACGAGGCCCGGGAGGCCTGGCGGCTCGTCCTCACACGAGACAAACAGAGCGGTGCGGCCTCGCGGGCGGCCTCGCGGCTCGGGCTCCACGGACCGGTTTCTTCCAACGACGGCCTCCGCTCCGCCCGGTGATGGGCAAGCCGGGTCCTCGCGAGCCGCGCTAAGGTGCGCGGCCGATGCCTCTGCCCATCCGGCTGGTGCTGCTACGCCCGCGCAACGCGGAGAACCTGGGTGCCGCCGCCCGGGCCATGAAGAACTGCGGGCTGTCCGAGTGGACCTGGGTCCACCCCGAGGCCGAGGATCTCGCCCCCGCGCGCCGGCTCGCCGTCCACGCAGAGGACGTGCTGGAGGCCTCGGGCCGCGCGGACTCGCTCGATGCCGCCGTGGCGGACTGTGTCTGGGTGGTGGGCACCAGCTCGCGCAAGGTGGAGGGCAAGCGGCGGCTGTCTCCCCGCGCCGTGGCGGAGGAGATGGTGCAGCGCGCCGCCCAGGGGCCCGTGGCCCTCGTCTTCGGTGACGAGCGCAGCGGGCTCACCAATGCCGAGGTCGAGCGCTGTCACGACCTGTCCGCTGTCCCCACCGCGCCCGAGCAGCCCTCCATCAACCTCGCCCAGGCCGTGCTGCTGTACGCCTACGAAATCCGCATGGCCACCCTGGCCGCCTCGCCTCCTCCGGCCGCTCCCCTCCCCGTGGCCGCCACGGACACGGAGCTGACCCTCGTGGAGTCCGCTCTCGAGGACGCGCTCGTGGCCGGTGGGTTCCTCGTGGATGCGGATTCGCGCGGGCGCACCGGGCTGCGGGACCTGTTCGCTCCGCTGCGCCGCTCCCGGCTCACTCGCAAGGAGGCGAAGCTGTGGCTCGCCGCCCTGCACACGTTGGCCAAGCGGCTGCGCTCGGGGCACAGGGGGAGATGACCCTCACCCCGGCCCTCTCCCAGAGGGAGAGGGAGGCTCAGCGCCCCAGCAGCCGCTTCATCAGCTTCGGGTCGTCCGGCAGCAGCCCCGACTTCGGCAGCCTCTTGAGCAGCTCCTTCCAGCGCGCGTCCGCCTTGTACGTCTTCTGGAGCAGCGGCAGCGCCTCGTCCACCTTCCCCACGTTGACGAGCGACACCGCGTGCCAGAACACCATCTCCGCGTTGCCCGGCACCAGCGCCTCCGCCGCCGAGTAGGCCTTCAGCGCCCCCTCCGTGTCGTTGCGCTCGATGGCCAGGTCCCCCTCGTTCATCAGGTTGTAGGCGCGCTGCAGCGTCACCAGCCGGCGCAGCTCCTTCAGCGGCACGGGGTGGTCATCCACCCGCAGGTCGAACTTGCGGTCCATCCAGGGCCGTCCCGAGGCCTTCCCCGACACCACGATGAGCCCCGCCGACTGCTTGCCCCGAATGTCTCCGCCCTGCGCCTCCGCCGCCTCGAGCGCCGCCAGCATCCGCTCGGCCAGGTCTCCCTTCGTCTCCCGGAAGGCCCTGGCCATCGCCGGCCACACGGTGTCATTCTCCATCATGTTGGCCTGCACCGAGAAGTTCTCGCCCACGATGTGGCCCGCGGCCGCCACGCACTTGTCTCCCGTGTGCGCCGCCACCCGGCCCTTCGCGTCGATCATCGCCACCTGCCGCACCTGGCTCGCGGAGTCCGCGGCCAGCAGTCCAGCGAGTGCCTCGGGGGCGCCGCGGCCCACCCGCATCAACTCCAGGCCGAGCTTCCCGTAGGACGGATCCACGAAGGACTGGGTGGCCACGGCGCCCACGCCCGCCTCCGCCCAGGGCACCGTCGCACCCACCGAGAACCAGTGCGACTGCACCGCCACGCCCATCTCTCCCGTCTCGGGATCCCTCGCGACGATGGAATAGGTGTGGACGGGCCGCTTGGGCGGCGGGGCCGGGGTGGGAACGGGTTCGGCGGCGAGCGCCGGCAGGGCGAGCAGGGTGAGCAACAGGATGGAACGCACCATGGATCCTCCAGGAAACGGAGCGGGAAGCCTGGGCGAGCGGGCATCCAGCCGCAAGCGCTCTCCGTCCCCCGACCGTCCAGCGGGCGACCTGGAAGCCACCCCAGTGATGTGCGCTCCAGGTCCCTACCTTCCTTGAAGATTCCACCCTGGAGGAGCGAAACCATGCGGCACATGCCCTACGAGCGGATGTCCCTCGGCGACACGGCGGATGACACCCCGGAGAACCGCCCCAACCGAGAAGCTCCCGCGGAGAAGGAGAACGGTCCCAGGCGCACGCCCAACGCCGCCGAGGGCACCGAGCGTGAGGAGCGGCGGGTCCCCCAGGGGGAGCCCGGCCCGACGCCCGGCTCGGCCGAGGGTGGTGCGTTCGACGAACCCTCGCGGCACTGACTCGCGGCCGTTACAGTGGCCCGGAGCATGCCCCGCAAGCCACCTCCCCCCCGTCGGCCCTCGCCCTCCCCTTCCAAGCACGCCCACTCCGGGCGATGGGAGGGCAAGGCCAAGCCGGATTGGCTTTCACGCGCGCTCGCGCGGGCCGGGGTGCTGCCGAAGGAAGAGGCGGAGGACGCCATCCAGGCCGGCCGTGTCACGGTGAACGGCAAGGTGGTGAAGCACCCCCTCGCCCCCGTGCCCCCGGGAGCCAGCCTGCGTCTGGATGGCGTGCCCGTCTCGCTCGAGGCACCCACCCGGGTGCTGGCCTTCCACAAGCCGGCGGAACTGCTCACCTCCACGGTGGGTCAGCACGGGGTGGGCACCGTCTACGAGGTGCTCCTGCCCCAGCTGCCGCCGGAGCTGGCCGGCTTCACCTGGCACGCGGTGGGCCGGCTGGACCGGGGCACCACCGGGCTGCTCCTCTTCACCAATGATGACAAGCTCGTCACGCACGTGACATCCCCCGAGACACACCTCACGAAGCGCTACGTGGCCACGGTGTTCAGCGAGGCGGACGAGGCGAAGGTGGAGCCGTTGCGTCACGGCGTGCAATTGGAGGACGGTCCGGCCCGGCCCGCGAAGGTCCGGCTGCGTGATGCGCACACCGTGGAGGTGACCGTCACCGAGGGCCGCAACCACCAGGTGAAGCGGATGCTGGGCGCGGTGGGGCTGCCGGTGCGCGCCCTGCACCGCGAGGCGGTGGGTGGGGTGGAGCTGGACGTGCCCGAGGGCGCCTTCCGGCTCCTCACCGACACCGAAATCACCGAGGGGCTGCGTTTCGCACTGCCCCCCGTGCGTGTCACGACTTCATGACTGCCGCTTCAAGCCGCCCACGGTGAGCCCCGCCGCGCGCGGCGCCACCCGGTTGATGTCATCGGCGCGGGCGCGGGCCGGCTCCGGCGCCTGGGCGGGATTGCGCGGACCCACACCCGTCGCGGGAGGGGAAGCCCCACCGGCGGTGCTCCGTCCCGGGGCCCCCCCGAGCAGCTGCTGGATGCGCTCCCAGCGCACCTTCTCCTCGGCCATGAGGCGCGTCAGCTCCTCGCGGGCGCGGGCATCCGTCAGCTCTCCGGCCGCGGCGGCGACCCTCTCCAGGAAGGGCATCAAGTAGCCGATGTCCCTGTCGAAACCAGCGGGCTTCGCCATGTGCATCCTCCTCGGGAGGGGGAACGGGCCCTTCCACCCCTCGAGCCTGCCGGACGGCCGTCCGGGCGTCGCCCCCCACCTCTACCTCCGTAATTCCCCGGAGTGACAGAAGTATTCGGGGACCTTCATGGTTATGAACGGCAAGTGTAGGCAGGGCACCTCCAGCAGCCCAGCAGCCTGGGGGGCTTCCCCTCGGGGCTAAGAGGGAGTAGACGGCTCCCCGGCTCCATGCCGATTTGGCTGGAAACTTCAAGCAGCGGGAAGTAAGGGCGCCCCCTGCCCTGTTCTCGCAGGACTTCAATCAGCAGAAGGACCGACTCTCGTGGCCACCCAAGTTCCCATCGAAAAGGTTCGTAACATCGGTATCTCCGCCCATATCGACTCGGGCAAGACGACGCTCTCCGAGCGCATCCTCTTCTATACGGGCCGCATCCACGAGATCCACGAGGTGCGTGGCAAGGATGGCGTTGGCGCGAAGATGGACTCGATGGACCTGGAGCGTGAGAAGGGCATCACGATCCAGTCTGCCGCCACGTACGCGATGTGGGGCGAGTACAACATCAACCTGATCGACACCCCGGGACACGTCGACTTCACCATCGAGGTGGAGCGCTCCCTGCGCGTGCTCGACGGCGCCATCCTCGTCCTCTGCTCCGTGTCCGGCGTTCAGTCCCAGTCCATCACGGTGGACCGGCAGATGAAGCGCTACAAGGTTCCCCGCATCGCGTTCGTCAACAAGATGGACCGCGCGGGCGCCAACTACGAGCGCGTGGCCGCCCAGCTCAAGGAGAAGCTGAGCCACCACCCCGTGCGCCTCCAGGTTCCGATCGGCGCCGAGGACCGCTTCCAGGGTCTGGTCGACCTCATCCAGATGAAGGCCTTCTACTTCGACGGTGAGAGCGGCGAGAAGATCCGCGAGGAGGAGATCCCCGCCGACCTGGCCGAGAAGGCCAAGGCCGACCGCCAGGAGATGATCGAGAAGATCGCCGAGGTGGACGACGAGCTGGGCGAGCTGTTCCTGGCTGACGCCGCCATCACCAACGAGCAGATCATGGCCGCCATCCGCCGCGCGACGATCGCGCTGAAGATGACGCCCGTCATGTGCGGCTCCGCCTACAAGAACAAGGGCGTGCAGCTGCTGCTCAACGCCATCTGCTCGTTCCTCCCCAACCCCTCCGAGGTCACCAACGAGGCGCTGGACCAGAAGAACGCCGAGGCGAAGGTCGTCCTCGAGTCCAACCCGGACAAGCCCTTCGTGGGCCTGGCGTTCAAGCTGGAGGACGGCCGCTACGGTCAGCTGACCTACATGCGCGTCTACCAGGGCAAGGTGAGCAAGGGTGACTTCATCGTCAACCAGGCCAACCAGAAGAAGGTCAAGGTCCCGCGCATCGTTCGCATGCACTCGAACGAGATGAACGACATCAACGAGGCGCGTGCCGGCGACATCATCGCCCTGTTCGGCGTCGAGTGCGCCTCCGGCGACACGTTCACCGACGGCACCGTGAGCTACACGATGACGTCCATGTTCGTGCCGGACGCGGTGATCTCGCTCGCCGTGGCGCCGAAGAACCGCGACGCCCAGGCCAACTTCTCCAAGGCCCTCAACCGCTTCACCAAGGAGGATCCGACCTTCCGCGTGAACCGTGACGAGGAGTCCGGCCAGACGATCATCCGCGGCATGGGTGAGCTGCACCTGGAGATCTACATCGAGCGCATGAAGCGCGAGTACAACTGCGAGGTGGTGGCCGGTAAGCCGCAGGTGGCCTACCGCGAGACGATCTCCCAGAAGGGCGAGTTCGCCTACACGCACAAGAAGCAGACCGGTGGTTCCGGTCAGTTCGCGCGCGTGTGCGGCTACCTCGAGCCCCTGCCGGCCGACGCCGTGCAGCAGTACGAGTTCGTGGACGACATCGTGGGCGGCTCCATCCCCCGCGAGTTCATCCCCGCGTGCGACAAGGGCTTCCAGGAGGCCATCAAGAAGGGCTCGCTCATCGGCTTCCCCGTGGTGGGTGTGCGCGTGGTCATCAACGACGGCGCGTTCCACGCGGTTGACTCGTCCGAGCAGGCGTTCAAGACCGCCGCCATCATGGGCTTCCGCGAGGGCTACGCGGCCGCCAAGCCCATCATCCTCGAGCCGATGATGAAGGTGGAGGTCCAGGCTCCCGAGGACTTCCAGGGCTCGGTGGTGGGTCAGATCAACCAGCGCCGTGGCACCATCCTCGAGTCCAGCACGGCCGAGGGTTACGTGACGGTGGTGGCCGAGGTGCCGCTGAACACCATGTTCGGCTACTCCACGGACCTCCGCTCGGCCACCCAGGGCAAGGGCGAGTTCACCATGGAGTTCGCCAAGTACTCGCCGGTGCCGCGCAACGAGGCCGAGGCCCTGATGGCGCAGTACAAGGAGAGGCTGGCCGCCGAGCAGGCCGCGCGCAAGTAATGCCGCGCTGCACGGCCTGACAGTTCCAGGCTGTTGAAGGAAGGCGCCTCCCCCGGGGGCGCCTTCGCTTTTTTCGGGCCCGGCGGTTCATTCCCGCGCGGGCCCTCCGGGGACTACCCCCACAACGAGAATCCATGACTTTTGAAGATCTGAAGCTCGCCGAGCCCCTGCTGCGCGCCGTGAAGGCCGAGGGCTACACCGCTCCCACGCCCATCCAGGCCCAGGCCATCCCGCACGTGCTCGCGGGCAAGGACGTGCTCGGCTGCGCTCAGACGGGTACCGGCAAGACGGCGGCGTTCACGCTGCCCATCCTCCAGCGGCTCTCCGTGGGCCGCCCGCCGCCGCCCGCCCGTGGGCGCCCCATCCGCTCGCTCATCCTCAGCCCCACGCGTGAGCTGGCCGCCCAGATTGGCGACAGCATTCGCGCCTATGGGCGATTCACCGGCCTCACCAGCGCCGTCATCTTCGGCGGCGTGGGCCAGAACGCCCAGGAGCAGGCCCTCAAGCAGGGCGTGGACATCCTCGTGGCCACGCCGGGCCGCCTGTTGGATCTGATGGACCAGGGCTTCGTGTCCTACAAGGCGCTCGAGGTGTTCGTCCTCGACGAGGCGGACCGGATGCTGGACATGGGCTTCATTCATGACGTGAAGCGCGTCATCGCGAAGCTGCCCACGCAGCGGCAGACGCTGTTCTTCTCGGCCACCATGCCGCCGGAGATCCAGGGCCTGGCCAACAGCATCCTGAAGAACCCGGTGCGGGTCGAGGTGGCGCCGGTGGCCACCACGGCGGAGACCATCGATCAGCGGCTGTACTTCGTGGAGAAGGAGCAGAAGCGAGGCCTCCTCGTCCACCTGCTGCAGACGGACAAGGCCATCGAGCGGGTGCTCGTCTTCACGCGCACCAAGCATGGGGCGAACCGCGTGGCGAAGCAGCTGGAGACGGCGGGTATCGGCGCCGCCCCCATCCACGGCAACAAGAGCCAGAACGCGCGCGAGCGGGCGCTGGCGGACTTCAAGTCCGGCGCCTGCCGGGTGCTCGTGGCCACGGACATCGCGGCGCGCGGCATCGACATCGACGGCATCACCCACGTCATCAACTTCGATCTGCCCAACGTGCCCGAGACGTACGTGCACCGCATCGGCCGCACGGGCCGGGCGGGCGCCGCGGGCATCGCCCTCTCCTTCTGCGACACCGAGGAGCGCGCGTACCTGAAGGACATCGAGCGCACCATCCGTCGGCGCGTGCCGGTGGTGGAGGCCCATCCGCACCGCTCCAACCAGCCGGCCCCCGCGGCTGGAGCGCTCGAGCCCGCTCCGGCGGCCCGGCCCCAGCAGGGCCCCCGTTCGCAGCAGGGCCCCCGTGCGCCGCAAGGACAGCAGGGGCAGCAGGCCCGGGGCGAGCGCCGCGAGGGCCTCGGAGGACGCCGCCGGCGCGGCGGTGGTGGGCGCGGTGGCAACGGGCGTAGTGGCAACCCCGGAGGCTCCAGGGGCCAGGAGTCGGCCCGTCCGCCCCGGAGCGACCGCCCGGCCAGCCAGCAGGCCCCGGCTTCCCAGGCGGCCCGTCCCGCCCCGGCGGCACCGCCCGCCGTTTCCCAGAGGCCTCGCGCCCCCAAGTGGCTGTAAAGAAGCAGCCGTGACGAGCACCTCCGTACCGCATTCGAGGCAACCGTGACCCTGCTCCGCGCCGCCGACGTCCAACTCTCCTTCGGCAGCCGTACCGTCTTCCAGGGCCTGACGCTCACCATTGAAGAGGGTGAGCGCGTGGGCCTCGTGGGAGTGAACGGCTCCGGCAAGTCCTCGCTGATGAAGATATTGGCGGGGGTGGCGCGCGCGGACGCGGGGGAGCTGCAGCTCCGCCGGGGAGCACGCGTCACCTACCTGCCACAGGAGCCCGAGTTCGCTCCAGGTGCCACGGTGGCCTCGGAGTTGAGCGTGGCCCAGGGGCCGCTGAGGGAAGCGCTGGCCGCGCAGGCCGAGCTCACCCGGCGCATGGAGTCCACGCCCACCCAGGGCCAGGAAAAGCTGATGGAGCAGCTCGCGGCGCTGTCCGACCGCATCGAGCAGCTCGGCGGCTGGGACACGGAGCACCACGCGAAGACGCTGCTGGACCGGCTGGGCGTGAAGGACTGGGACCGGCCGGTGGCGGAGCTCTCCGGCGGTCTACGCAAGCGGGTGGCCATCGCCCGCGCGCTGCTGACGCGGCCGGACATGCTGATGCTGGACGAGCCCACCAACCACCTGGACGCGGACACGGTGGACTGGCTCGAGGAGGAGCTGGACAATCTGCCCGGCTCCCTGCTGCTGGTGACACACGATCGCTACTTCCTGGACGGGCTGGTGGACCGCATCGTGGAGATCCAGCCGGGCGCGGGCGTCATCTCGTACCCTGGCAACTACGAGGCGTACGTGGAGCAGAAGCTGGTGGCCCAGGAGAACGCGGCCATCGCCCAGCACAAGCGCGAGCGCTGGATTGCCCAGGAAGTGGCGTGGCTGCGCAAGGGCCCGGAGGCGCGGCGCACCAAGAGCAAGGCGCGCATCGATCGGGCGCGCAAGTTGATGGAGGAGAAGGGCTTCCAGCGTCCGAAGGTGGCGGGACTGCAGGTGATGCAGGCGCCCCGACTGGGCCATACGGTCATCGAGGCCGAGGACGTCCACAAGTCCTACGGCGAGCGGAACGTTCTGAAGGGCGTGAACCTGCTGCTCCAGCGCGGCGAGCGCGTGGGCCTGGTGGGACCCAACGGCGTGGGGAAGACGACCTTCCTGCGTGTGCTGCTCGGAGAGCTGCCGCCGGACTCCGGCAAGGTGGTCATCGGGAAGAACACGAAGGTGTCGTACTACGACCAGACGCGCGCCTCGCTGGACCCGGAGCAGACGGTGTACGAGGCGGCCTCGCCGCGCGGGGATGACTGGGTGGAGCTGGGAGATCAACGGGTGGCGCTGCGCGACTACCTGGACGACCTGCTCTTCCCCGTGCCCATGCAGCGGATGAAGGTGAAGGCACTGTCGGGCGGCGAGCGCAACCGGTTGCTGCTCGCAAGGCTCTTCCTGGAGGGCGCCAACGTCCTCGTGCTGGACGAGCCAACGAACGATCTGGACATCGTCACGCTGAACATCCTCGAGGGGCTGCTGCTGAACTTCACCGGCAGCGTGCTGCTGGTGACGCACGACCGGTACTTCCTGGACAAGGTGGCCACGTCCATCCTGGCCTTCGAGGGCGACGGGAAGGTCACGCGGTACGAAGGCAACTTCGCGATGTACCGGCGGCTGAAGGAGCAGGCCCAGGCACGCGCCGCGGCGGCTCCCGCGCCCACGACGAAGAAGGCCGAGCCGGCGCCCGTGGCCGAGCCGAAGCAGGCGCGCAAGCCGGGGAAGCTCTCGTACAAGGAGCAGCGCGAGCTGGACGGAATGGAGGCGGCGATCGAGGCCGCGGAGACGCGCAAGGCGGAGCTGGAAGCACAGCTCGTGGACCCCAGCGTCTACTCCAACGGAACGAAGGCGGCCGAGGTGCAGAAGAACCTGGACGCGGCGGCGGCGGAGGTGGATCGCCTCTACGCGCGTTGGCAGGAGCTGCAGAACCTGGCCGCCGGAGCCGCCTGAATCCCAGAGACCCCCACTGTGAAAACATCCCCTCTCCCTCCGGGAGAGGGACGGGGTGAGGGTATCCCGCCCCCATCTGAGGTCCCATGATTCGTCTCGACAACATCAGCAAGCAGCACGGGCAGCAGATCCTCTTCGTGGAGGCGTCTGCTCAGCTCAACAAGGGAGAGAAGGTCGGTCTGGTCGGTCCGAACGGAGCGGGCAAGTCCACCCTCTTCAAGATGATCGTCCAGCGGGAGCACCCGGACGAGGGCCAGGTGTCCATCGATCGCGGCGTGACGGTCGGCTATTTCGACCAGGACGTGGGCGAGATGGCGGGCAAGACGGCGGTGGCCGAGGCGATGGACGGTGCGGGGCCGGTGTCCGAGGTGGCTGCGGAGCTGAAGCAGCTCGAGGCGGCCATGGCGGATCCAGAGCGCATGGACGAGATGGAGAAGCTCGTGGAGCGCTTTGGCGTGGTGCAGGGGCGCTACGAGGAGCTGGGCGGGTACGCGCTGGAGGGACGGGCGAGGGAGATCCTCGCGGGCCTCGGCTTCACCGAGGAGATGATGGACGGGGACGTGGGGGCGCTGTCGGGCGGGTGGAAGATGCGCGTGGCGCTCGCGCGCATCCTGCTGATGCGTCCGGACGTGATGCTGCTGGACGAGCCCAGCAACCACCTGGACCTCGAGTCGCTCATCTGGCTGGAGACGTTCCTCAAGGGCTTCGAGGGCGCGCTGCTGATGACGAGCCACGATCGCGAGTTCATGAACCGCATCGTGACGAAGATCATCGAGATCGACGGCGGCGAGCTGACGACGTACACGGGCGACTACAACTTCTACGAGCAGCAGCGTGCGCTGAACGACAAGCACCAGCAGGCACAGTACGAGCGCCAGCAGGCGATGCTCGCCAAGGAGCTGAAGTTCATCGAGCGCTTCAAGGCGCGCGCCTCGCACGCGGCCCAGGTGCAGAGCCGGGTGAAGAAGCTCGAGAAGATCGAGAAGGTGGAGCCGCCGAAGCGCCGGCAGACGCTGGTGTTCGAGTTCGAGCAGGCCCCGCGCTCGGGGGACGACGTGGCGAAGCTGGAGCGGGTGGTGAAGGGCTACGGCAAGCGCCGCATCTACAACGGCCTGGACTTCCTGGTGCGGCGCGGCGAGCGCTGGTGCGTGATGGGCGTGAACGGCGCGGGCAAGTCCACGCTGCTCAAGCTGATCGCGGGCGAGTCGCAGCCGGACGATGGCGCGGTGTCGCTCGGCGGCAGCGTGAAGATGGGCTACTTCGCGCAGCACGCCATGGAGCTGCTGAAGCCGGATCAGACGGTCTACGACTCGCTGGTGGACAAGTTCCCGCGTGCCTCGCAGGGCTCGCTGCGGGCGCTGGCGGGGTGCTTCGGCTTCTCGGGCGATGAAATCGAGAAGAAGTGCAAGGTGCTCTCCGGAGGAGAGAAGGCGCGGCTGGTGCTGGCGCAGATGCTCTACGATCCGCCCAACTTCCTGGTGCTGGACGAGCCCACCAACCACCTGGACATGGCGACGAAGCAGATGCTGATCACGGCGTTGGCCAACTACGAGGGCACGATGCTGTTCGTGAGCCACGACCGGCACTTCCTGGCGGCGCTGTCCAACCGGGTACTGGAACTGACGCCCGAGGGCGTCCACCAGTACGGCGGAGGCTACACGGAGTACGTGGCACGCACGGGCCAAGAGGCTCCCGGCCTGCGCAGCTAGCCAGGCCCCTCCCCATTCCCATCCCGCTCCCTCCCTCCCTCTCCCTCCGGGAGAGGGTCGGGGTGAGGGTACGCGTCCCCATCCCAGGATACCCGGGACCTTCCCGGTTTTGACAGCCCGGGTCGCGCGGTCCGATGCTCTCCGTAAAGGAGCATCCATGAGCACCACGCGACCATCCTCCGAACCCTACGACGTCATCATCGTTGGCGGGCGCCCCGCGGGAGCCACCCTGGCCATGCGTCTGGGCCGCCATGGCATGCGCGTGCTGATCGTCGATCGGGCGAACTTCCCCAGCGCGCCGCCGGTGTCGGTGCCGTTCCTCATGAACAGCGCCATGAGCCTGCTCGACGAGCTCGAGGTGCCCGAGTCCGAGTACGCACACGACGCGCCGCGCCTGCGGCACTTCTTCGTCGAGTACAAGGACTACTTCCGCGCCCACTGCACCATCGCCGAGGTGGGTGGCCGCGACTACATCTACACCGTCGATCGCGCACGGCTCGACGGCTGCCTCTGGAATCACCTCTCCCGCTTCGACTCGGTCACCCGGCTCGAGGGCGCGCATGTCAACGCGCTCGAGCGTGACGCCTCCGGGCGGATCTCCGGGATCAAGGTTCGCCTCGAGGACGGAACGGAGCAGGTCATCGCGGGCCGCTGCGTCGTCGGCGCCGATGGTCGCTACAGTCTGGTCGCACGCGAGGCCGGCGCGCGCGTCACCGAGCAGCGCACGGATGTCGATACCTCGTCGCTGTATGCCTACTGGTCCGGATACGCGCCCTACGACGCCGAGCCCACGGGCATCCAGATCCACACCGCCGGGGACGGGTTCTCCCTGATCGTCATGCCGACCACCGAGGGCCGTGCGGGCGTCGTCTTCCAGGGGCGCTCCGACCGCTTCCTGGTCACCGGTGATGCCCAGGCCTATTACCTCGAGGGCCTCCGCCGGTATCCGGCGATCTGGCGGCGCCTGGCCCACGCCACGCAGGTCTCTTCCATCCGCGGCATCAAGCGGATCGGCAACCTGTACCGTCAGGCGGGCGGTCCCGGATGGGTGCTCGTCGGTGACGCCTTCCACCAGAAGGACACCATCGATGCACAGGGCATCTATGACGCCCTGCTCGAGAGCAAGCTGCTCGCGGCCGCGCTCGTCGACTGGAAGCAGGGGGCCGTCAGCTGGGAAGAAGCCATCGCGCGCTACGAGCGGGAAGCGCTCTCCGCCACCCGCGCCATGTTCCACGCCACGCTCGACCGGGTGAAGCGGGAGATCTACACCGAGCTGCCCCCCTGGGCCGCCAGGAGCGTGCTCCGGTGGATGATGACCGACGGCGAATACATGCGGCGCTTCTCGCTCCTGCTCGCCCGCCGCATCGCCCCCGAGGGGTGGGCCCCGCCCAACGTCCTTCTCGGGGCGTTGGCTCGCGGCATCACGAACGACCTGCGCCGGCTCGTCCCCGGCGCGCGCGGTTGATGGTGAACACAGACACAGCACGCGATTGACAGGGCTCTCCGTTCCTTGTTATTGCACCTGCGTTCGTCTGGAGAATCACGTGTCCTGTCCTGTCACCCGAATGCCGATGTCCATGGAGGCCATGCTCATGCGTGGCCCGGGCATGCGCGCGTTCGCGGGAGGATGGGCTTCCAGCCGTTTCTAGCTGACCTCTCCCAGTGAAGAGCCGCGGGTGCCCGGGTTTCCGACCTGACACCGTCCGCGGCTCGGCTACGTCCTGAGGACACCTCTGACGTCCGCCTTTCGCCGTGGGCCGCGGTTCCCCACCCACGCAGTTCCTCGAAAGGCAGGACCCCTTGAGCAATGCCTCTCTTCACGGCTCCGAGAGCCGTGCATGGCGTGTCTATAAATTCGGCGGCTCCTCTCTCGGAACACCCGGACGGCTGCCGCGTGTCCTCTCCCTCATCACCGACGCGCAGCGCCCGCTCGCGGTCGTGGTGTCCGCGCTCGGCGACACCACGGATTGGTTGATCTCCGCGGCCCGAGCCGCCGCGAGCGGAGATACAGCCGGCACGAGCGTGGAGCTGACGCGCGTCCGGAACCTCGCGAGGTCGATCGCGAGCACGGTCCTCGAGGGCCCCGCCCTCTCCGCGCACGAGGCCACGGTGGAGCAACTCCTGGCGCCCATCGAGCGGCTCCTCACGGGCGTGGAGCTGACCCGGGAGTGCACACCCGCCACGCTCGACGAGGTGATGTCCGTGGGAGAGCGCATCTCCTCCGAGCTGGTCGCGCGGGCCCTGACGACCCGGGGAGTCCCCGCCCGCGCCGTGGACGCCCGCACCTTCCTCGTCACGGACGAGACCGCCGGCTCGGCCCGGGTCGACATCGACGCGAGCCGCGCGAAGCTCTCGCCGCTCGTGTCCGGGTGGGAAGGCGTGGTGCCCGTCATCACGGGGTTCATCGCCCGCTCGCACCAGGGGCGGACCACCACGCTGGGCCGCAATGGCTCCGACTACACCGCGACACTGCTCTCGTGGCTCCTCGGTGCCCCCCAGGTCACGGTGTGGACGGACGTGCCCGGAGTCATGACGGCCGACCCGGCCCTGGTTCGCGACGCCTACCCCGTGCCGCGCATGACCTACGCGGAGGCGCTCGAGCTGGCCCACTTCGGCACCCGGATGTTCCACCCCCGCACGATGATTCCGCTGCTCGAGAGCGGAGCGGCCCTGCACATCCGCAGCACCACCGAGCCCGAGGCGCCGGGCACGTGCATCGATGCCGAGGGCAATCCGGATCCCCACCGGCCCACCAGCGTGACGAGCCTGGAGCGTCTGGCCCTGCTCCACGTCGAGTCGCTGCGTCCCACGCTCAGCGAGCCGCTCGGGCTGCGCGTGTTGCAGGCGCTCGAGGCGGCGCAGGTCACGGTGTGGGGAGGGACCCTGTCCGCGCAGGCGCCGTCCATCTCCCTGGTGGTGCCCCAGGCCCAGGCCCAGCGGGCGCATGCCGTGCTCGAGGCCGCGCTGCGCGGTGAGCGCGACCGGCACGAGGTCCGCGTTCCGCCGCCCCATGCGCCGGTGACGCTGGTCACCCTGGTCGCCGAGTCCATGGGCCACCGGCCGAATGTGGCGGGCCGGTTCTTCCACGCGCTCGGGAACGTGGGCGTGAACGTGCGTGCCATCCTCCAGGGCGCGAGCTCCCGCAGCGTGTCGTGCGCCGTGGACGCCGAGGACACGGCCGTGGCGGTGCGCACCGTGCACAGCGCCTTCAACCTCAACGAGACGGAGATCAACGTCCTCCTCGTCGGCAAGGGAACGGTGGGCGGACGGTTGCTCGTCCAGCTCGCGCAGAACGCGAAGGCGCTCGCGGCCCGGCACGGCGTGGCCCTGCGGCTGGTGGGGCTGGTGGACAGCCGCCGCGCGCTCTTCGACCCCGCGGGTGTGCCTCCCGCCGAGGCGCTCGCGAGGCTCGCCAAGGTCTCCCCGAGCCACGAGTCTCCTCCGGACGTGGGGCCGCTGCTCGAGCGGCTGTCCCGCCTGTCCGTCCCCGTGCTGGTGGATTGCACCGCGGCGGACGGAATGGATGTCCTCTACGCCGAGGCCTTCCGACGAGGCATCCACGTGGTGGCGGCCAACAAGAAACCGCTCGCTCGCCCCTGGAAGGAGAGCGCGGCGCTGCACACCCTCTCCCGTGAGCAGTTCCGCGCCTGGCACTACGAGACCACCGTGGGCGCGAGCCTCCCGGTCATCGAGACGCTGAAGAACCTGGTGCGCACCGGCGACCGGGTGGAGCGCATCGAGGGATGCTTCTCCGGCTCGCTCGGCTACGTCTGCCATGCGTTGATGGACGGAGTCCCCCTGTCCCAGGCGGTGCGGACGGCTCGCGCGAACGGCTACACCGAGCCCCACCCCCGCGATGACCTGTCGGGCCTGGACGTGGCACGCAAGGCCCTCATCCTCGCCCGCGAGCTGGGCCTGGAGCTCGACCTGGAGGACGTCACCGTGGAGCCGCTCGTCCCGCGCGAGCACCTCGACGTGGACGAGCCGGAAGCCTTCCTGCGTTCGCTGACGTCGCTGGACCCGGACGTGAGCGCCCAGGTGGCCCGCTACCGTTCCGCGGGCAGGAGCCTGCGCTACCTGGCGCAGATCCTCCCCCATGCCCCCGGAGGCCCTCGCGTGAAGGTGGGCCCGGTGGCGGTGGACGCGGCCCACCCGGCCACCGGGCTGAAGGGCGCCGAGGCGATGGTGTCCTTCTTCACGGAGCGCTACCGCGAGTACCCGCTCATCGTCCGCGGCGCGGGCGCGGGAGGTGATGTCACGGCCGCTGGTGTGCTCGCCGACATCCTCCGCCTCGCCCAGAACGTCCGGGGGCGCAGATGAGCTCCGCTCCCCTCCCCTCCCGTCACTCCACCTCCAGCACCACGGGTCTCCAGAACATGAAGATTGAAAGCCACCTGGCGCAGATTGGTTCCGTGTCGGACACCGTGACGGGCGCGGTCAGCCTCCCCATCCATCACGCCACCGCCTTCCGGCATCCATGCCTGGGACAGAGCACGGGCTTCGACTACGCGCGCACGAAGAGCCCCACGCGGTCCGTCCTGGAGGACGCGATCGCGCACCTCGAGTCGGGTGACGCCGGCTTCGCCTGCAGCTCCGGCATGGCCGCGCTCCAGGTCGTCTTCTCCCTGTTCAGCCAGGGAGCCCACCTGCTCGTCTCGCTCGACCTGTATGGGGGAACGTACCGGTTGCTGGAGAAGGTCCTCTCCCGCTTCGGGATCTCCGCGACCTACGTCGACACCAACGATCTGGACGCGCTCGAGGCGAACCTCCGGCCCAACACGAAGGCGGTGTTGATCGAAACGCCCACCAACCCGCTGATGAAGATCACCGACCTCGAGAAGGTCTGCCGCTGGGCCCGCTCCCGCGAGCTGCTCTCCATCGTGGACAACACGCTGCTGACCCCCTTCTTCCAGCGCCCCATCGAGCTGGGAGCGGACATCGTCGTCCACAGCGCCTCCAAGTACCTCGGTGGGCACAATGACGTCCTCGCGGGCCTCATCGTGACCCGGCACAAGGCGCTGTCCGAGCAGGTCGCGTTCCTGCACAACTCCATCGGGGCCGTGCTGGGACCGCAGGACAGCTGGCTGCTCATGCGGGGAATGAAGACGCTCGCGTTGAGGATGGAGCGCCACCAGGAGAACGCGCTCCGCATCGCCACGTGGCTGGCAGCCCATCCGCTCGTCGAGCAGGTCTTCCACCCGGGCTTCGAGACCCATCCCGGCTACGCCATCCAGCGGCGGCAGGCCTCGGGCAACACGGGCATCTTCTCCTTCAAGTTGAAGGATGCCCGGCTCGTCGAACCGCTCCTGCGCCACGTGCGGCTGATTGCCTTCGCGGAGAGCCTCGGCGGAGTGGAGTCCCTGATGACGTACCCGGCGGTGCAGACCCATGCGGACATCCCGGAGGAGATCCGCCGCCGCGTGGGCGTGGACGATCGTCTGCTCCGGTACTCGGTGGGAATCGAGCACGTGGAGGATCTGATCGCGGATCTCTCCCAGGCACTCGACGCGGCTCGCCAGTGAGGCAACCCATGCGCCAACCCAGAGACATCCAACGCCGTCACCCCGGCCGGAAGCTGGCCACCCGCGTGCTCCACTCCGCCTCGAGCGTGGACGCGCATACCGGCGCCTCCAGCATCCCGCTGTACCAGGCCTCCACCTTCCACCACGCCTCGCTGGAGCACCCTCCCGAGTACGACTACTCGCGCTCCGGCAACCCGACCCGCCAGGCGCTCGAGGACACCATCGCCGAGCTCGAGGGAGGAGCCCGGGGCTTCGCCTTCTCCTCGGGGATGGCGGCGATCTCCACCGCCTTCATGCTGCTCTCCCACGGCGACCACGTCCTCTGTAGCGAGGACGTGTATGGCGGAACGTACCGCCTGCTGACGACGATCCTCGGCCGGATGGGCATCGAGACGACCTTCGTCGACATGACCGACCTGGACCAGCTCGAGGCCGCGCGAAGGCCGAACACCCGGGCCGTGTTCCTGGAGACGCCTTCCAATCCGACCCTGAAGATCACCGACATCGCCGCCGTGGCGGAGTGGGCCAGGAAGCACGGCCTGCTGACGATGCTGGACAACACCTTCATGACGCCCTGCCTCCAGCGGCCGATCGAGCTGGGCATCGACATCGTGCTCCACAGCGCGACCAAGTTCCTGTGCGGTCACAGCGACGTGCTGGCGGGGCTCGCGGTGGTGGCCAACGAGAAGCTGGGCCATCAGCTCAAGCATCTCCAGAACGCCCTGGGCAGCGTGCTGGGAGTCCAGGACGCGTGGCTGCTGATGCGCGGAATGAAGACGCTCACGGCCCGGATGGAGTGCGCCGAGCGGAACGCACGACGTCTGGCGGACTGGCTGTCCCGACACCCGGCGGTGTCTCGGGTGTACTACCCCGGACTGCCGGGCCACCCCGGACGGGACATCCACGAGCGGCAGGCACACGGCTACGGAGCCATCGTGTCCTTCGATGTCGGCACGGGTGCTCGCGCGAAACAGGTGCTCGAGCGGGTCACCCTTCCCCTGGTGGCGGTCAGCCTCGGGGCGGTGGAGAGCATCCTGTCCTACCCGGCCATGATGTCCCATGCGGCCATGCCCCGCGAGGTCCGGCTCCAGCGAGGAATCGGCGATGGGCTGCTGCGCTACTCCGTGGGCCTGGAGGCCATCGAGGACATCCTCGAAGACCTCGATCAGGCCCTCGACGAGGAGGTCAGAGCAGCTTGCCGGGATTGAGGAGGCCGAGCGGATCCACCGCGGCCTTGATGGCGAGGTGGAGCCGGTGGGTCTCGGGGCCCAGCTGGCTCGCGATGAACGGGCGCTTGAGCGAGCCGACCCCGTGCTCACCGGTGATCGTCCCGCCCATATCGAGCACCACGCGCAGGATGTCGTCGAACGCCGCCCGGGCTCGCGCCACCGCGTCCGCGTCGTTCTGGTCGAAGACGAGCGTGGGGTGCATGTTCCCGTCCCCCGCGTGTCCGAATGTGCCGATGAGCACCCCCCGCTGCTCGGCGATCCGCTCGACCGCCGCGAGTAGATCCGCGATGCGCGAGACCGGCACCCCGACATCATCGAGCAGCGTCGAGCCCTGCCGCTCGAGCGCGGGAAAGGCGAACCGGCGAGCCCCCATCAGCAGCTCGCCCTCGGCCTCGTCGGCGGAGTGCGCGACGAAGGTCGCCCCGGCGGCCTCACAGGCGGCCACCATCCGAGCGCACTCGGCCACGCCCTGCTCGCCCCCGGCATCCGAACGCGCCAGCAGGAGCGCGGCGGCCTCGACGTCCAACCCCATGGGCCTGGCGGCCTCGACGGCCCGAACGGTCGTGCGATCCATCAACTCCAGCAGCGAGGGCCGGGTGTCGGCCATGATCTCCGTGACCGCCGCCCCCGCCCCGACGAGCGTCGGGAAGGAGGCCACCAGCGTCGTGGCCCGGGGCGGACGCGGCCGGAGCTTCAACGTGGCCTCGGTGATGACGCCGAGCGTCCCCTCGGAGCCCACGAACAAGCGGGTGAGGTCATAGCCCGCGACGTTCTTGACCGTGCGGCCACCGGTGCGGACGACGGAACCATCCGCGAGGACGGCCTCGAGCCCGAGCACCGCATCCCCGGTCACGCCGTACTTCACGCAACACAGGCCGCCGGCATTGGTGGCGAGGTTGCCGCCAATCGTCGAGAACTCCCAACTCGCGGGGTCCGGCGCGTACCAGAGCCCCAGCTCCGCCGCGGCCGCCTTGAGCGCGCCGTTGATCACCCCCGGTTGGACGACGGCGAACAGTCCTCGCCGGTCGATCTCCAGGATGCGGTTCATCCGCGCGAGCGAGAGCACGATGCAACCATCCACGGCATTGGCTCCGCCCGACAAACCCGACCCCGCGCCGCGGGCGACCACGGGGACACGGAGGGCCGAGGCGACACGCAGCACGGCCTGCACCTCGGCCGTCGAGGCGGGACGGACGAGGACACGAGGCGTACCAGCCGGAGCCCACCCCGCCTGGTCCCGGCGGTGCGACTCGAGCACATCGGAGTCGGTGACGAGTGCATCCGGCGGCAGCACGGACGCGAGCTCACGCAAAAGATCCACGCTCATCGATCCCAACGCTACCACGCCGCCCACTTCGAGGCCCCTGGTGCGTTACAAGCATTCCTCATGAGCCATCGCACCCTTCCCGCCCTCCTCGGCCTCACGTTGGCGGCCTGTGCCACGCAACAACACAACACCCGAGAGGTGCTCCAGCGCGTCGACAACAGGTTCTTCCGTCAGGAACAGTGCAAGCCCACGAGCACGGGCTCGCTCACCCGGGAGCAGGTCACCGGGCTCGACGAGCTGCCTTCGGCCCTCCGGGAAAGCGTGCTCGCGAATCTCCCCCTGCAAGCCGAGGGGAGCACGGAGCGCGTGCGGTGCGAGGACGTCGCGGCCCGGCTCCTCGAGAAGCGGCTTCACTCCCTCTGCTGGGTCGAGGCGCGAGTGACCGCGCAGCCCCAGCTGAGCGTCCAGCTCGGGGCGCGCTACCAGGTCGGCACCATCATCTGGGTGACCCAGGAGAAGGACGCGAAGGTGCCACCGGCGCGCATCATCGAAGCGGCGAAGAGTGCCCTCCCCAAGGACAAGGCGTGTACGACGAAGACGCTCGAGAAGATCCGCGAGCAGGTCTCCAAGCTCGGGAGCTTCCACCAGGTGCTGGTCGAATCGGGCCCGGCCGACAGCGAGCAGAAGCAGGTGACGCTGCTCATCGACGTCAAGGAGACGGCTCCGGCGCCCCCGAAGGAGCAGGCGCCCGCGGACCCGAACAAGAAGTGAGGAGCTCCGGCACTCTCACGAGAGCTATAAACCCGCGCATGTTCCGACACACTCCCCTTGCCGTCCTCGGTCTCTCGCTGGCCGCCAGTACCACCGGTACACAGTTGGGAAACACCCGGCTGGTGCTCGAGCGCGTCAACACCACGTTCTTCATTCAGAGGTAGTGCCAGCCCACGAGCACGGCCTCGCTCGCCCCGGACCAGGTCACCAGGATCGACGAGCTGCCCGCGGCCTTTCGTCATCTGGTGCTCGCGGACCTCCCCGTGCAGGCGGTGGGCAGCTCGGAGCTCTCGGAGTGCCAGGAGCTCGCGGCGCAGCTCGTCGAGAGTCGGCTCCGGGCCCTCTGCTGGCCGGAAGCGCGTGTGACGAGCCAGGGAGATACCGCGACCGGAGCCGCCCTGCCCCGCCTGAGCATCCAGCTCGGGACGCCCTATCGGATCGGCAGCATTTTCGTGAGCGTTGACGAAAACCCGAAGGTGTCACCCGTACGCATCACCCAGGCGGCGAAAAGCGCGCTCACGCAGGACAGGGCCTGCACGGTGAGCACACTCGAGGAGATGCGGTCGCGGGTCTCCAAGCTCGGGACCTTCCACCGGGTGAAGGTGGTGACAGGCGCCCCCGATGAGCGAGAGAAGTACAAGGTTCCCCTGATCATCTATGTCGCCGAGCAGTCCTCGGACTCCGGGTCACGCGGCAGGTAACCCGGAGCGTGGTGCCTACTTGGGCATCATCCCGAAGGCCTTGAGCATCGCCACGGCGATGCCCATGAGGCTCTCACCTGCGATGAAGCCCGAGCTCACGGGGAGCACGGTGGCCTCCGCCAGCTTCGCCTGCTTGCGACGCAGGAACTCGGCGATGGCCGCGCCGAGGAAGAAGCTGATGGAGCTGGCGCCCGGAATCACCATGGCCAGGCCCAGGCCCGACGCGGAAGGAATGAAGGGCTTCGCCTTCTTCGGAGCCCAACGATCCAGCAGCACCAGCGCCACGCCCAACGCCAGGCCGCACAGCGCGCCGATCCGCGCGGACGTGTGCAGCATGCTCACCCCGTTCATCAGCATCTTCGACACGCCGGCCCACACCAGAGAGGAGGGCGCGGGGAACTCCTCGGTGCCCAACACCTCCGCGCTCGGCACGAGCAGGTTGAACGCGGGCACCACCACCGCCGCCCCGGCCACCACGCCGAAGAGCTGGGCGAAGAACTGCTGGCGCGGGTTGGCACCGAGCAACCACCCGGACTTGAGGTCCGTGAGCAGGTCCGCCGAGTGCAGGCCCACGCCACCCGTGGCGTTGGCGCTCATCACGTTGGCGGTGAGGTTGCCGGGCAGCAGGCCTCCGTAGATGAGCTGGGTCACCGGCCCGAGCGCCTTGGTCGGCGTGGTATCCGTCTCACCCGTGACGCGCGAGGCGATGACGCCCATCACCACGGACAGCGGCAGGGCGATGACGCCCGCCCACCACGGAATCTGGAAGAGGTAGGCCATCAGCGCCACCACCACCGGGCCGAGCACCAGGAAGCCCAGCGGGAACCACGTGGGCGGGCATTCGATGTCGGCGAGGGGATCCTTCTCCTCCTCGGCCTTCTTCCCGAAGAGGCCCGAGAGCGCCTTGAAGGACTTCGCCACGCTGCGCCACTGGAAGGCGAAGGACAAAAGGCCCGAGGAGACGAGCACCGAGGCCCCCGTCCACAGCGCCCAGGCGTTGATGGCCTTGTACGAGACCTCGGGGATGACGCCGCGGCGGACCATCTCCGGGGCCAGGAAGCCGTAGTTGAGCACGGCGCCCAGCAACATGGACCAGCCCGTCTTGAAGCTCACCAGCGCCCCGGCGCCCACCAGCAGCAGGCTCAGGTCCAACGAGAGCGTCCACGCCCCCGCGGGCTTGCCGCCAATGGTGAAGGGCAGGCTCAGCTTCGCGGGCAGGTTCCACACCAGCCACGAGGCCTTGGCATCCCGCCAGAAGGCGATGACGGCGCCAATCAGGCCCGCGATGCCCAGGTAGCGCGCCTTTCCGCGCGAGCGCTCGTCATGCCCATGGAGCGCCTGGAGCGTCTCGGCGGTGGCGGTGCCCGTGGGGAACGGGAGCTGTTCGATGTTGATGAGCTGCCGTTTGATGGGGATGGCGGCGAAGACGCCCAGCGCGGACACCACCGCGAACCACGCCACCAGCCACCCCGAGGGAGGAAGCGTCCCGGTGAGCATCAACAGCGCGGGCACGGCCGCCATGTTGCCGCCGCCCGTCATGTACCCCGCCGCCGAGGCCACCGAGCCCATGGCGTTGTTCTCGAGCGTGGTGAAGTCCGTCCTCAGCAACCCCACGCCTCGCAGCATGCCGAAGGAGGCGAAGGCGAGGATGCACGCGGTGATGGTGACGCCCAGGCTCCAGCCCGTCTTGAGGATGACGTACAGGTTGGACAGGCACATCACCGCGCCAATCACCATGCCGGCGATGACGGCGCGCACGGTGAGCTGGCGCTCGCCGCCCTTGTAGACGTTCTCGAGCCAGTAGCGCTCGGGGTCCTGGGTCGCGACGGCGGGCGCCGGCTGGGGCGCGGGCCCGGGCGGAATCTGGAGCTGCTGAGGAGAGGGCGAGGCGGGCTGACTCATGGGAGGTCCGAGGATATCGGAACACCCCCTACCCGACGAGTGAGGATCGCTCCCTCGGGCGCCCGCTCAATGCGCGCCGCCAGGCCCGTGGGCGTGGCCGTGCTCGTTCTCCTCGGCGGTGGCCGCACGCACTTCACGCACCGTCACATCGAAGTGGAGCGTCTTGCCCGCCAGCGGGTGGTTGAGGTCCACCACCACCGTCTCGCCCTTCACCTCGCGAATGGTGATGGGGATGACATCCCCTTCCGCCGTCTGCGCGGTGATGCTCAGGCCGGGCTGGAGCTGGGCATTGGGCGGGAACATGCCGCGGGGCACCTCCTGGAGGCCGCGCGCATCGTGCTCGCCGTAGCCCTGGGAAGGCGGCACCACCACCTTCTTCGACTCGCCGGCGGACATTCCCTCGAGCTGTCCCTCGAGTCCCGGGACGATCTGCCCACGACCATGCATGTAGGCGAGCGGTTGTCCGGGCTCACTCTCGTCGATGACCTGCCCATCCCCGAGGTGCAACCGGTACTCCAACGAGACGACACTTCCCTTGGACACCTTCATGTGGCTGCTCCTTCTGTTCCTACGGGTATGGGACACCTGATGGGCCGGGGCAACCCCGAACCTGTCCGGAAGCTCAGGAAGCGGACGATTCGGGCTCGAGCCGGGAGCCCTCGGGTTCGGCCTCGGTCATGGGCTCGCCTCGGGAAACGTAGACGGCGGCGGCCAGGTCCCCCGTCACGTTGAGCGTGGTGCGGCACATGTCGAGGAAGCGATCCACGCCCAGCACCAGCGCGAGCCCCTCGGGGGGAATCTTGAAGAGGCCGAGGATCATCGCGATGACGGGGATGGAGCCGGCCGGCACGCCCGCGGTGCCAATGCCCGCCAGGACGCAGATGAACATCACGATGGTCTGATCCGCCAGGCTCAGCTGCACGCCGAACACCTGGGCCAGGAAGAGCACGGTGACGCCCTCGAAGAGCGCGGTGCCGTTCTGGTTCATCGCCGAGCCGGCGGTGAGCACGAAGCGCGACACGTTGCGAGGCAGCTTGAGGTTCTCCTCGGCCACCTTCAGCGCGGTGGGCAGCGTGGCGCTGGAGGACGCGGTGGAGAAGGCGGTGACGATGGCCAGGCGGCAGTCGCGGAAGAAGCCCTGTGGGTTGCGCCCCCCGAGGAAGCGCACCGACAGCGAGTACACACCGAACATGTGCAGCCCGAGCGCCAGCAGCACCACGCCCACGTAGGAAGCCACCTGCATCAGCACGCCCACGCCCAGGCGCGCCATCATGCTGAAGAGCAGCGCGCCCACGCCGAAGGGCGCCAGCTTCAGCACCCCGTCGATGAGCCGCATCATCACGTCGTGCAGGCCCTGGATCGTCTCGCGCAGCCGCCTCACCGCCGGGGTGTCCGTCAGGGCGAGCCCCAGGCCGAAGATGAGCGAGAAGACGATGAGGGCGATCATGTCCCCGTCGGCCGCCGCCTTCAGCGGGTTGGTGGGAATCATCGAGGCGATCAGCGAGGGCACCGAGGTGTCGCTCGGAGACGGGGCGGCCTTCACCGCGGTGCCCTTCATCGCCTGCGCGCGCGCCTCCTCGCTCAGCCCCACGCCCGGCTGGAGCGTGTTGACCAGCAGCAGCCCGATGAGTACCGCGATGCTGGAGACCACCACGGTGTAGCCCATGGTCCGCAGGCCCAGCCGGCCGAGCTGCTTCAGGTCCAGCTCGCACACGCCCGTCACCAGCGCGGAGAAGAGCAGCGGCACCACCAGCATCAGCAGCAACCGGAGGAAGATCTGCCCCACCAGCGAGGTGATGTTCGTCACCACCCAGTCGAGCCATGGCGAGCCGCCCGCCAGGGTGTTGGCGGCGATTCCCGCCACCGTACCGATGACGATGCCCAGGAGCATCTTCTGGTGCTGCTTCATCCGGGTGCCTCTTCGCGTGTTGCTGGGGGGAAACGCCCCCTGGAGCCCAGGGGGGCGGAGAACACTACCGATGATTCGGGGTGGCGGATACCTTCTCGTCGGGAGCTGTCTCCGGCCGAACCCCTGGCCCCCGAGCCAGCTCGCTCGCCGTCTCACGGAGCCGCCCGGCCACCCGCTCGGCCCACTCCGGCTCCACCTCCATGCACGCCGCCTTGCGCCCCAGCCGCAGCGCCGCCGAGGGCATGGAGCCGCTGCCCGCGAACGGGTCCAACACCCAGTCCCCCGGGCGGCTCCAGGTGCGTACCAGGGGCTCCAGCACGGAGAAGGGCTTGTGGTGGGGATGGTTGCCCCAGCGCGCCGCCTCGGCGTCGTCGTCGTAGCCCCCCACCACCGCCCAGACGGTGGGCAGCTCCCCTGGCGCCAGGGGGGGCGCGGGAGTGCGCGAGAACACCAGCGCCACCTCGTAGACGCGCAGCAGCTGCTCGTTGGCGTTCTTGTCCGTGGTGCGCTTGCCCCAGACGTACTCGCCCCGCAGGTGCCCGAAACCCAGCGAGCGCGCCACCGCGAGGATGGGCTCCTTGCCCAACAGGTTCGTCCAGATGGCCATCGTGGCGTCCGGAGTGAGGTGCGCCACCGCTCGCGTCATCCACGCCTCGGTGAAGGCCCGGTAGTCGCGCACCGTCTCGAAGCGCACGATGGGGTTGCGATCGATTTTCTTGTTCGCGCGGGGATCCCTCAGGTCCCCCCCCTTGCGGCGCCGCGTGAGCAGGCAATACGGCGGATCCGTGTGCAGGAAGGTGGCCTTCGCCTCCCCCAGCACCGTCCGGTATCCCCCGGGCTCCCGGGCATCGGCCCGCACGCAGCGGAAGGTCTCGCTCTCGTCGTGAGGATTCATCCGGCGTGCACCCTACCCCAGCCGCCCCGCTTCACCACCGCGCCGCGACCGGCCCGGCCCGCGTGACGGCGAGAATCCGACCCACGGACACCCGCTCGTGCGACTTGAAGATGGCGAAGTCGTCCCCCTGCTCGGTGACCACGTCCACCACCAGATCGATGAAGGCCTCGCCCTCTCGCAGCTGGACCGCCACCGGCCGGTGCTTCAGAACCGCCTCCTCGAGCACGTCGAGGAAGTCACAGCGACCCACCTCATCCTGGCATATCCGGGCCATCGTCTCGCTGCCTCCAGCGCGAAATCCCCCCCGCGCCGCATCCCTCTACGTAACCACACACGGACCCCCCGCCCACCGGAACGAGCACGAGGCGCTCACCTCGCGGACCTTCCTGCCGTTGGCTGATGCACATCTCCCTCCAGCCCCTGCGCAGCTCGCCGCGGGCTCACCGCTTGCGCCGGCTCCGCCTCGGGGCACCGAACCGCTGGGCCTCCTCCACCCAACGGCCGCGGAGACGCGCCTCGGTCGCGAGCGCCTCGTCCCACGAAGGTCCATCCGGCAGCAACCGCGACGCGTGCTCGAGCGTGAGCCGCTCCAACGCGCGATCCTCGCACAGCCGCCGCAGCTCGTGCGCATCCAGGCCACAAGCGGCCAGGTACTCCTCGCGCGACGCCCGAGCGACGCCGAGGCGCGCCCACCAATCCGCTTCGGCCCGCGCCACCTCCTCGGCGGAGGGGGCGAGCCCCAGCGTGCGGGCCCACCCCGCGAGCAGTGCCCGGCGCAGGCCCTCCTCCGCCAGCTCCCCCGCGTCGGGTGCGGCACGCAGTTGTTCGAGCACCTCCTCCGAGGACACGAGGCCCGACTCCGTCGCGCACAGTCCCTCCACGAGGCGGCGGCGACGCACGTACGAGGACGGCGGGGGCCGGCGGGTCCGCTCGCGCGTGGGGGCTGGCGCTCCGGAGGCCACGAAGGCCGCGGCGGCCAGGATGCAGGCCCGGGCATCCTCGCGCTTGAGGTCCTCGAGTCCTCCGGCGGCCCAGGCCTCCCACTTCGCCCGGGTGGCCGGACGCCACGAGCCGCCCACGGCCGCCAGCATCCGGGGCCAGGTGCGATCCTGGTAGAAGATCGCCGCCGCCGCGTCCACCAGGGACTGGGCCTCACGCGGAGACAGAATCCGCGCGCGCCGGGCCAGCCGGGCCACGTGGCGCACGTTGACGAGCGGCACCGTCAGGGCCCGGAAGCCGTGCTCCGCCTCGGCGTGGAGCAACGCCACCTCGGAGTCATCCACCAGCTCTCCCCGGCGGTACGCCTCGAAGATGTGGCCCACGCCCACCATGCCGTGCACCGCGAGCTCCGCCGCGCGCAGGGCCCCCATGCTGCCCCCGCCGAACACCGCCACTCCGGCATCGAGCGCGGCCAGCAGCTCGTGGTGCCAGACGGAGGGCTGTGCCTCGAAGACACCATCCACCAGCGCGATGGCCTTCGGACGCAGCGTGAGTGCCCGCCAGATGTCCCCCTGGCGCGCCGGTGGCAGCACGCGGCAGGGTGCCAGCGCCAGCGCCTCTTCCTCCGGCATCGAGGGGCCGAGGAAGACGATGAGCTCATCGGGATTGGGACGTTTCACAGCAGCTCCGAGACGAGCAGGCCCGGCACCACCACGCGCACCACGTGGAGTCCGGGGAGAGGGGCCTCCAGCTCGATGGCGGCGGCCCGGGTGAAGCCCGCCTTGCCGAGCCGGGCCAGCACTTCGCGCACCGCTTCCTCTGGAGAGGACACCGCGCCGGAGCGGTCGGGCATGGCCTCCACGGCCCGTCGCGGGCGGACCTCGGCACACGCGGAGGCCAGGGCCAGGGCGGACTCGTGGTCCACCGCGGCCACGTCCTCGCGCGCGCCGTGGATGTCGGTCAGCCGCGACTGCGCCGCCTCCAGCAAGGCCCCGAGCAGCGCCTGCTCCCTCCCCAGCGCGCACGCGTAACCCGCCGCCAGGGGCACCGGTCCCTGCTCCTGGTCCACGAGCAGCGCCGCGCCCACGGGCAGGCCCACCGCACCGGGCGCCCGCGCGCCGGGCGAGAGATCGAAGAGGTAGACGGCGAAGCCGCGCTCCCCCAGGGCCCGCGCGAGGGCCGCCGTGCGAGGGGCGCCCTGCTCCAGCCCACCCGGGCGCAGCATGCGCGAGCGGAGCGCCTCCTCCGTCCAGCCCTCTGGCAGCAGGCGCGCGAGCTGATCCCTCTCCGTCGCCTCCAGCAGCGCATGCAGGAGAGCCCTCGACCGCTCGGGATGGGCACCCGAGCCGTTGCTCGTCCACTGCACACTCACCGGGCCGAGAGCTGGCGCCCCCGTGGGCGGGCAATACACCCCCTGGGCGGGGACGAGCACGGGCTCACCGGAGTGCAGCTCGGTTGCCTCGCACCAGGCGCAGCGCACCTCCCGGCCCCACAGGCGGGGAACGACCACGCCGCCCCGGCTCCCCAGGGCCTCGGCGCCCCAGACGGAGAGCCCCTGGGCATCCAACCCCTCCAGCGTCCCCCAGACGAGCCGCCCCCGCGGCACCGTCTCCGCGGCCCACAGCTCCGCCGTCTCCAGGAGGGCTCCAGCCGAAGCGGCCTGGAAATCCAGGCCCTTGCCATTGCACACCTGCAGCACATAGCCACCTGGACGCACCGCGGCGGCCACCTCCACCCCGGCCCGGTCCAACCCGGTCACCCGCGCCACACGGGTGACGCCGAGCGCACGGGCAAGCCGTTCGAGGAAGGAGGAAGTCAAGGGAACGGAGAGAGGGAGGGCCACGGAAGAGCTCGGTGTTGGGTGAGCGTGGTCGTATCAGCGGGAAGCATGCTAGGGGAGACCGGGCCCAGGAGGCCGAAGAAGATGCTCGAAGTGGGACAAGCCGCCCCGGACTTCACCGGCACCGATTGTCAGGGACGTCCCTTCTCGCTCTCCGCCCTGAGGGGGCGGCGGGTCGTCCTCTTCTTCTTCCCCAAGGCCTTCACCATCGCCTGCACCGAGGAAACGCGGCACTTCCGGGACAACCACGAGCGCATCCAGTCGCTCGGGGCGGAACTGGTGGGTGTGTCGGTGGACACGGTGAAGACGCAATGCGAGTTCGCCGAGCAGGAGGACATCCACTTCTCCCTGCTGGGTGACGAGGCGCGCACCATCAGCAAGGCCTATGACGTGCTCTGGCCCGTACTGAGAGTGGACCGGCGCGTCACCTACATCATCGGCCCGGAGGGTGTCATCGAGTCCGTCATCCGCCACGAGGTGCGCGTCTACAAGCACCTGGACGACGTGCTGCGCTACCTGCGGGAGCACCCGCTCCCCACGGCGGGAGCCTAGACCTCCCAGGTGCAGTGGTACTCGCAGTGGCCGTTGCCGCGGGCACGGCACTTGGGGTGCCCGACGAGCACGTTGCGGCCGCCGCTCAGCTCGATGGCACGCTGGTGCCAACCGATGATGGTGAGACAATCCGCCTCGGTGACGATCTCGGCGCCCACGGTGCGCAGCACCGCGCTCCGCTCCCCTCGCTTCTCGTAGGAGCGCTCACCCACCGCGTAGTAGAGCCGGTAGATCTCCGGCGCGTGGCTGAGGAGGAAATGCGGATCCCCCTTGCGGATGAACACGTGGTGGGGGCCCTTCAGGTTGTCCTCCGCGGAGGCCCGGCCCATGTCGATGAAGGCCTTGCCGCGATCCCTGGGAGAGAGCGAGGCGGCGATGGCCGCGTCGAGCCGGAGGTTCAGCCCCAGGGGATACCAGCCAATGGGCATGATGACGCCCTCGAGGACCTTGCGATCCGCGGGAGGCAGCCGCTGAAGCACATCCTGGAGACGCTCCGACCCCCCCTGCGTCGTCAACAGCTTGAGTCGGGCGATGAGAACACTTCCCTTGATGCGTGCGGCCGCGCTGTCCGTTGCCATGTCGCCGATCCCCCGGAGGGCCCCTTCCTCATTGTGTCAGCCGCATGATGGGGCCAGCAACCCGCTTGGGGAGACTTCCTGAGTCGAGCGGCCAGGCGAGCCCGGTGGACTTACGCCGTCAGCGCGCTGCGATTTCCCGCAGATGACTCTCCAGTTCCTCGCCGAGCTCCGTTGGCCGGCGCAGCACCGAGGCCATCAGGACCACCGTGCCGTCCGTCACGTCGAGACGAGCCTTCACCCGGCGAAACCCCTCATGCGTCTCCGTGCGCAGCTGCTGGACCTCGCCTTTCAGCTGCTGGACCTCGCCTTTCAGCTGCTGGACATCCCCGCGGAGTTGCTGGACCTCTCCGCGCCAGGCGACGAACTCGGCCCCCAGGATTTCCATCAACGTTTCCTGTCTCGTCATTCGGGCCTGCAGGTCCTTCACCTCGGACTCCAGGCTGTCCATCCGCGCTTCCAGCCGGTCCATCCGGACCGCTAGACCCTGCACGGCCTGCAGGATCTGGACGCCAATGTCGCCCCCAAACGTCTCCGCCATCTCCTCACCCTCCTCGCCCTCCCGGGCATCGCGCGAGCCTTCCCAGGCCCAACACGTGCAGGATAGCGGCACACGCTGACGATGCGAAACTTTTTATAACCTCTCAAGTAGTGTCGTCCCAACCCCACCCCAGAACCTCTCCCGTCACCCGGACACCCGCGAAAAAATCCGTTTAACTTTTCGCCAGCCCCAGGGTTTGTAGGGAGCGTGAAGGCCCTGGAGACAGCCCTGGCGCCGATGGAGGCCGCCATCGAACCGAGCGACGAGGCGCTCTGCCACGCCTTCCTGGCTGGTGACGAGGCGGCCTTCGGCACGCTCGTGGAGCGACACCGGACCCTGGTCTTCTCGCTCATGCGGCGCTACACGGCCCGGCCCGAGGACGCCGCGGACCTCGCCCAGCAGGCCTTCCTGCGAGCCCTGGAGGCCTCGCGCCGGGTCTTCTCCCGCTGGAGCCCCTCGGGACCCGCGCCCTTCCGGGCCTGGCTCATCCGCATCGCGCTCAACCTGGCGAAGAACCATGCCCGTCAAGGACGGCGTTGGTTGCAGGTGGTGGACGTCCCGGAGACCGAGGCCCCGGGCGAATCCGCGCACGAGGCCCTGGAGCGGACCGAACAGGAGCGACGGGTCCGCGCGGCGGTGCTCACCCTACCCCGCCGCCAGCGCGAGGTGCTGACGCTCCGGGTGGACGGCGGGCTCAACTTCCGAGACATCGCCGAGACGCTCGGCATCACCGAGACGAACGCCAAGGTGAATTTCCATCACGCCGTGAAGCGCCTCCGGGCGCAGGTGACCGAAACGCCCGAGGAGGAACGCTGATGTCCGCGTGCCGGGATCAAGACGAGTCGTTGACCCTCTTCGCCGCGGGAGCGCTGGAGCCCGAGGAGGAGGCGCGGGTGCGCGCGCACCTGGAATCCTGTGCGGCGTGCCGCTCCGAGGCCGAGGCCCACCGCGACGTGCTCGGGCTCGCCGCGCTACCACCGCCGTCCGCGCGGGAGCAGGCGGTGATGGCGGCCCTGCCTCGAACGGCGGTGGGCACCTGGCGCCGGGAGCAGGTCCAGAAGGCGGCACGGATGCGGACCACCGGAGCGCTGCTGGCGGCGGCGGCCGTGGTGCTGTTCGCGCTGGGACCGGTGGTTCAGCGCCGTGTGGCCCCTCCGGCCCCACTCGCCCCTCAGGTGGAGACCCCCGCCAGCGTGGTCGAGGAGACGGAGTCGGAGCTGGAGCAGTGGGCGCTCACGGATCCGCTGTCCGATGCGCTCGAGCTGTCCTACATGGACCTGGAGGACGCCGAGGACGTCGCCGGGCTCTCGGAGCTCGAGCTCGAAGAACTCCTCTCATCCCCCATCCCTGGAGAGACCCTGTGATGAAGCCCTTTCGACTGGCGGTGCTGACCCTGACCCTGCTCCCCCTGGTGACGCTGGCCGCGCCGCCCGAGGGTGATGCGGCGGCGCGCGAGGAGCGGCGGACGCGGATGATGCGGGTCATGGGGCTGGCGGAGGAGCTGGGGCTCGACGAGTCCCAGGCCCTGAAGATGGCGGACACGATGCGCCAGTTCGACGAGCGCCGCCGGCCCCTGATGAAGCAGGTGCGCGAGTCCGCGAAGGTGCTCAGACTGGCGGCACGGGGAGACGCGTCGGCTCAGTCGCAGGTGGACCAGGCGATCCAGCGGGTATTCGACGCGCGGGCACAGCTCACGGCGTTGGATCGCGACATGTACCAGGCGCTCGCGAAGGACCTGCCTCCACAAAAGCGGGCGCAGCTCGCCATCTTCATGGCCCGTCACGAGGGGAAGATGGCGAAGCTGATGAGGAAGGCCGACCGGGAGGGCCGGCTCAAGGAGCGGCAGGAGCGCATGCAGCAGCGGATGCAGGAGCGCATGCGTCGAATCCAGGAGCGCATGCAGCAGCGCGGCACGGAAGGACAACAGTAGCGCCGGCGCCTCGCTCTACACGCGCACCAGCAGCGCCATCTGGTGCGCGCCGATGCCAATGCCGAAGAGGACGAGGTACTTCGTGCGCAGCTCGCGGTGGTAACGGGCCAGGGTGACGGGAATCGAGGCGAGCGCCATGTTCCCGCAGTCCTCGAGCGTGTGCAGGTACTCGCGCGGGCGGATCTTCTCGTTCCAGTGGTCGAGCAACTTCCGCGTGGCCTGGTGTGAAACGAGGGTGATGTCTTCCCCGGTCAGGCCGTGCTTGCGCAGCAGCCGCTCGACGAGCCTCGGTGGTCCGTCCATGCCGCTGTTCAGGAAGGACCGCAGGCCACGGGCGGGCTCGAGCCCGTACACGGGCCTGTCGAAGCCGCTCTCGGGACGGGGGCGCATGGTCATGGACCCGTACTCGTCACTGAAGGTGTCCACGGCGTAGTCCACCAGGACGAGCCGCTCCCCGAGCCCGAGCACCGCCGCGCCCGCCCCATCTCCAATACCGAAGGCGTGCCCCTGCGCGTAGTCCACGTTGCGCGTCCACCCGGCCCCCACGGCCACGAGCGCCCGCTCCGAATGCCCCGCGAGCATCGCCTCCCAGGCCAGCACGGCGCCCATGACGAAGTTGGCGAACTCGGCCTGCACCGGCACCACCATCGCATGCGAGCCCAGGCCCACCTCCCGGTGGACCGCGTACAACTCGTTGGGGGTGATGAACTCGGGCACGGAGACGTAGCCGTAGAGCCGATCCACCTGATCCGGCCGGATGCCCGCGTCCTCCAACGCCGCGGTTCCCGCCTTCGCGGTGAGGGCGGCCAGGGACTCTTCCGGAGCCAGGCATCGGTGCTCCCGGTTGCCGTAGAAGAGCGAGGCTTCGGACAGCCCCTTTGCTCGGGCCTCCTCGCGAATCCGGTCGAAGATGGGATCGGAACTGGTGCGCACCCGCTCCGGCAGCGCGGCACCAAAGCCCAGGAAGGAAATCGAAGGACGCGTCATCGCCGGGCGCGCCATAGCACACCCGAACCGCCACGCGCGTTCCCGAATGCCCGAGGGACAGGAAGGCAGGCGGGCGCCGCTGCGGACCCGGCTCCAGGCCGCTATGGAAGGACACTCATGAGCGCACTCTCCCTGAGATACGTGGCCCTGGGCGACTCCTCCGCTGTCGGAGTGGGCGCGCGCAACGGCGGCTACGTGGAACACCTCTTCCAGCGGCTGCGCCGTACCCGGCCGGGCGTGGGCCTGCTCAACCTGGGCGTGAGCGGGGCCACCAGCGGCACGGTCCTCTCCGGGCAGCTTCCCAAGGCCATCCGCTCGCGCCCCCACGTGGTGACGCTCGCGGTGGGCATCAACGACCTGTGGCGCGGCGTGGAGCCCCACCAGCTGGAGTCCAACCTCGACCAGATCGCGCGCGGCCTGGTGTCCACGGGTGCCCCGGTGGTGCTGGCCAACCTGCCCGACATGTCACTCGCTCCCGTGGCGCGGCTCGCGACGCACTTCCTCCCGCTCGAGCTGATCGCCGCCCGCATCGCGGCCTTCAACGAGGCGCTCGCCCGAGTGGTGTCCCGCCATGGCCTCTTCGGCGTGGACCTCTACTCCCCCAGCCGCGTGGAGCTGTCGGGGAGCGCCGACTACTTCTCGGCCGACGGCTTCCACCCCTCCGACACGGGCTACCAGCGGATGGCGGAGCACTTCTGGCCCGTCCTGCTCCAGGCCGCCGAGCGCGGCGTCAGCTCCGAGCAGGCCGCCGGGTGACACCCCGCCGGGCGACACGGCGGCACGGTTCCTCCGTCCCTCGAGCAGGTAGGTGGTCATCTCGCCCTTGCCCTTGATGGGGATGCGGCCCCGCTCGGTGAAGACGTACGTGTCGCGCAGGCGCTCGTAGGTGGCCTGCGTGACGTGGATGTGCCCTGGCAACCCATGGGATTCCATGCGACTGGCCGTGTTCACCGTGTCGCCCCACAGGTCGTAGGTGAACTTCTTCGTGCCGATGACGCCCGCCACCACCGGCCCGGTGCTGATGCCGGTCCGCAGGCGCAGCGAGACGCGCTTTCCCCTGTTGAAGTCCTGGATGAACCGCCTCATGTCCAGCGCCATCTCCGCGATGGCCTCGGCATGGTCCGGCGTGGGCAGGGGCAACCCTCCCGCCACCATGTACGCATCCCCACCGGGCGACCCGGACACCAGGAGCGACAGGACGAAGCCCGACACCACCCCGCCCCCCCACCACGCGGCGGAGACGGGCAGCAGGGCAACGAGGCCGAAGAGGAGCGGGGCGAGGCACCGGGACGTCAGGCCCTGCCCCACGCCCCTCTCGCAGACGGCCAGCACGGCGGAGATTCCCAGCAGTCCCGCCCTGAATGCGGTAGCGCTCCTGGAACGCCTTGACCTGATGACGCCAGGCGCTCTGCTCGGAGCCGAAGCCGTGGGCGAAGATGAGCGTGTGCCGGCCACTGCCGAGGACCTGCACGTTGTTCACCGGTTTGTCACCAATAGCGGTGGAAACGCGAATTGCAGTGGGCTTCACGCGCGTCGAGGGTTTGTTCGTCGTGCACCCGACACACCCGGGAAGCGCTACTCGAGCTTGCGCGCGTCCTGCTGAGGTACCGGCGGCTGCTTGCGCAGCGCCTTCTGACCCAGGCGAGAGTAGTTGATGGACTCGCCGAGGATGCGGGCCGACTCCTGCGGCGCGTGGAAGCCATTGGAGTTCTCCGCCTCCACGAAGTCCAGGTAGAACTGGGCCTTGCGCTGGAAGCCCCGAGCCTCGGCCAGCTCGACGTCGGTGGCGCCCGCCAGCTTGCGCTCCTTGACGTCGTGGATGAGGTCCACCAGCGCGTCCATGGCCGTGTTGCGCAGCGCGTGGTGCCGGTCCTGGAGGATCTCCACCCGGTGCTTCATCTCCTCCTCGGACCACTTGTGGCACGTCTGGCAGGCCCGGTTGATGTTGAGCAGCGGGCTGCGCACGTGGTGGTCGCTGATCTTCATCGCCCCCTCGCGCTTGTAGGCCATGTGGCAGTCGGCGCAGGCCACGCCCGAGCGGGCATGGATGCCCTGGTTGTACATCTCGAACTCGGGGTGCTGGGCCTTGAGCACAGGCGCGCCCGTCTCGGAGTGGACCCAGTCCTTGTGCCCGTTCTCCTCGTAGTAGGCCATGATGTTGTCGATGTTCAGGCCCTTGGCCCATGGGTACGTCAGCCGCTTCTCCGGACCCTTGAAGTAGTACTCGACGTGGCACTGGCCACAGACGTACGAGCGCATCTCCTGGCGCGTGGCCTGAGCGTTCACGTCGTAGTCCCGCACTCCCTGCCCGGCCTTGAGCGCGCGCATGCCCTCGATGAAGCCAGGACGCGTCACCCGGAGCGCCATCGTCTTCGGATCATGGCAGTCGATGCACGCCACCGGATGATCCACCAGTTTGCGCGCCTCCATGTAGGGCATCTGGTTCATCTTCTCGAAGCCCTTGATGAGATCGCCCTCCCCGAGCTTCTTGTAGGGCAGGTAGACCGAGCCGTGGCAGTGCATGCACGTGCCGGGCTGCTTCGTGACGTGCTGGCGCTCGGTGAGCGTCTGATCATCCAGCATGTACGCGTGGCCGCGCTCCTCGCGGAAGTCCACCGCGAAGGCATAACCGGCCCACATCGTCTTCAGGCGCGGGTCCTCCTCCAGCCGCGACTGGGCCACCACCGAGCGCGGGTCCGCCGCGGTGGGCGTGTGCGGCACGGCCTCGCTGCCGCCGTACTTCGTGCGCACCTGGTCCACCGTGCGCTTGTAGTCGTCGTACTGCAGGGGGAAGTTCTTCCCCCAGACGGCCGGGTCCTCCATGGTGTCGTCCAGCTCCACCACCCGGTAGAAGGGGTTGCGCGCCTCCTGCTTGCGCTCGGAGATGTTCACCAGCAGGGCGGTGGCCGCCACCGCGCCTACGGCCGCGATGACCGCAGTGAGGATGACGAGCCGGGTCCTCCGGAGCCTCGGCTCCGGTTGTGTCGTGGGGTTGCTCATGGTCTGGACTCCTGCGCCGTCAGCCCGGGCTGGCCGAGCCCTTCCGGGTGGCCCACCGAGTTGTGGCAGCGAAGGCACGAGGTCTCCGCGGCGCCGTGTGGGGCCTCGAGCGGCTCCACCTGATCGCCGTGGCACTTGCGGCACGCCTGCTCCGTCACCTCCCGGTTGCCAGGGCGGATCTGGATGGGCTCGTGGAAGGTGCCGGTGGTGAAATAGAACGAGTGCCAGAAGCCATTGGACGCCTTGGTCGCGTACTTGCCGATCAGGCCCGACGGCGTGTGGCAGTCATTGCAGGTGGCCACCGCGTGGTGGCTCGACTTCATCCAGCCCTCGTACTGCTCGCGCATGACGTGGCAGTTGGCGCAGGAGGCCGGATCATTCGTGAGGTACGCGTAGCCCTTCGCGTAGGTGAAGGTGAAGCCACCGATACCGAGGGCGAGGCCCACGCACGCGCCCAGTGCGATGAACAGCCAGGTCCGGGCGCCCAGGGCACCTCCCACCGTTCTGTCCGCCTCGCGTTCCATGGCCCGTCGCGATTTCAATTCCCGGGCCACGGGTGTCCGCCCGGAAACCCTACTTCCTGGATGCAGGATTTGCGCGGGCGGGGATGCGCGTGGAGAAACTTGCGCGAGGCGTCAGGGCTCGCCCACCGCGCGCACCTGGAAGTCGTCGAACCAGACGCCGGCGATGGGGGTGATCAGCCCCGCGAGTCCCTCGCCCGTGAGGGCGGCCGGGTCCGCGTCCGTCACCGAGAGGCGGACCTCTCCATCCACCGTGGACGAGAGCCGCACCGGCTCCGAGCCCCACACGGACAGGGACAGCGTCGCGGCATCCCAGGGAGACGCCTGGCCGCTGGAGGCCTCGCCGAGCACGGTGAAGCTCCCGCCCCGGTAGCGGCGAAGCTGGATGCGCCCCTCCGGCAGCAGCACGAGCGCATAGTGCGCGTCCCCCTAGGCACGCAGCACGACACCTGCCTCGTCCACGGCAAAGGCCTGGAGCCGCGCCTCCACCTGGCAATCCTCACACCGCGAGGACAGCGCGAGGGCGAGGTTGTTCCCATACGAGTGGTCGAGGTCGCTGATGGCCCACTTGCCGTCCGTCCGCCAGAGCCCGCTCAGGGTCCAATCGGGCCCGAGGCCGTTCGACGGGCCGCGCGAGAAGGTATCGCTGAAGAGGAGCTGTCCGGGCTCCGGCTCCGGCTCCGGGTTCGAAGGTGGCAGATCCTCGGGCTCGTCCCCGCCGCCTGGCACGGAGAGGGCCACGCGGACCACGTTCCCGCGAGAGCTGGCGTCGGGGGCCTCGCCGAAGAAGCAGGGCACCTCGGACGAGCCCTCCGGCAGCGTCTCCGGGGCATTGGGGTAGCCCTTGAAGGTCGAGCGAGCGTCGAGCACCACCGGCTCGCTGATGTGCCCGTCCTTCAAGACCCGGGCATGCACCTCGTAGGAGACGTTGGAACGACGCATGACGTTGTAGAACACATACAGCGTGTCGCCGATGCGCGTGGTGGTGGCCTGCATCGCCCAGTCACGCGAGCCCTCCAGCAGCGTGCGTGGGCCGAACGTGGAGCCATCGAAGTAGCGGTAATAGAGGCGCTCCAGCTCGTCCTTGTAGACGAGGTGCATGCCACCCCGGCCGTCCGCGACCGCGCTCAGCGCGGCCCCGTGGTAGATGCCCTCGGAGAAGGCGTCGCGGACGGAGCTCCAGGAGTCCAGCGGATCGCCATCGTCGCGGACGCGGAGGCGCGTGGGCTCGAAGCCATCATGCATGGCGTAGAGGAAGACGAGCTTCGAGCCGAGGCTCAACAACCGCCCACCTCCCCGGTGCTTCACCCGACCCAGGTTCGACTGGCGCTGGAAGCTCGCCCCTCCATCAGTGGAGACGGACACCACCGCGGTGGAACCGCCATCCGACTCCAACCGGAAGGTCTGCACCCACAACCGGCCACGTGAGTCGCGCGCGAGCAACGCCCGCGAGTAGGCCGTGGAGTCACCGGCATCGAAGACGCCCACCGCTGGCTGCGGTGCCCAGTCGTGCGTGCCCGGCCGGTAGCGCCACCACTGGAAGAACACGTCGTGACGGCGCGAGGCATTGAGGCTCGGCGCCTCGAACGAATAGACGAGCGCCACGTCCCGTCCCACCGCGAGCACATCCGCGCGGTCCGCGTGGCTCCCGTCCGGCTGGATGGCGGCGGCGAAGCGATAGGTGCGCCCACCATCGTCCGAGCGGAAGAAGGACAACCCCCGTCCCTCGACACCGGCCTGCTGTACGGCGAGCAGCCAGGTAGGCGGACGACCTCCGCCCGTGTCGATACGCACCGCGTGACGTTGAGCCGGCAAGGTGAGCGCGTTGCCCGCGCTCACCGGAACCACGGGCGCCGTGCTCGCGAGCAGCGTCGCGAGCAGCGCCATCGAAAACCCCACCATCCATCCCCTCCCCATGCACCGCGGGACAAGCTAAGGCACTCGGGGGCAGGAAAAAAGCGTCCGCGCCACAGAGGGCGGAACCCCCGGGCAAGGCGCAACGCACCGCGCCACCGCGCTCCGTCGGGGCTCAACCCGCCCGGTGATGTTCGGACACCAGCCCCAGGTCGCGCCGGATGCGCGCGGCGGACGCGTGCATCCCCGAGTCCTCCAATCGGTGGACGGCCCACGTGAGCGCCTCGTCTTCCTTGGAGACGAGGATGTACGGATAGACCGGCCGCCGCAGATACAAGACGACGTTCATCGCCAGTTGGATCGTGGGCGTCTGGGTGACGTAGGCGATGCCGAGCAACGTCCGTTGCATGGGCTCTTCATGTTGCCGCAGCCACGCCGCCAGCTGTTGGCGCTGCTGGGTCGACAGACCGCCGGCCCGGCTCATGTCCATGAGGAGGACGTGTGGCTGATTTCGTTTCAGGGACTCGGTCGCCTGGGCGAGGTATTCCTCGAACTCCTGACTCAACGCATCTCCCACGAGACGGTTGATGAGCAGCGGCCAGTGCGAGTCATCGAAAATGAAATAGGGAGCAGCGCGTGTGCCCACGGACCAGCCCTCCTCTCGTACATGAATCCGAAGTGGAGCTGGATGCCCCCCCTTACCGCGACTGCACGGCGCATTCTGCCAGGGCGCGTGTCCGCGCGAGCGCCCTGGCCCCCTCTTCTTCCCGGATGTGTCTGAAAGGAATCGGAGCCCCGGCGCCTACCGGATTTCGACGAAAGGACTGTCATTCCGAGGCGTGGAGGAGCGGGTGCCGGACGAGCCACCGGCCCGCTGCACCGGAGCGCCACCCACCGACCGCTTCGGCGGGGAGCGGTTCGGCGACTCCGAGAGTCGTCCCATGACCATCCCGATGAGCGCCGAGCCGAACAGGGCCAACAGCCCCGCGAACGCGAAGAGCAGGGCCCAGCGCCACGCCTTGCGGCGAGGAGGCGCTTTCTCCTCCTGGGACGCAGGCACGGGCTTCTTCGCGGGCAGGGCACGCTCACGGACAGCGGGCACGCTCTTCTCGAGGGGCGCGGCGGGCGCTGGCTCGGCGAGCCGGACGGGCACGACCAGAGGCTCCTGCCGGACCGCCACGGGACAGGGAGCGGGGACCTGCGCCGGCTCGGGCGCCTCGGCGAGAGCGGTCGCGACCCGAGCGCTCATCGTCGCGGGAGCGACGGACACCTTCGCGGGTGCCGGAACGCTCGCCACGGGGACATGAAGAGGCGTCGCCGCCCGGGAAGCGGGTGGAGCTTCCGGAACCGCCTCCTCGACCCGCTCCACCGGGACCTCCGCCACCAGCGCGGCGGCGAACTCCCGGCAGGAGGCGAAGCGCCGCTCCGGCTCCAGCTCCATGGCCCGGAGGATGGCCGCGACGATTCCTCGCTCGAGCCCCGGGTGCACCACGTCCGGACGCACGAAGTCCGCCCGGACGATCTTCTCCATGATGTTGAAGTCGCTCTCCCCCTGGAAGCAGGGTTGCCCGGTGGCCAGCTCATAGAGCGTCACCCCGAGCGAGAAGATGTCCGAGCGGAGCGTGACGTCCCGGGCCTCGCGGATCTGCTCCGGGCTCATGTACTGCGGGGTGCCCATGCGCGCCCCGGTGCGCGTCGTCGGCCGGCCCTCCGTCCCGGACACCTTGGCGATGCCGAAGTCGAGGATGCGCACCACCCGCCGGCCGTAGGACTGCTCCAGGAAGATGTTCGAGGGCTTGAGATCCCTGTGGATGACGCCCTGTTCGTGGGCGAACCCCATGCCCTCCAACACCTGCCGGAAGATGTCGCGCACCTCGTCCGCGGCTGGAGGCCGCGTCGCCCGGGCGAGGTATCTGTCGAGCGACTCGCCCTCCAGGTAGTCCATCACCAGGCCCGCGACACCAGGGGCCGCGACCACATCCGTGATGCCCAGGATGTTCGGGTGCTTCAGGCGCGCCTGGATGCGTCCCTCGTCGAGGAAGCGGGCTCGCAGCTCCGCGTTCCCCACCAGCTCGGGCTCCAACACCTTGAGGGCATGGACACTGCCCAGGGCCACATGACGCACCTTGTAGACGCGCGCCATACCGCCGCCGCCCAGCTCGCGCTCCACCTCGTAGCGCTCGACCACGTTCCCCGGGCTCAACATGCGGCGACTCTACTCCAACTAGAAGAACTCCCAGGGACCCACACGCTGCCCTCGCTTGCGCTTGGAGGCGATGCGGTACGCGTCGATGGTGAAACCAATGTACCCCAGGAGCCACAAACACACTCCGCCGGGCCCATTCGCCAGCGCCACGGCGGACAGTCCCAGACCGAGCAGGCCCTTGAGCGTCTGCCCGTTATAGAGCTGCCCGAGCCCGGATATGCACAACAGGCTCAGGAACACGGCCAGGCCGGGGGAGACATTGGAATCGAGGGCGCTCGCCTGGGGCACCGGCTGTGAGCGCAGGGTGTTGACCGGAGTGCGCTGGAGCGCGGATGGGGTGTACGTCGGCGCGAAGGCGGACTCGGGCACCGGCTCGGACGCGGAGACCTCGGGCCTGGGCGGAGTGTCCCCCACCTGCGTCACCGCGTACGAGCGGGACGGCTTCTGGGGAACCGAGGGGTCCGCGTCGCGGAGTTTCTCCAGGGCCTCGCGGAAGGAGGCGCAGTCCTGGAAGCGCTCGGCGGGGCCCACGGCCAGGGCCTTTCGGATGCAGCCCGCGATGACGGGATGCAGGCCACCCACGACGCGCTCGGGGGGCTCGTAGGTGCCCTCCACGATGCTCTTCATCGTGTCGTAGTCGCTCGATGCGTGGAACGCGACCCGTCCCGTGGCGGCCTCGTAGAGGATGGCGCCCAGCGCGAAGATGTCGGTGCGCGCATCCACCTCCCCGGCCCCGCGGATCTGCTCCGGGCTCATGTACAGCAGCGTGCCCATGCGGGCGCCGGCCTGGGTCCTCGCCCTGCCATCCGGCCCCTCCCCCTCCAGCATCTTGGCGATGCCGAAGTCCGTCACCATCGGCTGGAGCCGGCCCCGGCTGTCCCTGCCGACGAGGATGTTTTCCGGCTTGAGGTCCCGGTGGACGACGTTGTGCTTGTGCGCCTCCTCGATGGCGTCCAGCACCGGCAGGAACACCTCGAGGAGCACCCGCGGCTCCAACCCCTGGCCCCGGCAGAGCTCACCGAGCGTGGGGCCATCGATGTAGTCCATCACCAGACCCGCCACCGGGTTGGTGACGATCTCCGTCACCTGGACGATGTGGGGGTGGCGCAGGCGCGCCTGGATGCGGCCCTCGGCGAGGAAGCGCGCGCGGATGTCATCGTTCCGCGCCAGGTCCGCGTTGAGCACCTTCAGGGCGTGCGTGCTGTGGAGCCCGAGGTGGCGCACCTCGTACACGGCGGCCATGCCACCCTGCCCGAGCAGCCTCACCACCTCGTAACGGCCATCCAGCTGAGTCCCTGGCTGGAGGAGGTTCATGTCCCCCTGCATACGTCCATCCGTCATGGCGATTGCCTTTGCCTATCCCAACAGCCCGAGCACACCCGACTTGTCGGGGCCGGAGGTGAGCACGTCCTGGGGTGTGCACTCGGGGCACCCGTTCGCGCACTTGCAATTGGCGAGGATGGCCCGGACCCACTTGAACGTGTCGTCGACGAGCGCCAGATCCAACGCCTCGGCCACGCCCATGCCCTGGAGGTGCCGGTCCACCACCACGATGCCCGCGGGAGCCTCCGGGAACATACCCGCCCCCACCGGAACCACGTCCATGTCCTCGTCGTTGGAGAGCAGGTGCGCCACCAACACTCCGTCCGTCGAGCGCGCCAGATGGACGAGCACCTGGGGCGTGGTGGCCGCGGGGAAGAAGATGCCGCGCACGCGGGTGCGATAGCGGCAGCTCACCGCGCCCACGTCCACCCGGCCCGGCCGCCCCACCTGCGAGTAGCCGGTGACGCTCTCCACCACCGTCGCCTCCAGGGTGCACACCTGGTACACGCACCGCCCGGTGCGCACCGTCTGCGGGGACTCCACCACGGTGGCGGACTCGAACTGGATACGTAGCTGCGGCTTCGTGAGTGGCCTGTCGTTGGGCACCGGCTTCACGCGCAGCTCGTTGCGCTTGGTGTCCAGCGAGTGCAACGGCACCTCGTAGCGCGCGTCGCCCACGGCGAACACGCGGCCCGGGTAGTAGCGCGTCTCCACCAGCAGCCGGTCTACCTCCGTGAGGAGCTGGCCGCTGTGCACGTCGAGGATACGCACCACCTGCTCGCTCACGGTGCGCCGCAGCGGATTGACGGACTCGGACAGGCCGGCGGGGACGACGGGGCTGCGCACGGGCTCGCGCCCCTGGGGCAGGCGCACCACGTGCCGCTCGGGCCGGAACTTCGGCCCCAGCACCTGCTCCACGCGCGAGCGGCCGAAGACGGCGGCCAGGGACTCCACGTCCTGCGAGCCCTCTTGCATGGCGGCCTTGAGGTGGGCCGTGGCCAGCGCGCCGTTGTGGTAGCCCACGAGCGGGCGCGGCGGCAGCAACATGCCGTGGCGGGACAATCCGTCCAGGTTGCCATCGCGCGTGAGGAAGCGCGTCACCGGGTTGTCGGCGAGGCCCCACAGCGCGTCATGGGCCTGCCCGTCCGCAAGCGGCACGCGGTGAGGAAGCGCCCGGTATGCGGCCACCAGCCACGCCTCGTCCAGCGTGCCCACGGAGGCCACGCCGAAGAGCGATACGTCACGAACGAAGCGCAGCTCGCCGCCCCAGAAATCCACGGCCTTGAGATCGAAAGTGCCTCCCGGGTCTCCCACCGAGGCAGGCAGCTTCGCCCCCACCACCGGCTCCAGCGCCCGGCGCACCCAAGGCGTACCGGGCTGGACGCGGAAACCCTCGGCCACGCGCCAGACACGCACGGGGGCCGCTGCGCGCGGGGTGAAGGGCACCTCGCGCACGGAGATGCCCGGGAACATCTGCTCCACCAGCCCCCGCGTGCCCGCGCCCCCCACGCCCGTGGCCAGCACATTCCACCGGGCCCCGGCCGCCGACAGCGCCAGCTCCAGCCGCCGCAGGGTGAACATGCGGTGCGTGGACGCGAGCGGCGTCCCCCGGTCCACGCGCGACAACAGCACCAGCCCCACGGAGCGGGCCCACAGCCGGCCACAGCCGCCCCGCGTCTCGGAGAGCGCGCGGATGCCTCCGGCGGACAGTTGCTCCACGTCCAGGAAGACGGCGGCCGGCATCCGGTTGCCCGCGAAGGCCTCGCGCATCGCCGCCTCGCCGGCCAGCAGAGGCCCCGAGGGCCACGAGCCACTGCGTGCGATGGCCTCGCTCACCGCGTCACGCAGCGCCTCCGGCTCGTCGCTGATGACGAGGCACGGCAGGCCCTCCCGCTGCAACGCGAGCTGCACGCACGAGGTGAGGAAGTGGCGCTCCGTCGGATCGGGCAGGTCGCCCACGAGCCAGCCCTGGGTGGGCGTGCTCCACGCGTTGGCGATCTCCTCCAGTGCCCGAGGCGGAGCCCCGGTGGCCCCCGAGTCCCGCCAGGCGGCGGCGCTCCAGGCCGGAGCCGGCTCCTCGTTGGCCGTGCCCTGCGTCGCGAGCAGCGGGCGCCCCTGGGCCTCGATGGCGCCCAGCTTCCGCCACATCCCCGGTATGTCCGCGCGAGGAAGCACGGGCGTCTGGGGTTGGGGAGCCTCCTCCTTCACGGGCGGAGGCGCGAGGCGCTCGGAGCGCGTCCACACCGCGAGCGCCATGCACAACATGGGCAACACGGCGGCCAGATCGAGCAGTGCGCGGGGTTTCTCCTGGCGCCACGCCCCATCCACCGCGATGAGGGACAGCACCGGCACCGCCACCAGGACGGCCGCCAGCGGATCCGCGAGCGGCACGCGGAAGGACGTGAGGCTCTTGTGGTTGGACTCCTGGAACGCGAACACCGTCGTCGCGAAGAGGAAGGCAACGGCATGGGGCAGCGCCAGCAGCAGGACCGCGTCCACGGGGTACCAGGTCGCTTGCATCGTCACCGGAGCGCTGCCCGGGACCTGGACCTGGGGCAACGCCGAGAGCGCGGCGAGCCAGCCGAGCGGCCCACCCCGCATGGAGGCACTGGCGGCCTCCACCAGACGGGTGACGAGCACGAGCGACAGGGTGACGAGGACGGCCTTGCCCACGGGCAGCGCGGCACGGCGCCAGCGGGAGTTGGGACCGGGGCCCACCACCAGCGCCGCCAACACCCAGGCCCACAGGGGCGTGGCGAGCACCAGCACCCAGACCAGCAGGTAGACGGCCGTCGTGAAATCAGAGGACGGATGCGGGAGCTTCACGTTCATCGCGCACCTCGCGGGGCCACCACGGCCGGCTGCGACAGGGAGCGAGCCCCTCGCGTCACCTCCTCCACGGAGAAGCCCTCCCAGGTGCGCAGGAAGATGACCCGCGCGGCCTTCGAGGGCGACCAGAGGACGGGAAGCCGCGTGGGCACGTCCCGGAGGCCCGCGTCCAACGTGTCGCGCCCCGCCGACGGAGCGATGACGAAGCCCTCGCCCGGACGCAGGCCGAGCACCGGATCTCCATGCGCGTTCAACGGCTGGCACGGCGGAGCGAGCACCGCCCCCATCCTCGCCCCGAAGTCGCGCAACACGTCCGCCGCCTGCTGCCCCCCCTCGGGGTCATCCAACACACTGCGCTCGCCCATGGGCTGCACCTGACGCCGGCTCAATTCAGCGACGCGCTCGGGGTCTCCGCACGGGACGTCCTCGAGCAATCCGCCCTCGGGCCAGGCACCCTCGAGGAGACGATCGGCCCAGACGCGGTCCTCGGAGATCTCACGGCGTGCGGCGATCCACCGGCTGATGACCTCCGGGGGCACCAGCGAGCCGTGCAACAGACCGCCCGCCCCGAGCAATGGCCCGAGGTCATCCAACCGCGCCTCGGCGGCCGGCGTCACCCCGAGCGACAGCAACTCCTGACGCTTGCGGTCCCTCGCCTCCAACAGCGCGTGACGCACGGCCTGCAACCGGGCCACGGCGTTCTCCAGGGCGAGGATGGCGCCACGACGGGCACGCTTGCGGCGCACCACGAGCTGCAGCTCCGCCTGCTTCGCGCGCCGCCCTCCCCCTCCCCGGCTGACCAGAGATTCCAGCGCATCACGCCGGAGCTTCAGCACGCGGCGCACTTCCTTCCGCGTGTGATTGCCGACGAAGTAGAGCCACCCGCCTCCGGCGCCCAGCGCGGCGAGCACTCCGACGATCCACGGCATGGCCTCGCGCCAGTCGAAGCCCGTGGCGACCGGGGTGGCCGAAGCGGTTACCTGGACGCGAGCGGGGCCAGTGCCAGCGGAAGCCGCGGCCGGAGTCATGAGGGACAGCGTGCCGAACGAGACGCCCAGCAGCACGGCCAGCGCGAGCGCCGCCGCCGCCGCGAATGCCATTCCGCGCGAGGGCAGCGCCAGCAGGGCGTGCTCCAGCTCCTCCCGGTGCGGATCCACCGGAGGGCCCGGCGGCTGGGACGGATCCAACTTCCGCAGCGTGGCGTCCTCCTGGACCTGCTCGTCATGCAATTGCGCGATGACGCGCTTGAGCCCCTGCTCGACGGCGGGGAGCTGCGACAGGCCCGACGTGGGCCCGAGCGAGGCGTCGAACACCGCCTGGATGCCCTGCTCCACCGAGGAGGCCACCTCGGCCTCGGCGCGGTCGAGCGCGCGGAAGGTCTCGTCGGTCCGGGCCTGGTCCACGGTGGTGGGCGCGGCCTCCACGGAGGCAGGCTTGAAGAGCCCGGCGTGGCGGGCGCGGATCTCCTCGGGAGTATCGAGCGGCCCCACGTGGATGTCCGCGGGCAGATCCACCGGAGAGCGGGACAGCTCGGCGGCGAGGCGCCGGGAGAGCTGCGCGGCCTGGCCCTCGACGAAGGGCGCCAACCACCGGTCCCGCTGGAGCGCGGAGACGGCTCCCATGGCCAGGGTGGCGTCCGTCCCGGGCTCCTGCACGCGCTCCACCAGCACGCCGAGTCCGTCATAGGCGGCACGGGCGGCGGCATAGGCGCGCAGACGCGACTCGGGCAACTCCACCGAGGCCAGCGAGACGAAGCCCACGAGCCCCTCATCGAGCGCCGGGTGGGCCAGACGGCGGGACACCTCGTCCTCGGTGCGCAGGCCCGAGGCCACCATGCCGAGCGCGAAGGACGCGCAGGTGGACACCATCTCCTCGGAGGTGAGGGTGCCCGCGGCGGTCTGCTGGGACACGACCCAGATGCGGGCCAGCAGGGGGAACACGGGACGGGAGCGGGCCCAGCTCTCCAGGGCGGCCAGCCGCGCGAGCGCCACGGAGGCACGCGGGTTGGACAGCGCCGGCACCTGCACCACGAGGTGGAGCGAGGCGGTGCGCTGCTCCGGCGGCCGGTCCGGAGGGAACATGGCGCCGTAGCCCTCGGCCAGCAGACGCGCGGCCTGATCGCACGCGACGAGCAGGTCCTGGTCTCCGCCCTGCAGCGCCGCGGCGAAGGCGATGAGGTCCAGCCGCTGATCGCGCCGCTCGCCCGAGCCACGGCCCGCGCGCAACAGGTCCTCCAGCAGGGGCTGGAGCCCGGCCGCCACGCCCGAGGGCTCACAGCGCAGCACGCCCAACAGCGGCGAAGAAGCCTCCAGGGACTGGAGGGCGCGGCCGATGACCTCATGGCCGAAGCGCCCCAGTCCGAGGAGGACGGTGGGGTACGAGACGGCGGCGTCCAAGCTAGCTCCTCAGCTCGGCGGCGAGCGCCTCCACCACGGTGCGCTCGTCCTGGAGGAAGCGGCGCTCGGCGTCCTTCTGCTCGGAGACGGCGCGCGCGTAGGCCTCGGTGAGGCGGCGCTGGTGGGCCTGCACCTCCTCCAGCAGCTTGTTGCGCGAGGGCCGCTCCGCCGTCGCGTTCAGCCACGAGTCATGGGCGTTCTTCTCCAGGTCCCCGCGCAGCACGGGATCCAGGGCCTCGAAGGCCTCGAAGGCCCGCGCCCGGTCCGGCGCCAGCTTGTTCTTCGTGCCGGCGAAGCTCCAGTGGTAGCCCTCGTCGTCGCGCGAGATGCCTCCGAACAGGGCGCACAGGGTGAAGGCGCGCAAACGGCTCTCGCGGGCCTCGCGGGAGGCCTGGGCGGAGCGCTCGGCGGCGCGGCGCTCCTCGGCGCGCTTGAGCTCCACCGGATCCAGGTCCGGCAGACCCGGCGAGGACTCCCAGGCCGCCTCGATGTGCAGCGGGTAGGTGCGGTTCTTGTCGTCGCGCACGCGCTTGTAGCCAGAGTACAGGTCGGACTGGACGTTCTTGAACCAGTACACGGGCACGCCGAGCAGCGCGCGGTAGAGCACCAGCGAGTCGCGCTCCTCCCATCCCGCCACGCGGTTCGTCCCGGACACCACGCCCTTGAGGACGCTCCAGAGCGAGCCCTCCTCGTCACTGGCGTACTTGTCGTGCAGGCCGGCGTAGAAGACGTCCGCGGGCGTCACCGTGGGGTCATCGCGGCGCGTGGCGTCGATGTGCGCGAGCAGCACGCACTCGTCGGACAGCCGCTTGAGCCGGTCCTCGATGCCACGGCGCACCTCGGTGGCGGACACGGCGCGCAGCTCGTCCTCGAGCTTGCCCTTGCGGCGCAGCTCCTCCAGGTCCTTCCCGGCCTTGTGCAGGGCGATGTAGCGCTGCTCGAGGTCCAGACCCGAGGCCAGGTCGAGCCCCATCTCCTCCATCACCCGGCCGTAGACCTGAAGGGCCTGGGCCTCCAGCCTGTCACGCACGTGCGTGACGATCTCGTTGGCGTCGCGGGCGCGGAGCTGACCGCTGGGGTCTCGCACCGGGGTGAAGGCCTCGGTGACGGAGTCGAAGATGTCGGCCACACGGAAGTTCGCATCGCTGTCGAGCTTGTGGGCGTAGAACTCCTTCCACAGCCGCTCGCGGCGCCGGTCGTCGCGGAGCACCTCGGCGTCCAGGTAGAACTGCGCCACGTCGGAAGCGGGGTCCACCGCGGCCGGATCCTTGCGGAAACGCTCGGCCTGGGACTCGGCGTCACGGGCGCGCTCGTCGGCCACCTGGGCCACCTTGCGAAAGGACTCCAGCCGGGCCTCCGCGTCCTTGCGCAGCTCGCTCTCGAAGGACTTCCAGAAGAAGCGCTTGATCTCGTCGCGGAACTCGTTGGCCCAGCTCTCCACCTTGGCCACGGCGCGCAGCTTGGCGGTGGCGAAGGCCTTGTTGTCACGGTCCGTGAGGCTCTGGAAGAACCCCGGCTGCGCCTGCTTCGCCATCTCCGAGTCGAGCCGAGCGATCTCCTGGCGCAGCTCCGGGCTGTCCAGATCGGGCGGAGTGCCATCGGCCTTGAGGTAGGCGCCCTCCTCCGGGTCCTTGAACGGGACGATGAAGGACTGCTCCAGCAGGCGAACGAGGAAGAGCCGCTGGGCGATGGGGTTGACCTCGTACTCCTTGAAGAAGGACTCGAAGAAGCGGCCGGTGCGCACGTCGCCACGCTGGGCCTCGAGGTACTCGCCGCACACGCGGGCGCGCGACTCGTCCTTGGCCCGCCGCAGCACCGCGATGGCTCGGCTCAGCGAGGGATTGCCCGGGTTGATGGACTGCTTCTCCACGTCCGGGATGTCGATCTGCTCGTCCAGCCTCCCGAAGATGGCCTCCAGCTTCTCGCGGAAGGCCTCGGCCAGGTTCTTCCCGCCCCTACCGATCTGCTGCTGGATTCCGTAGAACTGGCCCTTCTCGTCGCGGCGCTCCTCCTCGGAGGCTCGGAAGGCGACGTAGCCCTTGAACTTCTCGTCGATGCGGCGGTTCTTCTCGTTGACCTCGAGCCGCTGGAAGGCCGGGTCGCCGTAGGGCACCTGGAAGTCCGGATGGTCCGCGCCGAAGCAGAGGAACTGCCGGAAGGCGCTCGCCACGTAGCGCAGGCCCGCGTACTTGAGGATGTCGCGGCGAGGCAGCTGCAGCAGCGCGGTGCCGAACGAGCCGTAGTGCACGGAGAAGTGACCCAGGGCCAGCTTCTTCTGGTGCTTCTCGTAGTTGTCGTACTCACCGGCCTGCGCGCCGAGCAGCGGCGAGAAGATCTGCAGGTAGCAGGCGTCGGCCACCGCGTTCTCGTACTTCTCGATGGAGAGCTGGTCGGGCCGGTCGATGAGGTAGGTGAGCGTGAAGGGGCGCTCGGCGACGACCTGGCGATCGCGGTCCTGGCTGCCCGGGTCGTAGTGGAACTCGATCTCGCCCGAGCCGCCCGCGTAATCGAGCTGGCGGTTGAGGAACTCCAGTTCCTTCAGGGCGGAGTAGCCGTTGGCGAGGATGTCCGGGTGGAGCTGGGGCTTCACCTTGTCGAGGAAGGCGGTGGGCAGGGTGAGCACGCCCGTCACGTTGGGCCGGCCCCAGCCCGCGTCGAGCACCATGCGCCGCAGCAGGTAGGCCATGGGCAGGAAGCCGCCCGAGCCGGTACCGCCCGCCACCGAGCCATAGAGCATGACGCGGACGACGCGGTTCTCGTTGTCGCGCCAGGGGTTCTCGCGGCGGGTGGACTCGTCGAGCAGCTTCTGGAGGGCCTTGCGGATGCCGCGTCGATCCTCCTCGAGGTTGTAGTAGAGGCGCAGGCGGCTCTCCATGCGGATCTGCCCGGCGCCAGCACCCTGGGTGGAACGGAACTGGTACGTGGAGGGCACCCACTGGGTGACGAGCGGATCCTCCTGGAGCTCACGCTGGCCGCGCTTGCGCTCGATATAGGCGCGCGCGTCGAAGGCGGAGACGAGGAAGCGGTTCTCGACGGGGATGTCCTTGAGCTTGTCGAGGTCATCCTTGTTGGTGTCGATGGCCACGAAATGGGTCATCGACTTGATGCGCTCCCAGTTGGGATGGCGGCGCAACCGGCCGGCGAGCAACTGGACGATCTTCCCGCCGTTACCACCGAGCCCCACGAACAAGGTCGGGTTGAACTTCTCCGTCGCGAGCAGCCCCAAGGCTCCCCCTCCGCGTCATCTGTGTAGAGAGTACGTGTCCGATATAGCACGTCGTATCAAGGGCGGAGGGTCACTCGTGGTGTGCCCACCTTCACGCCTCGGAGAACCTCACCGGCCCGGCTCCACCCCAGCCCCCGACGCATGCTGCCCGGCACCCACATAACGCGCATCACCAACACGAAGCTCAGCAGGTCACTGCTGAGCAGGCTCCCGCCGAAGCGGGCCAGGGACACCCTCGCTCCAGGGCCCGGCGCCGAAATTCTCCGCCAGCGCGTGCATCAGGCTGAAGATGCCGCACAGGTCGATCCCCGTCAGCATGCCCACAGCCGCGCCAGGACCCCTCCAGGGTCACTGCACACGACGATAGCGCAGGGGTAGCCCACGGCCCTCCCACCCGAGGAGAGAGCACGGGCGTCTACCTGGGCTCTGACTTCGTTTCCGAGGGTTCCACTTCGTCCGGCAGACGTGTCCGCAAGAGCCTCCAGCCCTTGACTCCACGGACCACGGTGAACCCCTTGCCCTCGATGGTGACAAGCTCGCCATCGTTGACCTTTCCACTGGCGAGAGACGCATCTGCTTCCTCTCTCGTCGCGAACGCATGAGAAGCGATCAGCGGATTGCCAGTGATGAAAGCCCTGAAATAGCTGCGGTAATCCTCCAGCTTGTCGATGTCTCGCACATAGAGCAGCGCCACCGCGGCGATTCGGAGGGCCTCCTCTTCCGGCGAGCCCTCCGGGTACTTATCGCTCACGCTACCGAGCGTCTTCATCACGGCTTCGACATCGAAGTTTGAATCATAGGGCATGAGCGCACCGGGTTAGAGGGCAAGAGGAGCAAGAATCAGCGCGCCAGAACCACCTGTCGTGATGACAAAGGCAACGCCGGCGATGATGACGACCGTTCCCAGAGCCACCTCGGCCTTGTGACTCCTAATCCAATCGAGAGCCTCGTCAACACGCGAGAACTTCAGTTCCCTGGCCTGCTTCTCATTGGCCTTTTCGCATTCCATATACAGCTCGCGGCATTTCTTGGTGCAGTACTCACGAAACCATCCATCCCGCTTCGTGTGAGGGTAAGGCAGAGGCTTGGTATTCCAGCACTCATCGAAGCACTCACGCTCCTCTGCCTCACAATTGCGGAAGCCAGCGCCGCCAGTTCCAGGTGGGGCACCAACCCCCCGCGTATCTTTTGAAATGAGATAGATTCGCCGCTCTGGCTGTTGCGAATGGGCGCACGCGGTGACGACCAGCATGGCGGCCATGATGGGAGTAATCCGCCCCACTGTACACCTCCCCCAAGTCGAATGGCCCATGCTCCCATCGCCGTTCAGGAACAAGCAAGCACCGGAGACGTAGCAGTCAGGCAACGAACACCTGCTCAGCTCCACTTCAGATAGAGACTGCCCACCCGGTACACCACGTTGGGCGTGTACCCGAGAGCCAACTCCTCGGATGGCACGGGCTCCCACTTCCCGGTGCGCTGCACCTTGCGCTCCAGGCCCGGCGCGGTGGCGAAGCGCGTGGAGCCTCCGGGTCCCGCTTCGAGGACGAGCACGGCCGCACGCGGCGCGCGCACGAAGTCACCTCCCGCGTTCAAACACATACGCGCATTGCGGTAGAAGCCCCGCGTCCCTCCCGGAGTCTCCCGCAGAGTGAGCGCCGAGGCTCGCTTGAGCCCCATCTCCGAGCCCGCCACGTAGACGCTGGCCGCCGGGTCGAAGTCGTGCGGCCGGACGAAGCCCGCGACGACCCAGCCAAAGCCAATCATCCCTCCAGCCAAAGCGAGCCAGGGCCACCAGCAACGCAGCCAGCCCGTCTCCGATACCTTCACGAGTGTCGGGACCGTCACGGCTGCGGCGGCGTAGTGGGGATGGGACGCGGCGAAGAGGACGCCAATCCCTGACGGAGCGATATCGCCACAGCAGCTCTCGGCGGTGAAGCAGATCTCGTATTTGAGCGGCTGTCCCTTACGGCCACCACCCAGGTCCGCCTCCGAGCCCGCGACGGGAGCACAGCTCAGCACGCCTCCCTCCACGGCCCCCTGCGCGGTGCATTGGATGGGGATGCGATCCGCGTTCGTGGATCGGGACAGATCCACCACCGAGCACCGGCGCGTCTCGCTGCGCTCGCCCCTCCACGTCCCGAAATCGAGCGAGGCTGGATTCGGCACCAGGGCGAAGTCGAGGAACCCCTCCACCTGCACGGCCCTGCGCGCGCTCTGCTCCATCCACGCGTTGCGGAAGGTCACCCGCACGGGCGTGGACGCCCCGTCCAACGAAGGCTCCGAGGGCGTCCAGTCCGCCACGAAGCGCCCTCCCCCCTCGTGACGCAGGGGCACCTCCTTCCCCTCGAGCGTGGCCACGGCCGTGAAGCCGTCCGCCTGGAAGAAGGTCTCGTCGTCGAAGGTCTTCCCGCGGAAGAGCAGCCGTGCATCGATCTGCACCGTTTCCCCCACCCGCGCGGTCGTTGGTACGGCCAGCGAGGCCTCGAGGTCGTAACGGAGGATGAGGCCATAGTCGATGGCACCCGACCCCTTCGGCAGCGACAGCGTCCAGGTGCTGCGCTGATCCGGCGAGTTGGGCGCGCGGAAGACCTGGTAGTGACGGTGTGGCGGCTGGCACAGCTTCGGCGCGCCCGAGTAGCGAATGCCGGGCGGACACCCGTTATCACCCGAGGCCTGGGACGGAATCTCACCCCCAGGGCCCTCCAGCTTCGCGGTGTACGCGGGACCGGGCGAGGCCGACGCCGTGGCCACCAGCACCTCCACCACGTACTTGCCCACCTCGAAGGTCTTCGACTGGCCCGGGGACAGCGCCCCCGTCTCCGGCCTCGAGCCCAGCACGTGCGCATAGCCCCTCGTGAAGGCGCCAATCACCTCGCGCGGCGTCTCGACGAAGAGGAGATCCTTCTGGGGCTCCCGCGCCAACGGCCGGAGGAACTGCTCGCCCATCTGGCGGACCTCGTCGCTGCCGAAGAGGCCGATGACCAGCGTCTCGAACTCCGCCGACTCGGAGAGCCCGAGGGCCCGGGGTCCTTCCGAAGGGTCTCTCAGGTCCTCGGGGATGCCGTCGGTGAAGAAGAGGAACAGCCGCTTCTGGAGCGCCGAGCCCCGCAGCCGATTGCCCGCCTCCTCCAGCGGGCGGCGGAAGAAGGTGCCATTGGAGTACGGAAGCGCGCGGATGTCATCCGCGCTCCGGGCCGGGCGCGGCGGAGCATCCTTGCCGTCACCGAAGGCCAGCACGTCCACCCGGTCGGCCGAGCCACGCGCCAGTCCCTCGACGACGAGCGTGCCGAGCACCGCGGCGCGCTCGGGATCATTCGGAGGAATGCGGCGGCCCTGGTCATCCCGGGACTCCACGCCCATGGAGCACGAGTTGTCGAGGATGAGGACGATCTCGTGGCCCCCGCCGGCCGCGCCGGAGAGGAGCAGGGGCAGGACGAGCTGCGCGAGCGTCATCTAGAGTTCCACCTTGAAGTACGTGCCCCCGGCCCGGTACAGCACCGAGGGAGAAGGGACATGGCCCTGGGCCAGCTCCGCCACCGGCTCCCACTTGAGGGTGCGGCGATCCTGCTGCTCCAGGGGGCCCGTGCCCGTCAGCACCACACCGGCCCCTCGCGTGGCACGCAGGACGACGACCGCGTTCCGGGTGCGGCCGTTCACCTCGCCATCCCCGTGCAGGCCCAACCGGGCGGCACGGTAGAAGCCAGGGCCGCTGCCGGGACACGCCTGCAAGAGGATGGCGGCGGCCTGACGGATGCCCCGCTCGCTCCCGGCCACGCGGATGGACGCACCGGGAGGAAAGCGCGCGGGCTGCGTGAAACCGGCGAGCACCACCCCGAAGCCGAGCAGCGCCAGCGAGGGCCACACCCAGGCGCCGTGACAGCCGAGGAAGCCCCGTCCCTCGACCTTCCAGCGCAGGCGCACCGTCTTCTCCTGCGCCTTGAACTCGGGGGGGAGCGGCACCACACGCAGCACGGCCGACTCGGGCGACACCTCGCCCGCACAACGGGGCACCTCGAGACAAATGTCGAGCCGGAGGTCTCGGGGATCCAACAACGCCTGCGTGCCCGACGCGGGCTCCAGGCCGCGCACGTCCGCCTGGTTCAGCGCGTTGAGGAAGTGCAGCACCGGGCGCGACTGGCAACTCCCGAGCCCCTCGACACGCAGCGCCAGGAGATGTTCCTCGGCGCCCCGCGAATGGCTGAAGTCGAGTTTCTGGCACGCCTCCGTCACCGGAGTGCCCGCGTTGACGGTGCCGAAGTCCAGCTCGGCTGGCAGCTTCAACTCGAGCTGGGGACGCACCTGGACCTCGTGCGTGGGCATGGAGACAGGCCCTCGTGGCGTCTGGAACACGAGCGACCAACTCGCGGCTCCGACCTCGGTGTAGGTGGCGGCGAATTCGTAGCGGTCGCCCGGCCGGGGAGGACCGCGGTAACGCTCCTCGCCCGTATCCACCACGAGAGCCTCCACCGAGGGATCCGCCAGGAGCGCGTCCACCCGCTGGCGGCCCGGCCCAGGCTCCGGGCGCACGAGCCGCACCGTCCCCGTACAGGGAAGGCCGACGTAGCAGGTGCGCGGCAACGTCGACGTGTCGAAGCCGAGTCCGAAGTCACTCACCGTGGCGGGGACCTCGCCCGCCGGACAGACCACGCGATCGCCCGCGCGGCCTCCCGCGCTGATGCGCACCTCGCGCGGCTTGGGAGACGCGGGCGGAGTCCATGATGCCGACAGCGAGGCATCGGCGGAGAGCGACTCTGGCTTCTCGCCCTCCACCTGCACGTTGAATCGCAGTTCGAGGCCCGCCGGAGGTGCGCTCACGGGCACCTGCCCCGCCGCGTCGAAGAGTCTGGCGCTCAGCAGGGTGGCCTGTCCCGACACGAGCGCCTCGTGCATGGCGGGCTGCACCACGCGCGCTCGGAAACCGCAGACCTCCACCTTCAGCTCCTGGCCTCCGGAAGCCGCCGCACGGAGCGTCTCGTTCCCCGCGAGTGGTGGCGCCACGGGAATGAACTCGATGCGGGCGGAGCTGGAGGCCGGAAGCGAGTAGTCGGCCACGACGGTGCCATCCGGCTGCACGGTGCCCCGAAGCTCGGAGCTCTGTCCGCTCGCATCGGTGACACGAAAGGAGCCCCCGGAGATGCGGCGCAGCGCCCCGTGCTCGTCACGGACCGCCCCCACCACGGTCACCTTGTCCCCGGCGGTATACGGACCGGGGGAGATACGCTCCACCCGGGCCTCCAGCTGCACGGGAGGAGGCGGAGCACCAGGCGTGACGGGCTGGCCGTCGATGACGTGCGCCACCAGGTTGCCCGCGCCGTGCTTCTCCCCGTAGAGCCGTGCACATTGGTACGGATCCGCGCGCTGATAGGTCCCCGGATTGCGCCGCAGAAACGTCGAGACGCAGGTGTTGTCCTCCTCGTCGTAGCAGACGAAGCACTCCTGCCCGTTGGTGACCCAGCAGTGGTAGTGCCATCGGGCGTGCATCGCACGGACGTCTGGCATGTCGCACGCGGCCACCACGTTCGGCGGAGTCCCCTCGTATCCTCCGACGCAGTAGGTCTCTCCCCCCGCCAGGACTGGAGCAGCCACCAGGAGCGGGACGACCGTGAGCAGCGCCAGAAGCGCGCGGACCATCACTGCCCTCCGACTTCCGTATGAGGCGTCCCCATGCCGACGCCCGCGTCCAGATTGGAACTGGAAGCGCTGGAGGGAGACGATCCTGGCGCTGGCGGCGGCTCGGAGGCCCTCAGCCCCAGGACCAGGCCCACGCCCAGCGCCACGAGGCCCGTCGCGAGCAACCACCACAGCGGAACACGGCGTCCGGTGCGAGCAGCCGCCGCGGGCTCCTCCGTCTTCCCTTGCGGCTCGGAAGCGGACGAGGCCTGTACCACGGGAGCGCTCGGAGGAACCGACGTGGCCTGCACCTCCGGAGCCGGAGCTGGCGCGAGTATCGGCATGCCGTCCGGGATCGTCTCCCGCCGGTCCCGAGGGGGATCCTTCACCGTACGCGGCACCTCGGGCTGTCCCGCCACGAGCAGGATGACCGTGATGTTGTCGGCCCCACCGCGCTCGTTGGCCGTCTGGATGAGCCGCGCCACAGCGTCCTGGTAGTCGAGCCCCTCGATGAGCGGATACAGCTCGAAGTCCTCGATGAAGTCGTACAGCCCGTCGCTGCACAGCAGCACCACGTCGCCGGACCGCAGCTCCAGCGGATCCGTCCACACCTCGGGCTTGAAGCGCTTCTGGACTCCCGCGCTTCCTCCCAGCGCCTGCACGAGCACGTGCGAGTCGGGATGATTCCGGGCTTCCTCCTCCGTGAGGATGCCGTGGGTGACCATCTGCGCCACCCGCGTGTGGTCTCGCGTGCGATCGACCAGCGCCCCCTCGCGGAACTGGTAGAGGCGGCTGTCACCCACCCAGCCGACATAGCAGCGCGAGTCCATCACCCAGGCGATGACCCCCGTGGTCCCCATCCCCTCCGCGCCCCGGGTGAGCGCGGCATCGAGCACGGCCTGATTGGCCTCGATGAAGGACTGATAGAGGGCGCGGGGCGGATGGTCCGGAGCGCTCGCGGCGAGCACCTCGACGATGCGATCGCTGGCCACCTGGCTGGCCACCTCACCGGCCTCGTGGCCTCCCATGCCGTCACAGACGACGAGCAGTCGGGAACCGTCCGGCTGGGCGACGATGCGGTAGGAATCCTCGTTCTGCGCGCGCTGGCGGCCGACGTCGGTACTCCCGTGGATGTAGAACGGGAGGCTCATTCGTCATCTCCCCTTGCGGGTGCGTAGAAGGTCTTGGACTTCGCTCGGGGCGCGTCCGCGGACGGCTGGGCGGCCACGGGCGCGGCGGGAGGCGCCGCGACGAGCGGTTCCCCCGTGGAGGAGGGCTCGACGGCGGGCTGGAGTCCCGGCTGGACCAGGGTGAGCTCCAGCTGCTGCGACAGACGGATGCTCTGACCGGGCTTCACCTGGACTCGCTCGCCCGGGTTCAAGCGGCGCCCGTCCACGAAGGTGCCATTGGTGGAGTGCTCGTCCTTGATGAAGACATTGCCCGCCTTGAAGAGCTGCACGGTCGCGTGGTGGCCGCTGAGCTGTGGCAGATCGATGGCGAGGTCCATCTCGCCCGACCGGGCGCCAATGGTGAACGAGCCCTTGTGGATCCGGTAGAACGGCTCGAGCCCGGGAGGTCCCTTGACCACCACCAGCCGCGTCTCCGGCAGGGTCGCGAAGGGATCCTTCCACACCGCGGGGGCGGCCGGCGGGGGCTCGGGCTGAGCGGGAGGAGGCTCGGCGGCGGGCGGTGGCGCGGCCACGGGCGCGGACACCTGGGGCGCCGGAGCGGGCTCCGAGCGGCGCCGGGACAGCAGCGCGATGAGCGCCAGCATCAGGAGGAATCCCAGGCCGATGAGCAGGACGATCAGCCACCAGGGAAGCCCACGGGAATCCGAGCCACCGGGTTGCATTCCCGCCCCGGGAGCTCCCACCGCCGTCCCGGATGGGGGCGTCGAGGCTCCGGGGCTTCCCGCCGCGCTTCCGGTGGAGTTCGTCCCGGGAGTCGCCGTCGAGGAACCAGACGGCGTCGTGGAGCCAGAGTTGCCCGCTGCCGTCCCAGGAGGGTTGACCGAGCCGGAGGCCCCCGTCTTCGAGCCGGTACCCGTCCGTACCGGAGAGGGTCCCATGGCGACGGTGCTGGGGCAGACTGTGGTCGCACGACCCTCGGCCCTCTGGCGGAAGGAGACCGGATCGCTCCAGGCCGCGGTGGTGGCACGAGCCGAGAGGGCCGTGACGGAGAGCCGGTCCGAGGTCTGCCCGGGCTTCACGCCACAGAAGTCCACGTCCAGCCAGTAGAGGTGCTCCAACGCGCCCACGAGACCCGTGAGCGCCTGCCGGGCATTGCCATCCTCCACCTGGATGTAACGGCCGCCGGAGCCCTCGGCGAGCTGGGACATCTCGTCGAGCCGCTGGGCGAAGCCCTTGCCCCTGCCCTGGCCACTGAAGACGACCAGGTGGATGCGCACGCCCTTGTCGCGCGCCTCCCGGGCGAGGTCCTTCACATTGAGCGCGGCCGACTCCTCGCCGGCATCGGTGAAGACGATGACCTCGCGCGAGCCACCACGTGAGAGCGGCTGCGCGCTCGCGGCCTCACGCACGGCCTGCTGAATGTAGAACTTGAGCCGGGTGATGCGCTGGACGGTCCCGAGCTGCTGGACCTTCGCCAGACACGCCTCGAGTGCCGCGGCGGTGCGCTCCTCGCAGTGGGTGCGCTTGCTCTGCCCGAAGGTCATGACCGCGACGGTGTGGTTCCGGGGTCGGGCGCCCAGCGCGTCCACGTAGTCCTTCGCGAACACGAAGGCCTGGGACCAGTACGCGGAGAACGACCCGGACTGATCGAAGGCGAGGACCGTGTAACGACCCTCGGAGGAGTCAGCCATCCGGCGGACATCCGTCACCTGCGCGCCGGCCTGATCCACGGCGATGCGGAAGCGATCCGGGGAGGCCCCCGTGGAGCGGAGCTCCTGCTGGAGGGTGGGATCGGTGACCTCGATCTGGAGCCGCGTCTGCCCGTTGGACGCGGGCGGTACCGCGAGCACGGTGAGCCCATTGTCCGCTGCCGCCGCGGGTGCGCCCACGAGAAGGACGGCGAGCAGACCCGCGATCATGAAGACGGTGCGATGCATGTGCATCCCCCCTCGGGAGCTGCTCACTGGGAGCGCCGGGACAGCAGCTTCTCGGGGACGATGACGAGCACCAACGTCGTCCCTCCCAGCATGAGGACGGCCTGGTTCTGCAGGACGACCTGCTCGCCGTGGACGACGGAGCCGTTGACGACGGAGCCGTTGCTGGAGACGTCGATGAACGAGGCGTCCTCCGCGCGGATGAACAGGTAGGCGTGCTGGCCGCTCACGCGTCCATCGTCGAGCACCACATCGCACTCGGGGTTGCGGCCGAGCACGTTGCGCCCGACGCGCAGCGGGTGGACGCGACCCGGGTCGGAGGGATTGCGGTACTCGAAGAGGGCACCACGAACGAGCCCCGCGGCCGCGCCCTCGTTGGCGGTCTCCACGAAGGTCCGGGCCTTGGGGCGCGGAGCGGCGGGAGCCGGCGGCATGACGGCGGGAGCGGGAGCCGGAGCGGCCGGAATGGACGCGGCGGCGAAGGGGTCGCGCGGGTCGAAGGTAGGCCGCGGCGGAGGCGGATTGGCGAAGAAGTCCGCGCCCCGTTGAGGGGCGGGAGGAGGAGCCGCCGGATCCGGCTCGAAGACGGTGTGACGTTTTTGATGCGGGTTGGCTGGCTGCTGGGGAGACGGGGGCACGGGAGCGCTCCCGACGGCCGGAGCCGGCTTGGGGGGCGTCAGGTCCATGCCGCACATATCGCACCAGGCGGCACCGGCATCGTTCTCGTTCTGGCAGGAAGGACAGCGCATGAGGGGCGTATCCGACTCTAGGGCACGCCCTGGAGGAAACTCCAGCAAGGACGAGCCCCTGGGCTCCTACGAACGACGGAGTCGACGATTTCTTCCCCCCATGATGCGCCCGCCAGACCTGCGATTACGTCCTCACAGCCTCCCCTTGGGGGCTGGCGAAGCCAACAGTGACTTGAGCACCCGGCCCGTGGCCGTCTTCAGCCGCGCGACCTCCTGGGGTGTCCCCTCCGCCACGATGAGCCCACCCGCCTCGCCGCCTTCCGGCCCCAGTTCCACCACGTGGTCCGCCGAGGCGATGACGCTCGGGTGGTGCTCGATGACCACCAGCGAGTCCCCACGGTCCACCAACCTGCGCAAGAAGGCGATCAGCTTCGACACGTCCCCCAGGTGCAAACCCGTGGTGGGCTCGTCGAGCACGTACAGCGTGGGCTCGTGGCGCGTGGACGCGGTGAGCTCCGCGGCCAGCTTCAACCGCTGCGCCTCGCCGCCGGACAGCGTGTTCGAGCCCTGCCCGAGTTGCAGGTAGCCCACGCCCAGGTCCGACAGGCAGGACAGCGGCGCGGCCACCTTCGGCAGCGCGTGGAAGACATCCTTGGCCTCGTCCGCCGACAGGCGCAGCACGTCACCGATGGTCAGCCCGTGGTAGCGCACCTCGAGCGTGGCCGCGTCGAAGCGCGCCCCGCCGCAGGCCTCGCAGGGGGTGACCACATCCGGGAGGAAGGACATCTCGTGCGAGATGGCTCCCTGCCCGTCGCACGCCGTGCACCGGCCACCCGACGCGGTGTTGAACGAGAACCGCGCGGGGCTGAAGCCGCGCAGCTTGGCCTCGGGAGTCGCGGCGAAGGCCCGGCGCAGCTCGTCCCAGAGACCCAGGAAGGTGGCGGGCACCGAGCGCGGCGTGCGTCCGATGGGCGACTGGTCCACGGCCAGCACCCGGCGGATGGCCTCCGTCCCCCTGAGGGACTTGAAGGGCCCCGGGCGCGTCGTCACCAGCCCGAGCTTCTCACGCAGGGCCGGGTACAGCACCTGGCGCACCAGGGTGCTCTTTCCCGAGCCCGACACACCCGACACCACGGTCAGCCGCCCCACGGGGATGCGCAGGTCCACGCCCTTCAGGTTGTTGGCGCGAGCGTCCTTCAGCTCGATCCAATTCTCCGGCGAGCCCCGGGGCGTGCCGGCCAGTACGGCGGGCTCGCGGAGCGCGCGGGCCGTGGGCGCGTCCTCGACCTGTAGCACCTTCTCGGGCGGGCCTTCGGCGAGGATGCGTCCGCCCCCCCTGCCTCCGGTGGGCCCCAGCTCGAGCAGGTGGTCCGCCGCGCGGATGGTGTCCGTGTCGTGCTCCACCACCAGCACGGTGGAGCCCGTGTCCACCAGCGCGCGCAGGTTGGACAGCAGCCGGTGGGTGTCACGCGGGTGCAGGCCAATGGTGGGCTCGTCCAGCACGTACATCGCGCCGGTGAGGCCCGCGCCCAGCTGCGCGGACAGTCGCAGCCGCTGCATCTCGCCACCCGAGAGCGTGGACGCGTTCCGGTCCAGCGACAGGTAGCCCAGCCCCACGCGGTCCAGGAACTCCATGCGCCGCAGCAGCTCCTGGCGGGACGGCTCGCCGAGCAGCGCCCGGTCCCCACGGAACTTCCACTCGCGCACCCGCGCCAGGGCGGCGGTGACGGACTGCCGCACCACCTCGTGATAGCGCAGGCCCTCCAGCTTCACGGCGCGAGGCACCGGCTCCAGGCGCGAGCCCTCGCAGGTGCGGCAGGAGTCGGAACGGCCCTCGGCCAGCGCCTCGGCGCCGCCTTCCACGCCCGTCCCCTCGCAGTCCACGCACCGGCCCTGCTTCGTGTTGAAGGAGAACCACCGCGGGTCCATCTCCGGAACGGAGAAACCGCAGACGGGACAGGTGCGCTCGCTGGACAGGAGCGTCTCCTTGTTGCCGGTACCGCGCACCTTCAGCGCGCCCTTGCCCCAGGTGAGGGCCTTGTCGAACACCTCGCGCGGCAGCTTCGCCAGCTTGCCCTGGTACATGACGAGGTCGATGTCGTGCTCGCGCGACTTCACGAGCTGCGGCGGCTGGTCCGTGGAGACCACCTTCCCGTCGGCGATGGCCGTCTCGATGCCCGCGCGCGCGGCGGCGGTGAAGACGTCCAGGTAGGTCCCCTTGCGCGCCCGCACGGCGGGGGCGAGCACCGTGCCATCCCCCTTCATCGCGGTGAGCTGCGCGTAGAGGACCTCGGGCGTGGTGGAGGCGATGGGCTCGCCGTCACGCGGGCAGTGGGGCTGGCCCAGCTTGGCGAAGAGGAGGCGCAGGTAGTGGGCCACCTCGGTGACGGTGGCCACGGTGCTGGTGGCGCCCGCGCGCGAGGTGCGCTGCTCCAGCGCCACGGACGGCGGGATGCTGCTGATGCGCTCCACGTCCGGACGCGGCATGGTGGGGAGGAACTGGCGCGCGTACGGCGTCAGCGTCTCCAGGAAGCGGCGCTGGCCCTCGGCGAACACCACGTCGAAGACGAGCGAGCTCTTCCCCGAGCCGCTCGGCCCCGTCACCACCGTCATCTTCCCGAGCGGAATCCGGCAGGACACCTCCTGCAGGTTGTGCTCGCGCGCGTGCTCCACCTCGATGGCGGGAGGCACCTCCGCCGGGCCCTTGCCCCGCTTGCCCGGCACCACCGGCTCCACCAACGTCCCACGCAGCGCCGCCGCGGTGAGCCCCTCTCCTCGAGAAACCAGCTGCTCCGGCGTGCCCTCGGCCACCAGCCGCCCACCGTTGCGGCCACCACCCGGCCCCAGGTCGATGATCCAATCCGCGCCCCGCATGACGACGAGGTCATGGTCCACGACGACGACACTCGCGCCGCGCGCCACCAACTCATGCAGGGCGGCGAGCACCTGGCGTACGTCCGCGTCATGCAGGCCAGCACTCGGCTCGTCGATGAGGAAGAGCGAGCCCTTCGCCTCGCTGGCCAGGGCACGCGCCAGCTTGAGGCGCTGGGCCTCGCCACCGGACAGGGTGGACAGGGGCTGGCCCAGGGGCAGGTACCCCAGACCCAATCGGGACACGGGCCCGAGAGCGCGCGCCAGCGGCTTGTCGTCGGCGAAGCGCTCCAGCACCTCGTCCACGGTCAGCTCCAGCACGTCCGCCACGGAGAGCCCGTGATGCCGGATGGCCAGCACCTCCTCCTTGAAGCGGCGGCCCCGGCACACGGGGCACAGCAGGGAGACGTCCGCGAGGAACTGCATCTCCACCGTCTCGTAGCCCTCGCCCGAGCAGGCCTCGCAACGGCCCTTGTCCACGTTGAAGGAGAAGTGCGCCGAGGTCAGCCCCCGCACCTCGGCCTCGGGCTCGGAGGCGAAGCGCTCGCGCAGCCGATCCCACGCCTTGGTGTACGTGGCCGCGTTGCCACGCGAGGTGCGCCCCAGCGGCGACTGGTCCACGAAGGTGACGCGCTCCACGGCCTCCAGCCCGTCCACCCCGTCCGCCTCGCCGGGCGCCTCCACGTCCTTCTCCCCCAGCGCGCGCCCGAGGTGGCGGTACAGCACCTCGTCCATCAGGGTGCTCTTGCCCGAGCCACTGGGGCCGGTGATGGCGCACAGCACGCCCAATGGCACACGCACGGAGACGCCCTGGAGGTTGTGGGCCCGGGCGTTGCGCACCACCAGCTCACCGGTCCGCTCGCGCGGCGTGCGCTTCTCCTCCCCTGTCCCCGACAGCAACCGGCCGGTGGGAAGCTCCGCGCGCTTCGCCAGCTCCCGCGGGGTGCCATCGAAGCACAGCCGTCCCCCGTGCTTGCCAGCCCCAGGCCCCAGCTCCAGCACGCGGTGCGCGGAGCGGATGACGAGCGGATCATGCTCGATGACGAGCGCGATGTTGCCCCGTGTGGCCAGCTCGGCCATGGCGCCGGTGAGGGGCCCCACGTCGGCGGGATGCAGGCCCACGGTGGGCTCGTCCAGGACGAACAGCGCCCCCGTCAGCGAGGTCCCCAGCGCCGCGGTGAGGGACACGCGCTGCGCCTCGCCGCCGGACAGCGTGCGCGCGGGCCTGTCCAACGTGAGGTAGCCCAGGCCCACCCGCTCCAGGTAGCCGAGGCGGTTGGCCAGCTCGCGCCGTGCCAGCTCGCCCTGTCCCGTATGGGTGCGCAGCGAGTCCAGGCGCGCGCGCGCATCGGACAGCTCCAGCCCGTGCCACGCGGCCAGATCCAACCCGCCCACGCGCCACGCCCGCGCGGACTCGTTGAGGCGAGCGCCCTTGCAGCTCTCGCACAGCGAATAGGCGCGGTAGCGCGAGAGCAGCACGCGCACGTGCATCTTGTACGTGCGGCTCTCCATCCAGCGGAACCACGCGCGCACGCCCGGGTAGACGCGGCCGCCGTCGTAATCCCCCTCGCCCTCCAGCACCCGCTCCCGCTGCGCCGGGGTGAGCTGCCCCCAGGGCTTGTCCAGCGGAATGCCTTGCTCGCGCGCGTAGCGGAACAACATCTTCCGCTCCCACTCGGACGTCTTGCCCGACCATGGACGGATGGCGCCCTTCTCCAGGCTCAGCGCCGGGTTGGGCACCACCTTGTCCCAGTCGATGCCGATGGTCCGGCCGAAGCCCCGGCACGTGGGGCAGGCGCCGGTGGGCGACTGGTAGCTGAAGAGCCCGGGGCGGGCCTGCTCGAACTCGCGCGCGCACTGGGGGCACACCAATCCGCGCCGGATGCGCCGGGTGCCCGAGGGCGTGAAGGCCACCGCCTCGCCATTGCCCATGGCCCAGGCCGACTCCAGCGCCGCCGTCACCCGGCCGAGCTGCCCCTGGGCCAGCTTCACCCGGTCCACCACCACGTGCGCCACGCCGGCCGAGTCGGTGGCCTCGCTCGGCCGCAGCGACTCCAGCTCGCGCACCTCGCCCCGCACCACCAGCCGGTGGAACCCCTCCTTGAGCAGCCGGGCGCGCACGTCGAGGAACTCGGCGGTGTCCGCGATGCGCAGGGGAAAGGCCAGCACGGCCAGCGCGTCGGGCTCGGCGGCGAGCGTCGCCGTGGCGGCCACTCGCGCGTCGGTGCGCACCGCCTCCACTCCGCACGTCGGGCACACCGGCATGGCCTCCCGCGTGAAGAGCGCGGACAGGTACGCCTCCACGTCCGCCAGCGTGGCCACGGTGGAGCGCGAGCTCTTCACCGGCGCGCGGCGATCCACCGCGACGCCCGCCGCCACGGGCTCCAGGTTGTCCATCGGGGGCCTCTCCAGCCGCTCGAGGAACTGGCGGGCATACGGGCTGAAGCTCTCGACGAAGCGGCGCTGTCCCTCGGCGTATAGGGTGTCGAGTGCGAGACTCGACTTACCAGAACCTGAGACTCCGGTGAGGCACACCAGCTCGCCTTCGGCGAGGTCCACGGAGAGGGATTGGAGATTGTGGGTCCGGGCGCCAACGAGGTGCGTCTTATGCATGGAGAGCGCTGATTTAACGGCAGAAGTCGGGCTCGCCAACGGAATCCTTCACGTGGGATGAAACGGAACAGTGCTCGAAACCAGCCGGCTCGCGGAGCACCAACTGCATTAGCATGAGCCCGCTCTCCACCCAGTCCACATCGCGAGATACATCCGATGAGCAATCGAGTGAACCTGCTTGCCCCCGAGGTACGGGCCAACCCCTACCCTGTCTATGCCGAGCTGCGCCGCAACGCGCCGGTGAGTCAGGTGGACCCGGATGGACTCTGGGTCGTGGCCCGCCAGGCAGACGTGCTCACCGTGTTCAAGAACCCCCAGCACTTCTCGTCGGATGGCATCCGGCAGGCCTATCGCCCGGCATGGCTACCTGATTACCCACTGGCCGACTCCATGCTCGTCATGGATCCACCGCACCACACCCGGCTGCGTGCGATCATCAACCGGGCCTTTGGAACCTCCGTGGTGGCGCGCCTGGAGCCTCGCATCCGCGAGGTGGCCCACCAGGTCGTCGCTTCGCTGCCCGTGGGCCGCTCGGTGAACTTCGTGGACGCCTTCTCCATCTGGGTGCCGATCGCCGTCCTCGGAGAAATGTTGAGCCTGCCCCAGTCCCTCCATCCGCGAATCAAGCATTGGGCGGAGGTCTACGGCGAGTTCACCAGCATCGGCGAGAACGACACCGAGCGGCAGAAGACGATCCTCGAGACGGTGGCCGAGACCCGGTTTCACTTCAATCAGGTGCTGGAGGATCGCCGGCGCACTCCTCGTGACGACCTGGTGAGCGAGCTGCTGCGGACCCACGTGAACGGTGAGGAGCTGTCGTACACGGATTTGATGGGCTTCCTGTTCCTGCTCCTCATCGGCGCCCTCGAGACGGCCGTGCACCTGCTGAGCTCCTGCGCCCTGATGCTCCAGGAGCAACCGGAGCTGATGGCGCGGCTGCGCGCGGCTCCCACGCTCATCCCCCGCTTCATCGACGAGATGCTGCGACACAGCGGCCCGGCGCACGGGCTGTTCCGGCTGAACACCGACGAGGTGGAGCTCGGCGGCGTGCGGATTCCCCGGGGCGCGCGGATGCTGCTGTTGATCGCCTCGGCCAACCGCGACGAGGCCGCCATCCCCGATCCGGATCGCTTCGACATGGACCGTCCCGGGCCGCAGAACCTGCCCTTCGGCCATGGCATCCACTTCTGCCTGGGTGCCCAGCTGGCGCGGATGGAGGTCCGGGTGGCCCTGGAGGCACTGCTCGCCCGCTTCGCCCGGCTGACGCCCGGGGATGGACCCATTCAGTGGAATGCCTCGCTGGTGATGCGGGGTCTCACGCAGCTGCCTCTCGTGGCGCACCTGCCCTGAGGCCCCGGGGATCGCCCGCCTGCCCTGCCTCCATCGGGCCATTCCAGTGCCGTTGCTGCCCGGCTGCGCCGGCGTGTCCATGGTGAAGGGAAGCAGGAGACCCCCCATGTTGACCGTCGACACCGATCTCTCCACCGCTCGTGCGGTCGCCGCCCGGGCAGCCCCCTCCCTCGCCATCCTGGAGATGCCGAGCCGACAGGGCGTCGGCTTCGTCGCCGCGCCCCACGGTCTGCTCGTCACCAATCTGCACGTGGTGGCGGGCGCCGAGGAGATCCACGTCCTGCTCGCCGACGAGCAGCTCCTCCAGGTGGAGCAGGTGGTCGCCCTCGACGAGAAGCGGGACCTGGCCGTGTTGAAGCTGCCCACGCACGACGTGGAGGCCCTGCGGTTCGATGGCGGAGCGAGCCCGGGCGAGGGTGATGCGCTCTTCATCCTGCTGCCGGCCGGCGGGGGCATGCTGGGATTGATGGAGACGCGCGTCCATGCCGTGCAGGTGCTCGACGAGTCCCTCACCTTCCTCGAGCTGGAGGCCTCGCTGCCGGAGGATGCCTCGGGCAGTCCGGTGATGGATGCCAGGGGCGAGCTCGTGGGCGTGGCCACGTGCGCCTTCGCCGACGGGCGTCCGGTCACCATCGTCATCCCCTCGCGCTACGTGGTGCCCCTGCTGGATCGGCCCGGGACGCAGCCGCTCTCCACGCTCGCCGTGGCCAGGCCCGCCGCCTCCCGCGAGCGGCAGGTGCCCTCGCATCCGCTCTCGCTGCTGGAGGGGTGCGCCACGGATGGGGTCGAGGAGATCGCCCTCGCCATCATGCAGGCCATCCAGCTCGGAGCCCCCGCCTACAATCGTGGAGACCCCGAGGCCTGTTACCGCCTCTACGAGCGCACGGCCGAGCGTCTGCTGAAGGAGCGCTCGGACTGCCCGGGCGCCCAGCTCGCCCTGCGCGAGGGGCTCCAGCGCTGCGCACGGCTCGACAACGCGGACTCGTGCGCCTGGGCGCTGCGCGACACCTTCGACGGCCTGCTCCACGTCATCGACCGCTGGCTCCAGGCCCAGGCCGCCTTCGCGCGCATGTCTGCCCCCAAGTCCTATCTCCAGTGAGGTTGCACCTCGGAAGTCCCACATGGAAATCATGGATTCCATGACTCCCCGAACAACAGCCGCACCCGGAAGAGCCCGCGAGGAGGCCCCCACCGTCGGGGCTCGTGCCTGCCCGTAGTAAAACAGGGTCGTCACACGGCACCCCCTCGAGGCGCACATGCGGGCCCTGTTGGTTCCATCCGGGAGCATCGATCTATCGCCCGTGGAGTTCCTGCTCCGGCAGCTCGGAATGACCCCGACGCGGGCAGGAGACGACGAAGCGGCCATCACGGCCTTCCACCTGTCCCCCTACCCGCTCGTGCTGGTGGGAATGGACGATGAGGGAGAGCGCGTCGTGCTCGTGCGCGCGCTCCGGGCCAGTCCGAGCGGAACACGGGCCACCCTCCTCCTGGTGGCCCGCCCCGAACAGATGGAGCGGATGGGGCCCGTGCTCGAGTCCGGAGCGGATGACTTCCTGCTGCTGCCCCTGGACGAGACCGCGGCCACGCTGCGGCTGCGCCTGGCCGAGCGCAGGTCGACGCGACGGCCAGAGACTCCGCCGGCGAACCTCACGCTGGACGGACTGGGGACGATCCTGCTGCGGGAGAGCCCGGTGCCCACCTGCATCACCACGCGCGAGGGTGACGCTTTCGTCGAGGTGAACGATGCCTGCACACGGTTGATCGGCTACTCCCGCGAGGAGCTGCTCTGGCGCACCCCGGTCGAGCTGAACCTGTGGGAGAGCCCCGTGGAGCCCGATCGACTGGCGGCGCTCTTCCGGCAGCACGGCGTGCTGCGCGGGGTGGAGTCGCGGGTGCGCACGAAGGGTGGCGAGCTGCGCCACGTGCTCATGTTCGCGGGCCTCGCCGAGTTCGCGGGCATGCCCCACATCGTGACCATGTTCGCGGACCTCACCGAGCGCAAGCAGCTGCAGGACAGGCTGCTGCTGGCGGACCGGATGGCCTCGGTGGGCACGCTGGCCGCGGGCGTGGCGCATGAGATCAACAACCCACTGGCCTACGTCATGGCGAACCTCGGCTACGCGCACGAGGAGCTGGTCCGCCAGCTGGAGCGCTGGCCCAAGGAGCCGGCGGATGGACTGCCTCCGTCGGGTCCGCTGAAATCGGTGTGCCTCGCGCTCGGCGAGGCGCTGCATGGCGCGGACCGGGTGCAGACGATCGTCGGGGACCTCAAGACTTTCTCCCGCGAGACGCAGGAGTCCGTCCGGCCGGTGGACGTGAGGAAGGTACTGGACTCCACGATCAACCTGGCGTCCGGGGAGATCCGCCACCGCGCCCGGCTGGTGAAGGAGTACGGGGAGGACGTGTCCCTGGTGCGAGGCAACGACTCACGTCTGGGGCAGGTGTTCCTCAACCTGCTGGTCAACGCCGCCCAGGCCATCCCCTCCGATGGTGACGCGGAGCACCATGAAATCCGCGTCACCACGCGCAGGGCCGGGCCCGGGCAGGTGGCGGTGGAGGTATCGGATACGGGAATGGGCATCGCGCCCGAGCTGCTGGGCCGCATCTTCGATCCCTTCTTCACCACCAAGCCGCCGGGAGTGGGGACGGGGCTGGGCCTGTCCATCTGCCACAACCTCGTCACCGCCATGGGCGGGGAGCTGCACGTCCAAAGTGACCTGGGGCGGGGCTCGACCTTCCAGGTGCTGCTGCCGTCGGCCACCACAGCGGAGGAACCGCCCGCGCCGGAGCCGCAACCCACGCTCGTCACCGAGGGACCGAGGGGCCGCGTGCTGGTCATCGACGACGAGCCGATGCTGTGCTCTGCGCTGGAGCGGATTCTGAGGCCCCACCACGACGTGGTGCTCACCACGCTGGCGGCCGAGGCGCTGCCGCAGCTGGAGGCGGGAGCGCACTTCGATCTCATCCTGTGTGACTTGATGATGCCGCGAATGAGCGGGATGGACTTCCACGCGGCGCTGCAGCGGCTGAGGCCGGATCTGATTGGCCGGATCATCTTCCTCACGGGAGGAGCCTTCACACCACAGGCGAAGACCTTCCTGGAGCGGGTACCCAACCGCCGGGTGGAGAAACCCTTCAACGCGCGCGCACTGCTGGCGGTGACACGCGAGGTGCTCGCCGCCCGCGGTTGACACAACACGGACGCGCGGGTTGCAGTGCATCACCCGAGGAAATCTACCGCCACGCAGGGGAGCTCATTTTCCGCTTCGAGCTGACGGGACCCATCGTGCCGTACCATCGAGGAGGAAGAGTGAAGTGATGAGGCTCTACGAGCTGCGAGCGCCAAGAGAATCGAAGTACACTGGCAATCTCAGCGCCAGGCACAAGTGGGGTGGCCTTCCCGGGCTTCGCTGTCCTGAATGCAGGGCTGTTTGATCCGTTGGTGGGCACAGCCACCGGCACCTTGGAAGGGGGAAGTCGCATGGCGGAACGGATGGTGAAGTCCAATGGTATCGAGCTGTGGACCGAGAGCTTTGGCGAGCCCGGGAACCCACCGTTCCTGCTGGTAATGGGCGCATCGGCCCAGGGCATTCTCTGGCCCGAGGAACTCATCGACCTGCTGGTCGCCGGAGGGCACTACGTCATTCGCTACGACCACCGGGATACCGGCCAGTCGACCAGCTTCGACTTCCAGAAGAACCCCTACACGCTGGCGGATCTGGCCAAGGACGCGCTGGGCGTGCTCGATGCGTATGGAATCGCCGCGGCCCACCTGGTGGGTGCATCACTGGGCGGGATGATCTGCCAGCTCATCGGCATCCTCCACCCCGAGCGCGTACTCTCCCTGACGGTGATGATGTCCACGCCGCTGCGGACCGGGGTCGTGGAGACCTTCGCGCAAGCCTTCCAAGGTCAGGCAACGACAGAGGCACTGCCACCGCCCGCCCCACGCGCGATCGAGGTGTTCATGTCGGCGGCCACCAACCCACCTGGAAACCTCCAGGAGGCCATCGACTACCAGGTGAAGGTGGCTCGGGCCATGTCCGGAAGCGTGGCCCCCTTCGACGAGCAGGAGTGTCGGCGCACGGTGGAACGGATATTCCACCGTGCACGCAACCCGGCGGCCTCGGCGAACCACGGGCTCGTGCCATCACCCACACGTGAGCAGGCCGAGGCGCTGAAGAACCTGCGCGTCCCCACGCTCGTCATCCACGGGACGGATGACCCGATGTTCCCCCCCGCGCATGGAATCGCCGCGGCGGAGCGCATCCCTGGAGCCAGGCTGCTCATGTTGGAAGGAATGGGTCACGATCTCCCCCGCCCGCTGTTCGGGGAGATCGCTCGGGCGATCCTCGCGCACACGAGCGCGAAAGCCTGAGTCCTTCGTTCATCTCAACGACCATCAGCGGAGCCCTGCGTGCCGCGCGGACAGGCGGCGCATGAGCATGGGGGCGACGAGGAAGACGAGCAGGAGTCGCCCCACCTGCACGGCCACCACCAGGGAGAGGCTGGCCCGGGTCTCGAGGGCGATGGCGAGCACCGAGTCGGCTCCCCCGGGGGAGGTGGCGAAGTAGGTGGTGAGCAGATCCACCCCGCCCACGGAGGACCAGAACCAGGCGAGCAGCAGACACCCGCCCACCATGGCCACCACGGCCCCCAGGGCGCCGAGCGCCACGCGCTTCAGCTCGTGCACGGCCGCTTCGTCGAAGTGGCTCCCCACGCGCACCCCGAGCACCCACAGCGATACGAACAGCACGCCCGGAGGCCACGCGCCCACGGGAAAGCCCAGGGCCGAGAAGGGAATCCCCAACAGGAGCGGCCCCAGGAAGCCGCCAGCGGGCAGCTTCAACCACGTCCCCACCGCTCCGCCGACCACGGCGACGAGGGCCGTCGTGCCCCACGCCATCACGGGCGACGGAGCACCCGGCAGCGCCGCGGCGGTGGCCACCTGCGTCTCCGGCCCATGGCCCATCCACCGACCCACCGCCGCCGCCACGAGGATGACCACACCCAGGCGCAGGTACTGGAAGAGCGCCACCAGGCGCGTGTCCGCGCCGAGCTCCTCGCTCAGGACCATCATGGCCGAGGCGCCTCCTGGCATCAGGCCGATGGTGGCGGTACGGACGTCCACCCCCCCCAACCAGCTGAAGGCGAACGCCACCCCCTGGCCAATGGCCACCACGCCCACCACGTTGATGAGCGCGACGAGCCAGTGCTCGGCGAGCGCGCTCCACGCGGAGGGTTGGAAGGAGGAGCAGAGGGCCGCGCCCAGCACGGCCTGCGCGCCCAGCAACAGGAAACGGGGCACGGGGACGTGTACCGACAGGGAGAGGGCGGCCACGAGCGACACCAGCATGCCGCCGAGGAGCGCACCGGCGGGCACATGGGCCCATTCACCCAGGGCCGCGCCAACCAGGGTCACTCCCGTCACCGCCCACACACGGGAGCGCGACCGTCCATCGGGTCTCGAGTCCTTCCCCATCAGGCGGCGGAAGGTAGCGCATCTCAGACGCGCTGGTCGCCCTCGAACAACTCGTGTCCGGAGAGGAGCCGGGCCGTGCGCTGGAGACGCGCGGAGCTCAACCGCGACAGCGCCTCGCGCACCCCGGGCTGGACGAGGATGTGACGCTCGACGGCCTGACGCTCCAACCGGAGCAGTGTGCAGGGCGTGTCCGCGTACACGGAGGCGGTGGCGGGCAGGCCGAGCAGCACGGAGAGCTCGCCGAACAGGTCTCCCTCACGAAGGACGGGGTAGGCGCTCTCACGCCCATCCGGGTGCTGGTGAACCACCCGGCACCGGCCCCGGAGAAGCAGATACAGGGCCTCTCCCGGCTGTCCCTGGACGAGCAGGGGCTGCCCGGCGGGCACCGTATGGAGTTGGAAGGCGTGGGCCGCGGCCTCGCGCTGCGCGGGGGTGAGCGCGGAGAGGAGCGGGTTGCCGCGCAGCACGTTGGCCAGCAGCCGCTCCTCGTGGAAGGACCGCAGCACCTGACCCACGGAGGGGTGGCGCTGCACGAGCCGCTCCACCTGCGCCCGCGTCAGCTCCAGCGCCACGGTGCGCTCGGTGGCCACCACGCTCGCCAGCCTCGGCCCCTCGGACAGGAGGGCCATCTCCCCGAAGAACTCCCCCTCCCCCACGGAGGCCACCTTGCGCCGGATGCCGCCCTCCAGCTGGCGCACCACGTCCACGCGCCCTTCCACGAGGGCGAACATGGAGCTGCCCTGCTCCCCCTCCAGGACGATGGAGGCCCCTGGCTCGAAGCTCCTCATCGCCAGCTCCTCGAGCACCGCCACGAAGGCCGCCTCGTCCAGCTGCGAGAAGAGCGGGATGCGCGGCAGGGTGTCGCGCGGCGCGGGCGGCGGGGGCGGCGCGGGCGCCACGGAGACCGGGGCGGGAGTCAACCGGGGCGCGGGCGCCCTGTGGCGCGCGTAGAGCTCCGCCAGCATCCGCTGCGTCCGGCCGTGGCTCGAGTCGAGCTGGAGGATGACCTTGCACAGCGCGATGGCGCGCAGCAACCAGCCCTGACGCGCCCAGGCCATGGCCACCGACTCGTACGTCTCGACGGCTTCCTTCTTGCGCCCCAGCCGCTGGAGCAGCTCGGCCACCTTCTGGCGGCTGCCCAGATCCTCCGGAGCGGAATGCGCCACGATCTCGTACTCGGAGAGTGCCTCCTCCAACCTTCCACTGGCGAAGAGTTGAGCGGCCTTGTCCTTGTGCTCGCGAAGCGTCTCACTCATGGCATGACTCCCCATGCGGGCTCCTCGGGTCGTCCCCGGGTCTCTCATCCCGCCTGCATTCCGTTTCTCTCACGGTAGTCACGCCCAGGGGTGTGATGCGGTTGACGCCCCTGGAGTGAGGTCCATCACAGGGTCCGGCTCACTTCACGAGCGGCTCGCGCCACTCCAGCCGGTAGAGCGTCAGGGCCTCCTGCTTGCCCTTCACCTCCGTGGGAGGCAGCGGGCTCGTGGGCCAGGCCCTATCCCGCCAGCGCTCGAAGGTGGCGTCGGTCATGCAGATCTCCCCGTCCTTGGCGACGGAGCACACCCGACTGGCGACGTTGGTCGCGTCGCCAATGGTGGCGTACTGCAGGTACTGCTCGGAGCCAATGTTCCCGGCCGCCACCCTCCCCGTGTTCAGGCCCACGTGGATCTTCAGTTCGGGCCGGCCCTGGGCCTTCCAGCGCGCGTTCAGCTCGGCGAGCGCCCGCTGCATCTCCACCGCGGCCCGCACGGCCCGGTCCGCGTCGTCGGGGTGCGAGAACGGCGCGCCCCACACCGCCATCAGCGCGTCGCCGATGTACTTCTCCAACGTCCCCTCGTACCTGAAGACGATCTCCGCCATCACCGGGAAGTAGTCATTGAGCAGATCCACCACCTGACGGGGCTCGAGCGTGGAGGAGAGCGCGGTGAAGCCACTGATGTCGGAGAAGAGGACGGTGACCTCCGTCTCGATGGTCTCCAGGGGGCCGCCCTTCGCCATCTGCAGCTTCTTGAGCGTGGCCGGAGGGAAGAAGCGAAGGTAGGCATTGCGCAGCACGGCCTCTTCCTTCAGCCGCTGCGAGAGGAGCGAGTTGTCGAGCGCGATCGCCGCCTGGTTGGCGAAGGCCGTGAGGAACTCCAGGTCCTCCTGATTGAAGCCGTTGGGCCGGGTGAGGTTGTCCACGTAGAGCACCCCCAGCACCTCGTCCCGGGGCTTGAGCGGTGCGCACATCGACGCCTGGATGGACTGCAGCACCACCGAGGCGGCGTCGTCCAGGCGGGGATCCACCCGGGCATCGGAGAAGAGCGCCGCCACGCTCCGGGTGCGCACGTAGTCGACGATGCGCTGGCTGTAGAACGGGCCGGAGGGGGACTCGCCCGTGGAGAACCTCGCCACCCGAGGGCTCAGCCTCCCGGAGGAGGGATCCACCAACAGGATGGCGGCGCGATCCACCTCCATGATCTGGAAGACGAGGTCCAGGATGCGCTCCAGCAGCGCCTCGATGGAACCGGGCGAGGAGAGCAGCTGGCTCACCTTGAGCAACACCTGGAGCTTCTCTTCCGCCTGACTCTCCTCGCCCGCCTGCCGCACCTTGAGGGCGGAGTTGTCCCTGGACTCGGAGTGCCGCGACAACAGCTCGTCCATCGAGCCGGGAGAGAACCGCGTCTGGAGCGACTGCACCTGGGTCGGTGACAGATCCAGCGGCAGCTCGCGGGCGGTGTTCACCAGCTTGAAGCGCACCTCACCACACCGGAAGGACTCGCCCCCCTTCAACTCATGGCGGTCGATCCGGAGCTCGTTGACGAACGTCCCGTTCTTGCTGTTCAGGTCCAACAGCACGATCCGCTCGCCGACACGTTCGAGCCGCGCGTGTCTCCGCGACAGGCTCTTGTGAAGCACGCAGATGCTGCTCTCCTCCGTGCGGCCGATCGTCACGGGCCCCTCGGGGAGATCGAAGACCTGCTCGTCCAGCAGGCCCGGGTTCATGATGAGCTGCATGGGCTACTCCATCTTCGAGGCCGCGAGCACGGGCGGAACGGATGAGTGCCGTGGCGCGCTGGCCTCCATGGAAGCGGTCTGGTCGGAGCTGGACACCCGCTCCTCCCGGCGGGACAGGAGCTCGAGGACGGCCAGCGCCTGCGTGGAGCCGGGCAGACACCGCGACCCGAGCTCCCTGTACTCGAAGCCCCCCTCCAACCGCAGGCGGAGATGGTCCCCGATGAGGATCTGATCCCTCTCCGCCATCACGGTCAGCCGGGCCGCGGTGTTCACCGTCGCCCCGAGTACCGTGTAGTCCAGACGGCCCAGGCCCTTCGCGCCGATGCTGCCGCGGATGAGCTCGCCCGAATCCAGCCCGATGCTCACGCCATGAACATACGGGGAGGCCTCCCCATACCGGAAGGCCATGGCCCGAATCTGCTGCCTCGCCGCCAGACAGGCCTCCAACCCCCGGCTCAGGTGCCCCGGGCCCCGGAACACGGCCATCACCGCGTCCCCGACGAACTTGTCCACCACGCCGCCCCGGGAGAGCAACTCGGGAACGATGACCTCGAAGTTGGCGTTCAACCGGCGGATGACCGCCTCGGGCTGATCCTGCGTCGTGACCGGAGTGAAGTCCTTCAGATCGACGAAGGCCACCGTGGCCTCCACCCGCTCCCCGTCCACCACGTCCGGGCCGCGCATCAGCGGCAACGCCCGATCGAGGATGCCGCCGTTCACGAACATCCGCAGCAGGTGGTTCTCCTCGGTGGAGCGCACCATCTGGCGCAACTCCGTCACCTGCTTGAGCGCCTTGGTGAGGGTGGCTTCGAGATCCTGGAAGTCGATCGGCTTGACGAGGAAGTCGAAGGCCCCGCGGTTCATGGCCACCCGGATGTTGCTCATGTCGCTGTAGGCGGAGACCATGATGACCTTGACGAGCGGGTTCACCTCACCGACCCGGGCGAGGAACGTGAGCCCGTCCATCCGCGGCATGTTGATGTCGGACAACACGACATCGGTATCGGGGTGCTGGCGCAGCTTCTCCAGCGCGTCCTCGCCGTCGCTTGCGAAGATGAACTCGTAGACCCTTTCGCGGAGCTGCTTGCGGAAGCGCTGCTTCATCAGCAGCTGCACGTCCGGCTCGTCGTCGATGACCAGGATCTTCGAGGCCTGGGTGGGGCGACAGGACTCCACCAACGCGGCGAAGGCAGAGGCCAGCTCCCGCGCGGACTGGAAGCGGTCCGCGGGGTCCACCGCCAGGGCGCGCGTGAAGAAGGCATCCACGCCCTGACTCAGCTCGGGAACGAGGAGGGAGGGCGCTTCGGCCAACGCGCCACCGTTCCGGCTCAGCTCGCCCAGGGCGTCCGCGGAGAAGGGAAAGCGCCCGGTCAGGGCACGGTAGGCCACCACCGCGAGCGACCAGACATCGGTGCGGTGATCGATCCGGACATCCCCCCGCATCTGCTCGGGGCTCATGTAGCGCGGGGTGCCCATCACCCTGCCGGGCTGCTCGGTGGAGGCCGCGCTCCCGCCGTCCATCAGCCGGGCCAGCCCGAAGTCGAGCACCTTCACCACTTCCTGCCCATCCACCCGGGCAAGGAAGAGATTCGCCGGCTTGAGATCCCTGTGGATGATGTTGGAGGCATGCGCGGCGGCCAGGGCCCGGGCCACCTGATTGAGCAGCGAGGAAACCACGACGGGAGAGAGCCGGCCCAACCGCTCGAGCCGCGTCTCGAGATCCTCTCCCTCGAGCAGCTCCATCACGATGTACGGCGTGTCCTCGTCGACACCGTAATCGTGGATCTGCACCACATGCGGGTTGCGCAGTTGGGCAACGGCCTTCGCCTCCTGCTCGAACTGGTAGCGCGCGGAGGAAGAAGCGATGCGCTCGGGCGCCATCAATTTGAGAGCCACCCGCCGCTGCAGCTGAGAGTCGAGCGCCACCCAGATGGCGCCCATGCCGCCACCCGCGACCTTGCGCTCCAACACGTACCTGCTGCCAATCCGGCGTACGGACATGAGCGATCCACCCAAGACGATGACCAGGTCTCTACAGCACGGAAGGAGAGGATGAGCTCCCTTGCCCCCGTGCTTTCCTGAGTGGAGCATGATGGCACAATTGCTGGATGGGTGTAGAGCGACCTCGTCCACCGCCAGCGTACGGGAGAGGGGCTGGACGACGGGCAGCCGACGGGGGCGGGGACTACCCCTCCCCGGAGAGCAGGGGCCTGTCATGAACACGTCACGGAACCCGTACCACGAGCGAAACCAATTGTAGTCCCAGCACCCGTTGGCGCCCTTTCAACCGCAAGCGACCGGGCGTTCGCCCGCCCCGCGCTGGTCCGAATCCCCCGCTCCGTGCAAGATGGAGTCTTGTCCGGCATCACCCAACGGGGAGGGCAACGAGCCATGTCCCATTCGGAGCTCCTCGCGCAGGTGCCTCTCTTCTCGACCCTCGGGTCCGACGACCTGGAGAGGCTCTCCGCGCGCCTGCAGACCCGGCGCTACGACCGGGGAGGGGTCATCTTCCATCAGGGAGACGTGGGAACGGCTCTCTACATCATCCATGACGGCGAGGTGACCATCCGCCTCAGCACGCCTGAGGGCAAGGAGGTCTCCCTCGCGCTGCTGCGGCGGGGGGACGCCTTCGGGGAGCTCGCGCTGTTGGACGACGCGCCCCGCTCGACGGACGCGGTGGCCCGCGAGGAGACGCACCTGCTGAGCCTGCGCCGCGAGGAGCTGCACAAGTTCCTGCAGGAGAGGCCCCAGGTGGTCCCCGTCCTGCTGGCCAGTCTGAGCCGCCTGGTGAGGCGCGTCACCCGGACGGTTCACGACTCCAGCTTCCTGGATGCACGCGCCCGGCTGGCGCGCGTCCTGCTGGACCTGGCCCAGACCCAGGGGGAGCCCGGCACCGAGGGGGTGGCCATCGCCTCCCGCCTCACCCAGACCGAGCTGGCCAACCTGGCCGGGCTCACCCGCGAGAGCACCAACCGGTGGCTGCGCTTCTACGCTCGCGAGGGGCTGCTCTCCTACGAAGAGGGGCGCATCACGCTGCTGGAGCCCGACAACCTGCGCATGAACGCGGATTGAGGGGCGCCAGCGCTCAACGCACGAAGAAGTTGCGCAGCACGGAGATCATCGCCGCCACGTCCGCCGCGGCGGCCATCTCGCGGATGGAGTGCATGGAGAGCATGGGGCTGCCCACGTCCACGGTGCGGATGCCCAGCTCGCCCGCGCTGATGGGGCCAATGGTGCTGCCGCAGCCCAGGTCCGTCCGGGTGACGAAGTTCTGCGGCGTCACCCCCACCTCCCGGCAGCAGAGGGCGAACCAGGCCCAGCTCTCGCCATCGGTGGCGTAGGACTGGTTGACGTTGGACTTGATGACCGGGCCCGCCCCCAGGAAGGGCTGGTGCTTGGGCTCGTGCATGGACGCGTAGTTGGGATGCACCGCGTGCGCCATGTCCGCCGACACCAGGAAGGAGTGGCGGATGGCCCGGTGGAGCGCGTCCCGCCGCCCGTCCGAGTGCGCCAGGGTGATGCGCTCCAGCAGGTCGCGCAGGAAGGGCGAGGCGGCGCCCTGGGCACTGACGCTGCCGCACTCCTCGTGGTCGTACAGGACGACGCCACAGGTGGCCTCGCGCGGCCCGCTCATGGCCAACAGCGCGGACAGGCCGGAGTGGCTGCTGGCCAGGTTGTCCAGGCGCGGCGCGTGGAGGAACTCCCCGAAGGCGCCGGAGCGGATGGAGGGCTGGGTGTCATGGAGGCACAGATCGAACCCGAGGATGTCACCCGGCTCCACGCGCGTCCCGCCGCGGGCCAGCTCCTCGACGAGCATCGCCTTGAGGTCCACCGCCCCCGAGCGCTCCAGGGCGAGCACCGGCACCAGGTGCTCCTGGGCATTGAGCTTGAGGCCTTCGGTGTTGACGGAGCGGTTGAGGTGGATGGCGAGGTTGGGGATGCGCAACAGCGGACGGCGGAAGTCCAGCAGGTGGTGCGAGAGACGCCCCTCCTTCGCCGTCACCACGCGGCCGGCGAGCGACAGGTCCCGATCCATCCAGGTGCTGAACAGGACGCCGCCGTACACCTCCACGCCGAGCTGGTGATAGCCGGAGCGCTGCACCGCGGCGTTGGGCTTGAGGCGCAGGTTGGGCGAGTCCGTGTGGGCGCCCACCAGCCGGAAGCCAGCGCGGTCCACCGGCGTGGTGCCGATATGGAAGGCGGCGATGCTGGTGTCTCCCCGGGTGACGTACACCTTGTCTCCGGGTTTCAAATCCCAGGGCTCGCGCTCGTCGAGGGCGCGGTAGCCCTGGGCAGTCAGTCGGCGGATGCTCTCGCGCACCGCGTGATAGGGCGTGGGCGAGGCGTCGATGTAGGCCAACAGATCGTTGGCGGCGGCGTCGATATCGGGAGTCATTCCCCCCCAGGCTAGCGCCGCCGCCGGGCCCCGCCACAGGAAAGGCGGGGGAGGTGCCGGGTAGGGGCTACGGCGAGGGCTCGGCCGACGGAATGGTGGCCTGCGCGCCGCCCGCGGGCTCCACGCCGTGTTGCACGGCCGGCAACGAGGCCGACACCGCGCCCACGTAGAAGATGCCGTGATAGCCCTGGGCATTCTTGCCGTCGAACAGCTGCACGAAGTAGCGGTCCCCGTTGTCCTGGCCCTTGGCCGGCTTCACGCCGCAGTCCAGCGTCTGCTCCTTGTTCAGGGCGCAGATCCACGCCGAGCCGCTGTTGTAGGCCACGTCCAGCGAGAACACGTTCGGCAGCAGGCTCGCGAGACGATGGCCCATGGGGCGGTAGTCCGGGTTCCACGGAAGCCCCTTCACCTGACGCGGGTGGAGGTTGCCGCTCACCACCAGCAGGGCCCGCTTCTGGGACTGGCCGGCCACTTCCATCACCTTCCGGGCCATGGCCTCCTCGCGCGCGTCACCCTCGAGCGGCGGACGATCATAGGCGAAGATCTTCACGTCCAACCCCTGGCTGCGCAGCTTGCGCAGGGCCTCGATGAGGTAGACCACGCCCTCGCTGTTGCGACCATCCGGGTACGGGCTGCGCCAGAAGGGGCTCTCCATCAGCTTCGCCCAGTCATCCTCCTTGCCCTCACTGGCCAGGAAGGTCTCGAGCCGCGCCTGGTTGGCGTCCGGCACCTCCAGGCCCACCGTCACGGGGATGCCCTGGGTGGCCGCCTGGCACGCGCTCTGGGCGATGAAGTGCGGCACCTCCTGCGTGCCGTGCAGCTCACCCAGCAACACCACGTTGCCCGGACGCGCCAGCTTGCCCAGGCCCAGGATGGGCAGGCCACACTCGATGCTGGTGTCCTTCAGCACCACCACGTCGGGCGTCGCGCTGGACTTCCTCGCGTTGTTCGCGAGCACCGGGGAAACCCTCCGGAACACCTTCCACTCGAGCACCATGTCGCGCGCGGTCTGCTGGGACTCACCCACGATGTTGTTGTCGCCCCACGACTGCTGCGCCTCCGCGTCCATGGCCATGGAGCTGCCCATGCCCGAGGGATTGTCCAGGGTTCGCCCATCCACACCCCACAGCAGGTCGCTGCCCGCGGCCTTCAGCGCCTTGTTGACGCTGCGGGAGGTGCGGGTGATGACCAGCTTGCAGCGGTGGGGCCCCTCGGGTTTGGCGCTCACCAGATACCGGTGCCAGTAGGCCGCGACCTTCGAGCCGGCGAACTCCTGACGCCACTCCGTCTCCAGCGAGGCCGCGCCCGGCACCTCTCGGAAGGTGAAGCCGTTCTCGATGAAGTAGGTCCGCACCATCGGCCAGACCTCGTCGATGGGCTGCTCGTAGATGGCCTCCTCGTCCGGGGCGAAGTCGATGAAGCGAGAGGTACATCCCGACAGCGCCACCAGCAGCAACACACAACCGAAGGCCATCCGTCTCATGCAGGGCTTCCTCCTGGGTTCTCGGCGAGATGCCCGCGGTCCACGACGCGAGCGCCTGTTCTCACATCGGATTGGCATCGGAGGTGTGCTCGCCATGACGCACCGCCGGAGGCGAGGCCGACACCGCCCCCACGTAGAAGACACCGTGGAAGCCGGACTCACTTGGCCGCTCGAAGAGGGAGACGAAGTACCGGTCTCCGTTGTCCTTGCCCTTCGTGGGCCGCTCACCACACTCGAGGGAATCCCCCTTCCCCACGAAGCAGATCCACGCCGTCCCGCTGTCGAAGGCCACGTCCAACGACAGCAGGGAGGGCAGCTTGCGGGCGAGCATGTAGCCCATGGGGCGGTAGCCCAGATCCCACGGCACGCCGGGCTGGGTACGGGGATGGATGTTGCCGGTGACGACGAGGAAGAAGCGCTCGGCGCCGGTCTCCACCTCGGAGAGGATGGTCCGGGCCATGGCCGCCTCGCGGGCCTCGCCCTGCAGCTCCGGGTGATCGAAGACGAAGGCCCGCACGTCCAACCCCTGGGCGCGCAACCAGCGCAACTGCTCCAGCAACCGCACCACCGCCTCACTGCCGCGGCCGTCCGGGTACGGGCTGCGCCAGAAGGGGCTCTCCATCAGCAACGCATGATCGTGCTCGGTGCCCGCGCTCGCGATGAAGCGCCGCACGCGCTCCTGGTCCGCCACCGGCATCTCCAGGCCCACCGTCACCGGGATGCCCCGGGTGGCGACCTGGCAGGCCCCTAGCGCCACGAAGCGGGGAACCTCGCGCGTGCCGTGCAGCTCGCCCAGCAGCATCACCCTGCCCCGCTGCGCCTGCCCGGCCAACCCGATGATGGGCAGGCCACACTCGATGGAACCGCCGCCCGGCTCCTGCTTCGTCGCCCTCAGCGTCGGCCCCTCCACGCCCTTGTTCCGCGCGTCCAGCTCCGGGACGATCCGATCCCTCATCGTCCACTCCATCACGAAGTCGCGCGCGCCCTGGAGGGACTCGCCCGTCACGCCGGGCGATTGCAGGGGGAGGGTGACGTTCGTCACGGACTCCTCGGGGACGAAGAGCAGGGGCGACTCGAAGGAGGGCACGCGCACGTCCATCTCCTCCACGCGCACCTCCTCTCCCGGCAACCCCGCGGGGCCAGGACCCGGAGCGCGGCCCATGTCCCAGTCCGGCTGCTTCGCCGCGTTGACGGGCGCTCCATGGGGGCCGCGGCTGGTGCGGATGACCCACACCTGGCTCCGCGACGGCGACTCCCTCTTGCCGATGACGGTGTAGCGGTGCCAGTGGCCCGCAACCCTCGAGCCGGCGAACTCCTCGCGCCACTGCGTCTGCAACACGAAGTGGGCCTCGTCCTCCTGGTACCGGAACCCCCTGTCCCGGAACCAGTCCCGCACCACGGGCCAGACCTCCTCCAGGGGGTGCTCGTAGACGGCATCCTCCTGCGTCTCCAACCTGAAGGAACCCTGTCGCGAGGCACACCCCACCAGCAGCCCCCCCATCAGGAGAACCGAGAAGAAGATGGCCGCTCGCATCCATACCTCCCTGAGGACATGTCGCCCGCACACCTCTGAACGATTCAGCCGCGCGGACATACTGCCTGGAATCGAGCGGATTTTCTCGCGCCGTATCCTACTCGCCCCCACCCTGCCCCAATTCCTCCAGGAGCCGGCGGGCGTTGTAGACCTTGCGAAGGCCCTCGAGGATACCCTCGCTGTGGACGGATACGGTGCGGTTGACGGACTCGTCGAAGCCGTACTCGCCCCCCAGGGACCCGATGTTGCCGTCGAAGACGATGCCGACGATCTCCGCGTCCTTGTTGAAGATGGGTGAGCCCGAGTTGCCCCCGATGATGTCGTTGGTGCTCACGAAGTTGAACGGCGTCTGGAGATCCAACCGGGGTTTGGCCTGGAGCCAGCTCGGGGGAAGACGGAAGGGATCCTCACCGGTGGCGCGCTCGTAGAGGCCGGCGATGCGGGTGATGGGCTCCACCTGCCGCCCCTCCTCCGTGTAGCCCTTCACCTGCCCGAAGGACAGACGCAGCGTGAAGGTTGCATCCGGGTAGGTGCTGGTGCCAAAGGCCTCGAAGCGGGCCCGGGCGATGAGCTCGCCATTCTTGTCGGCGACGGACTCCACCTCCTCCTCGTAGCGCTCGCGGATGGCGCGAGCCTCCTCGTCGATGGAGCGGACGAACTCCAGCATCGGATCCTTCGAGGCGCCGATGGCCGCCGCGCCGCCCTGGTAGAGCTGGCGGCGAACCTGGGGGGAGGCCAGGCGGGTGCCAGCCACCCACTTGCGAGCGAGCGCCCGCGGAGACTGCTTGCCCAGCGCCTTCTTCACCACCGGATCATCCGGCCCGAGCACCTCGCGCAGCTTCGTCAGGTAGAAGCCGAGCATCGCCTCCTCGAGCTTCGGATAGACGGGGGCCGGGCTGAAGAGCTGCTGCTCCAGCTCGGGCTTGCGCGCCTCGGTGAACTCCTCCAGCCGCTGCTCGTTGGGCTTGGACAGCTCCTGCGCCGAGCGGGCGAGCACCCGCGCGTAGTTGAAGAGGTCCGAGCCCGCCCCGGCGGCCTGCTCCAACCACCGCAGCCGCAGGCGCATGTCGCGCAGCGTGTCCGTGGCCCGGGCGATGTTGTCCCAGGCCTGGCCGTAGCGCTTCTGCCGCTCGGGATCCGCCTTCACCCAGTCGCGCAGCTTCTGCTCCTCGGCGACCTTCTTGGCGAAGAACTCCCGGTCCACGAGCGCCTCGCGCCGGCCCACCAGCGCCTTGTAGCTGTTCTCCACACCGAACTTGAGGTTGTTGGAGATGCGGGTGTACTCGGGGCCGCGCTGCTGGAACTCGTCGAGCATCCCGCGCAGCTGCGCCAGCTGGAAGAGCCGTTCGGGCAGGGCGTAGTCGCGCTGGTAGAGGAGCTGGGCCACCGTCAGCAGGCGCGAGGTGCCACCCGGGTGCCCGGCCACGAAGGTCAGCTCTCCCGGCTGCGCGCCCCGGGCCGACCAGCGGAGGTAGTTGTCCACCTTCGCCGGCTTGCCGTCCTGGTACACGCGCACGAAGGCCACGTCGTAGTCGTAGCGGGGGAACTCGAAGTTGTCCGGATCCCCACCGAAGAAGGCGATGGCCTCCTCGGGGGCGAACACCAGCCGCACGTCCTGGAAGCGCTGGTACTTGTAGAGGTTGTACATGCCGCCCTGGTACAGCGTCACCACGTCACAGCGGATGTCCGGAGCGGTGGCGCACGTCTTCTCCAGCCGCGCGAACTCCGCCCGCTGCGCGTCGCGGAAGGCCGCGCCCTCCTTGCCCTGGGTGGCCTTCGTCACCTGCTCGGTGACGTCGGAGATCTCCACCAGTCGGTTGACCTCGAAGGCGGGACACTGCCGCTCCTGCTGCGCGGTGGCGGCGGAGAAGCCCTTCACGATGAGGTCGCTCCGCGGCGTGGAGAGCTGCTGCACGCACTCGCGGACGCAGTGGTGGTTGGTCATCACCAGCCCGTTGGGGGACACGAAGCTGGCCGAGCAGCCCCCGGCGATGCGGGCCGCGGAGAGCTGGACCCGCTTCAGCCATTCCGCGTCGGGCGCGAAGCCGTAGCGCGACTTCACCAGCTCGGAGGGGAAGTTGTTGAAGGTCCACATGCCTTCGTCGGCACGGGCGGACCCGGCGGCGAGCAGGAAGAGGACGGGGAGCAATCGTGTCATGCGCGGTCTCCTTTGAGCGCACTTCGCACGGCATTGGTCCCCACGGGAAGAGCCGGGTCAAAGACTTTGTGCGCACGGCCCGTCCGCATCCGTCCTCAATCCGGCATCGGCCCCACATAGCGGGACGCGGGGCGGATGAGTCGACCGGAGGCCCGCTGCTCGGCGACATGGCCCAGCCACCCGGCCACCCGGCCGCAGGCGAACACGGCCGAGAACAACGTGCGATCCAACCCCACCGCGTCGAGCAACACGGCCGTGTAGAACTCCACGTTCGCGCGCAGCGGCCGGTCCGGGTAGCGCTGGCGGAGGAGCTCCTCGGCCGCGCGCTCCACCGCACGCGCCAGGGCGAGCCGCTCGGTCCGCAGGCCCCCGTGCTCGAGCCGCTCGATGGCGCGCTCCAGCACCGCCGCGCGAGGATCCCTCACGCGGTAGATGCGATGGCCCATGCCCATGATGCGACGCCCGGCCCGCAGCTCCGCCTCGAGCCACGCGGCGGCCCCCTCCGGACCTCCGATGGCATCGAGCATGTCCAGCACCGGCCCGGGTGCGCCACCATGCAGCGGACCCTTCAACGCCCCGATGGCGCCCACCACCGCCGACACCGCGTCGGAGCCCGTCGAGGCAATCACCCGCGCGGTGAATGTGGAGGCATTCAGCCCGTGGTCGGAGACGGTGACCAGGTAGGCATCGAGCCCGGCGGCCCGCTCGGGCCGGGCCTCGCCCCCCACCATGCGCAGCAGATCCTCCGCCAGGGACAGGGCCGGATCCGGCCGAACGGGAGCCAGGCCACGCGCGCGCCTCGCCCATGCGCCCGTGAACACGGCCAGGGCCCCCGTCAACTGGACGAACGTGTCCAGCTCACCGCCCGGGTGCGACGGGACATGGGCCGCGGCGGCCCGGAGCGCGTCCATGGCATCCGGCGCATCGAGCGCATCCCCTCCCCTCTCGAGCAGGCCGAAGGCGCGAACCCTCGCCTCTCCCAGCGCCGCCTGGAGCGACGCGGGCAATGGCTCCTTCGCGTACGGAGCCCAGAGCCTCGCGCAGACCTCCTCGAACGAGACCTTCCCGGCGAGTGACTCCACGTCGCCGCCTGCAATCACCAGCCGTCCCCGCTCGCCGTCCACCTCACTCAACCGGGTCTCCGCCACCACCACTCCCTCGAGACCCGCCTGCACCACAGCCTGCGTCGCGTCCATGTTCGTGGCCCTCCGACACAGGGTGTAATTCCGGCCCGCCGGGCTCGAAACTCGATTCGACAATCGACATGCCGCGCGGCCACGGGGGCCTCGTGGATTTCCCGCGCGGGCTCGCTCATGATGGACGCCCGTCCTCCGCTCGGAGACACCCGCTGTCCGTCCCGACCCACGCGAGGCGCGCGGTCCACCTGAGCCGGACGGTGTATGCGATTGCCCGAACCCCGACGCCAGGGTGGGCACGGCCTCGCGCAAGATTCGCGTTCCACGCCACGCGTGCCGGCCTCGAAAAGCACGTGTGCACAATTACAGCTCGATGGCTTGAAACACTTTGCCGCGCTCGCCTGCCTGGCAGGCAGGCATCACCTTCTGCGTTGAGTACAAAACAACAATATTGGATGCTCAGAGCAAGCGCACACGCGCCACACCCCCTCCCATCCCTCTCCGAGCGCCAGGGCGATGAGCCGCGGGTGGCGCGAACGGGAGGGCCTCGTCCCGAAGTCAGTCATTCCCCCCGCTGTCTGTCTTCAACCCCTCCAGGACCGTCCCCGTGAAGAAGACCCTTCTGCTGGCTGAAATGCTGCTCGTCATCGTTGGCACCGCTTGCGGCGCACCCGATACCACCGCCACCGAAGGAACACCGGAGACATTGGAGACATTCACGACGGCGAGAGCCGCGCTGACGGTCCAGAACTGCTCGCCCCTCCCCACGAGCTCGGTGCTCGCCTCCGGTGATGATGGCGCGGGCAGCGTGGCCAACAACACGCGCGACGACCGGCTCGACACGCGCTGGAGCGCCCTCGGCAAGGGCGCGTGGATCGACTACGATCTGGGCTCGGTCCAATCCCTCTCGGGCGCGGCCATCGCGTGGCACCAGGGCAACACGCGCGTCAACACCTTCACCCTGTACGTGTCCACGGACGGGGTGAACTACACGCAGGTCCACACCGGCAAGAGCAGCGGCACGACGACGGCGGCGGAGACGTACACTTTCGCCACGCGCACCGCGCGCCGCCTGCGCATCACCGTCTACGGCAACACCCTGAACGACTGGGCGAGCATCGCCGAGGCCCGCGTGTGCGGAGCCCCCGCGACGGGCTCCAGCGTGGTGTGGCGCGGCGATTTCGAGACGGGCGACCGCACCCAGTGGACCAGCACGCAGATGGTCAGCGCGGACCGGCTGCAGGTGGTGTCCTCCCCCGTGCGCTCGGGGAAGTACGCCCTCAAGGCCACGGTGCGCCAGGGCGATGATCCCATCAATTCCAGCGGCAACCGCAACGAGCTGGTGAGGATGACGCGGGAGGCGGTGGGCTCGGAGTACTACTACCGATGGAGCACGATGTTCGCCTCGGACTTCCCGAGCGTGAAGACGTGGCAGCTCTTCACCCAGTGGCACCACGAGGGCAGCAGCGGCTCGCCTCCCCTGGAGTTCTATGTGTACGGCGAGGAGATCCGGCTGAACATCGGCGGAGACCCCGGCACCCTCGTGTGGAAGGCCCCGCTGGTGCGTGGCCAGTGGCAGGACTTCATCCTCCACGTGAAGTGGTCGCCCGACGCGAGCGTCGGCTTCGTCGAGCTGTACCACAACGGCCAGCTCGTCCTGCCCAAGCGGAACATCGCCACCATGTTCCCCGGCATGCTCAACTACCTGAAGGTCGGCCTGTACCGCAGCGACACCGTCACGCAGGTCGGCGTCGTCTACCACGACGGGTGGATCATGGCCCGCAACCTCGCGGACGTGCTCTGAGGCCTCCGAGCGCCGCTACGGTGGCGCCCGGACCGCGTCCGTTGAACAATGCCCCGCATGCGGAACCCGGGACGGGTGATGGAGCCACTGAGACAGGCCTGGAATCGGGCGCGCGAGCGCTGGTGGGTGCGCCAGGCGATGGACATCGCCCTGGTGGTGCTCGTCTTCGTGGCGGTGGCGGCCTGGCAGACCCGCCACCTCCCGACGGGTGCTCCGGCGCCGGACTTCACCCTGCGCACCCTCTCCGGCGAGCAGGTGCGCCTGTCCGAGCTCCGGGGCAAGCCGGTGGTGCTCACCTTCTGGGCCCCCTGGTGCGGGGTGTGCAAGGCCGAGTCCTCCACCCTGTCCGCGCTCCGGGGCACCGTGGGCGGCTCGGCGCACGTGCTGTCCGTGGCGGTGGCCTACGAGCACGAGGAGGAAGTGCGCCGCTTCGCGCGGGAGCAGGAGGTGGACTACCCCGTGCTGCTGGGTGGCCCCGAGCTCATGCGGGACTACGCCGTCGAGCAGTTCCCCACCACCTTCTTCCTCTCCTCCGAGGGCCACATCGAGCGGGCGGCGGTCGGCTACACCACCCGCCTGGGGCTACTCTGGCGGATGTGGCTGTAGGGCACCGGGAAGCCCCGGCACCTCTCACAGCAGGCGGTCCGCGAGGTACCACAGCAGGGCCGCCCCGAGGCTGAACGGGACGACGAGGCTGCCTGCGTCCGAGGAGGAGAGCACCCCGCTCCCGCCTCCCGTGGGCAGCAGCAGCGCGGCGCCCGCCACCAGCCACGTGACGCCGAGGATGAGCGCGCGCCGCCACGGCCGCGCCCGCGGAGGCAGACGCTGGAGGACCCGCTCCCGGAAGCCATCGTCGGAGAGCCCGGATGGCAGTTGCCGCTGGAGCAGCGTGTCGAGCCAGGCCTCTTCATCGCGGCCGTTCATGGGACCTCCTCGAGTTGCCGGCGCAGCTTCTCCTTCGCGCGCGCGACATGGGTCTTGAGCGTCCCCACGGGGCAGTCGAGGACGACCGCCGCCTCCTCGTGGGTCAGCTCGTTGGCATAGGTGAGGACGAGCGCGGCCCGCTCGCGGGGCTTGAGCGAGGCGAGCGCCCGCTCCAGATCGTAGCGCGCCAGCAGCGCATCCGGGAGGAGGGCCACCTCCTCGGAGCTCCCGGCCTCCTGGGCGGGAGACGCCACGGAGGCTCCCCGGCTGCCGCGATCCCTGCTGAAGAACACGTTGCAGGCGATGCGGTAGAGCCAGGAGGAGAACTTCGCCCCACCGCGATAGCCACGCAGCCCCCGGTAGGCGCGCAGGAAGGTCTCCTGCGCCAGATCATCCGCCTGCGCCAGATCTCCCCCGGTCAGCCGGCGCAGCAGGGCGCGCACCGCGGACTGGTGCCGTGCCACCAGCTCGCCAAAGGCGTTCCGGTCGTCACGCACGAGCACCCGGGAGATGAGCTCGGCGTCCGAGGGGTGTTCAGGAGGAGGAGCCATGGGGCGCGGAGGCTACGGCTGGGGCTCCGGCGAGAGCGCCGACGACAGCCGTCCCTTTCCCGTCTGCAGGCGCCAGACGATCAGGTGCCCCACGCCGATGAGGAAGAGCGTCACCCCGGCGCCCCAGGCCCCCTGCACATCCGGGACGGCGGCCAGGAAGACCGCCAGCCCCAGCCCGGACGTGGACAGGATGATGCCCCGCCGCAGGTCCGACGGCTTCCGCGCGGGGGGCGCGAGCAGCCCCTCGGGGATCTCCGCCCCCTTCTCCACCATCAGACGCACCGTCTCGTGGACCTGGCGCGCCTTGCGGTAGCTGGCGAACAGCCAGGCCAGGAAGCCCGTCAATACGAAGGCGAGAAAGGAGACGGAGATGATGAAGGGCGTGGGATCGACGTGATTCCCGGACAGCCTCCGCTCGCGCGCCTGGAGCAGCTTGTAGAGCTGTTCGGAGGTGAGCCGCCCCTCGGGATCGAGCTGCCGTGCCTGGGCCTCCGTGTCGGAGGCCAGCTGCTGGAACTCGACCTCCAAGGCCTTCTGGCGGGCCTCCAACTCCTGGCGCCGCGTCTCGAGCTCCGACTTCCGAGGCGAGGAAGGCGTGGACGGGGAGGCGGGGGTTTCGACCACGGGGGCCGACTCGGCCCGGCCCGGCCCCAGGAGGGAGGCCAGGAGGCACACCGTGAGAATCTGACGCTTCATGCGAGGGCTCCTTACCGGCGATTTTCTCGGTGCTAGGACTCCCGGAGCCCCTTTCCTGGATTCACCCCCGGTTTTTTCGCCGCGCTCCTTCCCCTTCCGCAGGGGGGGCTCGCAACCTTCCCGGGGCGCTCGCGATAATACCCCTGGACCGAGGCTCCCCCGAGCCGACTCCGGAGGAGCTCCATGGACCCGATCGGCCGTCGCCCCGTTGCCATCAAGACCCCCACCGCGCCCGAGCCCCGGCAGGCCACCTCCGCCCCGAACACCGCCCGGACGGTGAACACCGCCCAGACGGTGGGCCATACGCAGAAGAGCGGCTTCGAAGCCGTGGGCGTGAAGGCGGCCGTCCAGGCCCCCGCCAGCACCTGGAGGGCTCCAGCGGACTCGGAGCTGGGACGGGTCATCAACGGCATGCTCGACCGGCTGAAGCAGAGCCCCATCACCCTCAAGGGGGACACGCCGGAGAGCCTCTTCCGCCGGGCCATCCTCGACAACAAGCGCGTGACGAACGAGCAGCTCCTCGCCATGTCCAAGGTGACGCTGGAGCAGCTCGACTCCGGCCCGGAGACCCGGCGGAAGGTCCTGGAGAAGATTCCCAACGCCCGGGAGCAGCCGGTCCACCAATTCACCGTGGCCATGCTGTCGGCGGCGACGGGCATCGACCCCCAGAAGCTGTCCGAGGCCTGCCCGGACCTGGGGATGACCGGGGCGCCGAACACGCCGCTGCTCTACGCGGCAAAAACCGAGCGCATGCAGCGCTCCACGGCCCTGCACGACTTCACCGACTACCTGCGGGGGGCGGGCATCCAGGGCCTCAACAAGGCCGTGTGGGGAGTGGAGAACCGGATCCTGTCGGCCCTCGTCAGCGCGCTGGGCGGAGGCCGGTACTAGAGGTTAACTTGGCCGACCATGGAAGAACCCAACGGTCGGCTCATCCAGACCCTCATCGACGCACGCAAGCACCACTGCTTCCCCCCGGACGTCCGCGTCGGGGCCCCGGAGCTCATCGAGAAGGTGCTGGCCCTGCTCTTCCCCCACTTCGCCGAGCGCCTGGACTGTAGCGCGGTCGGCGTCCGCTCCGAGGTGGCGGTGGTGGAGGCGATCCTCACGCGCTCCCTGAACACGCTCGCCCACCGCTACCCGGGCGTGTCTCCGGACCTGCCCCAGCGCTTCATGGAGCAGCTCCCGGAGCTCTACGCCTGGCTGCGGCAGGACGCCGACGCCATCTTCGAGGCCGACCCCGCCGCCCGCAGCGTGGACGAGGTCATCCTCACCTACCCGGGCTTCTACGCCATCGCCATCTACCGGATGGCCCACGCCCTCCACCTGCTGGGCTTTCCTCTGTTGCCCCGCCTGCTCACCGAACTGGCGCACCAGCGCACCGGTGTGGACATCCACCCGGGGGCCACCATCGGGCGGCGCTTCGTCATCGACCACGGCACGGGCGTGGTGATTGGCGAGACCACCCTCATTGGCAACGGGGTGAAGATCTACCAGGGCGTGACGCTGGGCGCGCTGCAGGTCCAGAAGGCCCTGGCGGACAAGAAGCGCCACCCGACCATCGAGGACGACGTGGTGGTGTACGCCAACGCCACCATCCTCGGCGGGAGCACGGTGGTGGGCCGCGGCAGCGTCATCGCCGGCAACGCCTTCATCACCCACAGCATCCCCCCTGAGTCCGTGGTCACCCGCCGCAGCGAGGTGCGCCACCGCCAGGGGGATGCGGAATTCGATGAGCTGGAGTACCACATCTGATATAGCAGATGTCCATCTGTCGTAGCAGACAGCTTCCCGACGAGGCTCGAAACCCATGAAGGTTACCAACATCCTGGAGACGATCGGCAACACGCCGCACGTCCGCGTCAACCGGCTCTTTCCCTCGCGCGTCGAGGTGTACATGAAGCTCGAGCGGGCCAATCCGGGCGGGAGCATCAAGGACCGTATCGGCCTGGCGATGATCGAGGACGCGGAGAAGCGGGGCCTGCTGAAGAAGGACAGCGTCATCATCGAGCCCACGTCGGGCAACACGGGCATCGGCCTGGCGATGGTGGCGGCGGTGAAGGGCTACAAGCTCATCCTGGTGATGCCCGAGTCGATGAGCATCGAGCGGCGCCGGCTGATGGCGGCGTACGGGGCGACGTTCGAGCTGACGCCGAGGGCGCAGGGAATGAAGGGCGCGATTGCCCGGGCGCAGGAGATGGTGGCGCAGACGCCGAACGCGTGGATGCCGCAGCAGTTCGAGAACGAGTCGAACATCGAGATCCACAAGCGCACCACGGCGCAGGAGATCCTCAACGACTTCCCGGAGGGCCTGGACTACATCATCACGGGAGTGGGAACGGGCGGGCACATCACGGCGTGCGCCGAGGTGCTGAAGCCGAAGTGGCCGAAGCTGAAGGTGTTCGCGGTGGAGCCGGCGAAGTCGCCGGTGATCAGCGGAGGGGCGCCGGGGCCGCACCCGATCCAGGGAATCGGAGCGGGCTTCATCCCGAAGAACCTGCACAAGGACGCGCTGGACGGGGTCATCCAGGTGGCGGAGGAGGAGGCGTTCGACTTCGCGAAGAGGTCGGCGCGTGAGGAGGGCATCTTCGTGGGCATCTCCTCGGGAGCGGCGTTGGCGGCGGTGAACAAGAAGCTGGCGGACATCCCCGACGGAAGCCGGGTGCTCTGCTTCTGCTACGACACGGGCGAGCGTTACCTGTCGATCGAGAACCTCTTCCCCGCGCAGTAGCTCAAGCACCTCCCCATCCATCCCATCCCTCCCTCTCCCACTGGGAGAGGGTCGGGGTGAGGGTATGCGCCCCCCGAGCCTCACCGCCCCGAGAACGCGCGAACCATCTCCACGAGCCGGTCGATCTCCCCAGGCTGGTTGTAGAAGTGGGGCGAAATCCGGATGCGGCCGCGACGAAGCGAGAAGCTGACGTTGCGTTCGGAGAGATACGAAGCGAGCGCCTTCACATCCCCGCGAGGAGGCAGGAAGGCGAGGATGCCCGCGCGGTGCTCGGGAGAAGGCCCGATCTCACACCCGATGGCGCGCAGCTCGGCGTCCGCGTGGGAGAGCAGCTCCCGGATGCGGGCCTCGACCTTCTCCATCCCCACTTCCAGAAGAAGACCGAGGGCGGCGCCGAGCGCATAGGTGCCGGCGTAGTTGTGACTGCCCTCCTCGAACTTCGTGGCGTCCGGGCGCAGCTCGAAGTGGGAGCGGTTGAAGTTCCAGAGGTCGGTGGTGGAGCGCCAGCCGACGAGCACGGGCCGCACGCGAGGGAGCACGTTCCGGTCCACGTAGAGAAAACCAATCCCGGAGACGCCAATCATCCACTTATGGCTGTCGGCGCTGAGGAAGTGGATGCGGCTCTTCTTCACGTCCACGGGGATGCAGCCGACACTCTGGATGCCATCCACGCAGAAGAGGACGCCCGAGCGCTCGCAGAGGGCGCCAATGGCCTCCAGGTCGGTGCGGTAGCCGGAGGCGAACTGGACGGAGCTGAGGGCGACGAGCCGGGTGCGCGGGGTGATCGCGGCGGCCACGGCCTCGGGGGTGACACCTCCGTCGCGGGGCTCGATCTCCCGGACGACGACACCGCGGTCGCGCAGGTGCAGCCAGGGGTAGATGTTGGAGGGGTACTCGATGGACGAGGCGACGGCGACCTCGTCCCCGGGACGCCAGTCGAGCCCCTCGGCGACGAGGCCGAGCCCATGGCTGGTGTTGCGCACGAGGGCGATCTCCTCGGGCGCGGCGCCGATCATCCGGGCGGCGAGCCCCCGGGTGGCCTCGGTACGGGCCTCCCAACCGCGCTCGAAGCGGACGCCGTGGTGGAGGAGATCATCCACCCACTCGCGTATGGCGGTAGCGACCCGCTGGCTCGTGGGGGAGACCCCCGCGTGGTTGAAGTAGAGCTGCTCCTGTACGACGGGGAACTCGGAGCGGTACGCGTCGAGGTCGGGGGACGAGGTCATGAGCGGACGCATTATGCCCCGCCCCCGCCCGGGGTCACGGGATCAGCGGGCCGAGCAGGCCAGCGCGAGTCCCTGCTGCGAGGCCAGCGGCGTCACGTGACGCGCCAGTCCGGCCGCGCCGTCCCGCGAGAAGGCCTCCTGGGCCAGGGCCACGGCCTCGCGCGAGTGCACCGTCACCGTCGAACCGGAGGCATCCACCACCTCCACCGCACCGTCCACGCGCTCCTGCGCACGCACCAGCAACGCGCCCGCCTCGTCGCGCACGGCCATGCCGTCCTCGAGCGGCTCGAAGTAGCGCACGCGCGGCGCCTCACCGGCCCGGTCCAGCTCGACGCGCATCACGCCGCTCTGCTCGTCACGCGACAGCCGCAGCGTGTCGGTGGGGCTCAGCCGGACGATCCGCGTCCCATCCTCCAGGGTCTCGGCGTTGGCGAGCGGGTTGCTGCCCGACCAGAACTCGATGCTGTTGAAGACGAGGGCGTCCACGAGGGTGCCCACCCCGTATACGGGGATGATGGTGAAGCCGAGGAACACCAACCACCGCAGGAACTTGTTGTCCGAGACCTCCTGGTTGAGGCCGTAGATCTTCCGCGTCAGGGCGAACGAGCCGAAGCAACCGGACACGTGGAGCGACAGGAAGGTGGCGAACAGCGCGGCAACCAGGCGAGACGAACGGGACTTCATGAATCCTCCTCGAGGCGGACGCCGGAGGCTCCGGCGCGCGCGGAGGACCAAGCTACCTCCACCGGGGGTATGTCCGCAGGAGCGTACGGGGAAAAGACAGAGGGCCGCGGGTGGGGTCCCGTGAAGAACCCCACCCCGGCCCTCCGGGAGCACGAAGACGGGTGCGCGACTACGGCGCGGCCTTCGCCTGGGGCGCGGCCGACGGACCCGCGGGCTTCTTCGACCCCTTCGTCCACTGATCCAACCAGTCCAGCACCGCCTCGTGCCACTGGATGCTGTTGGCCGGCTTCACCACCCAGTGGTTCTCATCCGGGAAGTAGAGCAGCTTGGACGGGATGCCCCGGCGCTGCAGCACCGTGAAGGTGGACAGGCCCTGCGTGTCCACCACGCGGAAATCCTGCCCGCCGTGGATGACGAACATCGGCGTCTTCCACTTCGCCACATGGTCGATCGGGTTGTGCTTCGTGTAGCCCTCGGGCTTCTCCCAGGGGGTGCCACCGTGCTCCCACTCGGGGAACCACAGCTCCTCGGTGTTGAAGTACGCGAGCTTCTCGTCGAGGTTGCCGTCGTGGTTCACCAGGCAGCGGAAGCGGTCCGGCATCTGCCCGGCGATCCAGTTGATCATGAAGCCGCCGTAGCTCGCGCCGAGCGCGCACACCTTGTCGCCATCCAGGAAGCCGTAGCGCTTGATGGCGGCGTCCAGGCCCTTCTGGAGATCCTCGAGCGGCTTGCCACCCCAGTCCCCGCGGATGGCGTCCGTGAAGGCCTGGCCGTAGCCCGTGGAGCCGTGGAAGTCGACCATCACCGCCGCGTAGCCCCGGCCCGCGTAGGTCTGCGGGTTCCACCGGTAGTGGAAGTGGTTGCCGAAGCTGCCCTGTGGACCGCCGTGGATGAGGAAGGCCACCGGGTACTTCTTCTTCGGATTGAAGTCGACCGGCTTCACCACGAAGGCGCGCACCGTCTCGCCATTCCAACCCGGGAACTCGAACTGCTCGTAGTCCCCGAAGCGGATGCGGGCCAGGGCGTCCTCGTTGACGCGCGTGAGCTGACGCAGCTCGCTCCCGTCCGCGCGCACCGAGTACAGGTCCGCAGGCGACTTCAGGTCATCCCGCAGGAAGACGACGCGGCCATCCGGCAGAGGCCGCGGCTCGGAGGCACTGCCCTGCCCGCTGAGGGCGCGCACCCGGCCGCTCGCCACGTCGAGCGAGAAGACGGGGTGCTGGCCGATGTCATCGGCGGTCACGAGCACCGACTTCCCATCCGCGCTCCAGGCGATCCCACCAGCGGAACGATCCCACTGCTCGGCGAGCACGCGCTCCTTGCCGTCCGGCCACGAGCGCAGCACCACGCGCAGCCGGTCCGACTCGTAGCCGGGGCGCGACATGGCGAGGTACGCGAGCGTCTTGCCATCCGGGCTGAACACGGGCGTGGTGTCCGTGGCGCGGTTCTTCTCGGTGAGCTTCCGGGGCGCGCCGGGCTTGTCCACCGGGGCGAGGAAGAGATCCAGGTCGGTGGACCAGGACTCGCTCCTGCCCACGTCGCGCGCGGTGAAGACGAGCCCCTTGCCATCCGGGGTGAAGGTGAACTCCTCCGGGCCGCCGAAGGGCTTGCTGGGGCCGTCCGCGTCCATGCCCACCATCACATCGCGCGGGGCGGCGCTGCCATCCACCGGCAGGACGAAGAGGTGGTTGCGCCGGCCATCCGCCCACGTGTCCCAGTGACGGACGAAGAGCTTGTCGTAGACACGGCCGGTGGTCTTCTTCTGCGCCTGCTCCTTCAGACGCTGGGTGGTGCACTCCAGCGTGGCGCAGTCGGGATAGACCTCGAGGGCGACGGCGAGCGTCTTGCCGTCACGGGACAGGGCGAAGGCGCCCACGTCGAGGGGCAGCTTCGTGACGGCCTGGGACTCTCCCCCATCGAGCGGGAGGCGGAACACCTGGCTGGAGCCGCTGCGGGAGGAGAGGAAGAGGAGGCTCTGGCCGTCCGGGCTCCAGACGGGCTGGGCTTCACTTTCGGGAGAGTAGGTGAGCTGACGCAGGCCGCTGCCATCGGCGTTGACGAGCCACAGGTCGGTGCGGCCCTTGTTGGCCTCCAGGTCGGTGGTGCGCAGCACGAAGGCGATGCGCTTGCCATCGGGGGACACGCTCGGACTGCTGATCCGGCGCATCGAGACCTGGTCCTGGATGGTGTAGGGCTGGGATTTGGCGGGAGCGGCGGAAAGGGCGAGCGCCGCGACGAGGGAGAGGGTCAAAGGGTCCTCCGTGCGAGTCAACCGTTCACGACCCGCGGGACGGCCGGGGCGCGAGGCGGTGGGACGGTGCCCGTTTCAACCCCCAGTGTCCACCGTTCATCCCAACGAGGAGCGGAGCGACCGCCCCCCAGCACCCCGACCCATACCTGGAGTCACCCTCCCCTCTCCCTCCGGGAGAGGGACGGGGTGAGGGTAGATGCCCACTCAACCACGGGCCGAGCGGGTCCGAGCACGATTCCCGGAGCCCGAACCCGAGCGCCCGGACTTCGCCGTGGAGGTCCGCTTGCTGGACACGGGGGGCTTCCGGGAGGAAGAGGACGACTTCCTGGAAGAGGAGGACTTCGAGGACTTCTTCTTCGATGCCTTCACGGGAGCCTTCTTCCGAGGCTCCTCCTTCTTCTCCTCCAGGGGAGCGAGGATGGTGCCACGACACCTGGGCGAGCCGCAGCGGCACATGTAGAGCCGCTCCTCCTCCTCGCCCATGTCCTCGGTGCGATCGTAGGCGTAGTCGTAGCAGAGCTCCTCGCCCACGGCGATGTCGCGCCGGGCGTAGATGTAGATCCGGTCCCCCTCGAGGAAGGCCTGGCAGTTGGGGTCGCACGAGTGGTTGATGAAGCGTGCGTCGTTGCCCTCATGGGCGGCGTCGATGACCGTGTCCTCGTCCACGTTGAAGAGGAAGGTGTGGTGGCGCGACATGGCGGTGTCGTCGTAGCGCTCGTCCGCCTGGGCCTGGGAGATGCGCTGGCCGACGTACTCGATGATGCGCGCGCCCTTGCGAATGGGCCGCGTGGCGAAGGCCCCCTGGCCCTGGATGGACGAGGTCCGCAGCTCGAAGGGCTGGGGCGTGAGGGTGGGCATCTTGCGGGAAGTGGGCTTCTTGGTGGTGGGAGCTGGCATCGTGAAGGAAGTAGAGACGCGCCGATTCAGGCGCGGTAGGGTGCCTCAGTCGGACCTCTGAGGAAAGAAAGGCGCTCGACGATGCGGCTGTGGCTCATTCTCGGCGCGGCAAGCGCATTCCTGTCTGTGGCGGCGGGAGCATTCGGTGCGCACGCGCTTCGGGCGAGACTCGCCCCGGACCTCCTGACCATCTTCGAAACCGGCGCGCGTTACCACATGTATCACTCGCTGGGTTTGATCGCGATTGGACTGCTGTCGCAGCTGCGCCCCAGCCCACTGCTGAACGGTGCGGGCTGGGCGATGCTCGCCGGCATCCTCCTCTTCTCGGGAAGCCTGTATGCGCTGGCGCTCTCCGGCGTGCGGGCCCTGGGCGCCATCACCCCGCTGGGCGGAGTGGGCTTCCTCGTGGGCTGGCTGCTGTTCGCCCTATCCGCCTGGCGACAGACGAGCTGAACCGGGTCGGCCCGGGCGCCGGCCTCACGGCAAGTCCCCGCTCCCCCGCTCCCCTGCTGCTCCGGCAACCCGTACCCGGGTGCATCTCCCGCACGGCATCCCCACCCTCCCCTGGAACGAACCTGGCGAGGAGCGAGCCGTCATGAAGACGATCAAGGACGTGATGACGCGCGGCGTGGAGGTCATCGGCCCCGACGCCACCTTGAAGCAGGCCGCGGAGAAGATGCAGCGACTCAACGTCGGCCCCCTCCCCGTGTGCGAGGGCGACAAGCTGGTGGGCCTGGTGACGGACCGGGACATCGTGGTGCGCGGCATCGCCATGGGACACGACCCCGACACCTCGCGGGTGTCCTCGGTGATGAGCGAGGACGTCGAGTGCATCCACCCCGACGCCAGCCTGGACGAGGCGGCGGAGTTGATGGAGGACAGGCAGATCCGCCGGTTGCTGGTGGTGGACGACGACAAGAGCCTGATCGGCATCGTGTCCTTGGGGGACCTGTCGCAGGAGGCGAGCGACACCACCACGGCGCGAGCGCTGGAGCAGATCTCCGAACCTTCGCGGCCCCTGCACTGAACAGAAGCCCGAGACGCGCGTCTCACGAATCAGGTTTTCTTCCGGTGTCTCTCCTCGTCAGGTAGGGTCCCGCTGATGGACGAGACGCCCCAACCCAGGCTCGGCACACGACTTCGGATGGCCCGGATGCGCCTGGAGCTCACGCAGGAGCAGGTGGCCAAGCAGGTGGGGTTCGTTCCCACCGTATACGGGCGCATCGAGCGCGGGGACATGGTGCCCAGCGTCCCCAAGCTGCGGGAGCTGTGCCTCGCCCTGGGCGTTTCGGCCGACGTGCTCCTCTCCCTCGCCACCGAAGGAGGCGATTCCCCGGGAGGGTCACCCGCGAACGCACCCGCGGAGTCCGCGGACCTCCGGCGCCTCGACATGCTCGTCCGAGACCTGTCTCCCGACAGGCTCCGGCTGTTCCGCGTGGCGCTCCAGACGATCGCCGCCTCCGACGAGGAATGAAGCCCCGGGGAGGAGTTGGTGCGCCCCAACCCTCGCGGGAACCCCACCTCCGACACCGGTCGGAGGAAGGTGTCGACCAGAAGGCAATTCCCTGTCATTTCTCACGCCGCGATGTCGTTCAGCCAACAATTGTTGGCTCGATTGGCTGCCTGGACGTCAGTCAGCCGACAGCACTGCAGGGGATAGCTCTGGGTAGACGTATCGAGAGGCAGTAAAGAAGCGCGGTGCCTGATCCAGCGGCTCGCGCGCCCTCCGCATCGACCCTCATGCCCTCGTCCTCAGCGCTCCCACGCGTCGATGTGCTGGCGGTTGACGATACTCCCGCCAACCTCCGTTCCCTGGAGGTGCTGATGGAGGATCTGGGCGCCAACGTGGTCGCTGCGTCCTCCGGTGACGAGGCCCTGCGCCTGCTGCTGGAGCGGGACTTCGCCCTCATCCTCCTGGACGTGCAGATGCCCGGGATGGATGGCTACGAGACCGCGAGCCTCATCCGCATGCGCGAGCGCACGCGGCACATCCCCATCATCTTCATCACCGCCTTCAACCGCAGCGAGGTGAACGTCTCGCGCGGCTACGAGCTGGGCGCGGTGGACTACCTCTTCAAGCCCATCGTCCCGGAGGTCCTCCGGACGAAGGTGGGCGTCTTCCTGGATCTGCATCGCAAGAAGGAGGAGGTCCGCCGGCAGGCGGAGCTGCTGCGGCAGGCGGAGACCCGTGAACACGAGCGGCAGCTGACCGAGGCCCGCGCGCACTACGAGCGCTCCCTGATGCAGCAGGAGATGGAGCGCGAGCGCAAGGTGTCCGAGGCGCTCGAGCAGCGCGCCCAGGAGCTCGCGCGGCTGGTGCAGGAGAAGGAGCAGGCCCAGTCCGCGCTGCACGAGAGCAACGCGCGGCTGCGGCTGTTGGCGGATACCGCCAGCCGGCTGTTGAAGGGCACCGATGGGCGCCCCCTCCTGGACAGCGTCCATCAGCACATCTCCGAGCACCTGGGACTGGAGGTCTGCCTGGGCTACCTCGCGCGGGAGCTCAACGGCACGCTGGAGCTCACGGCCCACTCGGGCATCTCGCCCACCATGCGCCAGCGGCTGGAGCGCCTGGAGCCGGGACAGGGTGTCGCGGGCAGGGTGGCCGCCGAGCAGAAGCGGTGGGTGCTCGACGCGGGCGCCGCCGCCAACGGGCCCATGCCGGATGCCGCGCCGGAGCTGGGACTGGCCGCGCTCGCGTGCTACCCGCTGATCAGCCAGGGACGCGTGCTGGGCACGCTCGCCTTCGGCACCCGCACCCTGCGCACCTTCACCGAAGACGAGCTGTCCCTCATGCAGGGCGTGTGCGATCAGGTGGCCGTGGCGATGGAGCGCGAGCGGCTCATCGGCGCGCTGCGCGAGGCGGATCGCCGCAAGGACGAGTTCCTCGCCATGCTGGCCCACGAGCTGCGCAACCCCCTGGCCCCCGTGCGCTCCGCGCTGGAGGTCTTCCGGATGCGCATGAAGCAGGACGACGTCCTGCAGCGCACCATCGCCAGCGCGGACCGCCAGGTGGCGCACATGACGCGGCTGGTGGATGACCTGCTGGACGTCAGCCGCATCACCCGCGGGAAGGTGGAGCTCAAGCCCATTCCCGTGACGCTGACGGACCTGATGGAGGGGGCCGTCCAGGCTTGCGAGCCCATCATCAGCCAGCGTCACCACGAGCTGACCGTCTCGCTGCCCTCCGAGACGGTGATGCTCAACGTGGACCCCACCCGCATGTCGCAGGTGGTGGCCAACCTGCTGCACAACGCGGCCAAGTACACGCCCTCGGGTGGCCGCATCCACCTGAACGCCGAGCGCCAGGGCGACGAGCTGGTCCTCAGCGTGCGCGACAACGGCATCGGCCTGCGGCCGGACATGCTCCACCGCGTCTTCGAGCTCTTCGTGCAGGTGGACCCGGGCAGCGACCGGGCACAGGGCGGGCTCGGCCTGGGCCTCACCCTGGTGCGCAGCCTGGTGGAAATGCACGGCGGCCAGGTGTCCGCCCGCAGCGAGGGCCTCTCCAAGGGCAGCGAATTCATCGTCCGCCTGCCCCTGCCCCCCCAGCCCGCCGCGGCGCTCGCCATCCCCCACATGGTGAAGGCCGCCGCCGCCACCGCCCACAAGCTGCAACCGCTCCACATCCTCCTCGTGGAGGACAACCCGGACATCCGCGAGACGCTGAGAGATCTGCTGGAGCTCCACGGCCACCGCGTGGAGGAGGCCAGCGACGGGCGCTCGGCGGTGGAGTTGGTGCTCTCCCAGCGTCCACAGGTGGCGCTGGTGGACATCGGGCTTCCGGAGCTGGACGGCTACAAGGTGGCGGAGCTGGTCCGCGCCTCCGCCGGCGGCTCCGACACCCGGCTCGTGGCCCTCACCGGCTACGGGCACCCCGAGGATCGCAAACGCGCGCTCGAGGCCGGCTTCGATGCCCACCTCGTCAAGCCGGTGTCCTCGGATGACTTGTCACAAGTCTTGAAGAAACTCTGTACGGCTGCCTAGCCGCCCTCCCCTTCAGACGGGACGCTGCCCTCCCGGCGACCCATCTCCCCTGAGCCAGCAGCACAGGAGTCGATCCACACCATGGCAACGCAGCCCGACAAGGCGCAGTCCGACAACGCGCTCGACCCCAAACTCCTCCTCAAGACGCTCCAGTCCGTCCGCAAGGGTGACTTCAGCGTGCGGATGCCCGAGGACCGGACCGGAACCACGGGGAAGATCTACGACACGCTCAACGAGATCATCACCCTCAACGAGGCGATGACGCACGAGTTCGAGCGCATCAGCCAGGTGGTGGGCCGCGAGGGCCGTATCTCCCAGCGCATCTCGGTCAACAGCGCCGCGGGTGGCTGGCAGGCGTCCGTGGAAGCGGTGAACTCGCTCATCACCGACCTGGTCCAGCCCACCACCGAGGTGGCTCGCGTCATCGGCGCGGTGGCCAAGGGTGACCTCACCCAGACCATGGCGCTCGAGTTCGAGGGCCGCGCCCTCAAGGGCGAGTTCCTCCGCACCGCTCAGGTGGTCAACAGCACCGTCACCCAGCTCGCCTCGTTCGCCAGCGAGGTGACCCGCGTGGCCCGCGAAGTGGGTACCGAAGGTAAGCTGGGCGGCCAGGCCGTGCTGCGTGGCGTGTCCGGCACCTGGAAGGAGCTCACCGACAGCGTGAACCTGATGGCGAGCAAGCTCACCGACCAGGTGCGCGACATCGCCAAGGTGACCACCGCCGTGGCCAACGGTGATCTGACCAAGAAGATCACCGTGGACGCGAAGGGCGAAATCCTCGAGCTCAAGAACACCATCAACACGATGGTCGATCAGCTCTCGTCCTTCGCTTCCGAAGTGACCCGCGTGGCCCGCGAAGTGGGTACCGAAGGAAAGCTCGGTGGTCAGGCCGTGGTGCAGGGCGTGTCCGGCACCTGGAAGGACCTCACCGACAACGTGAACAGCATGGCCAGCGGCCTCACCGCCCAGGTGCGCAACATCGCCGAGGTGACCACCGCCGTGGCCCGCGGTGACCTGTCCAAGAAGATCACCGTGGACGTGAGGGGTGAGATCCTCGCCCTGAAGAACACCATCAACACGATGGTGGACCAGCTCTCCTCGTTCGCCTCGGAGGTGACCCGCGTCGCCAAGGAAGTGGGCACCGAGGGCAAGCTGGGTGGCCAGGCCCAGGTGGAGGGTGTCGCCGGTACGTGGAAGGACCTCACCGACAACGTGAACAGCATGGCCGGCTCGCTCACCACGCAGGTGCGCGACATCGCCAAGGTGACCACCGCCGTCGCCAATGGTGACCTGTCCAAGAAGGTCACCGTGGATGTGAAGGGCGAGATCCTCGAGCTGAAGAACACCATCAACACGATGGTGGATCAGCTCTCCTCCTTCGCTTCCGAAGTGACCCGCGTTGCCCGTGAAGTGGGTACGGAAGGAAAGCTGGGCGGCCAGGCCATCGTGCGTGGCGTCGCCGGCACCTGGAAGGACCTCACCGACAACGTGAACTCGATGGCCAGCGGCCTCACCGCCCAGGTGCGTGATATCGCCAAGGTGGCGACCGCCGTGGCCAACGGAGACCTCGGGCAGAAGGTCACCGTGGATGTGAAGGGTGAGATCCTCGAGCTGAAGAACACCATCAACAAGATGGTGGACAACCTGAACACCTTCTCCGGCGAGGTGACCCGCGTCGCCCGCGAGGTGGGTACCGAGGGCAAGCTGGGGGGACAGGCCAAGGTCGAGGGCGTGTCCGGCACCTGGAAGGACCTCACCGACAGCGTGAACTCGATGGCCGGTTCGCTCACCACCCAGGTGCGCGACATCGCGGACGTCACCACGGCGGTGGCCCGCGGCGACCTCTCCAAGAAGGTCACCGTGGACGTGAAGGGTGAGATCCTCGAGCTGAAGAACACCATCAACAAGATGGTCGACAACCTCAACACCTTCTCGGGCGAGGTGACGCGCGTCGCTCGCGAGGTGGGTACGGAGGGCAAGCTCGGCGGTCAGGCCAAGGTGGAAGGCGTCAGCGGCACGTGGAAGGACCTCACGGACAACGTGAACTCCATGGCCAGCGGCCTCACCGATCAGGTGCGCAACATCGCCGAGGTGACCACCGCCGTGGCCCGCGGCGACCTGTCCAAGAAGATCACCGTCGATGCCAAGGGTGAGATCCTCGAGCTGAAGAACACCATCAACACGATGGTGGATCAGCTCTCGTCCTTCGCCTCCGAAGTGACCCGCGTCGCTCGCGAGGTGGGTACGGAGGGCAAGCTGGGGGGTCAGGCCATCGTGCAGGGCGTGTCCGGCACCTGGAAGGACCTCACCGACAACGTGAACAGCATGGCCAGCGGCCTCACCGCCCAGGTGCGTAACATCGCCGAGGTGACGACCGCCGTGGCCCGCGGCGACCTGTCCAAGAAGATCACCGTCGATGCCAAGGGCGAGATCCTCGCCCTGAAGAACACCATCAACACGATGGTGGACCAGCTCTCCTCGTTCGCCTCGGAGGTGACCCGCGTCGCCAAGGAAGTGGGCACCGAGGGCAAGCTGGGTGGCCAGGCCCAGGTGGAGGGTGTCGCCGGTACGTGGAAGGACCTCACCGACAACGTGAACAGCATGGCCGGCTCGCTCACCACGCAGGTGCGCGACATCGCCAAGGTGACCACCGCCGTCGCCAACGGTGACCTGTCCAAGAAGGTCACGGTGGACGTGAAGGGCGAGATCCTCGAGCTGAAGAACACCATCAACACGATGGTGGATCAGCTCTCGTCCTTCGCTTCCGAAGTGACCCGCGTGGCGCGCGAGGTGGGCACCGAAGGAAAGCTGGGCGGCCAGGCCGTGGTGCGCGGCGTCGCCGGTACGTGGAAGGACCTCACCGACAGCGTGAACAGCATGGCCGGTGGCCTCACCGCCCAGGTGCGTGACATCGCCAAGGTGACGACCGCCGTCGCCAACGGCGACCTGAGCAAGAAGGTCACCGTCGACGTAAAGGGCGAGATCCTCGAGCTCAAGAACACCATCAACACGATGGTGGACCAGCTCTCCTCGTTCGCCTCCGAAGTGACCCGCGTCGCCAAGGAGGTGGGTACGGAAGGAAAGCTCGGGGGTCAGGCCCAGGTGAAGGGTGTCAGCGGCACCTGGAAGGACCTCACCGACAACGTGAACAGCATGGCCGGTGGCCTCACCGACCAGGTGCGCAACATCGCCGAGGTGACCACCGCCGTTGCTCGCGGTGACCTGTCCAAGAAGATCACCGTGGACGTGAAGGGTGAGATCCTGGAGCTCAAGAACACCATCAACACGATGGTGGACCAGCTCTCCTCGTTCGCCTCCGAAGTGACCCGCGTCGCCAAGGAAGTGGGTACGGAAGGAAAGCTCGGTGGTCAGGCCCAGGTGAAGGGCGTCAGCGGCACCTGGAAGGACCTCACCGACAACGTGAACAGCATGGCCGGCAACCTCACCGCCCAGGTGCGTGACATCGCCAAGGTGACGGCGGCCGTGGCCAACGGAGACCTGAGCAAGAAGGTCACCGTCGACGTGAAGGGCGAGCTGGCCGAGCTCAAGGGCACCATCAACACGATGGTGGATCAGCTCTCGTCCTTCGCCTCGGAAGTGACGCGCGTCGCTCGCGAGGTGGGTACCGAAGGAAAGCTGGGTGGCCAGGCCCAGGTGCAGGGCGTCGCCGGCATCTGGAAGGACCTCACCGACAACGTGAACAGCATGGCCAGCAACCTCACCGCCCAGGTGCGCGGCATCGCCACGGTCGTGACCGCGGTCGCCGCCGGTGACCTGAAGCGCAAGCTGGCCCTCGCCGCCAAGGGTGAGATCGCCGCCCTGGCCGACACCATCAACGGGATGATCGACACGCTGGCCACCTTCGCCGATCAGGTGACCACGGTGGCCCGCGAGGTGGGTATCGAAGGAAAGCTGGGCGGCCAGGCCAAGGTGCCCGGCGCGGCCGGCACGTGGCGCGACCTCACGGACAACGTGAACTCGATGGCCGGTTCGCTCACCACCCAGGTGCGCTCCATCGCGGAAGTCGCCACCGCCGTTGCCAAGGGCGACCTGACCCGCAGCATCTCGGTCGAGGCCCAGGGAGAGATGGCCGCCCTGAAGGACAACATCAACCAGATGATCGCCAACCTGCGTGACACCACGCAGAAGAACACCGAGCAGGACTGGCTGAAGACCAACCTCGCGCGCTTCACCCGCCTGCTGCAGGGTCAGCGCGAGCTGGAGACGGTCTCCAAGCTCATCCTCAAGGAGCTGGCGCCCCTGGTCCAGGCGCAGCACGGCGTCTTCTACCTCATGGACGGTACCGACAAGCAGCAGACGCTGCGGCTGCTGTCCACCTACGCCTACCGGGAGCGCAAGAGCCTCGCCAACTCCTTCAAGCTGGGCGAGGGCCTGGTGGGTCAGTGCGCCGTGGAGAAGGAGCGCATCCTCCTCACGGACGTGCCGGACGACTACATCCGCATCAACAGCGGGCTGGGTGAGGCCAAGCCGCTCAACATCGTGGTGCTGCCCGTCATCTTCGAGGGCCAGGTGAAGGCCGTCGTCGAGCTGGCCAGCTTCTACCGGTTCAGCGAGACACATCTCTCCTTCCTCGACCAGCTCACCGAGTCCATCGGCATCGTGCTCAACACGATCGCCGCCGGCATGCGCACGGAGGAGCTGCTCAAGCAGTCGCAGAGCCTCGCCGACGAGCTGCGCAGCCAGCAGCAGGAGCTCACCGAGACCAACCGCCGCCTGGAGCAGCAGGCCAAGAGCCTCCAGGCCTCCGAGGAGCGCCTCAAGCAGCAGCAGGAGGAGCTGCAGCAGACCAACGAGGAGCTCGAGGAGCGCAGCCGCCTCCTGCAGGTGCAGAACATGGAGGTCGAGCGCAAGAACCGCGAGATCGAACAGGCCAAGCTGGCCCTCGAGGAGCGCGCCCAGCAGCTCGCCCTGTCCTCCAAGTACAAGAGCGAGTTCCTGGCCAACATGAGCCACGAGCTGCGCACGCCGCTCAACAGCCTGCTCATCCTCTCCAAGCTGCTGGCGGAGAACTCCGAGGGCAACCTCAGCGGCCGTCAGGTGGAGTTCGCTCAAACCATCCACGGCGCGGGCAGCGATCTGCTCTCCCTCATCAACGACATCCTGGATCTGTCGAAGATCGAGTCCGGAATGATGAGCGTGGATGTGGACGAGGTGTCGCTCAACAGCCTGAAGGACTTCGTGGAGCGCACCTTCCGCCAGATGGCGTTGGACAAGAAGCTGGGCTTCAAGCTGGAGTTCGCCCAGGCGCTGCCCTCACACATCCTCACCGACGGGCGCCGGCTGCAGCAGGTGCTCAAGAACCTGTTGGCCAACGCCTTCAAGTTCACCGAGGAAGGCCACGTCATCCTCGACGTGCGCCCGGCCCGCGGCGGATGGAGCAACGATCACTCCATCCTCAACCAGGGGGGCTCGGTGCTCGCCTTCTCCGTCATCGACACGGGCATTGGCATCGCGGAGAACAAGCAGAAGATCATCTTCGAGGCCTTCCAGCAGGCGGATGGCACCACCAGCCGCAAGTACGGCGGTACCGGTCTGGGTCTGTCCATCAGCCGGGAGATCGCCAAGCTGCTGGGTGGCGAAATCAAGGTGATCAGCGCCCCGGGCAAGGGCAGCACCTTCACCCTCTACGTGCCGCAGACGTACGTGCCGCCGCCCAGCCAGCTGCGCCCGCCGCTGCCCAACGGCAATGGCAACGGCAATGGCGCCAGCGCCAACCGGGTGGCGTCCGAGGAGCGGCTCAACGCCCTGCGCGCGGAGGTGGAAGCCGTGGTGCAGGACGCGGAGCTGGCCCGCGAGGAGGAGGTCGAGGACGACCGGCGCACCATCCAGCCGGGGGACCGGACGCTGCTCATCATCGAGGATGACATCGTCTTCGCCCGCATCATCCTCGGCCTGGCGCGCGAGAAGGGCTTCAAGGGACTGGTGGCGCTGCGCGGCGACACGGGTCTGGCCATGGCGCGCCAGTACCGGCCGGATGCCATCACCCTGGACATCGGGCTGCCCGTCATCGACGGGTGGAACCTGCTGGATCGCCTCAAGCACGACAGCCGCACCCGCCACATCCCGGTGCACATCATCTCCGCCAGCGAGGAGGAGCGCAGCCGCGGCCTGAGGTTGGGCGCCCTGGCGGTGCTGCAGAAGCCGGCCAGCCGCGAGGTCCTGGGCGAGGCCCTGTCGCGGGTGAAGGGCTTCATCGAGCGGCCGGTGAAGAACCTGCTGGTGGTGGAGGACGATCAGCGTCAGCGCGAGAGCATCGTCAGCCTCATCGGCAACGGCGACGTGAAGACGACTCCGGTGGGCAGCGGACAGGAAGCCCTGGAGGCCATGAAGGAGAAGTACTTCGACTGCGTGGTGCTGGACCTGGGCCTGCCGGACATGACGGGCCTGCAGCTCATCGAGCAGATGAAGGCGATGGGTCACACCCCGCCCATCATCGTCTACACCGGCAAGGAGCTGACCGAGGAGGAGGAGACGGTCCTCAAGCGCGTCACCGACGCCATCATCATCAAGAGCGTCAAGTCGCCCGAGCAGCTGCTGGACGAGACGGCGCTCTTCCTGCACCGCGTGGAGGCCAACCTCCCCGAGAACAAGCGGGCGATGATCAAGCAGGTGCACCAGAACGATCCGGTGCTGGCCGGCAAGAAGGTCCTGGTGGTGGACGACGACGTGCGCAACATCTTCGCCCTCACCAGCGTGCTGGAGAAGCACAAGATGCAGGTGCTCTACGCGGAGAACGGCCGCAAGGGCATCGACATCATCCGCGGCACGCCGGACCTCAACGTGGTCCTCATGGACGTGATGATGCCGGAGATGGACGGCTACGAGACCATGCGCGCCATCCGCCAGGTCAACGAGCTGAAGACGCTCCCCATCATCGCGCTCACCGCCAAGGCGATGAAGGGCGACCGCGAGAAGTGCATCGACGCGGGCGCCAGCGACTACATCACCAAGCCGGTGGAGACGGATCAGCTGCTCAGCCTCCTGCGCGTGTGGCTGTTCCGCACCTCGGATCGCAACAACGGGTAACGCACCATGGGCGAAGCGCTGGCACGGGCGGTGGTGGAGGGCGAGGATGCCCTGGAGGACATCGAGCTGGAGCTCCTCCTCGAGGGCATCATGCGGCGCTACGGAATGGACTTCCGTGGCTATGCCCGCGCATCGCTGAGGCGGCGTGTGTGGAACATGGTGCATGCCCAGAAGCTGGGGAACATCTCCGAGCTTCAGGCGAAGGTGCTGCACGAGCCCGCCAGGATGGGGGAGTTGCTGCAGCACCTGTCGGTGAACACCACCACCATGTTCCGCGACCCGAGCTTCTTCGTGGCGTTTCGCGAGAAGGTGGTGCCCCACCTCTTCTCGGCGCCCTTCGTGCGCATCTGGCACGCGGGGTGTTCCACGGGCGAGGAGGTGTACTCCCTGGCCATCCTCCTCATGGAGGCGGGGCTGTACGAGCGCAGCCGCATCTACGCCACGGACATGAACGCGAGCGTGGTGGAGCGGGCCAAGTCCGGCATCTTCCCGCTGGAGCACATGCGCGAGTACACCGCCAACTACCTGCGGGCCGGCGGCGCGGCGGCCTTCAGCGACTACTACACGGCCAACTACGACCACGCCATCTTCAAGGCCCCGCTGCGCAAGAACATCGTCTTCGCGCAGCACAACCTGGTGAGCGACGGCACGTTCAACGAGTTCAACGTGATTCTGTGCCGCAACGTGCTCATCTACTTCGGCACGCAGTTGCAGGAGCGGGTGCACCGGCTGCTGCACCAGTCCCTGCGGCGCTTCGGCGTGCTCGCGATGGGCCGCGGCGAGACGCTTCGCCACACGGTGCTCGAGAACGACTACGACGAGCTGGACGGCCAGGAGCGCCTCTACCGGCGCCGCGCCTGAGCTCCCTCCCCTCTCCCGGAGGGAGAGGGAGCGCCCTACTCCACCGCGGCCGGCAGGCGGTACAGCTCGTAGATGTCGCCGTGGTGCCTCAGGCCCATCGCCTCGCGCTGGACGATGAGGTACCAGCGTTGCTTCTCCGCATCCGCTCGCAGCTCCCGGTGTCGCTCCACCAGTCGCGCCCTCATCGGGCCGCTCGTGCCCGGCAGGGCCTTCTCCGTCTCCGTCAGCTCGACGAGCAGCGACTCCAACCGGGAGGCCACTCGCCGCAGCGCGGAGGCCTTCTCCGATTGGATCTCCACTTCGATGGCCAGCGTGCTTTCCGGGTTCTTGGCGCGCAAGGACATGGTGATGACCTAACGCCCACCGCCCTGGGCGGCAATCGCCACCCGCACCTCAGTGGGCAGCTGGAGGCCGAGGCTCGACGCCCTGCTCGGTGGGAAGATCCTGGGCTACCTTCCGGCGCACCAGACGTTTGGTGGCGATCTCCTCCTCCTCGCTCCGCTGGCGCCGGCGTACCAGCCCCTGCGACTCGTCCACGAACCAGAAGATGACCCGGTAGAAGGCCGCGATGACGGTGAGGAGGATGGAGGAGAAGAACCAGCTCAGCACGCTCCCCACCACACCTCCCACCACCACGCGGATGGGATAGGTGCCCGTGAGCGGCACCAGGATGAAGGCCATGTAGTGGGAGAGGCAGTAGGGACAGGAGACGAGGTAGCCGAAGAACGTCTCCTTGCCTCCCAGCTTCTCGCGCAGGGGTGCGAAGAGGCGCTCCTTCGCGATGGTCTGCGAAAGGCCCATCACCACGGCCGCCACGGCGAAGAGCTGGAACAGGTCCGTCATGACACCCAAGGTGGTGACGCACCGGGGCAAGCGCGTGGTCCCGGAGTTCAATTGACCGGGGGCCGGGCACCCAAGGGGGCAAGCCCCCGTCAGCGTGCCCGTCGCTCCGGGCGCTCCTGCCGCTCACGGGCCTCGGCCTGCTTGCGGCGCGAGGCCTCCGCGGGCGTCTCTGGAGGCACCAGCGCGTTCGGCCCGCGACCGATGAGGTCCTCCCGGCCCGCCAGCGTCAGCGCCTCGCGCGCCAGCGGCCAGTGCTCGGGGTTCCAGTAGAGCAACAGTGCCTTCTGCAGCCGCTTCTCCCGGAGTCCCTTCGCCGTGTAGACGGGCTCCATCTTCAGCGGATCGATCCCCGTGTAGTACATGGCCGTGGCCACGGCCATCGGCGTGGGGATGAAGTCCTGTACCTGGCGCGGGCGCTTGCCATTCTTCTTCAGCCACAGCGCCAGCTCCACCATGTCCTCGAGCGTCGAGCCCGGGTGCCCGCTGATGAAGTAGGGGATGTCGTACTGCTCCTTGCCCGCCTCCTCGCTGGCACAGGCGAACATGTGCTGGAAGCGCTCGAAGCTCTCGATGCCGGGCTTCTTCATCTTCTCCAGCACCCGGGGCGACACGTGCTCGGGAGCCACCGAGAGCTGGCCTCCCACGTGGTGCGCGGCGAGCTCCTTCACGTACTCGGGCGAGCGCTCGGCCAGGTCGTACCGCACGCCGCTGGCGATGAAGACGTGCTTGACGCCCTCCTCCTCGCGCACCTGCCGCATCACGTCGATGAGCGGCCCATGGTCCGTCTGCAGGTTCTCGCAGACGCCCGGGTGCACACACGACAGCTTGCGGCAGCGCTTCTCGATGTCCTCGCTCTTGCACTTGAGCTTGTACATGTTGGCCGTGGGGCCACCCAGGTCCGTGATGGTGCCGCGGAAGTCCCCCATGCGCCGCAGGGCCCGCACCTCGCGCAGCACGCTCTCCGCGCTACGGCTCTGGATGACGCGGCCCTCGTGCTCGGTGATGGAGCAGAAGGTGCACCCGCCGAAGCAGCCCCGCATCAACACGATGGAGTGCTTCACCGTCTCGTAGGCGGGGATGCGCTCCTTGTACATGGGGTGCGGGACACGATTGAAGGTCAGGTCGTACAGCTCGTCCATGGCCACCGACGCGCTCTCGCCCTTCCCCGCTCCGTCCTCCAACGGCCGCGCCGGGGAGTTGAAGTAGACGGCGCGGTTGCCGTGCCGCTGCGCCAGGGGCCGCCCGTTGCCGGGGTTGGTCTCCATCTGGAAGTCGCGCGACATGCGGGCGAAGGCCGTCTTGTCCTCCACCACCTCCTCGTACGAGGGCAGCACCACCACCTTCTGGTCCGCGGCCCTCTTCGCCGGATCCGCCTCGTGGGCCTTCATGTCCGCGTCGTTGATGATGTACGCGGTGCCGCGCACGTCGCGGATGTCCTCGATGTGCTCACCCCGGCGCAGGCGATCGGCCACCTCCCAGATGGGGCGCTCGCCCATGCCGAAGACGAGCAGGTCCGCCTTGGCGTCCATGAGGATGGAGCGGCGCACCTTGTCGCTCCAGTAGTCGTAGTGGGCGATGCGCCGCAGCGAGGCCTCGATGCCGCCGAGGACGATGGGCACGTCCGGGTACGCCTCGCGGCAGCGCTGGGCGTAGACGATGGTGGCGCGATCCGGCCGGCAGTTGGTGCGGCCCCCCGGGCTGTACTGGTCCTCCGAGCGGTTCTTCTTCTGCGCGGTGAGCCGGTTGAGCATCGAATCGAGGTTGCCGGCGGCCACCCCGAAGAAGAGCCTCGGCTTGCCCAGGGCCTTGAAGGGCTCGGCCGAGTGCCAGTCAGGCTGGGGGATGATGCCCACCTTGAACCCACGGCCCTCGAGGAAGCGGGCGATGAGGACCGGGCCGAACGCGGGATGGTCCACGTACGCGTCCCCGGAGACGATGATGATGTCGAGCTGCTCCCAACCCCTGGCCTGCATGTCGGCGCGGGTGACGGGAAGGAAGGGATGCGGATAGCGGGTCTGCGTGGCCATGTGGGACGTCCTATCCCTCCCCTAACCGCTCAGGATGGCGGGATGCAAATGCCCGCTGCCCGAAAAAGCATCCGACCTCCAGGCAGCCTCCTCCCCCGAGGCCGGGTCCGGCGAGCACCCACCACGTCAGCCCGGGAGCGACTGCCTACAGGGCAAGGCGGCCCTGGCCGGAAGCACGAAGGTGCCCCACACCCGGACCCTCACGCGTCCGTACCTGCTCACGACCATCGCGTACGGTCGGAAGAGCATCCCCTGCCCCGCTTCGAGGGCCCGTCCAGGTAGGCATGGGAGAGGGAGACGCTCCACGGCCCGGGCTCGCTGCCATGTGGCCGCCAGGAGGGCGAGTAACAGGAGCGTGAAGCCCAGGGTACGTTTCACCGGCATGGCCGCCGCTGATAACACAGTTGCTCCAGCCTCCGCCCGGAGTGGTAGAGGCTCCCCATGACGACCCCGCCCAACACGATCGTCTTCGACCTCGACGGCACGCTGGTGGACTCGCTGCCGGACATCATCGCCAGCTTCCAGCACGGCCTCGCGAGCATGGGGCTGCCGGTGCCAGAGGACTCGGAGGTGCGGCCCCTCATCGGACAGCCCCTCGAGGACATGTACGCGCACTTCGCGCCCGCGCACGCGGCGGCCCTGTGCCTCGTCTACCGCGAGCACTACGCGCGCAACTTCGTCCGCCGCTCGCGCCCGTACCCCGGCGTCATCGAACTGCTGCGCACACTGCGGGAGCGCGGCTACAAGCTCGCCATCGCCACCACCAAGCGCACCGACATGGCGAGGCGCTTCATCGAGGCGCTCGGGATGACGCCCGCCGTGGACTACGTGCAGGGCACCGATGGCTTCCCGCACAAGCCCGCGCCGGATGTCATCCACCGGGCCCTGGCCGCCCTGAGCGCCAAGGGCCTGTGGATGGTGGGCGATACCACCGCGGACATCCTCGCCGGGCGGGCCGCGGGGTTGCGCACCTACGGTGTCACCTGGGGCAACCATGACGCCCGGATGCTCGCCACCGCCACCCCGGACGAGCTCCAGCCGGATCTGACGCGTCTGCTGGCGCACCTGCCACCGCTGCCCCAGGCCTGACGACCGCTGTATCATCCGTGAATCTTCAACCCGGAGGATGTCCTATGGCTGGCAAGAAGCTGCTGATGCTCGTGGGTGATTACGTCGAGGATTACGAGGTCATGGTGCCGTTCCAGGCCCTTCAGGCCGTGGGCCACACGGTCCACGCCGTCTGCCCGGACAAGAAGGCTGGCGACACGGTGCGCACCGCCGTACACGACTTCGACGGAGCGCAGACGTACAGTGAGAAACCGGGCCACAACTTCGCCGTCAACGCCACCTTCTCCGAGATCGAGGCGTCTCACTACGACGGGCTCGTGATTCCGGGCGGCCGGGCGCCGGAGTACCTGCGCCTCAACCCGAAGGTCCTCCAGGTGGTGCGCCACTTCGCCGAGGCGAACAAGCCCATCGCCGCCGTGTGCCACGGCCTGCAGGTGCTCGCGGCCGCGGGCGTGCTCGAGGGCAAGCGCTGCACGGCCTACCCCGCGTGCGGCCCCGAGGTGACGCTCGCCAAGGGCACCTACGTGCAGGTGCCGGTGGATGACGCGGTGGTGGACGGCAACCTCGTCACCGCCCCCGCCTGGCCCGCGCACCCGAAGTGGATCGCCGGCTTCCTCCAGGTGCTGGGCACCCGCATCCAGCACTGAGGCCCCCGCCTCCACCCGGCGGTCCCAGTGCCGCCGGGTGAAGCGGTGCTCGACGTCACGGCCCGCACGGCCTCACGCCGGCCCGGCCGCCGATGCGTCGCCCTCGTGCGCGTGCGCCTTCTGCTCCCGGTACTCGGAGATGTGCTCGTAGACGCTCTCCGGGAACTGGAGATCCTTGTAGACGTTGCAGGCGTCCGGATCCTCCGGGTTGGGGCAGATGGGGAACTCCTGCTGCGCCTGGAACTGGAGCACCTTCTCGCGCCGGGGAGGGCTGTAGTCGCGCCCCTTCACCTGCTCGATGAGCGCGAGCGCCTGCCGCTCGTCACAGGCCGGATCCTGCTGGAGCGTCTCCCGCAGCTCCGCGTCGTCCATGAAGTGCCGCGCCACCATCGCGAAGACGAGCCGGCCGAAGTGGCCGATGTCCTGGCCCGCGTCGAGCGAGTCCAGCAGGTGCGCCATCATCCCGTTCTTCCGGAGCGCCTCCCGTCCGCTGCTGCTCCGGCTCTGCTTGCGTGTACGTGCCATTGATGAAGTCCTCTCGTGGAATCGTCCGGAACGCGCCCGACTGAAAGCACGTTCAGCCCTTCACTCGAAGGTAGGCACCTCGTGGAGCGGGGCCAGGGGTCCACATTGTCCGTCCGTCCAGCAACCACCCGGGCACGGGGATGACAAGAGGCTTGGGCGTGCACCGCCGTCCACCTAGTCTCGCGCTCCCTCGTCCCCCCAGGAGTCAATCAACCCATGGACTTCGAGCTTCGCAACCGCCGTGCCCTCGTCACCGGCTCCACGTTCGGCATCGGCTTCGCCATCGCGCGCGGCCTGGCCGCCGAGGGCGCCCACGTCATCGTCAATGGCCGTAAGACGGAGTCGGTCGACAACGCCGTCGCCCGCCTCCGGAAGGAGTTTCCCAACGCCCAGGTGGAAGGCGTGGTGGCCGATGCCGGCACCGCCGAGGGCGCCCAGGCGGTGTTCGCCCGCCTCCCCTCGGTGGACATCCTCGTGAACAACCTCGGCATCTTCGAGCCCAAGCCGTTCTTCGAGATTCCGGACTCCGACTGGATGCGCTTCTTCGAGACCAACGTCCTGAGTGGCGTGCGCTTCTCCCGTCACTACGCGCCCGGCATGCGCGAGCGCGCCTGGGGCCGCATCCTCTTCATCTCCAGCGAGTCCGCCCTCAACATCCCGAAGGAGATGATCCACTACGGGATGACGAAGACGGCGCAGCTCAGCGTGTCGCGCGGGCTGGCCATCGAGCTGGCTGGCACCGGAGTGACCGTGAACTCCGTGTTGCCCGGGCCCACCAAGACGGAGGGCGTGCAGGACTTCCTCCAGAACATCGCCCAGGGCAGCGGCCGGACGGTCCAGCAGGTGGAGACCGACTTCTTCAAGCACGAGCGCCCCACCTCGCTCCTGCGCCGCTTCGCCTCGCCCGAGGAGGTGGCCAACCTGGCCGTCTACCTCTGCAGCCCGCGCGCCGCGGCCACCACTGGTGCGGCGCTCCGCGTCGACGGCGGCACCGCCAACTACATCGTGTGAAGCGGAGCCACCATGTCCCTGCTCTCCAACCTGACCGAATCCCTGAGCCACCTCGCCTCCTCCGAGACCCTGCGCCGCGCGTGGAGCCTGCTGCGCCACGCTCCCGGTGGTGGCGTCCTGATGGGGCAGCTCCTCGGCAACTTCGCGCCCTATACCGGCACCATCCGCCCGGAGGTCCTCTCCCTCGAGGAGGGCTACACCCGGGTGCGGATGCGCGACCGGCGCGCCGTGCGCAACCACCTGCGCTCCGTGCACGCCATCGCGTTGATGAACCTGGGCGAGGTGGCCACCGGTGTGGCGATGATGTCCTCCCTGCCCGAGGGCCTGCGGGGCATCATCACCCACCTGGAGATGGACTACCTGAAGAAGGCCCGCGGCCCCATCACCGCCGAATGCCGTGCGCCCGCCGCCGTACCCAATGAGCGGCGCGAGTACGACGTCCAGGCGGACCTCACCGACGAGTCCGGCCAGCTGGTGGCCCGGGCCCGTGCGCGTTGGCTGATCGGCCCCGCCACGCACTGACCCGGGACTGCTCCGACGCGGGGTCAGTTCCCCGCGTCCACTCCGGCGTCCGTGGGCAGCGTGCCACCATCGGACAGCACGCCGCCGTCACCCTCCACGGGCTCGTAGTCGTAGCAGTGGAACTCGTCGGTGCCACCATCCGGGGCGGGCTCCTCGCAGGGGGGCATGCCGTAACAGGCCATCAGCGTGA